>NZ_JBPJZL010000027.1:0-41409 GCF_051216835.1 Variovorax multivorans
GCATCACCGTCAAGCTGATCAACCCGATCGCGATGGAAGAAGGCCTGCGCTTCGCCATCCGTGAAGGCGGCCGTACCGTGGGTTCGGGCGTCGTGGCCAAGATCCTCGACATCTAAGTCGGGCGCAAAGAGTACCGGAGGGGTATAGCTCAATTGGCAGAGCGTCGGTCTCCAAAACCGAAGGTTGTAGGTTCGATTCCTACTGCCCCTGCCACTTAGGTGGCACTCCGAAAAAAGCCCGTCGCGTCCCGACGGGCTTCGGCGTCTCAAGAGACGCATTGAATTGAAGGCCTCAGGGTCACAGGAAATCAGCCAAACATGGCCACTTCTCAAATCGAAACCGTGAGCACCGGCGCTGACAAGGCCAAACTGGCCGTGGCTGTCGTACTGGCAGTGGGCGCTATCGTGGCGTTCTATCTGCTGTCGCGCCAAGGCTCGCTGGTGCAATGGGCTGCGCTGCTGGTCGGCTTGGCCGCGGCGGTGGCTGCCTTCGGCAGTTCGGAGAATGGCCGTCAGTTGTGGGCCTTCGGCCGCGACTCGTGGCGCGAGGTCAAGAAGGTCGTCTGGCCGACCCGCAAGGAAGCGATGCAGATGACGGCTTATGTGTTCGCCTTCGTGGCGATCATGTCCGTCTTCCTCTGGCTCACCGACAAGACGCTCGAATGGGTGTTTTTCGACCTCATTCTGGGCTGGAGAAAATAAATGACCGCTGATCCAGTGAATGCAGTTGAAACCACGCCGGGCGCACCAGAGGAAGAAAACACCTCGGTGCTGGCTCCCGCCGCCAACCCAGATCTGCGTTGGTACGTGGTGCATGCCTATTCGGGCATGGAGAAGGCTGTCGAGCGAAACATCACTGAGCGCATCAATCGCGCCGGCATGCAGGACAAGTTCGGCCGCATCCTGGTTCCGACCGAAGAAGTGGTTGAAATCAAGAACGGCCAGAAGCGCACCACCGAGCGCCGCTTCTTTCCGGGCTACGTGCTGGTCGAAATGATCATGGACGACGAGAGCTGGCACCTGGTGAAGCACACCAATAAGGTGACGGGTTTCGTGGGCGGCGCCAAGAACCGTCCTGCCCCGATCTCGCAGAAAGAGGTCGAGGATATCGTCAGCCAGATGCAGCAGGGCACCGAGAAGCCGCGCCACAAGGTCGAGTTCACCGTTGGCGAATTCGTGCGCGTCAAGGAAGGCCCATTCACCGATTTCAACGGCACTGTCGAAGAAGTCAACTACGAGAAGAGCAAGGTCAGCGTGTCGGTCATGATTTTCGGCCGCGCGACGCCTGTGGAGCTCGAATTCAGCCAGGTCGAGAAGACCTGACGACCCGCCGGCCTTCGGGTCGGCGTTACTGTTTCCGGCTGCGCGTTGTCCGACTCGGCGCGCGGCCTTGATCGAAGAGTCGTTTAACCCCGGGGAGCCGCGGCCGCAAGCCAAGGCGATATCACCCGCAAGGAGCAAATAGCATGGCGAAAAAAATCGTCGGCTTCATCAAGCTGCAAGTGCCAGCTGGTAAGGCCAACCCGTCCCCGCCGATCGGTCCCGCACTCGGTCAGCGCGGTCTGAACATCATGGAGTTCTGCAAGGCGTTCAACGCGCAAACCCAAGGCGTCGAGCCGGGTCTGCCGCTGCCGGTGGTCATCACCGCGTTCGCTGACAAGAGCTTCACCTTCATCATCAAGACGCCCCCGGCGATCACCTTGATCAAGAAGGCCATCAAGCTGGAAAAGGGCTCGGCCCGTCCGCACACCGACAAGGTCGGCAAGATCACGCGCGCCCAGCTCGAAGAAATCGCCAAGGCCAAGATGAAGGACCTGACTGCCGCCGACCTCGACGCAGCAGTTCGTACCATCGCCGGCTCGGCCCGCTCGATGGGCGTGAATGTGGAGGGCGTGTAAATGTCCAAGATCACCAAGAAGCAGAAGTCGCTCGAAGGCAAGGTCGACAGCAACAAGCTGTACCCGCTGGTTGACGCGATCACCATCGTCAAGGAAGCCGCCACCGCCAAGTTCGACGAATCGATCGACGTGGCCGTGCAACTCGGCATCGATGCGAAGAAGTCTGATCAGGTTGTGCGTGGCGCCGTCGTGCTGCCCAACGGCACCGGCAAGACCAAGCGCGTCGCCGTGTTCGCCCAAGGCGCCAAGGCTGAAGAAGCCAAGGCCGCCGGTGCCGACATCGTCGGCATGGACGACCTGGCTGCCATGGTCAAGGCTGGCGACATGCCTTTCGACGTCGTGATCGCCGCCCCTGACGCCATGCGCGTCGTCGGTACGCTCGGCCAGATCCTCGGCCCGCGCGGCCTGATGCCCAACCCGAAGGTTGGCACGGTGACCCCGGACGTCGCCACGGCCGTGAAGAACGCCAAGGCTGGCCAGGTTCAGTTCCGCGTCGACAAGGCCGGCATCGTGCACGGCACGATCGGCCGTCGCTCGTTCGACAACGACAAGCTGCAGGGCAACCTCGCTGCGCTGATCGACGCTCTGGTCAAGGCCAAGCCCGCGACCAGCAAGGGCGTGTACCTGCGCAAGGTGGCTGTGTCGTCGACCATGGGTCTGGGTGTCCGCGTGGACACGCAAACCATCTCGGCGAGCTAAAGAGATTTGCTCCGCCCGAAAGGGTGGGGCGAATGTGGTGGGTCGCGGCAACTCCGGTTGCCGCGGGCCATCCAAGACCGCTGGTGTGCAGGGTGCTGCACTTAATCGCCGGACCTTCCCGTCAGGCAATCAGCGCAGATGGCGATCCCGCTGCAAGGAATTTGATTTTTGTTCCGAAACAGTTGGTCGCTGCATGAAGCGCGATCCCAGGCCCCGGCCGAAGATCGCATTAAAAGGAGTAGACCTTGAGTCTGAATCGCAGTGAGAAAGAAGCGGTCATCAGTGATGTGACCAGCCTCGCCGCAAAAGCTCAAACGCTCGTGATGGCGGAATACCGTGGCATCACGGTGGCCGATATGACCAAACTGCGCAACGAAGCGCGCAGCAAGGGTGTGAGCCTGAGTGTTCTGAAGAACACCCTGGCCCGCCGTGCTGTCGCTGGTAGCCCGTTTGAGATTGTTGGCGACCAGATGACCGGTCCGCTGATCTACGGCTTCTCCGAAGACGCTGTGGCCGCCGCCAAGGTGGTGGCCGATTTCGCGAAGACCAACGACAAGCTGGTCATTCGCGGCGGCGCCTTCGGTGGCAAGGCCCTGGACGTCGACGGCGTGAAGCAACTGGCCAACATCCCTTCGAAGGAAGTGCTGCTGGCGCAATTGCTGGGCTTGATGCAATCCCCGATCTCTCGTACCGCCCGCGTGCTCGCGGCGCTGGCCGAGAAGCGCGGTGGTGGCGAAGCTGCACCCGTTGCCGATGCACCGGCAGAAGCGCAGGCCGCTTGAGCCCCGCGTTTGAAATATTCAACCCAATTGTTAGGAAACAAAAATGGCATTCGATAAAGACGCATTTCTGACCGCGCTCGACAGCATGACGGTCCTGGAACTCAACGACCTGGTGAAAGCCATCGAAGAGAAGTTCGGCGTGAGCGCCGCTGCAATGTCGGCTCCGGCCGCCGGTGGTGGCGCAGCCGCTGCTGTGGTCGAAGAAAAGACCGAATTCAATGTCGTGCTGGCTGACGTCGGCGCGAACAAGGTGTCGGTCATCAAGGCTGTGCGCGAAATCACCGGCCTGGGCCTCAAGGAAGCCAAGGATCTGGTGGAAGCCGCTCCCAAGGCTGTCAAGGAAGGCCTGTCGAAGGCTGACGCTGACGCTGCCAAGAAGAAGCTGGAAGAAGCCGGCGCCAAGGTGGAACTGAAGTAATTCAGACCCCCTGGAGGGCTGGAGGCGCCTGAAAAGGCCCTCCAGCCTTTGCCGCTTTCAGAGCGCACCCAAAAGCCGGCTCGTTGCCGGCTTTCCCGGAGACCTTCAGGTCGACGGAAAAGCCAAAACGAGACGTTTTTTGAGTGTCTTCTGACCCCGACTGCAGAAGACCCCTTGGTTCGGGCGATGTGCAACGCATCGCTGTCCGCCAACGGCTGGTAGTGGCCAGCCGCCAAGCAGTGGTGCCTCGGCACTGCTGACAAGTCGCTGAAGATCTCAAGCACCGGAGCTCTCATGGCCCAATCGTCCGCGTACAGTTACACCGAACGCAAGCGCATCCGAAAAAGTTTCGGCAATCGCGACAGCGTCGTCGAAATTCCCTACCTGCTGCAGATGCAGAAAGACGCGTACACCGCGTTCCTGCAAGCCGGCATTCCCCCGAAACAACGCACCGTCGAAGGCCTGCAGGCCGCGTTCGACGCCGCCTTCCCGATCGTCTCGCACAACGGTTTCGTCGAGATGAAGTTCCTCGAGTACAACCTGGCGAAGCCGGCGTTCGACGTGCGTGAGTGCCAGACCCGTGGTCTGACCTTCGCCTCGGCCGTGCGCGCCAAGGTCCAGCTCATCATCTATGACCGCGAGTCGTCGACCTCGCAGTCGAAGGTGGTCAAGGAAGTGAAGGAACAAGAGGTCTACATGGGCGAAGTGCCGCTCATGACCGAAAAGGGTTCGTTCATCATCAACGGCACGGAACGCGTGATCGTCTCGCAGCTGCATCGTTCGCCTGGCGTGTTCTTCGAACACGACAAGGGCAAGACGCACAGCTCGGGCAAGCTGCTGTTCTCGGCCCGCGTGATTCCCTACCGCGGTTCGTGGCTCGACTTCGAGTTCGACCCGAAGGACATGTTGTACTTCCGCGTGGACCGTCGCCGCAAGATGCCGGTCACGATCCTGCTGAAGGCCATTGGCCTGAACCCGGAATCGATCCTCGCGAACTTCTTCGTGAACGACAACTTCCGCCTGATGGACAGCGGCGCGCAGATGGAGTTCGTCTCCGAGCGCCTGCGCGGCGAAGTCGCGCGCTTCGACATCACCGACAAGTCGGGCAAGGTCGTGGTCGCCAAGGACAAGCGCGTTACGGCGCGCCACACGCGTGAGCTCGAGCAGGGCGGCACCACGCACATCAGCGTGCCGGAAGACTTCCTGATCGGCCGCGTGATCGCACGCAACATCGTCGACGCCGACTCCGGCGAAATCCTGGCCAAGGCCAACGACGAGCTGACCGAAGCGCTGCTGAAGAAGCTGCGCACGGCCGGCGTGCAAGACGTGCAGGTGATCTACACGAACGAACTCGACCAGGGCGCGTACATCTCGCAGACCCTGCGCATCGACGAAACCGTGGACGAATTCGCCGCCCGCGTGGCCATCTACCGCATGATGCGCCCCGGCGAGCCGCCGACGGAAGACGCTGTGCAGGCCCTGTTCCAGCGCCTGTTCTACAACCCGGACACGTACGACCTGTCGCGCGTCGGCCGCATGAAGTTCAACGCCAAGGTCGGCCGCGACGAATCGACCGGCCCGATGGTGCTGACCAACGAAGACATCCTGGCCGTGGTCAAGATCCTCGTCGACCTGCGCAACGGCAACGGCGAAGTCGACGACATCGACCACCTGGGCAACCGCCGCGTGCGTTGCGTGGGCGAACTGGCCGAAAACCAGTACCGCACCGGCCTGGCACGTATCGAGAAGGCCGTGAAGGAACGTCTGGGTCAAGCGGAGCAAGAGCCGCTGATGCCGCACGACCTGATCAACAGCAAGCCGATCTCGGCTGCGCTGAAGGAATTCTTCGGCGCCTCGCAGCTGTCGCAGTTCATGGACCAGACGAACCCGCTGTCCGAAATCACCCACAAACGCCGCGTGTCGGCCCTTGGCCCGGGTGGTCTGACGCGTGAACGTGCAGGCTTCGAAGTGCGCGACGTGCACGTGACCCACTACGGCCGCGTGTGCCCGATCGAAACGCCTGAAGGCCCGAACATCGGCCTGATCAACTCGCTGGCCCTGTACGCCCGCCTGAACGAATACGGCTTCATCGAGACGCCGTACCGTCGCGTGATCGACAGCAAGGTCACGATGGACATCGACTACCTGTCGGCCATCGAAGAAGGCAAGTACGTCATCGCCCAGGCCAACGCGGCCCTGGACAAGGACGGCAAGCTGACCGGCGACCTGGTCTCGGCGCGTGAAGCCGGCGAATCGATCCTGGTCGGTGCCGAACGCATCCAGTACATGGACGTGTCGCCCGCGCAGATCGTGTCGGTGGCCGCATCGCTCGTGCCGTTCCTCGAGCACGACGACGCGAACCGCGCGTTGATGGGCGCCAACATGCAGCGCCAGGCCGTGCCTGTGCTGCGCCCCGAGAAGCCGATGGTCGGCACCGGTATCGAGCGCGTCTCCGCGGTCGACTCCGGCACTGTGGTCACGGCCACCCGCGGCGGTATCGTCGACTACGTCGATGCGACCCGTGTCGTGGTGCGCGTGAACGACGCCGAAGCGGCTGCCGGTGAAGTCGGTGTGGACATCTACAACCTGATCAAGTATCAGCGTTCGAACCAGAACACCAACATCCACCAGCGTCCCATCGTCAAGCGCGGCGACAAGATCGCCAAGGGCGACGTGGTGGCCGACGGTGCATCGACCGACCTCGGCGAACTGGCCCTCGGCCAGAACATGCTGATCGCGTTCATGCCGTGGAACGGCTACAACTTCGAAGACTCGATCCTGATCTCGGAACGCGTCGTCGCCGAAGACCGCTACACCTCGATCCACATCGAGGAACTGGTGGTGATGGCTCGCGACACGAAGCTGGGCGCCGAAGAAATCACGCGCGACATCCCGAACCTGGCCGAGCAGCAGCTCAACCGCCTCGACGAATCCGGCATCATTTATGTCGGCGCCGAAGTGCAGCCGGGCGACACGCTGGTGGGCAAGGTCACGCCGAAGGGCGAGACCACGCTGACGCCTGAAGAGAAGCTGCTTCGCGCCATCTTCGGCGAGAAGGCTTCCGATGTGAAGGACACCTCGCTGCGTGTGGATCAGGGCTCGCAAGGCACCGTGATCGACGTGCAGGTGTTCACCCGCGAAGGCATCACGCGCGACAAGCGCGCCCAGCAGATCATCGACGACGAGCTCAAGCGCTTCCGCCTCGACCTGAACGACCAGCTTCGCATCGTCGAAGCCGACGCGTTCGACCGTATCGAGAAGCTGCTGACGGGCAAGGTCGCCAACGGCGGCCCGAACAAGCTGGCCAAGGGCACCAAGCTCGACAAGGCCTACCTGTCGTCGGTCGAGAAGTTCCACTGGTTCGACATCCGCCCGGCGGAAGACGAAGTGGCTTCGCAGCTCGAGTCGATCAAGAACTCGCTGGAGCAGACGCGCCACAGCTTCGACCTCGCGTTCGAAGAAAAGCGCAAGAAGCTCACGCAGGGCGACGAGCTGCCCGCGGGCGTGCTCAAGATGGTCAAGGTCTACCTGGCCGTCAAGCGCCGCCTGCAACCCGGCGATAAGATGGCCGGCCGCCACGGCAACAAGGGTGTGGTGTCGAAGATCGTTCCGGTCGAAGACATGCCCCACATGGCCGACGGCACGCCGTGCGACATCTGCCTGAACCCGCTGGGCGTGCCTTCGCGGATGAACGTGGGCCAGGTGCTCGAGGTGCATCTGGGCTGGGCCGGCAAGGGCATCGGCCAGCGCATCGGTGACCTGCTGCAGCAAGAGGCCAAGGTGGCCGAGCTGCGCAAGTTCATGGAGCAGCTGTACAACGGTTCGGGCCGCCAGGAAAACATCAGCTCGCTGAACGACACCGAACTGCTCGAAATGGCAGCGAACCTGCAGAACGGCGCGACCTTCGCGACGCCTGTGTTCGACGGTGCTTCGGAAGAAGAAATCCGCGGCATGCTGAAGCTCGCCTACCCGGACGACATCGCAAAGCTCAAGGGCCTGACCGATACGCGCACGCAGGCGTACCTGTTCGACGGCCGCACCGGCGACCAGTTCGAGCGTCCCGTCACCGTCGGCTACATGCACTTCCTGAAGCTGCATCACCTGGTCGACGACAAGATGCACGCGCGCTCCACCGGCCCGTACTCGCTCGTCACGCAGCAACCGCTGGGCGGCAAGGCGCAGTTCGGCGGCCAGCGTTTCGGGGAAATGGAAGTGTGGGCGCTGGAAGCTTACGGCGCCGCCTACGTCCTGCAGGAAATGCTGACCGTGAAGTCCGACGACGTGCAAGGCCGTACCAAGGTGTACGAAAGCATCGTCAAGGGCGAGCACTCGATCGAAGCCGGCATGCCGGAATCGTTCAACGTGCTGGTCAAGGAAATTCGTTCGCTGGGCCTCGACATCGAGCTCGAGCGTTCTTAATTTGAAAAGGGAAAGAGTCTTATGAAATCGCTACTCGACCTGTTCAAGCAATTCACGCCTGATGAGCATTTCGATGCCATCAAGATCGGCATGGCTTCGCCCGAGAAGATCCGTTCGTGGTCTTTCGGCGAGGTGAAGAAGCCCGAGACGATCAACTACCGCACGTTCAAGCCCGAGCGCGACGGTCTCTTCTGCGCCAAGATCTTCGGCCCCATCAAGGACTACGAGTGCCTGTGCGGCAAGTACAAGCGCCTGAAGCACCGCGGCGTGATCTGCGAGAAGTGCGGCGTTGAAGTCACGCAGACCAAGGTGCGTCGCGAGCGCATGGGTCACATCGACCTGGCCGCGCCCTGCGCCCACATCTGGTTCCTGAAATCGCTGCCGTCGCGCCTGGGCCTCGTGCTCGACATGACGCTGCGCGACATCGAACGCGTGCTGTATTTCGAAGCCTACGTGATCACCGACCCCGGCATGACCCCGCTGAAGAAGTTCGGCATCATGTCCGAGGACGACTACGACGCGAAGCGCAAGGAATACGGTGACGAATTCGTCGCCAAGATGGGCGCCGAAGGCATCAAGGACCTGCTCGAAGGCATCGAACTCGACAGCGAGATCGAACGCCTGCGCGGCGACCTGACCGGCTCCGAAGTCAAGGTCAAGAAGAACTCCAAGCGCCTGAAGGTGCTGGAAGCCTTCCGCAAGTCGGGCATCAAGCCCGAGTGGATGGTGCTCGACGTGCTGCCCGTGCTGCCGCCGGACCTGCGTCCGCTGGTGCCGCTGGACGGCGGCCGCTTCGCGACCTCCGACCTGAACGACCTGTATCGCCGCGTCATCAACCGCAATTCGCGTCTGCGCCGCCTGCTGGAGCTGAAGGCTCCGGAAATCATCGCGCGCAACGAAAAGCGGATGCTGCAGGAAGCCGTCGACTCGCTGCTGGACAACGGCCGCCGTGGCAAGGCCATGACGGGCGCCAACAAGCGCGCGCTGAAGTCGCTGGCCGACATGATCAAGGGCAAGAGCGGCCGCTTCCGCCAGAATCTGCTGGGCAAGCGCGTCGACTACTCGGGCCGTTCGGTCATCGTGGTGGGCCCGACGCTCAAGCTGCACCAGTGCGGCCTGCCGAAGCTGATGGCGCTCGAGCTGTTCAAGCCCTTCATCTTCTCGCGCCTCGAAGCCATGGGCATCGCGACCACGATCAAGGCTGCCAAGAAGGAAGTCGAATCGGGCACGCCGGTGGTCTGGGACATCCTGGAAGAGGTCATCAAGGAGCACCCGGTCATGCTGAACCGCGCTCCGACGCTGCACCGTCTGGGCATCCAGGCCTTCGAACCCATCCTGATCGAAGGCAAGGCCATCCAGCTGCACCCGCTCGTCTGCGCGGCATTCAACGCCGACTTCGACGGCGACCAGATGGCTGTTCACGTGCCGCTGTCGGTGGAAGCGCAAATGGAAGCCCGCACGCTGATGCTGGCCTCCAACAACGTGCTGTTCCCGGCTTCGGGCGAACCGTCGATCGTTCCTTCGCAGGACGTGGTGCTGGGTCTGTACTACACGACCCGCGACCGCATCAACGGCAAGGGCGAGGGCCTGATCTTCTCCGACATCGGTGAAGTGCAGCGCGCGCTCGACGCCAACGAAGTCGAACTCACCGCCAAGGTGGCAGTGCGCATCACGGAATACACCAAGAACAAGGAAACCGGCGAATTCACGCCGTCGACCTCGCTCGTGGACACCACCGTGGGCCGTGCCCTGCTGTCCGAGATCCTGCCGAAGGGCCTGCCGTTCTCGAACATCAACAAGGCGCTGAAGAAGAAGGAAATCTCCAAGCTCATCAACGTCTCGTTCCGCAAGTGCGGCCTGAAAGAGACCGTCGTGTTCGCCGACAAGCTGCTGCAAAACGGCTTCCGTCTGGCGACCAAGGCCGGTATCTCGATTGCCATCGACGACATGCTGGTGCCCGCTGAGAAGCACGGCATCATCGAGCGCTCCGCCAAGGAAGTGAAGGAGATCGAGCAGCAGTACGTGTCCGGTCTGGTGACCTCCGGCGAACGCTACAACAAGGTGGTGGACATCTGGGGCAAGGCCGGCGACGAAGTGTCGAAGGTCATGATGGCCAAGCTGTCGAAGCAGCGCGTCATCGACCGCCACGGCAAGGAAGTCGAGCAGGAGTCCTTCAACTCGATCTACATGATGGCCGACTCGGGCGCCCGCGGTTCCGCGGCCCAGATTCGCCAGGTGGCCGGTATGCGGGGCCTGATGGCCAAGCCGGACGGCTCGATCATCGAGACGCCCATTACCGCGAACTTCCGCGAAGGCCTGAACGTGCTGGAGTACTTCATCTCCACCCACGGTGCCCGTAAGGGTCTGGCCGACACGGCGCTGAAGACGGCGAACTCGGGCTACCTGACCCGTCGTCTGGTCGACGTGACGCAAGACCTGGTCGTGACCGAGCAGGACTGCGGCACCCACGGCGGCTACCTGATGCGCGCCATCGTCGAAGGCGGTGAAGTGATCGAGTCGCTGCGCGACCGTATCCTCGGCCGCTCGGCTGCAGACGACGTGCTGCACCCGGAAAACCGCTCGGTGCTGCTGAAGGCCGGCGAGATGTTCGACGAAGACAACATCGAAGCGCTGGAAGCGCAAGGCGTCGACGAGGTCAAGGTCCGCACCGCGCTGACCTGCGAAACCCGCTTCGGCATCTGCGCGACCTGCTACGGACGCGACCTGGGCCGCGGCGGCCTGATCAACATCGGCGAAGCAGTCGGTGTGATCGCTGCGCAGTCCATTGGCGAACCCGGCACGCAGCTGACGATGCGTACCTTCCACATCGGTGGTGCCGCTTCGCGCGCTGCCATCGCTTCGAGCGTGGAAGCCAAGTCGAACGGCTCGATCGGCTTCAACGCCACGATGCGCTACGTGACCAACAGCAAGGGCGAGCTGGTCGTGATTTCGCGTTCGGGCGAGATCGTCATTCATGACGAGCACGGCCGTGAGCGCGAACGCCATAAGGTGCCGTACGGCGCGACCCTGACGGTCAAGGCCGACCAGCAGATCAAGGCCGGTCACGTGCTTGCCAACTGGGATCCGCTGACGCGCCCGATCATTACCGAGTTCGCCGGCAAGACGCAGTTCGAAAACGTCGAGGAAGGCCTCACGGTTGCGAAGCAGGTGGACGAAGTGACCGGTCTGTCGACCCTGGTCGTGATCGACCCGAAGCGCCGCGGCGCTGCCAAGGTCGTGCGCCCGCAGGTGAAGCTCATCGACGCCTCCGGCGCCGAAGTGAAGATCCCGGGCACCGACCACTCGGTGACGATCGGCTTCCCGATCGGCGCACTGGTCCAGATCCGTGACGGTCAGGACGTGGGCCCCGGCGAAGTGCTGGCGCGTATTCCGGTCGAAGGCCAGAAGACCCGCGACATTACCGGCGGTCTGCCGCGCGTTGCCGAGCTGTTCGAAGCCCGTTCGCCGAAGGACAAGGGCATGCTGGCTGAAATGACCGGCACCGTGTCGTTCGGCAAGGAAACGAAGGGCAAGATCCGCCTGCAGATCACCGATCCGGAAGGCACCGTCTGGGAAGACCTCGTGCCGAAGGAAAAGAACATCCTGGTGCACGAAGGCCAGGTGGTGAACAAGGGCGAATCCGTGGTCGACGGCCCGGCGGACCCGCAGGACATCCTGCGCCTGCTGGGTTCGGAAGAACTGGCGCGCTACATCGTGGACGAAGTGCAGGACGTGTACCGCCTGCAGGGTGTGAAGATCAACGACAAGCACATCGAGGTGATCGTTCGCCAGATGCTGCGCCGCGTCGTGGTCGACAACATCGGCGACACGAGCTACATCTCCGGCGAACAGGTCGAACGCAGCGAAATGCTCAACACCAACGACGCCCTGCGCGCCGACGGCAAGATCCCCGCTACGTTCACCAACCTGCTGCTGGGTATCACGAAGGCGTCGCTGTCGACCGACTCGTTCATCTCGGCTGCTTCGTTCCAGGAAACGACGCGCGTGCTGACCGAAGCCGCGATCATGGGCAAGCGCGACGAGCTGCGCGGCCTGAAGGAAAACGTCATCGTCGGCCGCCTGATCCCCGCAGGCACCGGCATGGCTTACCACCAGGCCCGCAAGGTCAAGGACGCCATGGACGAAGCCGAGCGCCGCGCCATCGCCGAATCGGAAGCTGCCGAACTGGCAGGCTCCGCCGACAGCGATGCAGCCGCCAGCACGGCTGACGCCAGCGAAGGCGCCGCGACCGAATAACTCGGTAGCATCACCGGCCATGACCGGTACACCACGCCCCCCGACCGCTTCCGGTTGGGGGGCGTTTTTCTTTGTGTTTTCAATGATGAGGCGTTGTCGTCGATGAGCGTATTGCCCGAATCGCTGACCAGCTGGATCGTGATCGCGGTCCTGCTGTTCTGGTTTGTCGGTGCCTACAACCGGCTGGTGCGTTTGCGCGCGGCCGTGCTGCAGGCCTACGGCCTGCTCGATGCGGCCCTGGGCAAGCAGCTCGATTTCGTGCAGGCCAGCATCACGGCTGCGCCACCAGTGGAAGCGTCGCCAACGGGTGAATCGCTGTCATCCATCGCGCCATTGCAGGCTGCGACCACCCAGCTCGCGACCCTGCTCGGCGCGACCCGGCTGCACCCGCTGGACACTGGCGTCATGGCCGCGCTGGCTACCGCGCTGCAGGTGTGGATCAATGCGTGGCGGCGCCAGCACCCGGACGATGTGACGGTGTTCGACGCCGATGGCACGCTGTCGCGGCCGGCGCAACTGCAGCCCGGGACCGAGGCCACGGTGCCCAGCGCCATCGAGCCGATCGCATGGCCCGAGCCTTCGGCCGCGGCGGAGATCGCGCGCAGCCAGTTCAACCAGGCGGTGGGGCACTACAACGCTGCGATCGCGCAGTTTCCGGCGCTGCTGGTGGCATGGGCCGTGCGTCTGCGTCCGGCCGCTCCGCTGCTCTGAGTTCGGCGCCCGGCGCGGTTCTTTCTTCTTTCCATTGCGCGGCGTCCGGCTTTACGGTCGCCCGTTACCATCGCCCCAACTTGTCAGAACTACCTTCCGATCCTTCCTCCGGCAGCAACAACGGTGCGCCGTCGCTGCAGCCCCCGCTCTGGCGCCAACTGCAACTGACCGCGGTGGCGCTGGCGTCGATTCGCGCCGGCACCTCGGGCTCGGTTGCCTTCGAGGCGGTCGAGCCTTCGCTGCGCCCCGGCGTGCAGGCGCTCGGCTTCCAGGTGCTGCGCTGGCTCGGCCGCGCCGAGGCCTTGCGCCGTCACCTGGCCAAGCGCACGCCGCCGCCGCTGCCCGATGCCCTGCTGTGCACCGCGCTGGCACTGGCGTGGGACAGCGAACGTGCACCCTACGAACCTTTCACGCTGGTCGACCAGGCCGTCGAGGCTGCCAAGCGCAACCCGGCCACGCGGGCGCAGGCCAGCTTCATCAACGCCTGTCTGCGGCGCTTTTTGCGTGAGCGCGACGAGCTCGTGGCCGCCACCGACACAGAACCCGTCGCGCAATGGAACCACCCGCGCTGGTGGATCGAGCGCCTCAAGCGCGACCATCCGCGCGACTGGCAGCGGGTGCTGGCCGCCGACAACGCGCAGGCGCCGATGACGCTGCGGGTCAACGCCCAGAAATCGACCGTGGCTTCCTATCTGGCGGAGCTTGAAGCCGTCGGTCTCGGTGCGACACGCGTGGGCCTCAGCGGCCTGCAGCTGACGCGCGCACGTCCCGTGCAGCAGCTGCCCGGTTTTGCCGATGGCGCCAGCTCGGTGCAGGACTCCGCCGCGCAGATGGCCGCACCGCTGCTGCTCGAAGGCCTCTTGCCGACGAAGCCGGGTGCTGCGGCGCCGCTGCGCGTGCTCGATGCCTGCGCCGCCCCCGGTGGCAAGACCGCGCACCTGCTCGAAATGGCTGCCCCCGGGGCCATCGACGTGACCGCCCTGGAAGTCGATGCCGTCCGCAGCCGCCGCATCGACGAAACCCTGGCCCGCATCGGCCTCAGTGCCAAGGTGCTCGTCGCCGACGCGGGGCGTCCGGACCAATGGTGGGACGGCACACCCTTCGACGCCATCCTGCTCGACGCGCCATGCACCGCATCGGGCATCGTGCGGCGCCATCCCGATGTGCGCTGGCTGCGCCGCGAAAGCGATACGGCCCAGCTCGCAGCCCAGCAGGCCGCCCTCCTGGCCGCGCTCTGGCCGCTGGTGCGGCCCGGCGGCCGGCTTCTTTACTGCACCTGCTCCGTGTTCCGCGAAGAGGGTTCGCAACAAATTGATGCGTTTCTTGTACACAACACCGACGCACGATTGCTGCCATCGCCGGGCCATTTGCTGCCCCAAAGCGGGTCGAATGCCCGTGGCGTCCCGGACAATCCCTCTGGTGACCACGACGGTTTCTTCTACGCCCTGCTTGAGAAGCGCCCGCACTGAACGGCGCTGGCCGGCCTTGCTGGCCGTCCTGCTCTGGGCCTGGGCAATGTCGATGGTCTTGCTGCTGCCAGCCCCGGCGGCCGCCCAGGGCCGCAACGGCACGTCGATCACCCAGATGCGTCTCGAGCAGGCCGACGACGGCGTCTACTTCAGCGCTGCCGTGCAGTTCGAGCTGCCCTCGCTGGTGGAGGAAGTGCTCGACAAGGGCATCGCCATCTATTTCGTGGCCGAGGCCGAGCTCTACCAGGAACGCTGGTACTGGACCGACCGCAAGGTCGCCCAAGTTGCGCGCCACATGCGGCTGGCCTACCAGCCGCTCACGCGTCGCTGGCGGCTCAATGTGTCGGCGGCGCCGATGACCGGCGCGGCCGGCCTGGGCATCTCGCTGAACCAGAACTTCGACACCCTCGGCGACGCGCTCGACGCCATCAAGCGCATCGGCCGCCTGCGGCTGGGCGACCTGGCCGAGATCGGCGACGACCCGCAGCACCAGGTTACTTTCCGCTTCCGGCTCGACACCTCGCAGCTGCCGCGCCCGTTCCAGATCGGCGTGGTGGGGCAGGCCGACTGGAACATCGCCGCTGAACGCACGGCCAAGCTTCCGCTGGAGAAGCAGAAGTGAGCACTTCGGGGCGCAGCGGCGCAGCGGCCACGCCGGCCGCGCGCCGCGCGCGGGCCACGCGCTGGGCCATCGGTGTCGGTGCCGCGTTGGTCACGGCCATCGGCCTGGTGCTGATGTTCCTGCTGGCGCAGGCCACCAACAACCGCGCGCTGTACGAGCGCTACTACGTGCGCCTGTTCGGCATCAACGTCGTGGTGGCGGTGCTGCTGGTGCTGGTGATCGGCTGGGTTGCCTTCCGCCTGCTGCGGCGGCTGCGGCAGGGCAAGTTCGGCAGCCGGCTGCTCATCAAGCTGGCGGCCATCTTCGCGCTGGTGGGCGTGGTGCCCGGGGCGCTGGTCTACGTGGTGTCTTACCAGTTCGTCGCACGCTCCATCGAGAGCTGGTTCGACGTCAAGGTCGAGGGCGCGCTCGATGCCGGCCTCAACCTGGGGCGCGCCACGCTCGATTCGCTGTCCGACGACCTCGCCGCCAAGACGCGCGGCGCCAGCGCGCAGCTGGCGCAAGTGCCTGACACGAGCGCGGGCCTGGTGCTGGAACGCATCCGCGACCAGCTCGAAGCCACCGACGTGATCCTCTGGACCGGCAACGGGCAACTGGTGGCCAGCGCTGGCTCCTCGCGCTTCCAGCTCAACCCCGAGCGGCCAACCGTGCAGCAGTTCCGCCAGGTCCGCCCCGAGCGCGCCGTCGCGCACGTCGAGGGGCTGGACGAAACCGCCGCGCCGGGCGCGACCCCACCGGTCGCGAGCGTGCGTGCGCTCGCCATGGTGCAGAGGCCGGGCTTCGACTTCGACACCGCGCCGCGCTATCTGCAGGTCACGCGGCCGCTGCCGCCGGCCGTGGTCGCCAACGCGCTGGCCGTGCAGGAGGCCAACCGCGAATACCAGGAGCGGGCGCTCGCGCGCGAGGGCCTGCGCCGCATGTACATCGGCACGCTCACGCTGAGCCTGTTCCTCGCCGTGTTCGGTGCGGTGCTGCTGGCCGTGCTGTTCGGCAATCAGCTTGCGCGGCCGCTGCTCGTGCTGGCAGACGGCGTGCGCCAGGTGGCGGCCGGCGACCTGCGGCCCACCGCCGTGCTGCAGGGCAAGGACGAACTCGGCGGCCTCACGCGCTCGTTCGCCGTCATGACGCAGCAGCTGGCCGATGCCCGCGGCGCGGTCGAGAAGACCATGGGCCAGCTCGACGCTGCGCGCGCCAACCTGCAGACCATTCTGGACAACCTGACATCGGGCGTGATCGTGCTCGACGCCAAGGGCACTGTGCTGTCCACCAATCCGGGCGCGACCCGCGTGCTGCGCGCGCCGCTCGCGGCCTACGAAGGCCGGGCGCTCGTCGATGTGCCGGGTCTGGCCGAGTTCGGTTCCAAGGTGCAGCAGCAGTTCGATGACTTTCTCGTCGAGCGCATGCAGCACGGCCTCGACCACTGGCAGCACGCTTTCGAGCTGCACGCTTCCGGCACCGACCTGCCGCAGCAGGACGGCGCCATCAACATAGTCGCGCGGGGCGCGGAGCTGCCCGGAGCCGCGCGGCTGCTGGTGTTCGACGACATCTCCGAAATCGTCTCGGCCCAGCGCGCACAGGCCTGGGGCGAAGTGGCGCGCCGCCTCGCGCACGAGATCAAGAACCCGCTCACGCCTATCCAGCTCTCGGCCGAGCGGCTCGAAATGAAGCTCTCGGGCAAGGTCCCGCCGCCCGAACAGGCCGTGCTCGTGAAGTCGGTGAAGACCATCGTCGACCAGGTCGATGCGATGAAGCGGCTGGTGAACGAATTCCGCGACTACGCGCGCCTGCCCGCAGCCGACCTCAAGCCGGTGGACCTCAACGCCTTGCTGACCGACGTGCTCCAGCTCTACAACGCCGAGAGCCTGCCGATCACGCTGCGCTCCGAGCTCGACGAGCGCTGCCCGCCCATCCGCGGCGACGCGCAGCAGATCCGCCAGGTCATACACAACCTGTTGCAGAACGCGCAGGACGCCGCCGAAGCTGCCGCCAGCGGCACGGGCAAGGCAGGTGAGGTCGTCATCCGCACGCGGCTAGGCGATTCGGGGCAGCGCGTGCGCCTGACGGTGCAGGACAGCGGCCCGGGTTTTGCCGAAAATATTTTGAAGCGCGCCTTCGAGCCCTACGTAACCACGAAAACAAAAGGTACTGGTTTGGGCCTTGCGGTCGTGAAGAAAATCGCGGACGAGCACGGTGCGCGCATCGAGCTTTCCAACCGCGTCGTCGATGGGGCTGTAGCAGGGGCACAAGTCTCGCTATCATTCGCGCTGGCAGGCGAGCCGCGGGCAGCGGTCGCTCACACCGAAGATTCGAAGTCTTCCGCCGCCTGAGCCGCACGAATCTCCGTCGTCGCACAGGCGATGGATGGGCCAGCGGACCCTCAATACATTGCAGACACCAGCGCAAACAACAAGCAGCACTCATGGCAAACATTCTCGTGGTCGATGACGAGCTGGGCATCCGGGACCTGCTCTTCGAAATTCTCAATGACGAAGGCCACAACGTGGAGCTCGCGGAAAACGCCGCCGAAGCCCGCGCTGCGCGCCAGCGCGCACGGCCCGATCTCGTGCTGCTCGACATCTGGATGCCCGACACCGACGGCGTCACGCTGCTCAAGGAGTGGTCCACCGCGGGCCTGCTGAGCATGCCCGTCATCATGATGAGCGGCCACGCCACTATCGACACCGCAGTCGACGCAACACGCATCGGCGCCTTCGCCTTCCTCGAGAAGCCCATCACCATGCAGAAGCTGCTCAAGGCAGTGGAGCAGGGCCTGGCACGCGAGAGCGCACGCCGCGCCGCGGCAGGCGTGGTGCCCGCGCCGGTCACCGGCAACCAGGCGGCCGCTATCACGACGACAGGCGACAGCCTGCTGATGGCCTCGCTCGCTTCCGTGCCCGTGGTCGACGCCGGCCCGCAATCGACGCAGAGCTTCGACCTCGACCGCCCGCTGCGCGATGCGCGCGATGGTTTCGAGAAGGCGTACTTCGAGTTTCACCTCGCGATGGAGAACGGTTCGATGACCCGCGTCGCCGAGAAAACCGGTCTCGAACGCACCCATCTGTACCGCAAGCTCAAACAACTTGGGGTCGATCTTTCAAGAGGGCGCAGAAGCGCTGTATAATTTAGGGCTGCACACAAATGCAATGGCCCGGTAGCTCAGTTGGTAGAGCAGCGGATTGAAAATCCGCGTGTCGGTGGTTCGATTCCGCCCCAGGCCACCATCTTTCTTTCTCGGTAGATCCCAAGTCAGCTCAAAAGTCCTTGTACATCAAGGGCTTAGCCTCAAAAAGGCGGCTCAAGCGGCATCACCGAATCTCACAAAATCCCGTTCTTGCGTGTACCCCACGGTGTACCCCAGACTGCTTTTCAATCGCAGTCGATTTTGGGTACACCATGGGGCAACTCAACGAGCTTCAGATCAAGGCGGCAGCGCCGCGTGACAGGGAATATTTGCTGGCAGACGGCGACGGTCTTTACCTTCGCGTGCGACCGACCGGCAAGGCGTGGGTCTATCGCTACAAGCGGCATGGCAAGGAAGCCAAGCTCAGCATCGGGCACTACCCGGCGGTGACGCTTGCGGCCGCGCGCCGGAAGGCGCGTGCCGAAGCCGAGAAGCGCGCCGATGGCGTCGATCCACGGGAGGCGCGGCGCGTGGAGGAAGAGCGCGATCGCGTTGCACGCCTCAATACCTTTGAGCTGACCGCCCGTGCCTGGCATGCGCAGGCGCGGAAGGACCGCGAATGGTCGGCCAGCTATGCCGAGAAGGTGATGCGCCACCTGGAGCTGCACATCTTCCCGTGGATCGGTGCGCTGGCCATGGAGGCCATCTTGCCGACCGAGGTGGTCCGATGTCTGCACCGCATCAAGGAGCGCGGCAATCTGGAGACGGCGCAGCGCGTGCGCGAAGCGGTGCAGCATGTGTTCCAGTACGCCGTCGACGTGGGCGCGCTGGATCCGGCCCGGAACTTCGTGAACGGTCGTACCGGTGGTCTGCCGCCGCCACGTACTCGCCATTACGCGGCGATCACGGACCCGCAGAAGCTCGGTCAGTTGCTTCGCGACATGCGTGCCTACAACGGCAACGTCATCACGCGTGCGGCGCTGCAGCTCTCGCCCTTGCTGTTCCAGCGGCCCGGTCAGTTGCGGTTGGCGCACTGGGAAGATGTGGATCTCGATCAGGCGCTATGGCGTTGCCCGCCCGAGAAGATGAAGCTGCGGGAGTGGAAGAAGCGCGATGTACGCACGCCGGCTCATCTCGTGCCGCTGTCGACGCAGGCGGTCGAAATCCTGCGCGACATCTATCCGCTGACGGGTCCCAGTGGGCCAATCTTTCGCAGCATGGCGAAGCGCTCCGAGAAGACGCGCTACATGAGCGACAACACCATCAACAGTGCGCTGCGCACGCTGGGGTACGACACAAAGGAGCAGATCACAGGCCACGGGTTCCGCGCCACGGCTCGGACCCTGATTCGTGAACTGTTGGGATGCGATCGGGAGGTGATCGAGCGGCATTTGGCGCATGGCTCCGATGAGGAGCTGGGCAGCGCCTATGACCGCGCCACTTTCCTGAATCAGCGGCGCAAGATGATCCAGTTGTGGGCGGATCTGCTCGATGACTTGGCTGCGGACAAGGCGTTGGCGATGCCTGCTTGCACGGAATTCGCGACAGCAAGGGGGGGCGAGATGAGCGTGGTAGAGGCGGGCTCTCTTGCCGGTGCCTTGCCCATCTTGATACCTGATTCCGAGGGCAGCGTTGACGCATTGCAGTGGCATACCTCCGCCGGATCTCGATCGGAGGGCGCCACGTCATGAGGAAATCGATTCCTTCTTCCAAGGCAAGCGCAGCGACCTTGCCGAGTGGATATGCCGGTATCCGGGGCGGCATCGTCGAGCTGCTCGACGCTGCAAGGCAGGCGGCTGCTCGGAGCGTCAATTCATTGATGACGGCAAGCTACTGGGAGATTGGTCGCCGTATCGTCCAGGCCGAGCAGAAAGGCAGGCGGCGAGCGGGCTATGGCGAGCAACTGATCGAGCGGCTTTCATTGGACCTGACGGGGCAATTCGGTCGAGGGTTCAGCCGTCAGAACTTGCAGCAGATGCGCTCGTTCTTCCTTGCTTGGCCGATTCGCCAGACAGCGTCTGGCGAATCTCCCCGGCTGCTGACGCAAGAACATGTCTCGGGGGCGCAGGCACCGAATGCATCCCCGACAGTGGGGATCGGCTCCGCCGATCCCGTTCGAACATGGCGGCTTGAGGAGTTGGCGCCGCTTTTCACGCTGCCTTGGTCTGCCTATGTCCGCTTGCTCGCGGTCAAGGACAGTAGCGCCCGCCGGTTCTACGAAGCAGAGGCACTGCGTGGGGGCTGGAGCGTGCGCCAGCTTGATCGCCAGATCAGCAGCCAGTTCTACGAGCGCACGGCGCTGTCAAGAAACAAGGCGGCGATGCTTCAAAAGGGTTCGGTGCCGACACAGGGGGATGCTGTTTTCTCCGCCGATGCGGTCAAGGATCCTTATGTGCTGGAATTTCTGGATCTCAAGGACGAGTACTCGGAGTCCGACTTGGAAGAGGCTCTGATTCACCGCCTGGAAGACTTCCTGCTCGAGCTCGGCAGAGACTTCAGCTTTGTCGGACGGCAGCGACGGTTGCGCATCGACCAGACTTGGTACCGCGTTGATCTACTGTTCTTTCACCGCCGCCTGCGCTGTCTCGTCATCGTTGACCTGAAGCTTGGCGGGTTGACCCACGCGGACGTGGGGCAGATGCACATGTATTGCAACTACGCCAAGGAGAACTGGACCTTGCCTGACGAAAACCCACCGGTCGGTCTGATCCTCTGCGCCGACAAGGGGCACGCTCTGGCGAGGTACGCACTTGAAGGACTGCCAAGCAAGATCATGGCAGCGAACTATCGGACCGTGCTGCCGGATGCCGAACTGCTGCAAGGTGAGCTGGAGAAGACAAGACGCATGCTGGAGGTTCGTGGCACTTTCCGCGAGAAGGGGCGCCGAGGGTAGCGGTCGGTCGCCGTGCGTACGGCATCGTGACTGTACACGTGCGCGACATTTGTGGGTGCTCCCAGCGAAACAACGGGCTGCGTGACCACCCGGAGGGCGCGCAACTGGTCTTCAAGACCAGCCCAGCTGCCCGATAGAATAGATGGTTACGCTAGGAACACGGTACGCAAGCGGCAGCGAGGGCGGTCTGAGTGCCCTAGGACGATGTCGTCCCCCCGAATGGGGTGCACGATTGCGCAAATTGGAGGACCCAAGCGAATGTCAACGAAGAAGCCATCATCCTCCCCGGCGGACCAGGACGTCAATGTTGCGCCGTCCCTGCTCCAATTTGACCTAGACAATCCACGCTTCGTTGATGGGGATTTCAGCGACGAAGATGAGATTGTCCGGCACCTTGTCGATGAGGCGGATGTAAAGGAAATTGTCCAGTC
Source organism: Variovorax multivorans (assembly GCF_051216835.1). Classification (NCBI taxonomy): domain Bacteria; kingdom Pseudomonadati; phylum Pseudomonadota; class Betaproteobacteria; order Burkholderiales; family Comamonadaceae; genus Variovorax; species Variovorax multivorans. Next base: position 21,720 of record NZ_JBPJZL010000027.1, read on the forward strand.
TATTCTTTCCGCAGGCTATGTGGACTATGAACCTCTCATCGTGCTCAAGGCCGGAAGCATTGTCTTGGAGGGGAATCGTCGGCTCGCCGCGCTTCGATTGATTACGGACGCTCCGCTTCGAAAGCGGGTCAACTTCGAGTTACCGGCAATCCACAATGCTCGGGCTGCGCCGAGTGCGGTTCGCGTCCGCTACGTCGATAGTCGCGCGGATGCCCGTAGCTATATCGGCTTTAAGCACATCAATGGCCCCTTCAAATGGGACGCGATGGCGAAGGCCAAGTATGCCGCTCAGTGGTTTGATGAAGGTGAGAGTATCGCCACGATCAGTCAGACGTTGGGTGACGGGCACAGCACTGTCCGGCGTTTGGTCAACGGCTGGTACGCCCTGAAGCAAGCCGAAAATGACGGCTTTGATCTTGCCAATAGGACTAAAAAGCGGTTTGCGTTCTCGCATCTCTACACAGCCCTAACGAGGGCTGCCGTCCGGGACCATATCGGACTAGGTGACGAGGACGTTTCTTCTCCGCCGAAGAAAAACCCAATCCCCAAAACACATAGGGCGCAGTTCGCCCAATTGATGTCTTGGCTGTACGGGCAAGAGCAGAAGGGCGAGTCCGCCCTGATCGAGAGTCAGAACCCAGACCTCAACAAGCTCAGTGATGTCCTTGGCAACCCCGAAGCCAAAAAGATGTTGATGGCAGAGAGAAATCTCTCTACTGCTTACGCACGAGTTGTGCCCGGAACGACTAGGTTTGAAGAGGCCTTACTTAAAGCAGCGAAGTTCACGGAAGACGCCAGCGGTTTTTCCGGCTCGTATGGAGGTGATCCGACGCTACTCAAAGTCGCGGAAGGCCTTCAGCGCACTGTAAGAAGCCTTCTGGTTGCGATGAAGGATCGCGTCAATACAGCACCAGACGAGCTGTAAAAATGCTGCTGTCGCCAACCGTCAATGACCGCCGCTCTTCGCTGGCGGACTGGTTCGAACTTAGCGCTATCTTGTCCGCGCGCCGGATGTCCTCCAAAGGCGATCTTGCCAATGTCTTCGATATCGCAGATGACGGACCTCATCAGCGGGACGCGACTGATCCAGTTACTGGCGATCCGTTGGATCAAGAGATCCTGGACGAGCCTCGTACGGCTCTGTTTGATGCGGCCTTTGCAGAGCTTGAGTTTCGAAAGTCTTGCCTTGGCGATTCCTATCCATTCACGGTAGATGCCCACCGTGGTGTGTTGCGTGCTTGTTTCACGAAAGATGAGTTGCACTACGGGCAAGTGGCATACACATTCTGCTTGGTAGCCACGGCTATCCGAGAAAAGATGTTGTCTGGACTTGGGACGCTTGCCCCGGAGATCTTGAAATTACCACTTCTCTTTCAGGTATGTGCTTGTCTGGCTGCTGGTGGTTATTTTGGTGGTGCAGTGTGCTCGTTTGGCTTTCCTCGGGCTGAAGGGGATGCATTCTTGCCGGCTCTGCGTAGAGCGTACGAGCGATTTGGATATGGGAATTTCAGGACAGCGATTGAGCCAGGGCTGGCGGCTGCAACCAAGGATGGTGGTATTGACGTGATAGCGTGGCGAGACCACCCGGATCGACTCCCGAGCAAGCTCTATTCGCTGGGTCAGACCGCTTCAGGAAGCAACTGGATGGACAAATCGGTTGTCCAGGATGTGCAGCCCTTTCATGGAGATTGGTTCTCCGGTGATCATCCCGCCGTGCACTACATACCCGCGTTATACATCCCTTTTTTGAGCTACGCCGACTTGGACGAATTTGAGGATTCAACCTATGAGAGCGCGAGGGCTCGGATGGTCGCTAGCCGAGAACGTCGGTTCGGGTTGATCTTTGATCGCCTTCGCATCGCGCATCATCTCGAAACTTGCATGAAGACCCGCCCTGGCGACTTGGCTAATGTTGACGGGGCAGATCAAGTGATCGATATCGCTGCCTGGGTAAACGTCACGGTTGGAAAAGTGATCGGCCAAGGAGTCGCCGCATGAGACACCCCTTGCACTCGTTGTGTCCGTACTTTGCGATGTTCCCTGAGGATTTTGTGGCAAAGCATGTGCTGGCTCATACAAAGCGCGGTGACTGGGTATTCGACCCCTTCAGTGGTCGGGGTACTACGGTGTTTGAAAGTCTGCTGAACGGTCGTCAGGCTGCTGGTACCGACATCAACCCGGTTGCTGCTTGCGTCGCTGGCGCTAAGGCTGATGCACCAAGCCAACGTTTGGCCTTGCGTAGGCTGGCAGAACTTGAGGCCGAGTATCGTGCGAGCGCACGGACACTTCCGCCCCAGTCGGAATTCTTTCGATGGTGTTTTCATGAAAGCACCTTTGCTGAATTGATGTTCCTAAGGGAACGGCTTGCTTGGCAAACATCAAAAGTGGACCGTTTCTTGGCGGCCGTCATACTGGGGTGCTTGCACGGGGAATCGCATAAAACGCCTAACTGCCTGAGCAATCGGATGCCGAGAACCATCAGCACCAAGCCCCAGTATTCGATCAAATGGTGGACTGAGCGTGAGTTGCATGCCCCGTTTCGGAAGACGTTCGAGATTTTGAGGGCAATGGTTCGGTTTCGTTTGCAAGGTGAGGTGCCGTCTCTGACCGGAAAAATCCGACATAGAGATGCTCGACAGGCGTCCAGAGCGTTTCCGTTGTTAAAGGAGCAGGTTTCATTGATCGTTACCTCACCACCTTACTTGGATACGACCGACTACAACGAAGACCAGTGGTTAAGGCTGTGGTTTTTAGGGGGGGCTGACGAGCCTCACGCCGGCGTAAATAAGGATGATCGCCACACCAACCTAGATGACTATTGGAGTTTTCTGGAGGAGGTCTGGTCGGGGCTTCAGCCATTGGTGAAGACTGGGACTCATGTCATCGTGAGAATTGGCGGGACTCGCATGCCGAAGCAAGATCTTATGGATGGGCTGCTGATATCGCTCAGCAGTGGTTTCAGTGGTTATCGCGTGAGCGCGCAGCACGAAGGCTCGACTACGGAAATCCTGAATCGACAGACAAACGTCTTCAGGCCAGGAACTTCCTCCAAGCGATACGAGCACGACTTCACCTTCAAGGTCGCCGCTTAGCGACTAAGAAGGCTGCGGGTGGCTTCGGGGCGTCCAAAAGTGCGCAGTCCGGCTATGCGAGCTGTTGCGGTGACCCGCATCGAAGCTCAGTGGCTCATCGCCGCCAACAGCGGGTAGATATTTCCGAACAGACCAGCGATGTCTCCAGGCAGTACTGAGAACTTCGGATTGTGGACCAACTGATTCATTGAGGTCACCGAAAGCAGTCCCTCCGGCTTTCCCAATTGGGTCATGGCCCCGTGAAGAACCTTCATCGCCTCTTTGTCGGTGTTGTTGCTCGTCAAGTGAGTTGCGATGCTCCTGAGTACATCGACGAGTGCCTTGTCTTTGCCCGACGCGTCCTTCGAACTTGGACCTCCGCTCCTCTTGTGATCTTCGCAATATGCCTTGGCTGAGATCTCGAACATGCTTCGGAGTAGAAAGCAAAAGGCTGTCGGAGCCTTGTCTAGCTTCAAGGTGAGCATTTCTTTTTTCAAGGTCACCACTTTTTCTCTGTTTGCACCGAGCGGCGTAAATTTCCGTAGTGTTCGCATAACCGATTTCGGATCATTGATAGAGACCGCGGCAGTCTTCTTTCCGGTCCCCGCTGCGGCACCGGCACTCGACGCACCGCCTGAATTGCCGGTACTACCTGTGTTTCCCTCTCCGTTGCTGCCAGCCCCAGTTCCTTGTTGACCGTCACCACTAGCGGAGCCGTTCGAAGCGCCACTTTCCGCTCCACCTGTTGTGTTGTCTATGCCAGATGACGCTTTCTCGACAGACAAGGGAACACCATAGGAAACTGCAAATTCTTCTTTCGCATTCCGTATGGTTTCGAATCGGATCTTCTGCAGGCCAATGTCTTTGATGATTGCGTCCAGCGCATCACGGTGATCAATTTTGGGATATTTCTTTGCGAGCTCTGGTGCGTTCGCAACGCCCAGGCGAGGCGCAAGCTTCTTGATCGCTTCGTCAAGAACCGTGATCGGATACGTGCCGGCCCAGTTGTCCGACTGCTCTTTAGACACATTGCGTGCGACTTTGAAGAACTTTTCCAGCAAATCAAGACCCGCCTCGGACGCCTGATTCGCGTCCCTGTTGTGTCGCGCTCTTGCAATGGCTTTCCACTCTTCGCGCGCGGCCTTTTCCCCTTTGCCGTGTGTCAACGTGACGATGCGGTCAACGACATTTGCTTCCTTTGACTCATAGATCACGCAAGGTACGGTCAGATTGTCTTGCTTCCACTCATCAGTGACGACCTTAATTCTCTTCGCGATCTCTGAGGGAACCGTGATGCCAACCTTCGGCAGGAATCCGTGGATGAGCTTGAGGCCAGCAATTCGACGGTTGCCTTCCCGCACGATTTTCGGCGCGTCGGTGCCTACAGCCTTGATTACGATGATATTTTCGGTCGGCAAATAACCATCATCGAGCAAGCTTTCCACCAGTGCCCAAAATCGATCTGGACTGACGGAAATCATTGCCTGTATCGCTTGGACTTCTTTGGTTTGTGCAACCGTCCTGTAGTTGCGCAGATCTAAAGTCAGTTCCTGGATATCCACGGAAGCGCTCTTAGGCATTTTTCGTCCTGATGATGTTTGTTGTCTTGTAAGGGGCTGCTCCATTGGGGCGCCCCGATATATTAGACAAGCGAGTCGAAGGTTGTTTCGATACGGAGAGCGGTCAAGCCGGGATACGGCCAGTTTTAGCTCACAAGCGTTTCGGTCACTAAGAGCGGCTCACAAAACGGAGCAAGAGTGCGAATGCAAATGGCACGCCAAGCTAGGGTAGACAGCGCGCATGAACGTCGATGCGGTGCTCAAGGCGGGTACGCAGCTTGCCTGCAGCGGATGGAGATCTCTATCTCATGGCCTTTTAGGAGTTAGCTCTTCAAGCATTTTTTCTTCCTCGCGCGCCGTGAGGGCATCAGAGATTCCCTGCAACGTTCCTTTGCATGTGTCTTTAGAACCGGCAGCGGTCTCAGCGGCCATTCCGGTCTCCCCTGGAGGGAAGACGTTTTCAAGAGCGGTTAGGACTGCTTCTTCGACTGCGGCTCGATCCGCGAGTTCGGTCGGGCTCATCGCATTGATTGCTTTCTGCTCTCGCATGTCGCTTGCTCCTGTGGAGTTGGTAATTGACATGTGTCGGACAGTAACACTGCGGAAGTTTCGGTGCCACCGGGTTTTCTGGCTGGGGGCTGCGGTCATTGAGGCGCCGGATGCCCGTCATCATTGACGTTCTGGCGTTGATCAAGGTCAGACTGGCCGCTTACGCTCAAGGGGCCCTTCAGGGCCCGTTTGTCTTTGCGGGGGCCAACTGGCGAAGAGTGTTTCCCCAAAGAACCCAAAATTCATGAGGCTCACAGCCATGATTGATGGATCTACCGGCCATCCTGCCGGCGAAAAAAGCTCATTGCCGACGCGTTGCTGCTGAAGAGCTTGCTGGTAGTGATGGACCTATATCTTGCCGGTTGGTCGCACGCGAAGGCGCCCAGAGTCAGAGTGGAAGCCAGCGCCGGTCTGAGCCGCAATACTTAGCGGCGACCATGACGAGGTCCTCCTTGTGGACGACCTGCCAACACGCGACGAAGAAGGTCCTCAGCGAACTCAATGTTCTTTTGCACTGTCTGACGCAAAAACGCGTCAGACGTATTCAGGGCAGCTTCCAAATCCTTGAGGGCAAGTCCCAGAAAGCGCTTCCCATCCTCCCATGCACGTGTTTTTGCCTGGGGGGGCAATCCATCGCGGCGCGCCGTCCTCGTGCATTGCTTCGCCATCCCGATGTATGAATTTCCACGGGCCTGCAGCAGGAACGCGTTGTCTCTCCACTCCGGATGCTCGCCTAGCTGCTTGTCAATGAATGCAACTGCCCCATGGTCATCTCCAGCCCTGCTCAATCCGTAGGCAACTTTTCGAACCTCACGCTCGTCAGAAAGTCCCTTCGAAGCATAGAGATAGAGGCGGCGAGCAATGTCGAAATCTGGACGCCCAGGGTTCTGTTGCATCGTTAGCGCCTCGGCAAGCTGCAGCAAGGCTCTCGGAGGAAGGGCGGACACGCCGTCTTCATGCTCTGTCAGGTAGCTGCGCACGAGGTTGGGCTCCTTCAGCGCACCCGCAATTTCTGCGAGAAGTTGAACTGCGCGGGTATTCATCCCGTCATCTACGAGAAGCGCTTGAACTCGGCTCTTTGCCAATTCGAATTCGCCGAGCGAAATAGCCTCTTCGATCTGACGATATTCGCGCGCAAGTGCGTGCCGCGGATGCGCTGGAAGCGTGCAGATCACTCGGGCGTCGTCGTCCTCATCGAACCTCGGATCGGGGCACCCTTCCTCCCTCATAGATCGAATAATCGTCGGAATCCCCTGTCCCTCTGCCTGGGCCAGTTGCAGCCTGCTTAGGAACCAAGCCAAGCTTTGATTTCGCCATCTTGAGCCTGACTTGCCCTCCCGTAGCACCTCTAGCTTCACTCCTAATGGCAAACCGCCTGGAGATGCGATCTCAATCCGATCCGCAAAGACAGTTGTCCGCGCCGGGTCTGGAAGCTCGTAGTCACGGTGCGCTAGCGCGTTAACCATCGCTTCTGTCAACGCTTGTCTCGGGTACTTAAGGACGTTAGGGGAGCGCTCGCTGGTCTTATCAAAGGCGATGTAGCTCTGCACTCCGAGTATGGCTATCGCGCGCCGTGCTTGATCAATGATCGTTCCGTCCAGTTCATGACGCTCCGCATGAGGCTCAGAGCGGTCATGGCCGGGATAAATCGATACGAGCGAGTACGCACCTGGCACATGCGCTTGCACTTGGCGTCCGAATAGCAGCATCGCAAAATTCCGCGGTCGCAGCTGTCCTGTCAATGGGTCCCGGCCGCAAAGCGGCGGAACAAAGGGGCTCAATGCGTGTGTGTCTGACAAATAGTCGTCGATTCCACGCTTCGGATCGAAAACATTCATCCTTTGTAACGCGTCGCGAAGAGCGACCAGATCAAGGTCGTTCGTAGTTGCCGAACCGCACACTCGCCGGTCCCAAGGCTCAATCTCGTTTTTCCTCACAAGGAGAGTTCTCAGGATGCCGTCTCGGGCCTCTCTGGTCTCCCTGCTGATTCGCACATAGTGCTTGCCAGAGTCGGTACCCCGCCGAAACGTGTGTGCCTTCGGATTTGCTGGCATCACAAATACCAGGACGCGGCGAGTAGGGTCGGTCGTCGGGATTTCGTGGACAAGTGGGGCAATAGAGGGCGACACACGATCTCTACAGCCGGTCAACACTCGCCCCTCAATTTCTTTCAAACGTGCGGCTTCGAGGCCCGTGATTGCAACCGACGGAAAACCGTGAGCGTCTTTCCCTTCCTCCGCGCCGCAGACCACGTACCCACCGCCCAAGTTTGACCAGTCATTCGCAAACGCACACAACGTGGCAACCACATCGTCTGGATCGGCGACGTTCTCTTTCCACTCGACCTGTTCGCTTTCACGAACAAGCAAGTTGCCTAGATCAATCGGCTCGTTGACGTTTGTCGTGCTCATCAGGTGGTCGAAGAAGTATTAAATTTGGTCGCGAATCCCGCGTTCGGGCTGTAGTCGCAGAGTTTCTATCCATTATCACGGCTCGCCTCGTTGAATCACCCGTTTTTGAGGGAGCTTCAACTCTTGAGAATATGAAGTCATGCCGTTCGGAAGACCATCAGAGACAGGAGCGCTGGATGCCTGCCGGACGGCGGTCAACTGGAAAATTCTGTGCCGAGCGCTCGAACCAGTTGTGGGTGTCGGATTTCAAGTGTGTGTCGGCCTAGGAGGACTGACTTTGCGTGGCTTCGTCACCGACGTGTTCGCCTGACACATCGCCGGCTTGTGCCGTCACGCTAGTTGACAATACGCCACAAATCCGCAACGTTGGCCTGTAGTGTTCCATGTAGGTGCCAAAGGCCTCAGGGCCCGCCTCATCCGTCGTTCTGGCGTGCATGGTCCTTGGACTCGATCAGCGCCCAGTGGAAGTGCTTTGGCGCCTGCTCGTCCACGCTCAAGGCCATCTACCGGAGATGATCCGTGAGCGCATTCTGACGGCCCCGGCGCCCAGCGCGCGACTGGTTTGGCCTCCGCAGTTACTCGACCTCGTTTTTGGGGCTAAGCCAGTCGAGGGCCACCTCCTCGGGGGCATCGCTCGCGGCCGTTCGTCGCGGATGCTCACGGTGCCGAGCCGCGACCTAGCAGGTGTGTAGCCCTGATTTAGTGCCCATGCTGACTGTGAGTGGTAGATCGTAGTGGGCTTGGCTCGCGCCGCTTCATCTGTCGCCGCGTGGACACGCACGCAATGCTTGATCTACATCGGACCTTTGGTCGGACCTTCTTCACTTAGGACTGCGAGTCTTGCCTCTGGGCAACGAGTTCTGGGAGAACTCTGCCAGCCCAAGGTTTGCGATTTCGGCCGCCACCTGCTCCTGAATCTTGCGGGTCTCTTCGGAAGATGGCGAACTTGCGTAGGCGAGCGTAAGCACAGTCAAGGGGTGCAGGCCCAAGACTCGAACCAAGGCATCAATCTTCGTCAACGTGGGGGCATTCACGCCTCTCTCAATGATGCTGACGTAAGTCCGCGATGACACCGTGTCGAAGGCTTCCTGCGAAATGCCTACAGCGACCCGTGCTGTCCGAAAAGCACGCGGAAAGTCGGGTGGCGGAATGGGGTTGGCGCGACGACTTGGCACCGCATGATTGCCCCATATAGAATGGCATAGAGCTACAAAGTATATGACGAGTTATTGTGTGATGCCCCTCGTTCCAGAGGCTCCGCACAAATGCAGGTCGCCCGTTTCATGTGCGAGATTCATGATGGCCCATAGACAACTTGCTTCACCGTTGCCGACCGTCAGCCCACTGCGGCTGCCGGCCTCGGTGACGCGCATCCGGCCGAGGCGGCCAGCACCTGCCGTACGCAGCCTCTCCGCGGCACGCATCGGCGCGCAGGTGAGGGCGCTTCGCATGGCGGCTGATGTGTCCGGCGGTGCACTCGCGCAGGCCTCAGGGATTTCTTCCTCGATGCTCTCGCGCATCGAGCGCGGTTTGGTCTCGCCTTCGGTGGAGACCTTGGAGCGCCTCGCGCAGGGCCTGCACGTTCCGGTGTCGCGCTTCTTCAGTGATCAGGCGCGCCGCACGGACTTCTGCCACGTGCGGGCGGGACGTGGTGTCCTTGTCGACCGCATCGGCGCGGTGGCGGACTACCGCTACGAGCTGCTGGGCCACCTGCTGTCGGGCAACCTGTTCGTCGAGCCCTACCTGGTCACGCTGCTGCCAGGCGCCGATCCCTACGTGATCTTCCAGCACCCGGGCCTCAAGTTCCTGTACTTCCTCTCCGGGGATGTCAGCTATCGCTACGGAGGCAAGGTGGTCAAGGTGAGAGCAGGGGACTCGCTGCTGTTCGAGGCCACGGCGTTGCATGGGATCGAGGCGATCCATTCGGGGCCGGTTTCGTACCTCTCGGTGGTGTTCACGCTGCGCGAATAAGCCGCTCGCGGCGGCACTGTCATGCTGTGGAGTGAGGCGGATGCCCAGCCGATTGATAGCTCGCGCATTCGCTATACGCCGCAATCCCTTTTCTCCCTCCTTTCCTGGGTGTTCGGCATGCCGAACACCGAGGAAGCCTCGAACGGTTATCGACAGTGCAGGTCTTCCTGTTCGATGAAGGAGGAGGAAATTTGTGAGGCGACCGTCTGGACGCTCTGGGGAAGTGCGATGGATGACTGAGCACCGGCAGTCTGGGATCGGCGGTTGCAGGGCGACGTTGAACTTCGAGGGCAAAGGCCTTGTGCGGTGATGAGGGCAGGATAGACTGCCGTCAGACATTGTTAACAGCCATGGCGTTGCGATGACCAAGCCCTCTCTGTCGAGCGTGATTGGGACCCGGGTGCCGCCCGATACGAAGGCGCGGTTTGCCGCGCTGGCCGCGCGCCATGAACTCAGCGAATCGAGGCTGCTCGCCAAGATGGTCAACGAAGTGCTGAAGTCCAACAGCGCGGGGGCGCGCGATTCGACGGCCGACGGCGCTGCATCGGATCGCATCACGCTGCGGCTTCGCAACGGCGATCGAAGGTTGGCGGCACAGCGGGCCCGTGCCCGTGAGATGAAGACTGGCAGCTACCTGGCCATGCTGGTCCACAACCATGTGCGGCGCTCGGCAGTGCTGCCGCCGAAAGAGTTGGACCAGCTCCGAGTGACCTGCGCACAGTTGGCCGCGCTCGGGCGGCAGCTTCGAAGGTTCGGCATGCCGAACACGTTGGCGGAGCCAGTGGCCTCGGACCCGGGCGATGCGATTGCGCTGCTCCGGCGGGAAGTCGAGGCGGCACGCGAAGCCACGGCGGCCGTCGTGCGCCGGAACCTCATCAGCTGGGAGACCGGCAGCGAGACGGGCCATGCCTAAGCAGGTTGTGCGGTTGGGGCGAAGCAATCGCGGGCCGGCCGACGCGACGCGTGACATGTCGCTGGACATCGTGAGCTATGGCCGGCGAGGGCCCGGTGGCACCCTGCGTTTCGGCGCCGACCAGATCGCACAGATCCAGCGCACGGTCGGTCGCACGCCCGAGGTGATGGTGAAGGTCTCCGGCGGTGGACGGGACGTGGGCGGGGTCGAGGCGCACCTGCGCTACATCGGCCGGCACGGCAAGCTGCCGGTGGAAGCAGACGAGGGACTGATCCTGCAGGGCCGAGGTGCAGCGAAGGAGATCACGACCGACTGGCAGCTGGACCTTTGCAGGAGCCCGTACAAGCCCAGGCCGGCCGAGGGGCAGAAGGACACCCGGGCGAAGCTCGTGCACAACATCGTTCTGTCGATGCCGGCGGGCACACCGCCGCAGAAGGTGCTGGCGGCGGCACGCGTGTTCGCGCGCGAGAACTTTGCGCTGCAGTACCGCTATGCCATGGTGCTGCACACCGACCAGCCGCACCCGCACGTGCACCTGGTGGTCAAGTGCGAGCACGAGTTCGAGCCTGGCCAGCGCCTGTACATCCGCAAGGACACGCTGCGGCAATGGCGCGAACAGTTCGCTGCGCTGATGCGCGAGCAGGGCGTGGCGGCCAATGCGACGCCACGTCAGGTGCGAGGGCAGGTCCGCAAGCCGTACACAGACGCGATCCATCATCGGCTCCGTGCACTTCGGGCGTTCGGGCAACTGCCTGTGGACAAGCGAGCAAAGTGCCAGTCGCCGAAGACCTCGACCTTCATGCGCGCCAAGCTGGAGAGCGTGCTCCAGGTTCTCCGGTCGGGCCGGGGCGTCCTGGATGCTGGCCAGGAGGCGATGCAGGGCACCCGGCAGGAGGTGATGGCGGATTGGCGCGCAACGGCGGATGCACTTCGAAGACAGGGCGCAGGTGATCTAGCCGCCCAGGTGGATCGTTTCGTCGCGCGCATGCCGGAGGTACAGACCGATGCGCAACGAATGGCTGGCCGCTGGAGAGAGCAGGCCAGAAGCCGAGCGCTGGAGCGCGCGGATGCTAAATCGCCCCACCCGCATGTCCGATGATCGTAGAGATCGTCGATGCCAAGTGTGGTGGCGTAGCTTTACGCTGATCACCGCTGCAGTTCATTGGCAGCTTGCCCTTGGATTCAGCGCGTTCATCCGTCGTGTGAGAGCAGCCACTGCTTCATTTCTCTCAATTGCTTTTCACGGGCTGCGATCGCCAGAGCCAATGCTCGCTCGCCATGCCGCCCGACGCTGAACGATTTGTTCACGTTCTTGCCATTGATACGTGTCTGGGCTCGCCACATGGCCGGCTGACCATCCGGCGTCCATCGGATGCACGTCACGCCAGCGATGCCAATGGGTGAGTCAACCCGCGGTTTGGCTGCCTGTACATAACGCGGCGTTTGCGGCTTCTCGATCTCAATCGCATCACGCCATTGCCTGGCGATCTTCAATGAAGCACGAACCCCACCGTGCGTGCTGAACAAGAAGACGCGGCGATGGCGTTGGCCTTGTCGTATGAGCGTGACTTCCCAGCGGTCGTCCATGCGCCAGATGCCGCGCATGGCGGGTGGATTTGATATGCCTTTGGGCACCTGCGTCTTTCCCTAAGGTCAATCACAGATGTTGGTGCGCCGGTCCCTGGTTAGCGGAAAAATCTCAGCAACAACTGCTGCTTCTCCCGAGCGAATGTCAATCGTGCACGCGTTTCCGTCCTTGACGAATCGCATCGAGTAAGTTGCCGCCGGCAAGGGGGTGAATTTGATGAAGTATGGGCCGCATTTGACAATGGACTTGTCATATTGCGCGAGGATGGTTTCCACCTGCAGAGTGATCTTCTTGTTTTCCTCTACTTTGAAAGTAACCTCGTCGTTGGGCTTGGCCGAATCGCCGAAATCGCGACCCATCAGGTTTCGGCGATCAAACCCCGGCTGTTTGGTGTAGCCCACGGGTTGCGCAACACAGTAGTTCTTACCCTCTGGGTCGATCCGCGTCATTCGACTCACAGACGTCCATGTTGGAAAGTCGGAGCGAAATTTGACAGTCGGACTGGAAGACGTGCCTTCAAACTTGTAGGGAGGTACTTCGGGGTAAGAAGTGCATCCGACAAGTGCCGCGAGGCCCGCCAATGGCAGCCAAAGGCGCATACGCGCGAGAAGATTTGAAGGCATTTTGCAGGGGACGGAATGAAGCAATGAGGATGGTCGAGTTGCGAGCCTGGTTCACAGACTCCGGTTCGACAGAGGACTCAGAAACTTGCGTTGAGATTGAAGCCCAGCGTGACCTTCGCGGTGCGATAGCCCTCCGGCTTGCTGATCGGCGCACCGATGAAGAAGTCGTAGCTCAGCTTGCTCCATTGGCCACGCACGCCGACAACTGCACCGGCAAGGCTGCGTCCGAGAAGATCAACCGTCGAACGTCCGCCAACATGGCCATAGTCCATGCCCGTGTACAGCTCCGCCCCGCTTTGCCCCATCGCCCAGCCGATGTCGTTGCGGATGAGCCAGCCGCGCTCACCCAACAGACTCGTCTCGCCATCGAAGCCGCGCACCGTGTAGCGCCCGCCGATGGCGAAGCGGTCTTGAGGCGTCAGCGGCGTGCGGTTCCATTGGGCGCGGATCAGGCCGGAATAGCGCAGCTTCTGTTCACCGAGCTTGAACGGCGCATTGAGGGTGACATCGGCCGTGTAGAGCTTCAGGCGCGAGGTGCCCTCGCCGAACTCTTCTTCGGGCGCAACGCGTGAGCCGAAGCCACCGGTTCCACGCTTGTAGGCCAGCGTGCCTTCGAGCGTCGCTTCGCCGATGAACTCCTTATGGTTCAGGCTGAGCTCCCAGCCACCGACCACGCGGTGCTGCACCTCGACCTCGGTGTCGTCCACGAAGTTGCGCGATTCGCGGCGCCATCCCTTGACGGCCACCGTGGTCTTGCGGCTCTGGTCGCGGTAGAGCAGGCGCGAGAGCTTGACCTCGGCGTTGTTGGACTTGCCGGCGTAGACGTAGTCCTGGTTCAGGCCGGCCACGCTCTGGCGGTACTGGCTGTTGGAGGCGGTGAAGCCCAGGAGCCAGTAGCCGTAAGGCAGCGAGTAGTGAACGGTCTGGCCCTCGGTGCCCTTGGCCGGGTCACTGAAGACGTGGTTGTTGATGTTGTGGTTGGCGCTGACGTAGAACAGGTCGTTCAGGCCGAAAGGGTTGTCCAGGGACAGTGTGGCGCCGGCCTGGTAGCGGCCGGTGGCTTCGGTGCCGCTGTCGTCCAGGCTCAGGGTGACGCGCCATTTCTTGGACTGGACGTATTTGACGACGAGATCGCTGTCGCCGGGCTTGGCATTGGGCGCAGTCGAAGGCTCGATCTGGATGTCGGCCTCGGCGGTAGGTGCGCGCTTGAGGTTCTCCAAGCCCTGCTCGATGTCGCGCAGGTTCAGAAGATCACCTGGGCGCGCAGGAATGGCCGTGGCCAGCAAGGCCGAACTGCCGAGCAGCGTGGATGAAGAATCAGGTGTCGTTCGAATGGCGGCGATGCGGCCGGGTACCAGCGACAGGGTCAACGTGCCGGTGGACAGATCCTGCGGTGCGGCCAGCACGCGGGTGGTGACAAAGCCGCGCGCGATGACGGCTTGCTGAACACGCGCGAGGACCACGTTGACGCCAGCCGTGCCGAGACAGCGCCCTACTGGTGAATCATTGCCATCGGGACCGGACAGATCCGCTACAACCCATTGGAATGATTCGGACTGCTCGCCGACCAACAGCACGCGGTCTATGCGAAAGCACGGAGACTCGGAGTCGGGGATGCGCGCCACTGGCGCAGGCGGCGCAGCCTGTGGCCGCTGATCGACGGTGCGCTCGTTCTGCTCGCGCAAGGCGCGTTCCCGCTCCTGTTGGCGCTGTAGTTCAACGAAGGGTTGCGGGGTGGTGGACGATTGCTGCGCAAAAGCGGCCAATGGAGCGATTAGCAATACAGCGGAAAACTTCTTCAATTTCACAAATCCATTTGCCTGTTTTTGAGCGGATGCAGCGATATTTGTCGGCTTTGTATCAATAAATTGCGTTGGCTAGGCAGTCGTTATCAGGAGATTTTGGATGGATTAGTGAAAGATGCTGATGCTGCGGTGCAATCGAGGCGTGAGTAGACGTACCACTGCGTCCGAGATTTTCTTCCCTCCTTTTTCGGAAGGCTCAATCCCTTTTGAAAAATCCGCGGGTGCATTGCACACCGCTCTTAAATCCAGAATCCCAATCCCTTGCTCTGCGGCGATTTTAATAATCCTGCTGTTGAAGACATCGAGTGCGATGCTCACTCTTTTTTGGTATTCGGGATCTGGGAAATTTCCATGATAAATGGTGCAAACAAATAATCGCGACGTAATCTCAAGGCAGCGCTCAATGGCGGATCTATAGGATTTTTCGAACTCTTCCGTTACGTCTGAAAGCAAATCAAGAACCTCTGCTGTAGAGGAGGCCGGCATGTCTAGGATGCCAGCGTTTAGCAATGCGTCATTGCCACCTATGCTTACCAGCAAATAAGAATCCTCAACCTTCTGTACAGCAAGTTGATCTCTCAGCATCAAGGTCGTTGCACCATCTTTTGCTAGCATTGATATATGCCAGTCGGGGAGTGATTTTCTAATGTGGGTTAGTACCTCTTCTCCCGGGTCTACGTGTCGGCCATTGTCAAATACAGAGTCGCCTGCAAGGATTAAATTCATTTGAAATTTCCTGAGGCTAAATCGGGTTGACGGGGGTTGCGAATGGGAACATTTTTAAAATACTCGCAAGAGCGAATAGCATCGGCCCTGGAGTAGTCCAAATGCGTTTGTGATCGATGCCGACAAGTAGGATATCCATTTCTTCTTTGGATGGATTCTTGCTTGCAGATGAGGAGATGATGACAGTGTGAGAAACATCGGCCAGTAAAAGTCTGTTTGCCGTGTCTTGGGATTTGCTCAGCACTTCTTTGGTAGTTATGACAGACCAATTGGCCTGATCTCCCCAGGCGAGCAGCAATGGCTCTCCTTGCAAGGCATGTAATTCAAGGATGTGCTTTTCGCTTTCAGCTGCTGGGTTGAAATAAGAGCAGCCTGTCAGTGAATCCCATTTGTGCTGCTTGGCGCGCCAAAGAATGCGATTCCTGTGCCATGCTTCTTGTTCAGTAGACAATGAAAAAATCTCCATTTGGGGAAGGATTTTTTTCGACTTTCCCGCCGAAAAACAGTCTTCCATCCTGCACACGACGATTCATGAACTCTTCCAATTTTTCATTGCCAAGAAATCCAGTGTCGACGCGAGCACTTGTTGCGCCCAAGGATTTTGCATAGGCGATGACTTTTTGAATGTCAGATGCAGTCATCGAATTTGTAAGATCGATACGTACGGTGGCGACCCCATCGGCAATCACAATATTCTCAAGCTTGATCCCGAGTCGCTCCGCCTCGGCCGTTGGAAGCCTCGGGGCGTGTCCGGCCGCTGTGGGCTGCGGATTACTACCTGCGTTTCCGGCATTACTGGCGCTGGCACCAATTGCGGCGGCACCTGCAATGTCCTTGAACACAGTATCGTCACCAACTGCTGAGGCAGCTCTGGCAATGCGTGAGTTCAGCCCGATCACATCCGTCTGATCGGTGCCGATCCCCTTCGCTTTCATATCGGCCCGCACGGCCTGTAGCTGAACCAACGACCCAGCCGCGCACGTAGTGTCACCGGCTGCGCATTGATCAAATGCTTTCATCGCGTTGATTGCGGTGACCGTTGTCTCGGCTCGATCACTCACGATCCGGTCATAGCGGGCGTTGACATCATCGGTACAGCGCTGCACTTCTCTGCATGCTTCGATGTTCCGATCCTTCGCTTGCTGCTCTTGCGTGTTCAAGCCTCCAACGTTTCGAGGGTCAAGCGAGTTCAGTTGGTCCAACCGCTGATCCGCCTCGGTGTAATTGAACAAGGTGGTGGTCTGCGCATTGCGCAGCAACTCCAGTGCACGGGTGTACTCACCGTTCGCATTGGCGGCTACTGCTTGGTCCGTGACCTGCAGCGCAGCCTTCGCAGGATCCCCGTCGCGTTTGCCATCTGCGCAATGTGTCATGTAGCAGGCAGCATCCGTCAGTTGCTGCTCCAAGACCGGATCACCATTTGCCAGTTGCTTGATCTTGGCTTTCTCGTTTTCGTGCAGCAGACGGTTGTTGACCGTTGCATTGTTCGCAACCGTTGCCCCTAGGCCAGCGTTCCCTGTCGCGGTCCCCACCGCAGCCCCAAGCATGGTCGAGCTGGCAGTCAGGAGTTCAGAGAACTCACGATTCGGCGTTCCATCGGCGTTGTACCGATAGATGCCTTGGCCATTCAGAATCTTCTCGATTTCCGGAAGCAGCACTTCATTCAATGCCCCAGCCAGTGCGCCCGTCAGAGCGCTACCGTCACCGACCTTGGCCTGAATGACCCCGGCAATGGCATGCAGTACGAGCTTCTCGGTGCCGCCTTCTTTCCAACCCTGCGCGGCAGCCACGTCACCAACGACGTTGTTGATGACGCTGCCAATCAGCTGTGCCGCTCGCTGCCGGTCCTGCGCCTCCTGCTGCAGCCTCGGGATCTCCTTGGCCTGCTGCAGCGTCAGTGTGTTGACCAACGCCCCGTTGGCTGTTGCCGGATCGCGCGCGGTGAGCGTCGCGACATTCTCGCGGCTCTTGTCGTCGACCCCCTGATCGCCCGTGCCTGTGATCTTGATGTTGCCTGGGCTGATCACACTGAGCGTCTGGCTGCTCTGATTGCCACTGCCCGGCAACCCTGCGCCACCATTGAGATTTGCCAACGCGGTATTCGTCGCACTTCTGGCCGCATTGGTGAGCGCACTGGTGCCCTGCCGAACAGCGCCGCTGGCATCGGTGTAACTTCCGCTGCTGAAGCTCAAGCTCAACGCGTCGTGACTGGAATTGGTCGTCTGCTTGTTCTCCAGATCGCTGGTTACGAGGCTGGCGGTCGTGAGACTGTTCTTCTCCTTGTCCGCGGTGCTCGTGATGGCCGCGCCCACGAGCGTCGTGCCGCCCTTGACATTGATGTCGTACCCGCCCTGGCCCGCGGCAATACCGCTTTGCCCGGTCGCGCTCTGGTAGTTGTGGTTGACATTGCTGCTGGCATAGTCGACCTTCGCCGTGACCATTTCTCCGTAGCAGATTGGGGGAATGCACAGACTAAGGTCCAGTCCACCGCTTGACTGGCTGCTGCCGTACATGGTGACGTCCTGCAGCGTCTTGATGTTCAGTTGGCCGCCCACATTAGCCTTGACGCTGTCTCCGGCCACCTGAGCTCCGATCATGTTGAGATCGCCGCCGCTCTTGATTTTCACGCTGTCGGTTGCGGTGACGAGCGTGTTGTCGTAGTGAACTTCGTAGCCGTTGGATTTTCCCTTGCTCGTACCTGCATTGGCCTGGAAGCTGATGCCGTTTTGCGCGCCAAGCCCCACGGTGACCCCACCGCCGAACGAACTGCCAGAGCTGTTGCCCACGGTTGCGGCAGTGTTCACCGCCGCATTCAGATTGATGTCCCGCACGGCATCGAGACTGATGTCTTTGGCTTGCAGCTTTGCGCCCTGCATGTTGATATCCGTCTCGCGCGCCGTGATATCGATGCTGCCGGCCTGGATGTTGGTGCCGCGCTGGTTGGAATAGACATCGGCACTCGTCGAACTGGTACGGCTGCGCTGCTCGCTGGCGCTGACGGCGAACATGGAGCCGGCAGGGTCTCCCCCTCCGCCAGGCGCAGCCACGCTTTGAATACCCGTGCTCAAGGCGCCGCTGGTGGCCAGCTTGTAGGCGTCGTAGCCAGCCTTGAGTTCCAAGGCACCCTTCAGGCGACTATCGTCGGTCCTGCGCGCCTGCTGGGCGTTGTCCCAGATGCTCGTGACGACCCCGCCCACAAGACCGCTGAGCTGGGCGCCGATGGTGTGGCTCTTGGACTGCGAGCTGTGCGTGCTTTGGCCTGATGAAGTGGCCGCGTTCAGGTTGACGGCGTTGCCGGAGATCGTGACCCTGTCCTTTGCCAGAAGGTCGGCGCCTTCGGTCGTGACGTTGCCCTGACCCGATCCCTTGTATTGAGAATCCGCACCCGCAACCATCGTCAAGCTACCACCGTTGGCGCTCAGCAGGCTGGTCACGGCGGTGCTGCTGGTGCCGGTGCCAGCCTCCGAGCCTTGGTTGTTCGCGTAGAGGGTGTAGCGCGGTGCTACCCCGGTGGCCACTGGCGTGACACTGCGGCTGTGCCCGCTGTTGGTCGTCGCGGAGATCGACGTGTCCTGTGCTGCCAGAACGTCGATGTTGCGACCGGCCGTGATCGCAATGTTCTTGTCCGCCAGGACGTTGCTCGCCACGATCTGTGCATCGCGTCCGGCATCAATGCTGACGTTACCACCGCTGACGGTGCTGCCGACCTGGGTCGTGCTTGCACCGAGTTCCACGCGATTGCTGTTGGTGCTGTTGTAGCCAACGCCGTAGAGGAAACTGTCCTTGACACCTGTGAAACCGTGCTGACTCGACTTCGAGTTAACGCCGCCTGCACTCTGCTGTTGAGCGCTTTCGATGCGCACGTCGCGGCCTGCACTGAGCGAGAGTTGATCCTGGGCAGTCACCTGGCTGCCCCGGATGACGAGATCATTGCTGGCACTCATGACAACGTCCTTGCCAGAGAAGCTGCTGCTGATCACGGTTGTGTCGACCTGCACCTTGGTTTCGGATGTGCTGCTGCTCGACAAGAGCTTCTTGCTTGATGAGCTGGTGTTCGCTACCGAAGCCTGAGCTGCCTGGCCGGCATCGATGCGAATGTCATGCCCCGCCGTAACCGCCAGGGTGCCGGCGGCGGCAACTTGTGCGGCTCGGGCATTGACATCATTGCCGGCGGTAATAGCGACACTGCCGCCGCCGAGGATGGCCGAACCGACCTCGCGGCTTTGAGAGGACACCCCGCTGAAGCTGTTGCGGGCATTGCCGCCACTGGCGACGATGGTGCTCGACTCCGTGACGGTCGAGAGATTGACGTCCCGCCCCGCCTTGACCAGAGTGCGACTGCTCTCTCCATTGTTACGTAATAGTCCGACGAAGGCCGTCTTGATGAAGCCGGACGAAGTCGACAGCATGTGACCTGAATAAATGGCACCGCATTAGGTGCCCATCATCAGGAGTGCATGTACATCATGAAGAG
>NZ_JBPJZL010000028.1:0-40021 GCF_051216835.1 Variovorax multivorans
TCGCACCGGAGCCCTATGTTTAACCTTGGAGAAACTTGCAATGAAAAAATCTCTAGTTGCTCTGGCTGCCCTGGCTGTTGCCGGTGTTGCCTCGGCTCAGTCGTCCGTCACGCTGTTTGGTGTGGTCGACGCGTCGATCAGCGGCTATTCGAGCACCTCGCGTGACCTGAACCAGGCCACGCTCCTGAACCCGTTCTATCTGAACCAAGGCAGCCGCAAGGCCAGCCGCACGGAACTGGCTAACTCGGGTTACAACTCCAGCCGTCTGGGCTTCCGTGGTACGGAAGACCTCGGTGGTGGCCTGGCAGCCAGCTTCTGGCTCGAAGCCCCGATCAAGAATGATGACGGCTCTGAAGGTGTTGCAACGTTCGCTCGTCGCTCGACCGTCAGCCTGTCGGGTGGTTTCGGTGAAGTTCGCCTGGGTCGTGACTACACCGCCACGTTCTGGAACGACACCGTGTTCGATCCGTTCGGCACCAACGGCGTTGGCACCAACCTGATCTTCTCGTCCAGCAATCAGCTCGGCGCCTTCGGTACCCCCGCAGCGTCGACCGGCGCCGCCACCAACACCGGCACCAGCAACTACGTTCGCGCAAGCAACGTCGTTGGCTACTTCCTGCCGCCGAACCTGGGTGGTTTCTACGGTCAAGTGCAGTACGGCTTCGCAGAGAAGACCAAGTACAGCCCTGGTCTGTCTACGCCTAACGTGGCTAACAGCCAACGTCAAGGTCGTTACGTCGGTGGCCGCTTCGGCTACGCCAACGGTCCTCTGGACGTTGCGCTGGCTTATGGCAGCAGCACCGTGGGTGACGACTACTACGCCGGCACGACCACCAAGACCAACACGCTGAACCTGGGCGCTTCGTATGACTTCGGTCCCGTGAAGCTGTTCGGTGAACTGTCGAAGGTCAAGAACAAGGTTGACTACGAAGTGACGCCGCTGGCTGGTGGCCGTGCTGACACCGATGTGACCGGTTACCTGCTCGGCGCAACCGTGCCGGTCGGTGCTGGCCTGATCCGCGCTTCGTGGTCGCACGTCAAGTACGACCTGAACACGCCTACCACGCTGTTCGGTGTGAACACGCCTGATCCCAAGGCCAACAAGCTGGCTCTGGGCTACGTGCACAACCTGTCGAAGCGCACGGCTCTGTACGCAACGGTTGCTCGCATCAGCAACAAGAACGGCGCAGCTCTGACCGTTGGCGGCCCTTCGTTCGTGACCACCGGTGGCTTCACGCCCCGTTCGTCCACCGGCTACGACTTCGGTATCCGTCACGCTTTCTAATTTGACGCTGGCGTAAGCCAGCTTCGAATCAAAAGCTCGAAAGCCACTCGACGAAAGTCGAGTGGCTTTTTTTCGTCTGGGCATCCTTGGGGAAATCACGAGGCGCACCCCCGGGGAACCACCGTGCGGGCACGCACCTTGCACTGCTAGCATGCCCCGTTCACTCCGCTCGATGAATGATTGCCTTTGTACTGCGCCGCCTGATCCAGGCCGTGATCGTGATGATCGCGGTCGCGTTCATCGCCTTCCTCCTATTCCAATACGTCGGCGACCCCGTCGTGTTCCTGCTGGGGCAAGACGCCAAGCCTGAGCAGATCCGCGAGCTGCGCGCCGCATTGGGGCTCGATCAGCCCTTCTTCGTGCAGTTCTGGCACTTCCTCGTCAATGCTGCACAAGGCGAGTTCGGCCTGAGCCTGCGCCAGGGTGCAAAGGTGTCGCGCCTCATCGGCGAGCGCTTCCCCGCCACGCTCGAACTCGCGCTCGTCGCGGCCGTGCTGGCGCTGTTCGTTGGCATTCCGATGGGCGTCTACACCGCGCTGCGCCGCGGCACTTTCATGAGCCAGGTGTTCATGACCGTGTCGCTGCTCGGCGTGTCCTTGCCCACCTTCCTGATCGGCATCCTGCTGATCCTCGTCTTCGCGGTCACGCTGGGGTGGTTCCCGAGCTTCGGCCGCGGCGAGACAGTGAAGCTCGGCTGGTGGACCAGCGGCCTCTTCAGCGCCGACGGCTGGCAGCACATCGTGTTGCCGGCGGTGACGCTGGCGATCTTCCAGCTCACGCTGATCATGCGGCTGGTGCGCGCCGAGATGCTCGAGGTGCTGCGCACCGACTACATCAAGTTCGCGCGTGCACGGGGCCTGACGAACCGCGCCATCCACTTCGGCCACGCGCTCAAGAACACGCTGGTGCCCGTGATGACCATCACCGGCCTGCAGCTCGGCGGCCTGATTGCCTTCGCGATCATCACCGAGTCGGTGTTCCAGTGGCCCGGCATGGGCCTGCTGTTCATCCAGGCCGTGACCTTCGCCGACATTCCGGTGATGGCGGCCTACCTGTGCCTCATTGCCCTGATCTTCGTGGTGATCAACCTCGTGGTCGACCTGCTGTATTTCGTGGTCGATCCGCGATTGCGCGTCGGCAAGGCGGGAGGGCACTGACATGATGGCAGCGACAGCAGAGGCCCCGCGCCTGAAGGCCTCCGGCCGCGCGTTCGCGCACATCGCGAACTTCTATCCCGAGATCACGGCTTTCCGCCGCGACCTGCACGCGCACCCCGAGCTCGGCTTCGAAGAGGTCTACACCTCCGGCCGCGTGCGCGAGGCCCTGCGCGCCTGCGGTGTCGACGAAATCCACGAAGGCATCGGCAAGACCGGCGTGGTCGGCATCATCCGCGGCCGCTCGACGGCCAGCGGCCGCATGATCGGCCTGCGTGCCGACATGGACGCGCTGCCCATGCGCGAAGACAACGACTTCGGCTGGCGCTCCGCCAGCGAGGGCCTCATGCACGGCTGCGGCCACGACGGCCACACCGCCATGCTGGTCGGCGCCGCGCGCTACCTGGCCGAGACGCGCGACTTCGACGGCACCGCCGTGCTCATCTTCCAGCCCGGCGAAGAAGGCTTCGCCGGCGCGCGCGTGATGATCGAGGACGGCCTGTTCGACCGCTTCCCGGTCAACGCCGTCTACGCGATGCACAACTGGCCCGCCATGCCGGCCGGCACCGTCGGCATCAACCGCGGCGCGATGATGGCCGCGGCCGACCGCATCACCATCAGCATCAAGGGCAAGGGCGGCCACGGCGCGCACGCCTACCAGACCGTCGACCCCGTGATCGTCGCGGCGCACATCATCACGGCGGCGCAAACCATCGTCTCGCGCAACGTGCGCCCGATCGATGCGGCCGTCATCAGCATCTGCGCGATGCAGGCCGGCGATCTCGGCGCGATGAGCGTGGTGCCGGGCGAGGCCACGCTGGTCGGCACCGTGCGCACCTTCAGCGCGCGCGTGCAGGCGCAGATCGAGCAGCGGCTGAACGAGCTGTGCGCGGCCATTGCCTCGGGCTTCGGCGCCAGCGCCAGCATCAAGTACGAGCGCATCTACCCCGCCACCATCAACACCGCGCCCGAGGCCATGTTCGCGGCCGACGTGGCCGAGTCGCTGGTCGGCGCGAAGAATGTCGAGCGAAGCATGGAGCCCAGCATGGGCGCCGAAGATTTCTCTTTCATGTTGCAGAAGAAAGCCGGCGCCTACTTGCGCATCGGCCAGGACGTGCGCGACGGCGCCTACCTGCACAACAGCCGCTACGACTTCAATGACGAGATCCTGCCGCTCGGCGCCGCGCTGCATGCCGGCCTGATCGAGCAGGGCATGCCGCTTGCCGTTACCCGCGGTGCGCAGCCAGGGAAAGCCGCCGCTACCGCGGCGACGTGATGTGTTTGATTTCAACCCGAGGAGTGTTCCCATGAGTTTCAGGAAAAGTGTGGCTGCGGCCGCCGTTTTGTGCGCCCTGAGCGCTGTCAGCATGGTCGCCGGCGCGCAGACCATTCGCATCGCGAACCAGGGGGACGCGCTATCGCTGGACCCGCACTCGCTCAACGAATCGCTGCAGCTGAGCGTGACCGCCAACGTCTATGAAACCCTCGTGGGCCGCAACAAGGACCTGAGCCTTGCACCGCTGCTGGCCACCAGCTGGAAGCAGACCTCGCCGAACGTCTGGCGCTTCGAACTGCGCAAGGGCGTGACCTTCCATGACGGCACCCCGTTCTCCGCCGACGACGTGGTGTTCAGCTTTGCGCGCGCCCAGGGCGACGGCTCCGACTTGCGCGCCACGCTGAGCGACATCAAGGCCGTGCGCAAGGTTGGCGACCTCGCAGTCGAGATCGAAACCAACGGCCCCTTCCCCATCCTGCCCGACGTGATCTCGCTCACCATGATCATGAGCAAGAAGTGGTGCGAGGAAAACCAGGCCACCAAGCCGGTGGACCGCCGCAAGGGCATCGAGAACACCGCCTCGTTCAAGGCCAACGGCACCGGCCCGTTCCGCGTGCGCGAACGCCAGCCCAACGTGCGCACCGTGTTCACGCGCAACGGCACCTACTGGGGCAAGATCGACGGCAACGCGCAAGAGATCATCTTCACGCCCATCGCCAACCCAGCCACCCGCGTGGCCGCATTGGTCTCTGGCGAAGTCGACGTGATGGAGCCCGTGCCGGTGCAGGACATCGCCCGCATCAACGCCGCGCCCAACGCACGCGTGATCACCGGCCCCGAGATGCGCACCATCTTCCTGGGCATGGACCAGAAGCGCGACGAGCTGCAGTACTCGAACATCAAGGGTAAGAACCCGTTCAAGGACAAGCGCGTTCGCCAGGCCTTCTACCAGGCCATCGACATCGTCGGCATCCAGAAGACCGTGATGCGCGGCGCCTCCAAGCCCACCGGCCTGCTGGTCGGCCCTGGCATCAACGGCTGGAGCGCCGACCAGGACAAGCGCTTGCCCTACGACGTCGAGGCGGCCAAGAAGCTGCTGACCGAAGCCGGCTACCCGAACGGCTTCGAGGTGTCGCTGAACTGCCCGAACGACCGCTACGTGAACGACGGCCAGATCTGCCAGAGCGTTGCCTCCAACCTCGCGAAGATCGGCGTCAAGATCAACCTCGTGGCCGAGACCAAGGGCACCTACTTCCCGAAGGTGCTGCGCCGCGACACCAGCTTCTACATGCTGGGCTGGACCCCGACCACCTACGACTCGCACAACGCGCTGAGCTCGCTCACCTCCTGCCCCGACGACAAGGGCACCGGCCAGTTCAACCTGGGTGCGTACTGCAACCCCAAGCTCGACGAGCTGACCAAGAAGATCCAGTCCGAGAGCGACAAGGCCAAGCGCAACGAGCTGATCAAGGAGGCGTTCAAGATGCACGCCGACGACATCGGCCACCTGCCGCTGCATCAGCAGTCGCTGGCCTGGGGCGTGAGCAAGAAGGTCGAGCTGGTGCAACTGGCCGACAACTTCATGTACTTCAAGTGGATGAGCATCAAGCCGTGATCCCGCCGGCCGCCCGCAAGGCGGCCTGACCATGGGCCCGCTTCTTGCGGGCCCATTCCTTTTGCCTCACGATGAAAAAAACACTCGCCCGTTGGCTCGACAGCGATGTCGGCTACAGCTTTCGCACATCGCCCGTGGCCATTGGCGCGGCGCTGATCGCGCTGGTCTGCGTGGTCTGCGCGGTGTTCGCCGGATGGGTGTCGCCGCACAACCCCTTCGACCTCGCCACCCTCGAGCTCAGCGACGCGCGCCTGCCGCCCGCATGGAGCGCCGAAGGTTCGGCCAAGTACCTGCTGGGCACCGATGACCAGGGCCGCGACATTCTCTCGGCCGTCATCTACGGCGCACGCATCTCGCTGATCGTCGGCCTGGTGTCGGTGGTGCTGTCGGTGGCGGTCGGCGTGGTGCTGGGCCTGCTCGCCGGCTTCTTCGGCGGCTGGCTCGACTCGTTCCTCATGCGCGTGTGCGACGTGATGCTGTCGTTTCCGCCCATCCTGGTGGCACTGCTCATTGCCGGCGTCGGCCGCGCGCTCTTTCCCGGCGCGCACGAGTCGCTGGCCTTCGGCGTGCTGATCATTTCCATCTCGCTGACCGGCTGGGTGCAGTACGCGCGCACGGTGCGCGGCTCCACGCTGGTGGAGCGCAACAAGGAATACGTGCAGGCCGCGCGCGTCACCGGCGTGGCGCCGATGCGCATCATGTTGCGCCACGTGCTACCCAATGTGATGGGGCCGGTGATGGTGCTGGCCACGATCCAGGTGGCGACCGCGATCATCACCGAGGCCACGCTGTCGTTTCTCGGCGTGGGCGTGCCGCCGACTTCGCCTTCGCTGGGCACGCTCATCAGCATCGGCAACCAGTACCTGTTTTCGGGCGAATGGTGGATCACGGTGTTTCCGGGCCTGATGCTGGTGCTGATCGCACTCAGCGTGAACCTGCTCGGCGACTGGCTGCGCGACGCGCTCAATCCGCGTCTGCGCTGAAGAGAAGAAAGATTAGGAGAACGCCACCATGACGCTGCTCCAGGTCAAAGACCTCGTCGTCGAATTTCCGCACCGCCGCGGCACGCTGCGCGCGCTCGACCGCATTTCATTCGACATCGCGCCCGGCGAAATCCTCGGCGTGGTGGGCGAATCGGGCGCCGGCAAGTCGCTCACGGGTGCGGCCATCATCGGCTTGCTCGAACCGCCGGGCCGCGTGGCCGGCGGCGAGATCCTGCTGGAGGGCCAGCGCATCGACAACCTCGGCTTCGATGCGATGCGGCCCATTCGCGGCCGCAAGATCGGCGCGATTTTTCAAGACCCGCTGACCTCGCTGAACCCGCTCTACACCGTGGGCCGGCAGCTGACAGAGACCATCCGCGCCCACCTGCCCGTGACTGAAAGCGAAGCGCGCAAGCGCGCCATCAGCCTGCTGCAGGACACCGGAATTCCCGCCGCCGAGCAGCGCATCGATCACTTCCCGCACCAGTTCTCGGGCGGGATGCGGCAGCGCGTGGTGATCGCATTGGCGCTTGCGGCCGAGCCAAAGCTCATCGTGGCCGACGAGCCGACCACCGCGCTCGACGTGTCGATCCAGGCGCAGATCATCCAGTTGCTCAAGCAGATCTGCAAAGACCGCGGCGCGGCGGTGATGCTGATCACGCACGACATGGGCGTGATCGCTGAAACCTGCGACCGCGTGGCCGTGATGTATGCGGGCCGCATCGCCGAGATCGGCCCGGTGCACGAAGTGATCCACCAGCCCGCGCACCCCTACACCTCGGGCCTGATGGCATCGATTCCCGACATGACGAGCGACCGCGAGCGGCTCAACCAGATCGACGGCGCGATGCCACGGCTCAACGCCATTCCCACGGGCTGCGCCTACAACCCGCGCTGCCCGCGCACCTTTGCGCGCTGCCTCACCGAGCGGCCCGAGCTCATGCATGCTGGCGCCACGCGCGCCGCCTGCTGGCTGCACGATGCCGCCGATCCGCATGCCGGCCAGGCCGAGATTGCGGCACGGCACCACGACGCACTGGCGGCCGGTGAACGCGCCACGCCTGAAGCAGCCGAACCCATCGTGGAGGTGACACGATGAGCGAACCCCTCGTTGTCGCACACGACCTCGCGCGCACCTTCGACGTCTCGCCGCCCTGGCTCAACCGCGTGCTCGAACGCAAACCGCGCGTGCTGCTGCATGCGGTGGACGGCGTGAGCTTTTCTATCGAGCGCGGCAAGACGCTGGCGCTGGTGGGCGAATCGGGTTGCGGCAAGAGCACCGTGGCGCGCCTGCTGGTGGGCCTCTACGCGCCCACGCGCGGCGGCCTGCAGTTCGACGGACAGGACGCGCACGCCGCGTTCAAGACCCCCGAGGGACGCAAGCTGCGCCGCCGCATCCAGATGATCTTCCAGGACCCCTACGCGAGCCTCAACCCGCGCTGGATCGTCGAGGACATCATCGGCGAGCCGCTGCGCGAGCACGACATCCTGAGCGACAAGGCCGCGCTGCGCGAGCGCGTGGGCGAGCTGCTCAAGTCGGTCGGCCTCTCGCCGCTGGACATGAGCAAGTATCCGCACCAGTTCTCGGGCGGCCAGCGCCAGCGCATCTCGATTGCGCGCGCGCTCGCCACGCAGCCCGAGTTCCTGGTGTGCGACGAGCCCACCTCGGCGCTCGACGTGAGCGTGCAGGCGCAGGTGCTCAACATCATGAAGGACCTGCAGCGCGAGCAGGGCCTGACCTATCTCTTCATCTCGCACAACCTGGCCGTGGTGCGCCACGTGGCTGACCAGGTCGGCGTGATGTACCTGGGCCGGCTGGTCGAGGTGGCCGACAAGCAGAAGCTGTTCTCGGAGCCGCAGCACCCATACACCCGCATGCTGCTCGATGCCATTCCGCAGATGAAGCACACGGGCCGCTCGCGCACGCCAGTGCAGGGCGAGGTGCCGAACCCGCTGAACCCGCCCACGGGTTGCGCCTTTCATCCGCGCTGCCCGCATGCCAATGCGCGCTGCTCGGCGGAGCGGCCGAAGCTGCTGAGCATCAAGGGCGTGCAGGTGGCCTGCCATGCGGCAGAAGAGGGCCGCATCTAGCACGGCCGCTTAATCCGGGTCGGCGCCGCGTGTTCGGCTTCAGGTCTATAACCCCTTGGTGCTTTCGTAAAAATCACACCAAGGAGAACAGCACATGTGGGCCTTGCTCTTGTTGCCCTTCATCGGGCTTCTGTGGCTGCCGTTCTACAACAGCCCCTTGCCGGAGCTGTTCGGCTTTCCCTTCTTCTACTGGTACCAGCTGCTGTGGGTGCCTGTCACCGCGCTGCTGATCTGGATCGTCTACCGCAGCGGGTTTGAAGAGGGAGACGAATGATGGACGGCCAGATCAACTGGACCGCGCTGTCGGTCTTTGTCTTCTTCTTCGTGCTGGTCACGGTGATGGGCTTCTGGGCCTCGCGCTGGCAGAGCGGTGGCGCCAAGGGCAAGGGCGCGCACCTCGACGAATGGGGCCTTGGCGGGCGCAACTTCGGCACCTGGATCACCTGGTTCCTGGTGGGCGGCGACTTCTACACCGCCTACACGGTAATTGCCGTGCCGGCGCTGGTGTACGCCGTGGGCGCCTACGGCTTCTTCGCGCTGCCGTACACCATCCTCGTGTACCCGATCGTCTTCATCATCATGCCGAAGCTCTGGCATGCGGCACACAAGGCCGGGCACGTGACTGCCGCCGACGTGGTGTACGGGCGCTACGGCTCGCGTGCGCTGGAGCTGGCCATTGCCGTGACCGGCGTGGTCGCGACCATGCCCTACATCGCGCTGCAGCTGGTCGGCATGGAGGTCGTCATCAAGGCGCTGGGACTCACGGGCGAGCTGCCGCTGGCGGCGGCCTTCGTGATCCTGGCGCTCTACACCTACTCGGCGGGGCTGCGCGCGCCGGCGCTCATTGCCTTCGTGAAGGACCTGATGATCTACATCGTGGTGCTGGTGGCGGTGGTGCTGGTGCCGATGAAGCTTGGCGGCTACGGCAGTGTGTTCCACGCGGCCGGCGATGCCTTTGCGGCCAAGGGCGGCGCGACCGGGCTCACGCTCAAGCCGGCGCAGTACCTGCCGTATGCGAGCCTGGCGCTGGGCTCGGCGCTTGCGGCCTTCATGTATCCGCACACGCTCACCGGCATCTTCGCGGCCAAGAGTGCCAACACCATCCGCAAGAACGCCGTCTTCCTGCCGGCGTACACGGTGCTGCTGGGGCTCATCGCGCTGCTGGGCTACATGGCCTATGCGGCCCACCTCACGGTGAAGAGCAATAACGACGTGGTGCCGGCGCTCTTCAATGCGCTGTTTCCGTCGTGGTTCGCGGGCTTTGCGTTCGCGGCCATCGCCATTGGCGCGCTGGTGCCGGCGGCGGTGATGTCGATCGGTGCGGCCAACCTGTTCACGCGCAATTTCTGGAAGGCCTACGTGCGGCCCGACGTCACGCCGGCGGGCGAAGCCAAGGTCGCGAAGATCGTGTCGCTGGTGGTCAAGCTGGGGGCGCTGGTGTTCATCCTGTTCCTGCCGACCCAGTTCGCGCTCGACCTGCAGTTGCTGGGTGGGCTGTGGATCCTGCAGACCTTCCCCGCCGTGGTGTTCGGCCTGTTCTTCGGCTGGTTCCGTGCACCGGCGCTGTTGGCGGGCTGGGCTGTGGGGCTGCTCGGCGGTAGCTGGCTGGCGTTCTCGGACGGCATCAAGCCGGTCCACACCTTCGTGATCGGCGATGGCAGCTACACGCTCTACACCGGGCTGGCGGCGCTGGTGCTGAACATCGTGGTCGCGGTGGTGGTGCAACTCGTGGTCAAGGGAGCGCCGCTGCGTGAGGCGCCCGTGCTCGCGAGGAAGTAGGGCGGAACCATCGATCTTCGAAAAAAGTGTGCGCAAAGGCACCGCCTTGCGCCGAAAACTGTTGCAGAGTGCCGCCATGCCAATGACGACAACGCTTGCAACCTCCGAACTGGGCCGCCGCGGCTTCTTGATGGGCACCGCCCTTGGCGCGACCGCGGTGCTGGCCTCGCTGGCTTGCAGTGTGCAAGCTGCCGACGCACCTGCTGGTGGAGCTTCTCGCCGCATGCCGGTGATCTTCATCGGCCATGGCTCGCCGATGAACGCCATCAGCGACAACGCCTTCACGCGCCGGCTGTCGGCATGGGGCCGTGAACTGCCCCGGCCCTCGGCCATCCTCAGCGTGTCGGCGCACTGGCTCAGCCGCGGCGCCACCGGCGTCGGCATGCAGACGAGGCCTAAGACGATCCACGATTTCGGTGGCTTTCCGCAGGCGCTGTTCGACATCGAGTACCCGGCACCGGGCCACCCCGCACTTGCCCAGGAGACCGTCGGCGTGGTGAAGCAGACGCCGGTCATCGCCACCGAGCAATGGGGCCTCGACCACGGCACATGGTCGGTACTGAAGCACCTGTACCCCAAGGCCGACATTCCCGTGTTCCAGCTCAGCATCGACTACGACAAGCCGGCCGCTTTCCACTACGCGGTGGGCCGTGACCTTGCCGCGCTGCGCGACAAGGGCGTGCTGGTGATGGGCAGCGGCAACGTGGTGCACAACCTGCGCGCCACCGACCGCGGAACGCCCGACGGGCCCAGCGCCAGCCGTCCATGGGCACAGTCGTTCGACGATGCGGTGAAGTCCGCGCTGGCGGGCCGCGACGACCGCGCATTGGTCGACTACGCGAAGCTGGAAGGCGCATCGACTGCCGTGGCGATGCCTGACCATTACTACCCGTTTCTCTACGCGCTCGGCGCAGCCGGGAGCGGCGAGCGCGCGAAGACGGTCTACGAGGGATTCCAGTCGGGCACGCTCAGCATGCGTTGCCTGCAGTTCGGCTGAGCGCGACCGGCGCGGGCGTTACTGCTCTTCGCCCCAGGCGAAGCCGTCGCGCGCAATCATCGCGCTCGACGCGCTCGGGCCCCATGTGCCGGCCGCATAGGGGCGCGGGCCGCCGTCCGATTCCCAGCTGTCGATCAGCGGCTCGACCCAGCGCCATGCTTCTTCCTGCTCGTCGCTGCGCACGAACAGGTTCAGGCGGCCGTCGATCACGTCGAGCAGCAGGCGCTCATAGGCGCCCACGCGTTCGGCGCCGAAGCGCTTGTCGAAGTCGAGGTCGAGCTGCACCGGCGCCAGCTGCGCGGCCGCGCTCTGGTTGCCGTTGGTGCGCTGGCGGTTGTCCTGGGCCTGAGCGAGCATGTGCAGCTCCAATCCGTCCTTGGGCTGCAGGTTGATCACCAGCTTGTTGACGTTGCCTGCCGGCGCGCGATAAATCGCATGCGGCGTGGGCCTGAAGTTGACCTCGATGCGCGCGTCGCGCGAGGCCAGCCGCTTGCCGGTGCGGATGTAGAAGGGCACGCCGGCCCAGCGCCAGTTGGCGATTTCGGTGCGCAGCGCCACGAAGGTTTCGGTGCGGCTGTCGGGGTTCACGCCCGGCTCGTCGCGGTAGCCCTGCACCCGCTCGCCGTAGGCCGTGCCGGCCGTGTACTGGCCGCGCACCGTGTGCAGGCCCAGGCTCTCCGGCGTCCAGGGCTTGAGGGCGCGCAGCACCTTGAGTTTTTCGTCGCGGATGGCGTCGGCGTGCGAGTTGATCGGCGGCTCCATGGCCACGGCGCACAGCAGCTGCAGCGCGTGGTTCTGCACCATGTCGCGCAGTGCGCCGGTCTGGTCGTAGAAGGCGCCGCGCTTTTCCACGCCCAGGTCTTCGGCGATGGTGATCTGGATGTTGGAGATGTGCTCGCGGCGCCAGATGGGCTCGAACAGCGCATTGCCGAAGCGCATGGCGAACAGGTTCTGCACCGAAGGCTTGCCGAGGTAGTGGTCGATGCGAAAGACCTGCTTTTCTTCGAGCACCTTGCCAACGGCGGAGTTGATGGCGCGGTTGGAAGCCAGGTCATGGCCCAGTGGCTTCTCCAGCACGATGCGGGTCCTGGAGCCATTGAGCCCGGCCGCCGCGATCTGCTCGACCACCTGGGTGAAGAGCGCGGGCGCCGTGGCCACGTACATCACTACCGTCTTGGCGTCGCGCTGGTTGAGCAGGCTCGCCAGGCGGGCATAGTCGTCGGGCTTCGAGAGGTCCATGCGCAGGTAGTGCAGCATGGAGGCGAACTTCTCGAACTCCTCGGGCGAGGGCCGCTTGGCGCCTTCGACCGCCTTGAAGCGCGACTGGATCAGCTCCCGGTACTGGTCGTCCGACAGGTCGTCCCGCGCCACGCCGACGATGCGGCCGTCAGGTGGCAGGCTGCCGTGCCGGAATGCCTGGAACAGCGCGGGCATCAGCTTGCGCCACGCGAGATCGCCAGTACCGCCGAACAGAACGAGATCGAAGCTCATGATGAGAAAACTTTCCTTTGTCTGAGTGCCGAGGCAGGCTGCATGCGTCGCTGATGCGACATGCGCCAGTCGCGATGGTACTTGTACCGATTCAAGAGACCTGTACTAAAGCTACGCTGCCCCATGGCCGCGAGGCCTTTTTTTATTGCACAGAGGTGGAGAGACCCAATGAAGAGCAAGATTCTCACCGCAGCCGCGCTGCTCGGCCTGTCGGCCGCCGCGTCGGCCCAGACCGTCAACGTGATCTGCTCGGTGCAGGCCGAATGGTGCAACGTGATCTCCACCGTCTATGCCCGTACCACCGGCGTGCGCATCAACATGGCGCTCAAGGGCTCGGGCGAAGCGCTGGCCCAGCTGATTGCCGAGAAGGACAACCCCAAGACCGACATCTGGTTCGGTGGCACCGGCGATCCGCACCTGCAGGCGGCCGAGCAGGGGCTCACGCTCGAATACAAGTCGCCCACGCTGTCGCAGCTGCACCCCTGGGCCCAGCAGCAGGCCAAGCAGTCGGGCTACAAGACGGTCGGCATCTATTCGGGCCCGCTGGGCTTCGGCTACAACCCCGAGCTGCTGGCCAAGAAGAAGCTGCCGGTGCCCAAGACCTGGGCCGACCTGCTCAAGCCCGAGTACAAGGGCGACATCCAGGTGGCCAACCCCGCATCGAGCGGCACGGCCTACACCATGATCGCCACGCTGGTTCAGATGATGGGCGAGGACAAGGCCTTCGACTACCTCAAGGCGCTGCACAAGAACGTGGGCCAGTACACCCGCTCGGGTACCGGCCCGATCAAGGCGGTGGCACGCGGCGAAACCGCCATCTCCATCAGCTTCGTGCATGACGGCCCCGGCGAGAAGATGCAGGGCTTTCCGGTCGAGACCATCACGCCGAGCGACGGCACCGGCGCCGAGATCGGCTCCATGAGCATCATCAAGGGCGCGCGCAACCTCGATGCCGCCAAGAAGTTCTACGAATGGGCACTGACGCCCGCTGCGCAGGAGCTGGGCGCTGCCAACAAGCAGTTCCAGCTGCCGAGCAACATCAACGCCAAGCTCGACCCGCGCATTCCCGATTTCAAGAAGATCAAGTTCATCAACTACGACTACGCCAAGTACGGCGCCAGCGTCGAGCGCCGCCGCCTGATTGCGCGCTGGGAAAAAGACGTCAATTCGCTGCCGCGTTAAGTGGAAGCGCGTTCAGTCGCTGAAAGCGCGCCGGTCAATCCGGCGTCGCTGGCTGCCATCCGGCGCTCGCGGCGCTGGATCTGGGCGTGGGTCGCGCTGGGCCTTGCGGCGTACCTGCTGCTGCCTTGGTATGCGATTCAGGATGCCACCTGGTACGAAGCCGTTCCGCAGGTCTTCGGCCAGGCGGAGGGCGCCAACGGCCTGATGCAGGCGGCTACGCAGGGCCGCAGCTGGCTCTTCATCGGCCTTGCGGGGCTGGTGATGTGCGCCGTGGGCGCGTGGCTGCCGGCGGGGCGGGCACAAGGGCGCTGGTTGCTGGCGGGCGGCGCGATCGGTGCCATCGGGCTTGCCGTCACGGGCTTTGCCATCGGCGCGCGGGGCTGGAGCTTTGCGGCGCTCAACGCGCAGTTCGGCGAGCTGGCCATCAACCAGTTCGGCATCGGCGCGGGCGGCTTCGTGGCGCTCACCGCGCTGGTGCTGCTGGCGGCCTTCGGCATTGCGCGGCTGGGTCTCTTCAAGGGCGACCTGTTCGTGTCCGCCGCGGTCATCGGCTGCGGCGTGCTGATGGCGCTGTTCATTGCCTATCCGGTGAGCAAGGCGTTGTCCGGTGCGTTCTTCAATGAGGACGGGCAGTGGTCGATCACCGCGTTCGTCGCGCGCGTGTTCACCGAGCGCATCTGGGGCCTTGGCTGCCTCTCCGGCGGCGTGCGCTGCGGCGTGGCGTGGAACACGCTGGTGCTGGCCCTGCTCACGGCTGCCGGCACCACCTTCCTCGGCACGCTGATGGCGCTGATGGCCGAGCGCGGCAGCAAGCGCGGGCAGGGCGCGCTGCGGGTGCTGGCGTTGCTGCCGATCATCACGCCGCCCTTCGTGGTGGGCCTCGGGCTCATCTTGCTGTTCGGCCGCGCCGGCATCGTCAACCAGGTGCTGGAGAACGTGTTCGGCATCGAGCCCACGCGCTGGTTCTACGGCATGCCGGGCGTGCTGGTGGCGCAGCTGTTCGCGTTCACGCCCATCGCCTTCATGATCATGCGCGGCGTGGTGCAGGGCATTGCGCCCAGCCTCGAGGAAGCCGCGCAGATGCTGCGCGCCGACCGCCGGCGCACCTTCTTCACCATCACGCTGCCGCTCTTGAAGCCGGGGCTGGCCAACGCCTTCCTGGTGGGTTTCATCGAGAGCATTGCCGACTTCGGCAACCCGGTGGTGGTGGGCGGGCAGTTCTCGGTGCTGTCGACCGATATCTTCTTTGCCATCGTCGGCGCGCAGTATGACCAGGGCCGTGCGGCCTCGCTGGCCTGGGTGCTCACGCTGTTCGCGCTCGGCGTATTCGCGCTGCAGCGCGGCGTGCTGGGCAAGCAGAACTACACCACCGTGAGCGGCAAGGGCGACGCCGGCATCGCGATGGCGCTGCCCGACGGCGTGCGCCGCACCATCTACTGCATTGCCTTGCCGTGGATCGCGTTTACCGCCGTGGTGTACCTGTTCGCCTTCGCGGGCGGCTTCGTGCAGACCTGGGGACGCGACTACAGCTTCACGCTGAACCACTTCAAGAACGCGTTTGCGCTCGAGTGGGGGCAGTTCGGGTTGGTGTGGGCTGGCACGGCGTGGAACTCGCTGATCACCACACTCAAGCTGGCGGGCATCTCGGCGCCCATTACCGCGGCGCTGGGCCTGCTGATTGCGTGGCTGCTGGCGCGCAACGAGTTCAGGGGGCAGGGGCTGTTTGAGTTCGGTGCGCTGCTGGCCTTTGCCATTCCGGGCACGGTGCTGGGCGTGAGCTACATCCTGGCTTTCAACGTGCCGCCTTTCGAGCTCACGGGCACGGGGCTCATCATCGTGCTGTGCTTCATGTTCCGGAACCTGCCGGTGGGCGTGCGGGCTGGCACGGCCGCCTTCAAGCAGCTGGACCGCTCGCTCGACGAGGCCTCGCTGGTGCTGCGCGCCTCGACCTCGCAGACGCTCTTCAAGGTGGTGCTGCCGCTGCTCAAACCCGCGCTGGTGGCCGCGCTGGTCTACAGCTTCGTGCGTGCCATGACGACGGTGAGCGCGGTGATCTTCCTGGTCACGGCGGAGAACGAGCTGGCCACCACCTACATCATCGGCCGCGTCGGCAACGGCGACTACGGCATCGCGCTGGCGTACTGCACGGTGCTCATGATCCTGATGTCGCTGGCCATTGCGCTGGTGCAGTGGGTGGTCGGGGAGCGCAAGCTTGGGCGGCGCAAGGCGGGTGTGCCGGTTGTGCCCGCGCCCGTGCATTGAAACGAGAGAACCAGACATGAGCAACGGCATCGAATTCCGCAACGTCACCAAGCGCTACGGCGCCGACAAGAACGCGCCGCTGGCCGTCAAGGGCATCAGCTTCGAAGTACCGGTGGGCACGCTCACCACCATCCTCGGGCCCTCGGGCTGCGGCAAGACGACCACGCTGCGGATGATCGCGGGGCTCGAATCGCCGACCTCGGGCTCGATCTTCATGGGCGGGCGCGACGTCACCACGCTCGGCCCGGCCGAGCGCAACGTCAGCATGATGTTCCAGAGCTACGCGCTGTTCCCGCACATGAACGTGATCGAGAACGTGAGCTACGGCCTGCGCATGAGCGGCGTGAAGAAGGACGAGGCCACGTCGCGGGCACGCGAGGCGCTGCGAGGCGTGGGCCTGGTCGGCTTCGACGAGCGCCTGCCCAGCGAGCTTTCGGGCGGCCAGCAGCAGCGCGTGGCGCTGGCGCGCGCGCTGGTGCTCGAACCGGCGGTGCTGCTGTTCGACGAGCCGCTGTCGAACCTCGACGCCCGGCTGCGCCGCGAGATGCGCGAGGAGATCCGCGCGCTGCAGCAGCGGCTGAAGCTCACGGTGGCCTACGTCACGCACGACCAGAGCGAGGCGCTGGCCGTGAGCGACCAGATCATCGTGATGGACCACGGCGTGATTGCCCAGCGCGGCACGCCCGAGCAACTCTACGGGCGACCGGAGAGCGAGTTCGTCGCCGGCTTCATGGGCGAGGCGATGGTGTTTCCCGCCACGGCGCAAGCCGACGGCAGCGTGGCGCTCGGCCCGCTGCGCCTGCAGCCGCGCTATGCGGTGGCGCCCGGCACGGTGAAGGTGGCGGTGCGGCCCGAAGCCTGGCAGATCGGCGCCATTGGCGCGGCGGACGGCCTTCCGGCCACGCTGCGCAAGGCCGCCTACCTCGGCAGCTTCTACGAATACGGCTTCGACACCACCCTGGGGCCGGTCTTCGTGGTGTCGACCGACCTGTCCCGCCCGCTGGCTGCCGGCGCGCAGGCCACGCTGTCCCTGGGAGCCCATGGCGTGAGCGTGGTGCCCGGCGCATGAAACAATGGCGCCATGAACGTGGTTTTCGACTTGGGCGCCGTGCTGTTCGCATGGGAGCCCACACGGCTGGTACAGGCCCATCTCGCCCAACACGCACCCACTGAAGCCGCTGCGGCGGCCCTGGGCAGGGCGCTTTTTCATCACGACGACTGGACGGGTTTCGACTGCGGCACCCGCACGCTGGACGACGCCATCGCCCGCATGACGGCGCGGCTGTCGCTGCCGGCCGGGCCGCTTCACGCCATGCTCGAAGGGCTGGGCGAGCGGCTGGAGCCGATCGGCGTCACGGTCGACATGCTCGAACAGCTGATCGCCCACCGCGAAGCCGGCCAGCCGCTGCGCCTGTACTACCTGTCGAACATGCCCGCACCGTACGCCCGCGCCATCGAGCGCCGGCACACATTCATGCAGCGCTTCGACGGTGGCGTGTTCTCGGGTGACGTGAAGTTCCTCAAGCCCGAGCGCGAGATCTACGAAGTGCTGGCGATGCGCTACCGCCTCGACCCGGCACAGACCGTGTTCATCGACGATTCGGCTGCCAACGTGGAGGCGGCGCGTGCCTTCGGCTGGCACGCCATTCATTGCACCGCGCCGGCCGTGCTGCCGTCGCAGCTGCAGCGCTACCTGCCGGTGAGCACCACCTTGTCGGTGTCGAACCCCAGGCTGCGGGCGTAGTCCAGCTCCGCGCGCAGCACGGCCTCGTCCAGGCGCGGCGCGCGCGATAGCACCCACAGGTATTGGCGGTCGGGCGTGCCGACCAGCGAAACCTGATAGTCGCGGTCGAGCTTCAGGATCCAGTAGTCACCCCAGACCATCGGCAGCCAGCCGAGCCACGCTGGCGCAAAGCGCACCTGGAGGCGGCCCGCGCCTGGCTGGCCTGCCACCGGCACCACGCGGGCAGCACCGATGGCCTCGTCGAAGTTGCCGTCTTCCCGCACGCAGCGATTGAGCACCTGCACGGTGCCCCCAGGCTGCGGGGTGTACTCGGCGACCACGGGGCCGGCGCATTGTTTCTGGAAGCGGTTCGGCAGGCGGGCTTGCTCGTGCCAGATGCCCGCATAGCGCTGCAGATCGACCGGCGCCACCACCTGCAGCGGCGCGCGCATCAGCGGTGCGCCGTCGGCCGGGCCGGCCGGCCGGGCGCGTGCGGTGCGCGCCGCGTCCATGGCGAACCAGGTGGCCACGCCGCCCACGACGAAGGCCGTGGCCATTGCGCCGATCGCACTACTGGTGCGGCGGTCGTCGAAAGGCCGGCCGGTGGTGGCGTCGGCGCGCGTGCGAGGGGTCATGAGGCACTCCTGAGGGATGAAGACATTCGGCGTAAAACAGGCTAGCCAAGGGCAGGGCACGCGCCCGTCAGCCACGGACCACAGGCGATGTAGGGCGGGGAGGCCGGACAGCGGCGACAACCACACGGGCATCAGGCCGATGGAGCCGCGTGAAAACCCGTGCTACGGTGCGCATGAAAACATCGGCCGACGCGCAACTGCGTGCAGGACTTGTCACAACCCGCACTGGATAATGATTTCATGAACCAACTCGATGCCCTCCGCCAATGGACCACCGTCGTCGCCGACACCGGTGACTTCAAGCAGCTCAGCGTTTCCAAGCCACAGGACGCGACTACCAATCCCTCGCTGATCCTCAAGGCCGTGCAGAAGCCCGAATACCGGCCGCTGCTCGACGAGACCGTGAAGAAGCACGCGGGCAAGCCGCTCGACGAGGTCATCGACCGCCTGCTGGTGCGCTTCGGCACCGAAATCCTCTCGATCATCCCGGGCCGCGTGTCCACTGAAGTCGACGCCCGCCTGTCCTTCGACACCGCCGCAACCATTGCGCGCGGCGAGCGCATCGTGGCGCTCTACAAGGCCGAAGGCATCGACACCGAAAAGCGCCTGCTCATCAAGGTGGCCTCCACCTGGGAAGGCATCGAGGCGGCGCGTGCCCTGGAGCAGAAGGGCATTCGCACCAACCTCACGCTGCTGTTCTCGTTCGCGCAGGCCGTGGCCTGCGGCGCTGCGGGAGTGCAGCTCATCTCGCCCTTCGTGGGGCGCATCTACGACTGGTACAAGAAGTCGGCCGGCGCCAAGTGGGACGAAGCCGCGAGCGCCGGCGCGAACGACCCCGGCGTGAAGTCGGTGCGCGAAATCTTCAACTACTACAAGCAGCACGGCATCAAGACCGAAGTCATGGGCGCGAGCTTCCGCAATGTGGGACAGATCCAGGCGCTCGCCGGCTGCGACCTGCTGACCATCAGCCCCGAGCTGCTGGCCGAGCTGGCC
This sequence comes from Variovorax multivorans, assembly GCF_051216835.1. NCBI lineage: Bacteria > Pseudomonadati > Pseudomonadota > Betaproteobacteria > Burkholderiales > Comamonadaceae > Variovorax > Variovorax multivorans. Next base: position 19,467 of record NZ_JBPJZL010000028.1, read on the forward strand.
GCTAGCAACGAGCCGCTGCAGCACGCGCTCGACGCCAAGGCGGCAGCCGGCGGCGACGTCGCCAAGGTCAGCTACGACGAGGCGGGCTTCCGCTTTGCGCTGAACGAAGACGCCATGGCCACCGAGAAGCTCGCCGAAGGCATCCGCGCCTTTGCGGCCGATGCCGTGAAGCTCGAAAAGCTCATGCAGGAAAGCGGCAAGTAAACATGGCCATGACCCTTCGATGCGATCGCGCGCCGGCCTGGGCGCAACTGCAGTCCAGCTTCGAAATCGCGGGCCGCCAGTTCGACGTGCGCCATGCCTTCGTCGACGACGCAGGCCGCTTCGCGCGCTTCAGCCAGGAGGCGCCGTATGTCTTCGCCGACCTGTCGAAGAACCTGATCGACGCGCGCACTGAAGAGCTGCTGCTCGCGCTGGCCCGCGAATGCGGCCTCGAGGCGCACCGCGACGCCATGTTCGCCGGCGAGCACATCAACAACACCGAAGACCGCGCCGTGCTGCACACGCTGCTGCGCGCGCCGGCCGATGCGCCCACCGGCCCGAAGACCGCGCACGAGCTGCGCGAAGTGCACGCCACGCTCGACGCGATGCTGGCCTATGCCGAGAAGGTGCGCGCCGACCACACGATCACCGACGTGGTCAACATCGGCATCGGCGGCTCTGACCTCGGCCCGCAGATGGCGGTGCTGGCGCTGGCCGAGTTCGCCGCGCCGGGCAAGCGCTTTCACTTCGTCTCGAACGTCGACGGCCATGAGCTGGCGGGCGTGCTGCAGGGCCTCGCGCCCGAGCACACGCTGTTCCTCATTGCCTCGAAGACCTTCACCACGGCCGAGACGATGACCAATGCGCTTTCTGCCAAGCGCTGGTACGAGCAATCGGGCGGCACCGACATCGCAGGCCACTTCGCGGCGCTCACCACCAATGTGGAAGCGGCGAAGAAGTTCGGCATCGACACCACCTTCGGCTTCTGGGATTGGGTGGGCGGGCGCTATTCGCTGTGGTCGGCCATCGGCCTGCCGATTGCGCTGGCCATTGGCGCCGACGGCTTCCGCCGGCTGCTGGCGGGCGCGCACGCAATGGACGAGCACTTCCGCACCGCGCCGCTCGCGCAGAACCTGCCGGTGCGGCTGGGCCTGCTCGACGTCTGGTATCGCAACTTCCACAAGTTCACGAGCCGCAGCATCGCGCCGTACCACAGCGCGCTGAAGCGCGTGCCGGCCTACCTGCAGCAGCTGGAGATGGAAAGCAACGGCAAGCAGGTCGATGCCAGCGGCAAGCCGGTGGCCTTCGGCACTTCGCCTGTGCTGTGGGGCGAGCCCGGCACCAACGGGCAGCACGCCTACTTCCAGATGCTGCACCAGGGCACCGACGTGATCCCGCTCGAGTTCGTGGCGGTGCGCGACGCCTCGCACGACCTCGAAGGCCATCACCCCAAGTTGCTGGCCAATGCGCTCGCGCAAGCGCAGGCGCTGATGGTGGGCAAGCTCGACGAGGGCGGCCACAAGAACTTTCCGGGCAACCGGCCGAGCACCTTCTTCGTGTTCGAGAAGCTCACGCCCGAATCGCTGGGTGCCTTCCTTGCGATGTACGAGCACCGCGTGTTCACCAGCGGCGCGCTGTGGGGCATCAACAGCTTCGATCAGTGGGGCGTGGAGCTCGGCAAGGTGCTCGCAAAGGACATCGAACCGCGCCTCGCATCGGGCGATGTCATGGGGCTCGATGCATCGACCGCGGGCCTGCTGAAGCGGCTGAGCAGCTGAATTGGGCCGCTTGCAAGCCAATTCATAACCCGTTTGTTTGCAGGCCGGCTATCGCTTCTAGCCGAGTTTGCCGTTGAAAGACGCATCTATATGATGGCCCGGGGAAATTTCCCTGGGACCAATCAAGAGGAGTCGATCAATGAATTTTCAAACAGCGGTCAAGACCTGTCTGAACAAGTACGTGGATTTCAGCGGGCGCGCCTCGCGCTCGGAGTTCTGGTGGTTCGTACTTGGACAGCTGGTCATTCTCATCGTGGCAAGCCTGATCCATCGGTTCGTGTACGGCATCGCGGCCCTGGCCCTGCTGCTTCCCGCGCTGGCCGTGGGAGCGCGCCGCCTGCATGACATCGGCAAGAGCGGCTGGTTTCTGCTGCTGGCGCTCATTCCGCTCGTCAACCTCGTGCTGATCTACTTCTACGTGCAGCCGACGCAGCCCGAGTCCAACAGCTACGGCGAACCACCGACCGCCTGAGTTTTTAAAAAGGGCCGCGCAAGCGGCCCTTTTTGTTTGCCCCTGCCGAGAGACTCACGCAGCGACTGCCTGAGCGGCCGTGCGCGCAGGCGCGCCGCTCGCCATGCGCACGCACAGGTCGAAGGCCTGCTGCAGCCCTTCGATCTTCGCGATGCCCTGGCCTGCGATGTCGAAGGCACTGCCGCTGGCCGACGTGGCCACCGGCACCGGCAGGCCGCCATGCAGCGTCACGCCCTGTTCGAAGCCCATGAGCTTCATCGCGATCTGGCCCTGGTCGTGGTACATCGACACCACTGCATCGACGTCGCCGCGCCGCGCGCCGATGAACACCGTGTCGGGCGAGAACGGGCCGCGCGCATCAAAGCCTTCGGCGCGCAGTTGCTCGACAGCGGGCGCGATGATCTCGATTTCTTCCATGCCGATGGAGCCCCCGTCGCCCGCATGCGGGTTGAGCCCCGTCACCGCGATGCGCGGATGCACCACGCCCGCGCGACGCAGCGCCGACGCGATGATCTTCACGGCGTCGCTCACACCTTGCACAGTGATGTGGCTTGCCACGTCCTTCAGCGGAATGTGCGAGGTCACGCGCGAGGTCCAGAGCGATCCTGTGAGGTTGAACTCGCAGACGAAGCCCGTCACCGCGAAGCGCTCCTGCATGTAGCGCAGCTCGTCTTCATGCACGAGGCCGCCCAGGCGCAGCGAATGCTTGTTGAGCGGCGCAAAGAGAATGCCTTCAGCCTGCCCGCGCCGCACCGCCAGCGTGGCCAGCTCCAGCGCCTCGAACGAGGCTCGGCCGGACTGTTCGTTCGATTCGCCCAGCACCGGCTCAAGGCCCTCCATCCAGTCGCGCGTGAGCAGGCTGGGGCGGCCGTCCTCGAAGCGCAGCGAATCGAGGTTCTCGACTTGCAGCGGGTCCAGCTTCACGCCCGCTGCGCACTCGCCAGCGGCCAGCACGATCGGGTCGGCAATCAGCAGCACGCGCGCGGCGTCCAGGTTGCGCTGGCGCGCCAGCAGTTTCACGGCCATTTCGGGACCGACGCCGCTGGGGTCGCCCAGCAGAACGACGATGCGGGGTTTGGCGGAGATCACGCTCGAGGTCTTGGTAGTGGTGGACATGGTGTGGCTCGGATGCAGGTTGAATGAAAAGGGAAGGGGCCGGCTCATTCGGCCTTGATGTTGGCGTCGCGCACGAGCTGGCCGTAGTGGTCGAACTCCTGCCTGTTCATCGCCGCAAAGGGTTCACCGGTGAGCGCGCCGGGCTCGCCGCCCAGCGCCTTGATGCGCGTCTGCACGTCGGCCAGCTTCAGCGTGCGTGTGAGCTCGGCGCTCAGCCGCTCGACCGCGGGGCGCGGCGTGCCGGCCGTGACATAGAGGCCGTACCAGGTGGACACGTCTGCGCCCTTGATGCCCTGCTCGGCCAGCGTGGGCACGTCGGGCAGTTCGGGCGAGCGCTGCGGTGCGCTCACGGCCAATGCGCGGAACTTGCCGGCCTTGATCTGGCCCATGGCCGAGGAGGTGCTGTCGAACATCATGTCGACCTCGCCCGCGATGATGTCGATGTGTGCCTGCGAGCTGCCCTTGTAGGGCACGTGGATCGACTTCATGCCGGTGGCCAGGTTGAAGGCCTCGCCGCCCACGTGCTGCGTGCTGCCGATGCCCGACGAGGCGTACTTGAAGCCACCGGGCTTGGCCGCCATGGCCGTCACCAGGTCCTTCACCGACTTGTAGGGCGAGCTGGCTGACACCACCAGCACGTTGGGCATCACGGCCACCAGGCCCACGGGCTGCAGGTCTTTCAGCGGGTCGTACTTGAGCTTGAGGATGTGGGGTGCCACCGCCTGCGCCGTGTTGGTGGCCAGCAGCAGCGTGGCGCCATCGGCCGGTGCGCGGGCCGTGAGTTCGCCGGCGATGGTGTTGGACGCGCCGGGCCGGTTCTCGACCACCACGGTTTGCTTGAGCGCGGGCGAGAACTTGTCGGCCAGCACGCGCGCCAGGATGTCGGTGCCGCCGCCGGGAGAGGCGCCGACCATGATGCGCATCGGCTTGTCGGGGTAGCTCGACTGCGCACCGGCCGCTGACACGGCCAGCAGGGCGGCAGCAGCCAGCCCCGCCGCGCGGGCGAGAGAGGGAAATTTCATCGGGTGTCTCCTGCTTGTAATGAGCCCGAGCGTACGGAGCTTCTCCCTCGCGATCCAATCGTAAAAGCCTGAAGCTCCATATACTTTTGCATATGACTTCCGGACTGACCGATGCCTCGCTGATGCTCCACGTGCGGCCGCGCCAACTGCTGCTGCTGGCCCGGCTCGATGCCCATCGCCACCTTGGCCGGGCGGCCGAGGCCATGAACATCAGCCAGCCCGCCGCCACCAAGCTGCTGCAGCAGCTGGAAGATTCACTCGGCGAAAAGCTCTTCGAGCGCCTGGCGCGCGGCATGGAGCCCACGCCCTATGGCGACATCCTCATCCGCTATGCCCGCCGCGTGCTCAGCGACTTCGGCTCCGCCCGCGAGGAGATGCTGGCCCTGCGCTCGGGCCTGAGCGGTGCCCTGCGCGTGGGCAGTGTGCCGGGTGCTGTGCCCGAACTGCTGGCGCCGGCGCTGGTGGAGTACCGCCGCCGCCATCCGCAGGTGGCCGTGTCGGTGGTGGTCGAAACCAGCGACGTGATCCAGGCGCAGCTGGAGCAGGGCGACGTCGATCTCGTGCTGGGCCGCCTCACCGAGAGCCACGACGAGGCGAAGTACGCGAGCGTGCCGCTGCTCGGCGAGTCGATGGTGGTCGTGGTGCGCACCGCGCACCCGGTATTCGAGCGCGCCACCGTCACGCTGGCCGGCATGGCGAATTGGTCGTGGGTGCTGCAGCCGCCGGGCTCGCCGCAGCGTGGGCGCTTCGAGGCGGCGATGCGCGAGGCCGGCATCCAGGCCCGGCTCGACATCATCGAAACGGCATCGCCCATCGCCATCACCGCCTTGCTGGAGAACTCCGACATGGCCGCCGTGATGCCCGCCTCGCAGGCCAACCACTACGCCCGATTGGGCGTGCTGCGCACCGTGCCGGTGGAGCTGCCGGTGCGCGTGCCGCCGATCTGCCTGATCACGCGGGAAGACCGGGCGCTGTCGCCGGCGGCAGCGCAGTTCCGCCGCCAGCTGCTGGGCGGCGCCTGAGGCCTTAGGACTGCCGTTTTCCATGCTGTATTGCATCAACTAGGGAATTCACTAGCCAACTGGTGCATGAAAGTACCGGCAGTGGCAATCGAAGTACCAAAACCGCAAGCGCGTTTCTCCAGAATCCGGCCACGGCGACCCGACAGGCACAACAGGGCGTCGCTCACCTCTAGGAGACAACATGAAGCGTTTTCTGAAAGCGGGCCTCGTCCTCGCACTCATCGGCTCGGGCGTCGTGTCCCAGGCCGCCACCGAACTCGTGATCGCGACCGTGAACAACGGCCACATGATCGAGATGCAGAAGCTCACCCCCTTCTTCGAAAAAGCAAACCCCGACATCAAGCTCAAGTGGGTCACGCTGGAAGAAGGCACGCTGCGCCAGCGCGTGACCACCGACATCGCCACCAAGGGTGGCCAGTTCGACGTGATGACCATCGGCCTGTACGAAACGCCGATCTGGTCGAAGAAGGGCTGGCTCAAGCCCATTGCCACCGATGCCGCCTATGACATCGACGACTTGCTGCCCGCCATCCGCGACGGCCTGTCGACCGACGGCAAGCTCTACGCCGCGCCCTTCTACGGCGAGAGCTCGATGCTCATGTACCGCAAGGACCTGGCCGACAAGGTGGGCGTGAAGTTCTCCGACCAGCCGACCTGGGCGCAGGTGAAGGAGTTCGCCGACAAGGCCAACGACCCGAAGGCGGGCGTGTACGGCATGTGCCTGCGCGGCAAGCCGGGCTGGGGCGACAACATGGCCTTCCTGACCACGCTGGTCAACACCAACGGCGGCCAGTGGTTCGACATGCAGTGGAAGCCGCAGATCGACACCAAGGCCTGGAAGGACGCGATCACCTTCTACGTCGACATCATGAAGAAGGACGGCCCTCCGGGCGCATCGGCCAACAGCTTCAACGAGAACCTGGCCCTCTTCAACGAAGGCAAGTGCGCGGCCTGGGTCGACGCAACCATCGCGGCCTCGTTCATCAGCGATCCGAAGCAGTCGAAGGTGGCCGACAAGGTGGCCTTCGCGCAGGCGCCGACCGCCTCCACGCCGAAGGGCGCCAACTGGCTGTGGTCGTGGAACCTCGCCATTCCGGCCAGCTCGACCAAGGACGACGCGGCGCAGAAGTTCATCAAGTGGGCCACCTCCAAGGAATACATCAACCTCGTGGCCAAGGAAACCGGCTGGGCCTCGGTGCCGACAGGCACGCGCAAGTCGACCTATGCGAACCCCGAGTTCCAGAAGGTCGCCAAGTTCGCCGCTGCAGAGAAGAAGGCGATCGACAGCGCGAACCTCACCGACAGCACCTTGCCGAAGTCGCCGTACGTCGGTGTGCAGTACGCGGCCATTCCGGAGTTCCAGGCCATTGGCGTGGCGGTGGGGCAGCAGATGAGCGCGGCGCTGTCGGGCAAGGTCACTGTGGACCAGGCGCTGAAGACTTCGCAGACGGCCGCTGAGCGTGAGATGAAGAAGGCCGGGTACTACAAGTAACCCGCTTCCTTCCCCTCTCCCCTCGGGGAGAGGGCCAGGGTGAGGGGGCAGCAGCGCGTGCGTCGCCGACGCCGCTTGCCCTCACCCCAACCCTCTCCCGCAAGCGGGAGAGGGGGCAACAGCCCCCGGAGAGAAACACAAAATGAAAAGACTCCTGCCCCGCGCCCTCATGGCGCCCGCGGTGCTCACGCTCTTCCTCTGGATGATCGTGCCGCTCGTGATGACGTTGTACTTCTCGTTCGTCAACTACAACCTCATGCAGCCCGGTGAACGCACCTTCGCGGGCATCGAGAACTTTCACTACTTCATCACCGACCCGGACTTCTGGCCGGCCACGTGGAACACGCTGCTGCTGATCGGCAGCGTGATCGTCATCACGGTGGTGTTTGGCGTGCTGCTCGCGCTGCTGGTGAACGAGCCCTTCCCGGGGCGCGGCATCGTGCGGGTGCTGCTGATCTCGCCGTTCTTCGTCATGCCCGCGGTCAATGCGCTGCTGTGGAAGCACATGATGATGAACCCCATCTACGGCGTGCTGGCCGACGTGTGGCGCGCCTTCGGCGCCCAGCCGGTCGACTGGCTCACCGACGTGCCGCTGCTGTCGGTGATCATCATGGTGGCCTGGCAGTGGCTGCCGTTTGCCTGCCTGATCTTCATCACTTCGCTGCAGTCGCTCGACCGCGAGCAGATGGAAGCCGCGCGCATGGACGGCGCAAGCTCGTTCCAGCGCTTCTTCTATCTCACCATTCCGCACCTCGCGCGCCCCATGGCGGTGGTGATCATGATCGAGATGATCTTTCTGCTCAGCGTGTTCGCCGAGATCGCCATCACTACCAACGGTGGCCCGGGCAACGAGAGCACGAACATGACCTACATGCTCTTCAAGCAGTCGCTCATGAACTTCGATGTGGGCGTGGCTTCTGCGGGTGCACTGTTCGCGGTGGTGCTGGCCAACATCGTGGCCGTGTTCCTCATCCGGATCATCGGCAAGAACCTCGATTGAGGAGCAACACGTCATGCAACAACAACAAGCCCCCAGCAACTTCCTGCCCCAGGCCATTCGCACCGTGGGCGCGTGGGCCGTCACGCTGCTGCTGTTCTTTCCGCTCGGCTGGCTGTTCCTCACGGCCTTCAAGACGGAGCTGCAGGCCATTCACGTGCCGCCGCTGTTCATCTTCGAGCCCACGCTCGGCAACTTCAGCGAAGTGCAGCGCCGCAGCGACTACCTGCTGTACGCGCGCAACTCGCTCATCACCAGCCTGGGCTCGACCATCCTCGGCCTGTTGATCGCGGCGCCTGCCGCGTACTCGATGGCCTTCTTCCGCACGAAGAAGACGCGCGACATCCTGATGTGGATGCTCTCCACCAAGATGATGCCGGCCGTGGGCGCGCTGGTGCCGATCTACGTGATCGCGCAGACCGCCGGCATGCTGGATTCGCTCACCGCGCTGACCATCGTGTTCACGCTGTCGAACCTGCCGATCATGGTGTGGATGCTCTACAGCGCCTACAAAGATATTCCGCCCGAGATCCTCGAGGCCGCGCGCATGGACGGCGCGAACCTCTGGACCGAGTTCCGCCACGTCGTGATGCCGCTGTCGGTGGGCGGGCTCGCATCGACCGGCCTGCTGTGCCTGGTGCTGAGCTGGAACGAGGCCTTCTGGGCGCTGAACCTCACCTCCGCCAAGGCCGGCACGCTGGCCACGCTGATCGCTTCGTACTCCAGCCCCGAGGGCCTGTTCTGGGCCAAGTTGTCGGCGGCTTCGCTGATGGCCATTGCGCCCATCGTCGTGTTCGGCTGGTTCAGCCAGAAGCAACTCGTCCAAGGCCTGACCTTCGGCGCCGTCAAGTAAAGAAAGGGAGACATCTCATGGCCTACCTCGAACTCAAGAACATCAAGAAGAGCTTTGGTGAAGTCAACATCATCAAAGGCGTCGACCTGCAGATCCAGAAGGGCGAGTTCATCGTCTTCGTCGGGCCTTCGGGCTGCGGCAAGTCGACGCTGCTGCGGCTGATTGCCGGGCTCGAGCCCATCACCAGCGGCAACCTGCTGCTCGACGGCAAGGACATCACCTGGGCGCCTTCGGGCAAGCGCGACCTTGCGATGGTGTTCCAGAGCTATGCGCTCTATCCGCACATGAGCGTGTACGACAACATGTCCTTTGCGCTGAAGCTCGCGGGCGTGTCGAAGAGCGAGATCAAGACCAAGGTCGATCATGCGGCGAAGACGCTCAACCTTACGCAGTACCTCGACCGCACACCGAAAGACCTGTCGGGCGGCCAGCGCCAGCGCGTGGCCATCGGCCGCGCCATCGTGCGTGCGCCCAAGGTGTTCCTGTTCGACGAGCCGCTGTCGAACCTCGACGCGGCACTGCGCGGCAACACGCGGGTCGAAATCCACAAGCTGCACCGTGCGCTCGGCGCGACCACCATCTACGTGACGCACGACCAGGTCGAGGCCATGACGCTGGCCGACCGCGTGGTGGTGCTGAAAGACGGGCTCATCGAGCAGGTCGGCACGCCGCTGGAGCTGTACGACCACCCGGCCAACCAGTTCGTCGCGCAGTTCATCGGCATGCCGTCGATGAACATGGTGGCGGCGAATGCCATTCCCAGCTTCTCTGCCGCCACAGGCGGCAAGCTGCCCGCCGACGGCTTCCTGGGCGTGCGCCCCGAGGGCCTGCGCGTGCATCCGAAGCAGGGCGCGCCGGTGAGCGACGTTCAGGGCCGCGTCGAGCTGATCGAGGCGCTGGGCGCCGACACGCTCATCCACGTCGACGTGGGCGGAGTGCCGCTCATCGCGCGCCAGAACGACCGCACGCCGCTGCAGGCCGGCGACGACGTGGCCGTGGAGCTCGACCCGTCGGTGCTGCATCTCTTCAACCGCGAAGGCCGTTCGGTCGCCGCGTGACCTTCATTTTTCTTCTACCGTCTTTTCAACGGACATTCCCGTGACCATCGCGCAAATCCCACCGGCTCTCACGGAGTTCACGGTGCTTCACCTCGGTCTTGGCTCATTCCACCGCGCCCACCAGGCGGTGTACCTGCAGAGGCTGATCGACGCGGGCGACACCCGCTGGTCGCTATCGGGCGCCAACATCCGGCCGGACATGGCCGATGTGGTCGCTGCACTGCAGGCGCAGGGCGGACGCTACACGCTCGAAACCGTGTCGCCCGCGGGCGAGTACCGCTACGAGGAGGTCGAAGCCATCCGCGAAGTGCTGCCCTGGGAGCGCTCGCTGGCCGGCGTGATCGCGCGCGGCGCGGCGCCGTCAACACGCATCGTGTCATTCACCGTGACCGAGGCTGGCTACTACCTCGACGACAAGAGCAAGCTCGACCTGTCGTTCAGCGACCTGGCGGCCGATGTCGAACGCGCGCGTCGCGGCGAGGCCGGCGGCGACGGAGTGACCATCTACGGCGCCGTCTGCGCGATCCTGCGCGCGCGCAAGGCCGCGAAGGCGGGCCCGGTCACGCTGCTGAACTGCGACAACCTGCGCCACAACGGCGACCGCTTCCGCGCCGGGCTGCTGGAGTTCATCGAGCTGGCGGGCGACGCCGATTTGCTGGCATGGGTCAACGCGAACACGCGCTGCCCGAACGCGATGGTCGACCGCATCACGCCGCGCCCGCCGCCCGAACTGCGCGCGCGCGTAAAGGCTGCCACGGGCCGCGACGATGCGGCAGCCGTTACCGGCGAGAGCTTCATCCAGTGGGTCATCGAAGACAACTTCGCGGCCGGACGCCCTGACTGGGGCCGCGTGGGCGTGGAGCTGGTCGAATCGGTGCAGCCTTACGAAGAGGCCAAGATCCGCATCCTCAATGCCACGCACAGCTGCATCGCCTGGGCGAGCACGCTGGTGGGGCTGAACTTCATCCACGAAGGCACGCACAACGCGGCCATCCGCAAGATGGCGTTCGACTACGTCACCGACGACGTCATTCCCTGCCTGAGCCCGAGCCCGATCGACCTCGCGGCGTATCGCGACGTGGTGCTCGACCGCTTCGGCAACCCCGCCATCCGCGACACCAACCAGCGCGTGGCGGCGGACGGCTTCTCGAAGATTCCGGGCTTCATCGCGCCGACGGTGCGTGAGCGGCTGGCGGCGGGCCAGCCCGTCGACAGCGTGGCGATGCTGCCGGCGCTGTTCCTCGCGTTCCTGCAGCGCTGGCACAAGGGCGCGCTGCCCTACGTCTATCAGGACCAGGGCATGGACGAGGCCGTGGCTCATGCGATCTGCGATGCGGCCGACCCGGTCGTTGCACTGTGCTCGGACGCGGGCCTGTGGGGAAACATTGCCGCCGACGCCCGGCTGATCGATGCCGTGCGGCGGGCCAGCGAACGCGTCGCGCGCTTCGTCGCCGCGGAAAGCCGACCATGACGAGCGGGCGCCTTCAGGACCGGCATGTGCTGCTGACCGGCGCGGGTGGCGGCATCGGCCTGGCCGTGGCGCAGGCCTGCATCGCCGAAGGCGCGCGCTGCACCGTGATCGACCGCGCCACCGCCGCGCCCGAAGCCGTGCGAGCGCTGCAGCAGGATCACCCCGACAAGCTCGCCTACATCGCAGCCGACGTCACCGACACCCAGGCCATTGCGCACATGCTGGCCGAGGCGCAGGTGGCCTTCGGGCCCATCCACACGCTGTTCAACAACGCGGCCGTGTTCGACCTGGCACCGCTGCTCGACAGCGACGAAGCCTCATTCGACAGGCTGTTCGCGGTCAACGTGAAGGGCATGTTCTTCGTCATGCAGGCCGTGTTGCGCCACATGGTCGAAGCCGGTACGCAGGGTGCATCGGTCATCAACATGGCATCGCAGGCAGGGCGCCGCGGCGAGGCGCTGGTGTCGCACTACTGCGCGACCAAGGCGGCCGTCATCAGCTACACGCAGAGCGCCGCGCTGGCCATGGCGCCGCACGGCATCCGCGTCAATGGCATTGCGCCCGGTGTGGTCGATACGCCGATGTGGGACCATGTCGACAGCCTGTTCGCCAAGGCCGAAGGGCTGCCGCCCGGAGAGAAGAAGCGGCAGGTGGGGTTGGCAGTGCCACTCGGGCGCATGGGCGTGCCGAGCGACATTGCAGGGGCGGCGGTATTTCTTGCCAGCGACGAGGCGCGCTACATCACGGCGCAGACTTTGAATGTCGATGGCGGTAACGTGATGAGCTGAGATGAGCGAAGACTTCCACCTGTACCTCGACAGCGCCGACCTGACAGAGCTGAAGGCCTGCCTGCCGCACCCCGTAGTGCACGGCGTGACAACGAACCCGACGTTGCTGCAACGCGCAGGCATCGGCCGCGCCGCAGTGCCAGGCCTGCTCAAGCGCTGCATCGAACTGGGCGCACGTCAGGTGCAGGCGCAGGTGTATTCGAGCGAAGTCGACGGCATGCTCGAAGACGCACAAGCACTGCTCCCGCAGTTCGACAGCGGCCAACTGGTCATCAAGATTCCCGCCACACGCCAGGGCCTCGATGCCGGCGCGCGGCTCATTGCGCAGGGCGTGCCCGTCACCTTCACCGCCGTGTATGCGCCCGAGCAGGCGCACTTTGCTGCGCAATTGGGCGCGGCCTATGCGGCGCCGTACCTCGGGCGGCTCGATGACTCCGGCATCAACGGCCTGGCGCTGATCGGGCAGATGCAGTCGCTGGTCGCACGGCGGCCCTCATCGGGCACGCGGCTGCTGGTGGCCAGCATTCGTTCGCGCGAGGCGTATCTTTCATTGCTGGGGCTCGGCGTGGGAGCCATCACCATCCCGCCGCGCCTTTTTGCCGAACTGCTCGACCATCCTGCCACGCTGGCCGCCGAACGCGGCTTCCTGGCCGATGCACGAGCTTTGCCGTGATCCAGAATCCAGACACCATGCGCATTGCACTCACGGGCGAAGCCCTCATCGATTTCACCGCCAGCGAGGCGGGCACCCTGGCTTTCCTCGGGCACGAGGGCGGCTCGCCGCTCAACACCGCGGTGGCCTGCGCGCGGCTCGGGCAGCCGACCGGTTTTCTCACGCAGTTGTCGACCGACCTCTTTGGCGAACGGCTGATGGGCTTCCTGCAACGCAACGGCGTGGACACCAGCTTCATCCTGCGCAGCAGCGCGCCTTCGACGCTGGCCTTTGTCGAGCGCACGCCGCAGACCAACCGCTACGCCTTCTACACACGCGGCAGCGCCGACGCCACCTGGGCGCCCGAGCCGCTGCCGCAGTTGCCGGCGGACTGCCGCTTTTTGCACTTCGGCTCGATCTCGCTGCTGCAGGACCCGGCCGCCACGCGCATTACCGACCTCGTCGCAGCGAACAGGGAGCGCTGCGTGATCGTGTTCGACCCCAACGTGCGGCCGAGCCTGATTTCTGACATGGAGGCCTACCGTGCGCGTGTCACGGGCTGGTTCGCCATGGCCGACCTGGTCAAGCTCAGTGACGAAGATGCGGCGCTGCTCGCGCCCGGCCAGCCGGTCGATGCGCTGGCCGCAGAGTGCCTGAAGGCCGGCGCGCGCGCCGTGATCGTCACGCGCGGCGGCGACGGCGCAACGCTCTGGCGCACGGGGCATGAGCCACTGACTGTGGCCGCGCCGCGCGTCACGGTGGTCGACACCATCGGCGCGGGAGATACCTTCACGGCCGGGTTGTCGGTCTCGCTGCTCGCGCACGGCGTCGAGCGGCCGGCCCAGCTCGGCGAGCTGGGCGACGACGCATGGCGCGAAGTGATGAGCTTCGCTGCCACCGCCGCCGCCCTCAACTGCACCCGCGAGGGTGCTGATCCACCGACGCTGGAGGTGGTTCACGCCGCGCTGGCGAAGGCACAAAATACCGCTGTTGCTGCTGCTTCCCGGCCCTGAGCCGTGCTGCCATCATGACGACGTCCACCCGAAAGCGTTCGATTCCCCGTCAGCGCCAGCCCGAGCTGGAGCGCGACTTCACGCGTTCCCCCTCGCTGGGTTACGAGACCCCCGAAGAAACCGGCCTGGTGCGCTGCCTCGCGCACGGCTTTCCGAGCCCGCTGGTGCGATGGCACTTCCATGAAGACTACGAGCTGCACCTGATCACCGAGACATCGGGCAAGGCCTTCATCGGCGACTGGATCGGGCCGTTCCAGCCCGGGCACCTGGTGCTGTGCGGGCCGCGGCTGCCGCACAACTGGATCTCGCTCGACGTGCCCGAAGGCGGCGCCGCGGGACGCGACCGGGTGATCCAGTTCCGACACGAGCCCATCGAGCACGCGGCATCCCAGATTCCCGAGCTGCGCGAGGTAATGCTCCTGCTGGAGCGGGCGCGCCACGGCATCGAGTTCTTCGGTATGTCGGAGAACGCGCAGGCGCACTGGGACAGCATCAAGGCCGCGCGCGGCGTGCGGCGCCTGAGCCTGTTTCTCGATTTCATGGCCGACCTGGCGCAATGCACCGACTACCGGCTGCTGTCGAGCGTGCAGATGCAGGGCGCACAGGGTGCGGACGGCGATGCGCAGGTCGACCAGATCAACGGCATCGTCAACCGCATCACCAACAACATGGCCGACCCGATCTCGATGTCGGACGTGGCGGCCGAGCTGGGCATGAGCGAGAGCCGCTTCAGCCGCTTCTTCAGGCGCTCCACCGGCAACAGCTTTACCGATTTCGTCAACCGCGTGCGCATCAACAGCGCCTGCCACCTGCTGATGCAGACCGACCACTACGTGACCGACATCTGCTACCAGGTGGGCTTCAACAACGTGGCGAACTTCAACCGGCGCTTCCTTGAGATCAAGGGCATGACGCCGAGCGAATTCCGCCGGCAGGCCGACACGCGCTTCGGTAGTGGCGTCTCTTCCTAAGTAAGCAGCAGAAAACCAGGGGGTTCATCTTGTATCTGGGACTCGACCTCGGCACGTCCGAGCTCAAGGCGCTTTTGCTCGCCGACGATCACCGCATCGTGGGCGTGGCCCGCGCGCCGCTCACGGTCGAACGGCCGCAACCGCTGTGGTCGGAGCAGGCGCCGCAGCAGTGGTGGCATGCGCTCGAGGAGGTAATGCGCGCACTTGGCAAGTCGCATCCCGAGGAGCTTGCGGCGGTGCGCGCGATCGGCCTGTCGGGCCAGATGCACGGCGCCACGCTGCTCGACGAAGCGGGCCAGGTGCTGCGCCCGGCGATTCTCTGGAACGACGGGCGCAGTGGCGCGCAGTGCGAGGAGCTTGCGCGTGCCGTACCGCGGCTCGGCGAGATTGCGGGCAACCTGGCGATGCCGGGCTTCACTGCGCCCAAGCTGTTGTGGGTGCGCGAGCACGAGCCCGAAGTTTTCAGCCGCGTTGCGCGCGTGCTGCTGCCGAAGGACTGGCTGCGCTTCATGCTCAGCGGAGAGGCGGTCAGCGAGATGTCGGATGCTGCTGGCACACTGTGGCTCGACGTGGGTGCGCGCGACTGGTCCGACGAACTGCTCGCTGCCACGGGGCTCACGCGTGCGCACATGCCGCGCTTGGTCGAAGGCAGTGAGGTGTCGGCGCAGCTCAAGCCTCAGCTTGCGGCGCGCTGGGGTGTAGGTGGCGGTGGTGCGGTGCTGATTGCCGGCGGTGCTGGCGACAACGCGGCCAGCGCGGTCGGCATGGGGCTGGTCGAGCCGGGGCAGGGTTTTGTGTCGCTGGGCACGTCGGGTGTGGTGTTCGTGTCCACCGACCGCTTCTTGCCGAACCCCGCGCAGGCGATGCACGCCTTCTGCCATGCGCTGCCGAAGCGCTGGCACCAGATGTCGGTGATGCTCTCGGCCGCGAGCGCGGTGAGCTGGGCCGCAAAGACCTTCCGGTTCACCGACGAGGCCGCGCTGCTCGAAGCGGCGGCGTCGGTGCCACTGGCGCAGCGCGAGCGCTGCCCGCTGTTCCTGCCGTACCTCTCAGGCGAGCGTTCGCCGCACAACAACCCCAATGCACAGGGCGTGCTGTTCGGGCTGACGCATGCACACGGTCCGGCGGAAATCGCATACGCCGTGGTCGAGGGCGTGAGCTTCGGGCTGCGCGATGGCTTCGACACCCTGCGGCTGCCGGTCGACATGCCGCTGCGCGAAGTGGCGCTGGTGGGCGGTGGTGCGCGCAGCGTGTGGTGGGGCCAGTTGCTGGCTGACATCTTCCAGGTGCCGCTCACGCTCTATGCGGGGAGCGAGACGGGCGGGGCGCTGGGCGCGGCGCGGCTGGCGTGGCTGGCCGATGGAGGCGCGGTGGCTGAGGTGTGCAAGCTGCCGCCGGTGCAGCAGCAGTTGATTCCGTCGACCGAAGGAGCTGCTGTGCATAGCGCGCGCCACACACGCTTCCAGGCGCTCTACACGGTGCTGCGAGACCAGTTTCAGTAACTGACACAGGCAATAAAAAAGGGCCGCTTTCGCGGCCCTTCTTCTTTTGGTGAGCAGTGCTCAGCCGGGCAATTACATGCCCATGCCGCCCATACCACCCATGCCGCCCATGTCGGGCATGCCGCCGCCGGCGCCAGACTCGTCCTTGGGCGCGTCAGCGACCATGGCTTCGGTCGTCAGCAGCAGCGAGGACACCGAAGCGGCGTTCTGCAGTGCGGTGCGCGTGACCTTCGTCGGGTCCAGGATGCCCAGTTCGAGCATGTCGCCGTACGTGTCGTTCGCAGCGTTGAAGCCGTAGTTGCCCTTGCCGGCCAACACAGCGTTCACCACCACCGAGGCTTCGCCGCCGGCGTTGTTCACGATTTCGCGCAGGGGAGCTTCGATGGCCTTGAGCACCAGCTTGATGCCGGCTTCCTGGTCGGCGTTGTCGCCCTTGACCGACTCGCCCACGGCTTGCTTGGCACGCAGCAGAGCCACGCCGCCGCCAGCCACGACGCCTTCTTCCACTGCAGCGCGGGTAGCGTGCAGGGCGTCTTCGACGCGAGCCTTCTTTTCCTTCATTTCGACTTCGGTGGCGGCGCCAACCTTGATCACTGCAACGCCGCCGGCCAGCTTGGCCACGCGCTCTTGCAGCTTTTCACGGTCGTAGTCGCTCGTGGCTTCTTCGATCTGCACGCGCACTTGCTTCACGCGGGCTTCGATGTCGCCAGCGGCACCAGCGCCGTCGATGATGATCGTGTTTTCCTTGCCCACTTCGATGCGCTTGGCTTGACCCAGGTCGGCCAGCGTCACCTTTTCGAGCGTCAGGCCCACTTCTTCAGCGATGACCTTGCCGCCCGTCAGGATGGCGATGTCTTCCAGCATGGCCTTGCGGCGGTCGCCGAAGCCAGGAGCCTTGACAGCCACGACCTTCAGGATGCCGCGGATCGTGTTCACGACCAGCGTAGCCAGGGCTTCGCCTTCGACTTCTTCGGCAATGATCAGCAGCGGACGGCCAGCCTTGGCGACTTGTTCCAGCGTGGGGAGCAGGTCACGGATGTTGCTGATCTTCTTGTCGAACAGCAGCACGAAGGGGTTGTCGAGCAGCGCCGATTGCTTCTCGGGGTTGTTGATGAAGTAGGGCGACAGGTAGCCGCGGTCGAACTGCATGCCTTCGACGACGTCGAGTTCGCTGTCCAGCGACTTGCCGTCTTCCACGGTGATCACGCCTTCCTTGCCGACCTTGTCCATCGCGTCAGCGATGAGCTTGCCGATGGTTTCGTCGCTGTTGGCCGAGATCGAGCCGACTTGAGCGATTTCCTTCGACGTGGTGGTGGGCTTCGAAGCCTTCTTCAGCTCGGCGACCAGGGCCGTCACGGCCTTGTCGATGCCGCGCTTCAGGTCCATCGGGTTCATGCCGGCAGCCACCAGCTTGAAACCTTCGCGAACGATGGCTTGTGCCAGCACGGTCGCGGTGGTGGTGCCGTCACCGGCGTTGTCCGAAGTCTTGGAAGCCACTTCCTTCACGAGCTGGGCGCCCATGTTCTGCAGCTTGTCCTTGAGTTCGATTTCCTTGGCGACCGACACACCGTCCTTGGTGACGGTGGGGGCGCCGAACGAGCGCTCGAGCACCACGTTGCGGCCCTTGGGCCCCAGGGTCACCTTGACTGCGTTGGCCAGGATGTTCACACCCTCGACCATGCGTGCGCGGGCTTCACCGCCGAAGACTACGTCTTTTGCTGCCATGTTTGTTTACTCCAGAAATTGAATCTAATCAGTTGAGGACAGAGCAATCCGCGCTTCGCGCCGGCTTGGTCTGTCCCGCAAATCACTTGCCTTCGACGACCGCGAACAGGTCGTCTTCCTTCATGACGAGCAATTCGTCACCGCCGACCTTGACGGTCTGGCCGCTGTACTTGCCGAACAGGACGCGGTCGCCGACCTTGACGGTCAGTGCGGCCAGTTCGCCCTTGTCGTTGCGCTTGCCCGGGCCCACGGCCAGGACTTCACCCTGATCGGGCTTTTCAGCGGCTGCGTCGGGGATGACGATGCCGGAGGCGGTCTTGGTTTCGCTGTCAACACGCTTGACGATCACGCGATCGGCCAAAGGACGAAGTTTCATTGCATCTCCTGGATGTATGGATAAGAAACGGGTTTGTGGTCGGGTGCCGGACCGGAGGCCGGCAGCCCATCGACTGGAAGCGAGGGCTGTTAGCACTCATCAGCAGCGAGTGCTAATCATAAGGGCAATCGGTGGGCTTTCAAGTGACAGGGGTTGCCGCAGGTGCTGTCGGTTCTCAGTTAACTCGGAACTGCACGACCGTACTTTTCCGAGAGGTTTCTGCTGATGCAGGCTGCTGGGAGACGCTACTGAACGTTCATGAATGCGTCGGATCGCCTAAATCCGGTTGAAATTCACCCGGGTAGATTTAGCATGGGGAGGTCGATGGACCTGCGGAAAGGTGGCCCCCTGGGGTATGGGCGGAGCCAATACAGCCCTCATTCATCGTCGGTCGTTCAGGCTCGGGCCCAACTTCCGCTCAAGACGGCGGATTCAACCGGTCGTGACTGGCAGGGCTTCTTGCGTGACCACAACCTGGTCTGCAGCATGAGCCGCTGCGGCAACCTGTCGCCCGTAGAGGTCGAGCGACGTCATTTCCAACAGCTCAAAAGTGTCCAGGGAAGCCGGGGCGATTCAGTCTATGTTCGCTGGCGCACCGTCTCATGCCAGAAATGCGCCTAGCCTGAGGGGCCTTCAAAGGATTCTCCATGAACCGTTCACTCCTGACTTTTACGCTGCTCGGCGCGTTGAGCTTGGCCGCGTGCGATAGACCCACTGCCGTGGTCGCCGTTCCAGCGGCACCCGTGGCTGCGCCCGGACCCGCAGGCCCCCCCGGTGTAGCCGGTGCCCAAGGCGTCGATGGAAAAAAAGGGGAGGCTGGCAAGCCTAGCGAAAGCACTACTGTGATCGTCACACCAGCTCCGGAGACCCAGCCAGCGAAATAAAGCGCGACAGACTTTGCGGATGTCTGACGAATACTGAATCGCGAAAGCACACCACCAGTGATGTGCCTTCGCTCCGATCACGCCGGCGTCAGCGCACCGGATTCGCCATAACGCCGGAAGCCATGTCAGCGAAAAAGTTGAAGCCGATGGGTGGCCCTGAAGCTCCAGCACTCGTATCAATACACTGAGGTTCCGAACTCTCGGTGGCCTGGATGCCTCGCGCTTGCATACGTTGTGACTTCAGCCTCGTCCGAGCGACGCAGCAAGGCACATACGATCGGTCGTTCAGGAAGCGCTACCGCATGGTTGTCGATGTCAATGCGCAGCGTTTCGTCGAGAATTGGCGTCTCGTTGCTGGCCAGCCGGGCCTCGATCACCCATACAACCGCGTCACGAAGGATCTTCGGCATGCTGCGCCCGTTGAGGTAGGCACAAAGCAGAGACTCGGCGGTGAATTGGGAGGGAGTCATGGTGTCCTCCATATGGAAGGAGTTGGAACCGTGACACTACCGCTGGGAGGAAGTTTGGACCGTGCGATAGCACACAGACCGAACGCCAGAGCCACGCCATGATCTTGTTGACGGCCATCCAGCGCTGGTAGAGGTAGCTTAGGCGCCCGCCCATCCAAGGCGGAGCCTCGATGCTGGCGGGCTGTCACTGTCCAAATCCTGAACTTCCAACGTTTCAGTGCCCGCCTCAAGCGGGCATTTTTACGCCTGTTCCGCGCACAGCCGGTCGACGTAAGCCATTGCCCGCGTCTCTTCTGGACTTGCTCTTGAGGAAAGCGGCGCTCCTTATGTGCGAAATCGCACAGACCAATTTCCTCGACTTTCCTAACGTGCCGAGCAATCACGGGAGGAAAATCCATGCCAAAGCAAGTCATCCACAGCGCGACCATCACTCTGAAACTGCCGATCGATACGAGTGCTGAAGAAGAGGCGGCAGCGTTGCGGGCCGCTGGCATTCCCATCGACGCAATCGGTAATGCAGCGTCCGGCTTTCTGTTCGTTCGGTGCACGAAGGATTGGAAAAACCCGACCAATATCTTTCGCTGGTTTGCCACCGACATAGGGCAAGTCGCCCTATAGCCGAGGCGCTTGGCCGTCCTTTTCTCCTCCTCCTGGCACCGGAGGCAGTCCGCGCTCGGTCTAGGCCGCAGCGCGCCAAATATGTTCGCCACCGCACAGACAGTTCCACCCCGGCCAGCTAACGATGGCATGCACGCCCGCGAAGCAAAAGCAGGCGGCATCCATTGGATGAACCCGGCGAAAGCCATCGAGGTCCCGCAACATGCGCAACTTTCTCACCAACAACCGGGAAGAGCTGGTTTCACGGTGCAAGTCGAAGGTTGCACTGAGGCCCCGGCGGGCCGCCACTGAAC
>NZ_JBPJZL010000029.1:0-39990 GCF_051216835.1 Variovorax multivorans
GCGCCGATGGCCTTCACCTCGCCGATCACGACACCGCGAAAGTCCACCGCCGCGCCCGGCGACAGGCCGCGCAGCGACTGGTTGAAGTACAGCAGCAGGGTCTGCGCCGGGCCGTCCGGCGTCTTCATGGCAGTCGACTCGTCGCCGGCCAGCGCGAAGGCTGTGCCCTCCGGGGCCGCCGGGCCGCGGGCTTCGTCTGGCGCGCCAAAGGCGATGCCTCCGAGAAGGATGGACGTGAGCGACTGGGTGCGCAGCGTCGCGCCGCTCGCGCTGAGCCGCAGGTCGAAACCGCTGGCATGCCAGAAGCGCGTGTTGGCGCCGACGAAGGCGTCATAGGGCGCGTTCACGAAGATCCGCAGCAAGACGCCGTGGCCATCGCGTTCGAGCTCATAGGCGGCGACCTGGCCAACCTTGATGCGCCGCAGGAACACCGGCGAGCCCACGCCGAGCGAGCCTGCGTCCTCGGCATGCAGCAGAAACTGCGTGCCCGACGCGCCGTGCGTCACGACGGGAGGCGCCTCGAGGCCGACGAACATCCTGTTGTTCTCGCTCGACGAGCCTGCATCGGCGCCGATGTAGGCACCAGACAGCAAGGTGCCCAGGCCCGAAATGCCCGTGGTGTCGAGTCGCGGTCGCACCACCCAGAAACGCGTGTCCCGTGCAGCGAAGCCCTCGGCGTCCCGGTCGAGCTGCAGCACCACGCGCACGTGCGAGCGGTCGCTGGACAGGCGCAGGCTCTGCACCACGCCGATCTGCACCTCCTTGTACTTCACGACCGTCTTGCCGGCCTCTAGACCGTCGGCTGTTCCGAAGCTCACCTCGACCGTGGGACCGGGCTCGAGGAGGACGCGAGCGACCAGCGCGAGGCCGATCAATGCCGCGACCACAGGAATTAGCCAGATCAACGAGAGCATCCGGTCGCGGCGCCGTGTCACGCCGGACGGGCAGTTAAATCGCCGGCCGCATTGTCGATGCCGGCCCTTGAGGCATCTTGGCGCATCACCAGGCTGAATCTCGTGTTGGGCCCGTCGCTGAACTGGGCGACCGAGTCCTGAGCCAGTGCCTCCTGGTCCTCTTCCGTCGACCGGAAGCCGCGATGGGGGAGGGGCTGCGCCCCCGTGCAGCCAGCCAGCGCGAAAGCGGTGGCGCGAATCATGGCGTGGATCGATGGGCGCATTCGTGTTTCCTTCGTCGCAAGGCGGTGTTGGAGGTGCGTTGGCTAGTCGAGCTGCAAGACACGATCACCGTCGCCCGGCCGACAGCCATCGGCGATAGGTGTCCAGCCGCGGTGCACGACAACCTGCTTGCCGTCATGGCACAGTTCGATGCGCTGGCTCTCGGGCAGCTGTTCGTGCACGAACGTCTCAACGGTCGAGGGCAGGCTGACTCGCAGTTTCAGCGCGTAGCGGTCTTCCTCTGGATGGTCGTCCAGATGCAACAGCGGAACGAAGTTAGACGCGAAGATCAGCGCGTGCGAGTCGACGTCGACCGGCTCGGGCACGTAGGGCGCCTGCCGCAACCAGTTCTGGGCGCGTTCGCGCAGGTCGTCTCCGTCGGCCAGATTGCCCCACGCGACGGCAAGCAGCTCCATGACCCACTGGTTGCAGTTCTGGTAGCGCAGGCTGAACGGATAGGCATTGGCGCTGTAGGTCGCGGCCAGCAGGTGCAGCGCGCCGGCTTTGTCGAGCGCCGTGCGCCGCAGCGTTTGAGCCGCGCCGGCGGGAAGCCGCACGATCGAGATGTAGCTCAGCGTGGGGTCGTCAATGCCCATCACGAAGCCCGTCAGGCCCTGGTCGTAGATTCGTGGGCGGCCTTCGTTGCAGGCGTAGTACAGCTGGCGGGCAGACCATGCATCGTTCTCGTCCCGCCATGCGATGGCGGCGTGGGAGTATCGAATGTGAAATCGCGAAAGATCGAGCCCGGAACGGCTGATCAGCACGGCACCGTCGCCGGTGGCGGAAAGCTCGTCGCGGACGACGGCGGCAAGACGCAGCAACCGGTCCTGCTGGTCTGCAGTCAACGGCTTCGTGTAATCGCAGAACTGCGAGGAAGCCAGCGGTCCCGTCCCGCCTGGCGCCGCTTGCGCCGTGCCCCATGCGAGAGCGAGGATTGCCGCGAGCCCCAGCGCGAGCCGGTGCACGACGCTCAAAGGCTGACGGGGCGGGCGGCCAGCTCCCCGTACCAATCGTCGGCAAGCACCAGGTAGAACGCCTTGCGGTTGTCGCTGCGCGCGAATGCGGTTCCGTAGGCGCGCTGTTGGGCATGCACCTGGTCCCCGGGAACCAAGTGTTCCTTCGCGAAGGTGGCTTGCGGCAGTTCGAGCACGATGCGCTGCTGCGTATCGTCGCGCTGCATCGCGACGCGCGTGAAGCCGGCGCGGCCGGCGGCCTCCGCGACCTCGGTGATGCGGTAGTCGCCCTCGGCCACCTTGTCGCCGTCGAACGAGCTCTTGCTCGAACCGCGCAGCGATGCAGACACGCTGCCGCTGGATGCGGAACCGGCACTGGAGGCCAGGGAAGTGAAGACTTCGGCATTGGCGTTGAAGGCGACCGCGAAGACGGCGCTCAGGCATGCAAGGCGGAAAAAGCGGATGGAAGTCATCGGATGCTCCTGGTGGCTGTGATGAATCGATGGGTGCTGCGTCACTGCAGATAAGCGACCAGCTGATCGGCCCCTTTTTCAATGCCTACGACGGACGCACTTCTGGCGCCGATACCGGCCTTGAGGTTCCATGCATTGGGATACTGCTTGGCGACGTAGGCCCCGAGCAGCTCGTTGGTCGAGGCGTCGTAGATCTCGACCGCAAAGCTGACCGAGCCCGTCATGGCGCCTTCCCTGCCGCGGACGGCCTGCACGGCGTTGTAGGGGCCGCCCATGAGGTCGAACCGGGAGACGGTGCTGAGCACGGCCGTGTTCGTCTTGGCGCCGGTGAGCGTCAGCTTGATCCGCACGGCATTGACGTTCCTGGCCGAGGCGCCTCGGAAGCGTGCATTCAGCTTCTCGGTGAACTGGCTCTGCATGTAGCGGGCGAGGAACATCTTGTCGTCTTCCGACACATCGTCGAACTGGGCGTCGCTGCCGCGATAGATGATGCCTCCGACCTGTGGCCGGATCTCCGCCGTGCGAACGGCCGCGACCCGCCCTGGCAGATCGTCGGCGATCGTCACAGCAGCGGGCCGCAGGGTCAGCACCGAGGCCTGCGCTGGGGCGTCCGCCGTCAACGGCGCCGGCTTGCTGCACGCCGTCACCAGCACGGTCACGGCGACTATCCCGGCGATACCGCAGATGCGCCACAACTTCATCGAATTCATACCGGCAGACCCTTGAGTGTTCTCAACGGGCAACGCGCCCGTCGTCAAGGAGCGCAGTGTCGGCAAAGAGCGTCCACATTCGGTCGCAGAATTCTCAAGATTCGATCCAGATAAACGGGCGGCTCCCGAGGTTCTTCCCCTTCCATGCGCCGAGCACACTTCTCTTGCTGCGCTGCATCAGAGTGCTGCGAAGTTCGATGGCGACGTTGGCGAGCCGGCGCCGCACCGCGAGACACCGCGACGAGCATTGGCATCTCAAGGTGACGGTGCAGTTCATTGCTCACCCGTTTGTCGGGAAACCATCCGTGCTCGCGCGATCGAGGTGGCGTGACATGCCGCGTCTCCATCGATTCCACACAGACGCTTGATAGCCAGCCAACGTCCAACGCGCAGACTCCTTGCAATCCGTTTCAACGCGTACTGCCGGGGGGCGATTCCTTCCATGGCGGTCGAGACGGTGATCGCCTTCGCGGCGCGACGACGGCCCTGACGGCACGATCGCGACGCCTTTTCAAGATTGATGGAATCTCTTCCAATGAATTCACAACTTCTCGCCGACGAGGCGAAATACTGTTCCTTCGGGGACACGGTTCACTATGTGAACCCGCCCAAGATCTTCTCCGGCTGCGATGGCAGCTACATGTACGACGCCGAGGGAACGCCCTACCTGGATCTACAGATGTGGTACTCGGCCGTGAACTTCGGGTACAAGAACAGGCGCCTCGAAGACGTCATGAAGCGCCAGCTCGAGACGCTGCCGCAGGTGGCCAGCCAGTACCTGCACCCCACCAAGATCGAACTTGCGAAGTGGATCGCGCAGGATGCCGAGAAAAAGTGGGGCCGTGCGGGCCGCGTGCACTTCAACGTGGGCGGCGCGCAGGCCATCGAGGATTCACTCAAGGTCGTGCGCAATGCCAGCAACGGCAAGAGCCTGATGTTCGCTTTCGAGGGCGGCTATCACGGCCGCACGCTGGGTGCATCGAGCATCACTTCGAGCTACCGCTACCGCCGCCGGTTCGGTCACTTCGGCGACCGCGCGCAGTTCATCCCCTTTCCGTATCCCTTCCGCCGTCCCAAGGGCATGACCGCCGAAGAGTACTCGGACTCCATCGTGCGCGAATTCGCGCGCAAGTTTGAGAACGAATACCACGCGGTGTGGGACCCGAAGACCCGTCAGTGCGAGTACGCCGCCTTCTACGTCGAGCCGATCCAGGGCACCGGCGGTTATGTCGTGCCGCCGCCCAATTTCTACAAGGGCCTGAAGAAGGTGCTCGATGAGCACGGCATCCTGATGGTGGTCGACGAGATCCAGATGGGTTTCTGGCGCACCGGCAAGCTCTGGGCCATCGAGAATTTCGGCGTACAGCCCGACGTGCTGGTGTTCGCCAAGGCGCTGACCAATGGCCTGAACGCACTCAGCGGCCTGTGGGCCCGCGAAGAGTTGATCAACCCGCAGGTGTTTCCGCCGGGATCGACGCACTCGACCTTCGCCGGCAATCCGCTGGGCACGGCGCTGGGCCTGGAGGTGCTGCGCATGACGGCCGAGATCGACTATGGCAAGCAGGTTTGCGACAGCGGCGCCTACTTCCTCGAAGGCCTGAAGGAACTGCAGAAGCGCCACAAGGAAATCGGCGACGTCGACGGCATGGGTCTGGCGCTGCGCGCCGAGATCTGCACCGAGGACGGCTTCACGCCCAACCGCGAGTTGCTCGACAAGATGGTCGACATCGGTTTGGCGGGCGACCTCGAATACGACGGCCGCAAGATGGGCCTGGTGCTCGACGTGGGCGGCTACTACAAGAACGTGATCACCTTCGCGCCCTCGCTCGAGATCTCGCGGGCCGAGATCGACCAGGCCATGGTGCTGCTCGACCAGCTGATCGCCCGTGCCAAGCGCAGCTGACATCAGGCGGTGTACTTTTTCCACCAGCTTGAGCCGGATGCGCTGGTCGATGCTTTCGCTTCGCATCCGCCCGAGGGATTCGCGCTGCTCGAGGGTGGCCTTGGGCCGACTGCCGAGCCGCGCCGCGCCGCCCCGGTGTTCGCGGCACCGTTCGACCTTCTGACCACGGCCGATGCCGCGCTGAGGCGACGGGCTGAATCGCTGCCATTTTCTCGCTACTGGTTGCGCCACCTGCGCGTGCGCACCGCATTCGTGGGCAGCACTGCATCGGAATATTTGCTCGCACCGCGCGAGCGACTTCCGCAGGAGTGGGCCGCAGCGTTGTTGCAGCGCTGGGGTCAGCAATTTCAGCTGATGGTCTTCAAGGACCTTCCTGCCGAATCGCCATTGCTCGGTACCGCAGACAACGCCAGGGCCTCCGCATTGATGCGCGCCTGTCTGGAGGCAGGATGCCTGCTGGTCGAAGGCCAGGCGCTGGCCTATGTGCCCATCGATTTTCCGGACGTCGCAACCTACATGGAGCGTTTGTCGGCGAGCCGAAGGAAGAACTTGCGCCGAAAGCTGCGCAGCCTCGCCCAACTCGAGGTTCGACGGATCGCTACGGGCAGCGAGCACTTCGAGTCGTCAGAGTTCACGGACGCGTACTACGCGCTCTACGAAGCCGTCTATGCGCAGAGCGAACTGCATTTCGACCACCTCACGCGCTCCTTTCTCTCGCATGTGCTGCGCGATGCGTCGGCCGGCGGCGTGGTGTTCGAGTACCGTCGCACAGGCAAGCTCATCGGATGGAACCTGTGCTTCGAGGCCGACAACAAGCTGGTGGACAAGTACATCGGGCTGAGCTATCCAGAAGCGCGTGAGTGCAACCTGTATTTCGTGAGCTGGGTGCTGAATCTGGAATACGCGATCGAACGCGGCCTTACGCACTACGTCGCCGGATGGACGGATCCCGAAGTCAAGGCGCAACTGGGCGCGAGCTTCACTTTCACTCGACACGCCGTATACGTGCGCAATCCGCTGCTGCGCTGGCTGGCGCGGTGTTTTGTGAGCCGCTTCGAGCGTGACCGTGCCTGGCGTAGGTCGGAGCCTGCCGCATGAGCCTTCCCCCTGTCGTCCTGGATCTGGATCGGTCGGTCGGACAGCTTGCGAGCGAGTGGCGCATTCCACTGGGAGATCGGCAGGAGGCGTTGCGCTTCGGCTGCGGCCTCAGGCACATGCGTGCGCTGGCACGCCAACTCGATATCTGGCTGCCGGCTCCCGCCCGACACGGCCCGGTATTCATGGGCAGCGGGGACTTCCATCACCTGACCTGGCCACTGGTGGCGCGCTGCATCCGTGCGCTGGGCCTGCGGCGGTCGCAGTTGCGCGTGGTAGTTCTGGACAACCATCCCGACAACATGCGGTTTCCTTTCGGCGTGCACTGCGGCTCCTGGGTACGCCATGTTGCGCAACTGCCCGAAGTCGCACATGTGCTCGTGGCAGGCATCACCTCCAGTGACATCGGCTGGCGTCACAGTTGGGAAAACCAACTCTCGCCCCTGCGTGCAGGCAAACTGAGCTACTGGAGCGTCGGCGTGGACACCGGCTGGGCGCGCTGGCTCGGCGTGGCATCGGCGTTTCGCAATTTCTCCAGCACGCAGGCGCTCGCGGATGCACTGGCCGAGCACCTTCATCGGGAATGCCGACCCACCTATTTGTCGATCGACAAGGACGTGTTCGCGCCCGACGTGGTGCACACCAACTGGGACCAGGGCCTTTTGCTGGAGGCGCAGTCGACCCAGGTCATCGATGCCCTGCGAGGACAGCTCGTCGGCAGCGACATCACAGGCGAGGTCTCGTCTTATCGCTACCAAAGCGCCTGGAAGCGCTGGCTCAGCGCGGGGGACGGGCAGGACACGGACATCGGGCAAGAGCAACTGACGCGCTGGCAGACACAGCAGCACGCCCTCAACCAGCGCCTGCTGCCCCGCCTCGGGCAAGTCGGCCTGATCACCCACTAACTCATTCATGCGCATTCAATCCCAATCCCGCCGCAACATGCGTGACGCGCTCATCGAAAGATTGCTGCGCCGGGCTTTCGAGCCACTTGTCTGGCGCGGCACCCTGACGGTGGTCCTGTCGCACGGAAAGAAACTGACCTTCGGTGACCAGGGGTTGCCACGCGCGCAGATCCGCTTCACGGATCGTCGAGCCATGCTGGCGTTGCTGCTGGATCCCGATTTGCAGCTTGGCGAGTTGTTCGTGCAAGGACGGCTGCAGATCGAACAGGGCTCGATCTACGACGTGCTGGAACTGTTGCTGCGGGACGCAAAGGACTTGCAGCCGCACGGGTTCGTCCGCGTGCTCGACCGAGGGCGAATGTTGTTGCGTCCATTGCTTGAGCGCAACCGCCATCGCCGGGCGCGCGCGAACGTGGCGCACCACTACGACTTGGACGATCGGCTCTACAGCCTGTTCCTCGGCGCTGATCGGCAGTACTCGTGTGCCTACTTCCAGACCGGCGAGGAAAGCCTGGAAGTCGCACAACTCGCCAAGATGCGGCACATTGCCGCCAAGCTGCTTGTGGACCCGCACCATCGGGTCCTTGACATCGGGTGCGGCTGGGGCGGCCTGTCGCGTTACCTGGCCGAGATCGGCGGCGCCCTGCACGTCACTGGCACGACGCTGTCGCAAGAGCAGTTGGCCGGCGCCAAGCGCCGAGCCGCTGAGTCGCACCAGGCCAAGCGCCTGGAGTACCGGCTGGAGGACTACCGCGACACGGCCGGCACCTTTGAGCGAATCGTCTCCGTTGGCATGTTCGAGCACGTGGGACGACGAAATCACCACAGGTTCTTTCGCAAGTGCCATGAGCTCCTGGCCGACGACGGCGTCATGCTCCTGCATTTCATCGGTAACTCCGATGTGCCTGACTTCAACAATCCGTGGATCGAGAGATACATCTTTCCGGGCGGCAGTCTGCCTTCGCTTTCGGAATGCATGCCGGCCATCGAAAACGCCGGTCTGGTCGTGACCGATATCGAGGTCTTGAGGTTGCATTACGCGCAGACGCTTCGGTTCTGGCGTGAACGCTTCCTGGCTCGGCGTGATGAGGCACGGGCGCTGTATGACGAGCGTTTCTGCAGGATCTGGGAGTTCTACCTCTCGATGTCGGAGGCGGCGTTTCATCACCAGCAGATCGCCGTCTTCCAGATCCAGTTGGCGCGCCGCCAGGATGCGGTCCCACTGACGCGCGACTACATCGACGCGCGCAAGGACCTTCTGTGGGCTCTCGAAACCCAGTCGCTCAACTATGGCGACCTGGCGACATCGGTGTTCTAGGTGCCGAGGCACAGTGCTCGGCCAGCGTGTCGCAAAGCACGGCGAATCGTGCATCGTCGAGCCATGGACTGTTGCTGATGGCCAGCAGGCGAGCGGCCATGGTGCGCGCGTGGGGCAGCACCTGGGGCGCCATGGCGCTCGCAAGGCAGGGATAGTCGGGCAGCGCATGCGCGAAAGGCAGGCTCAGGCCGCACCCGTTGCCCCAGGCAGCACGTAGCACGCTGTCACGGTGGGCTCGCGTAGGCAACCGAATCAGGAAGACCGGCCACACGCCGGCGGCACATGGCACTGCCGCGCTGTCCTCCAATACCTGCACGCCGGGAATGTCTGCGAGTCGATTGCGGCGCCGACGCGCTTGCGCTGTGCATTGCGCCAGGAAGCCTGGCAGTCGTGCCAGCGCCCGGACGCCCACCGCTTGGCGCCAACGCCCCACGCGATGCAACGGGATAGTCGGCTCAAAAACGTCGCCTGCAGCACCCAGCCAATCACCACGCCGCAGCGCCCGGCGCAGCGGCAGCCCATAGACCCAGCGCAGGACTGCCGGGCGGTAGCACAGGGCATATCCAAGCAGTTCCAGTGACCGCCGCAATTCCCAGCCCGCGCGCGGTGGCACCACATCGACGCTTGCCTGTGCGCAGGCCTCGCGCAGCGCGGGGTCCCCCACGACCAATGCACCGCCTTCGAACATGCTCAGCCCCTTGCCGACCGCCAGACTGAAGAACCCGATATCGCCCCGTGTTCCCACGCTGCGACCTTCGGCCTGCGCGCCGAGCGCCTGGGCTGCGTCCTCGATGGTCCAGGCGCCCACACGGCGGGCGCAGTCCAGTGCGGTCGCTACATCGGCGATCCGCCCGCCCAGGTGGGTCGGCAGCACGGCGAGCGTCTGGGCATTGCACAGGCGTTGCAAGTGCGCCGGATCCAGGTCGAGCGTGCCGGCGCCCAGGTCGCAGACCCGCAACTTGAGACCGCAATGGATCACCGCGAGCGCGACCAGAGGGCAGGTGTAGCCCGGCACCACCACCTCGTCGCGTTCGGGCACAAGACGACTGAGCGCCGTCAGTGCCACCACCAGCGCAGCGGTGCCGGAGCACTCGATCTGCGCGGCTTCCACGCGCAGGAAGCGCGCGAGCGCTGCACCCAGATCCGCGTCGGCGTGTCGAGTCGGCCAGCCCAGGTCCGCGCGGAGCAGCGGTAGCCCGGCGGTGGGGGGGACCTCGCCTAAGCGCTCAAGGTACCGAGGCATCGCAGCGCCGGGGCGCACCGGCATGCTCGGCCTTTGCCGCGCCTGTCGATGCGCCGTCCTGCTTCTCGCCAAAGGCCAGGCAAACGATGCCGGCAAGGATGCTCAGGGCGCCCGCGATTTGCGGCCAGCCGATGCGCTCGCCCAGCAGCGCATACGACAGTGCCATCACCGCGACAACTTCCAGGTGTGAGGCTGCGAACGCCGGCCCGATCGGCGTATGCCTGAGCAGGCGCATCCAGGTGAAGAAAGCGCCGATGTACCCTGCGAAAGCCCCGTAGATCCACGGCTGGCCGAAGACCCTTGCCAGCCATGCCGAATTGAACGCGAGCGGCAGCGCCTGTTCGCCTGCCATCTTGAAGCTCAGTTGTGCCAAGGTGTCGAAGGCCACGAGCATGAGAAAGCCCGCGACATAGAAACGGCGCGTCTCGGTCATCCGTGCAAACCTACGACGGCCACACCGATCGAGATCAGGAGCATGCCGGTAACCCGCATGGGCGAGAGCTTCTCGGCGAACAGGTACCGCCCGGCGAGCATGACCGCAACGATGTTGATCGAGCCCAGCAGCACACCCTGCGACAAAGGCACCAGGGAAATGAACGCCAGCCACAGCACGAACTCGGCCACGTAACAGCTCAATCCGACCCAGAGCCAGGGACGGCGCGCCATCCAGATCCAGCGCGCCAGGCCATCGCAGTCATCGGGGCTGCGTGCGGCGGCCTTGAAGGCCAACTGGCCGCCGCTGTCCATGAGCACGTTCAGTGTCCACAGCGAGAGAACCAGGGGCGTAAAGGCAGCGCTCATCGGGATACCTTTGTGCTTCGCGCTCCGGCACGCGCTGGCTTGGGGTGGCCCAGCGCAGCGTTCATGACGCGAGCGAGCCGGCACCCGCACATTTGGCCGTCTCGGTCTGCTGTGCCACGCATAAACTGGTCCGGCGCGCGGCGACTGCGATGCGACTGGCGAAATCCACCGCGTGCGCGGTGACGGTGCGACGTTCGCGATCGACCGTGATCATGTGATAGCAGTCATGCAGCAGCACCAGTTCGACGGGAGCGCGCACCTTGCGCAGAACCAGCCTGGCGTTGGCCACGCTGGAGACATCGTCCTGGCTGGCGTGCATCACCAGGCAAGGTGCGCGCACGCGGCCCAGCTGGCGCCGCGCGTGCGTCGACAGCGCTCGCATTTCGATGATGGCGTACCAGGGATTCCCCGGCAGGCCGGCGGCGGCGCTGTCCCCCTGTTGCATTCGTTCGACGATGCGCTTGCGCACCGCTTCGTCCTTGATGCCGTAGGGCGGCTGTTCCATGAAGACCTGACTGCGTCCGATGCCGAGTGCCCGGAAGCCCCTCAGGAGGAATGAGAGTCTTGTGTAGCGCGGGATACTCCAGCCGTCATGCCAGAACATGGTGGACAGGGCCCCCACGCCGTCAACCAGTTCCGGCCGCTTGGCTGCGAGTTCCAGCGCCAGGACCGCACCCATCGACAACCCGATCACCACCAACCGATCGGTGCGACTGCGCAGCCGCTCGGCGCCGGAGTGCACGCTCGTCGCCCAGTCCTGCCAGCGCGTCCTCAACAAGTCTTCCTGGGTGCCGCAATGGCCTGCCAGTTGCACCCCGTAGACGGTGAAGCCTGCGCGGTGCAGGCCCTTGCCGAGCAAGCGCATTTCATTGGGCGTGCCTGTGAGACCGTGCACCAGCAGGATGCCGGTGCGGGCACGTTCGCCGTGACCCTCGTACAGAAATTCGTGCTGCGTCACACACACAGGGGAGTCACTCGGGGAGCCTTCGGAATCGTCCATCGTGTGGTTCATGCGAGGCAATCCTTGGGTTGCGTGATTTCCAGCATCAGCGCCAGCGCTTCGCGGAAATTCTCGAACGCCACGTGCGGAATCCGCTGGCCTCGGCAATGCCCGATCAAGCGGTCCTTGGCCAGCACGAAGTCAGCCTTGCCCGCAACACAAAAATCGGAGCTGCCATCGCCGATGAACAGGACTTTGCCGTGCAACTTGCGCTGCTCGGACAGGCAGGCGCATTTGCAATTTCCGCTGGCGCGCTCGCAGCTGGCTCTGGCATGCGGCGTGTACAGCCGCCAGCCGCGCTCGCCGACCTGAACCAGCTGATTCGCGATCACCGGCAGGTCACCCAGGCCGTGGGCCCGCAGGATCTGTTTGATGGCACGGTCCATTCCGTCGCTGACCACCTGCACCCTGATACCCCTGAGCCGAGCCGCGCCGACAAAGGCCCGGAAATGAGGATCGATGGACATCCGGTCGAGGTGAGAGTCGAATTCTTGTGCACTCATGTCCAGGAGCGACACCTGCCCGCTCATGCATTCGCGCGAGCCGATCTGACCGCTTTCCCAAGCCTTCTCCAGCGCCTGCCAGCCACGACCGCCAAAGCGCCGCAGCAAGCTGTCCGTGACATCCTCGACGCTGATCGTTCCATCGAAATCGCATTGGATGGTCCAGCCGGCTGACGGCGTGGTGCAAGTTGCCGCTGCACGCGACGCGATTTGAAATGACTCACTCATAGAAGCTCACCCTCACGTTGCGACCCGGGCGCAGCCTCGAAGCGGCTGCCGGATCAAGTTCAAGAATGCAGTCCACCACGCGCAGGCCCGTACGCTGAGGCGTCTCGTCGTCGAGGCGGCTCGGCCCATAGGCGGCGCTCAGACGCAGCACGTGCGCGGCGACTTGCGCCGGTTCGGCGCCGTCATGGGCGTCGCGCTCGATCTGGATGGTGGCGCGCATGCCGGGTTTGACGCTCGCCACGTAGCTCTCGTTGAGTTCGGCTCGCACGATCAGCGCGCGCTGCGGCATGAGAACCATCAGCGGGGGCGCTCCCTGGGCTGCGACACGGGCGCCGGCCTGGACATTGAGCTTGAGCACGATGGCGTCGTGGGGTGCCGTGATCGTGTGGTGCCGGACGGCCAGACGCGCGAGGTCCACCTTCTGGCGCGCGATGGCGATTTCCGCCTCCAACACACGCATGGCCGCCTCGATGTCGCGCTGGGCCTGAAGCGCTTCTTCGGTACGCTGCGGATCGAGGGCTCCCGCACGGGCCGCCTCGTCCATGCGTCGGGCCAGTTGACGTGCGGCGGGCAGGCGCGCGGCCTGGGCATGCTTGCGCGCCTGCACCAGTTGCAGGTCGGCTTGGGCGAGGTCGGCCTCCATGCGCGCTTGCTCGGATGCCAGCTTCAGCAGCACCTGACCGCGTTGCACGAGATCGCCTTCGCCCACGTCCAGGGTTTCGATCTCGCCATTCAGGGGAGACACGACATCGAGCAAGCCGCCGCGCACCTCGACCTTGCCGCGCGCCATCGCCAGCAGCCGGGGCGAATCGCCCGTGGCGTTAGGGGCGACGATTGCGGGAGAGGGGGTAGAAGGGGGACTGGGCTTCGAGCAACCGCTTATGGCGGTGGCCAGCAGCAAGATCCACGGCAGGCGCCGATGCAGCCGGTCCTTCGGGAGGGGATTCATCAGTGAACTTCCTTGTAGACGGGCCGACGTGCCGCGGTCTCGGGCCTCGTGTCGCCGCGAATCTGTCCATCCTCCATCGTCAACACGCGATCGGCGTGATGCACGAGGCGCGGGTCGTGACTGACACACAGCACAGTGGTGCCGTGGACACGTGCGATCTCGTGCAGCAGGTCAATGACCTTCTGGCCGTTGTCCGCATCCAGTGCGCTGGTTGGCTCGTCGGCGAACAGCAGCTGCGGCTCCTTGGCCAGCGCGCGGGCAATCGCGACCCGCTGCTTCTCTCCACCCGACAACTGCGCTGGAAAGGCATCGGCGCGGTGGTTCATCCCCACTTCCGCCAGGGCCTGCATCGCGCGTTCTGCCGATTGCCGAAAGCTCAGACCAAGATAGCCGAGCGGCAACTGCACCTGCTCGCGTGCAGTGAGCGCCGCGAAGAGATTGAATCCCTGGAACACGAAGCCGGTGTGTCGAAGACGGAAGCGCTCGAGTGCGCGCTTGTCCATTTGGCTCAGTTCATCGCCGAGGGCCAGAACCTGCCCTGAATCGGGCGTTTGCAGTCCGCTCAGAAGCGACAACAGCGTGCTCTTGCCACAGCCCGACGGTCCGGAGATCAGTGTGAGCTCGCCGTGGTGTATGCGAATGGACAGCTTGCGCAGCACGTCGACCCGCACCTTTCCCGACAGAAAGGACTTGCTGAGCTGGCGCCCTTCGAGGCTCGCGTGCGAGGACGCAAGCGGAGGAAGCACTCTCATGGTCACCTCAGCAACATCGCGGGATCGGCACGCACCAGCCCGCGCACGGCGATCAGGCCAGATATCAGTGCGAGGCCGAGTACCAGAGCCGCGCAGGCCAGTGCCACCGCGGCACCCATGCCGACTGGCACGCCGTAGTGGGCGGCCAACCAGAGAAGCAAGCTGGTGAACAGACCGCTGACCGCCAGACCGATGCATCCGACCCAGCAGGCCTGCTCGACCACGATGCGACGCAGAGCGCCCAGGCTCGCTCCCAAAGCATTGAGCATGGCGTATTCACGCGCGGAGCCCGCCACGACCGCCATCAGCGATTGGCTGGTTACCACTGCGCCGACCAAGCAGACAATGCCGGCCATGAACAGCACGGCGATACCGGCGCCGGTATCGAACATCCAGTACAACTGTGAACGGCGCGCGAATTCCGCGGCCGTCCAGACTTCGAAAGCGCCGAAGGTTGTGCTGCCGACCAGGCGTGACTTGATGGCATCGGCCTGATCGGCGCGAGAAATCCGCGCCACGAAGTACGTCACTGCAGAGGACGACTCGCCAGCCCGCAACCCGCGCGCCGTCGCCGTCGACGCCAGCACGTTGACGCCACCGAGGGCGCGCAGGCCGTCGAGCGCGGCCACGATCTGCACGCGCTGACCATTTAGCCAGGCATGCTCCCCGACCGGCGTCCTGAGCTGATCCAGATCCGACCGGTCTACGATCACCGCACCGGGTTCGCGCAGCCGCCCGCGCAACGCCAGAGGCAATACACGGGAGAACATCATGGCGTCCGCGTCCGTGCGGATGCCCGAAACATACACCGAGACCCCGCCGCCGGATCGCTCCTTGTTGCGCCAGTCGCCTTCCACCCAGAGGTAGGGCTCGACGTCGGCGACGCCAGGGTCCATGCGAAGGCGCATCTCCACGTCGGCATTGATGTCGCGGCCGAAATTGACGCTTTGCGTGCCCGGGTAGCCCGCCCACAGGTCGGTCGAGGACGCCGTCACATAGACGGCCGCACTGCCGAAAATTCCCAGCACCAGCGCCGCTTGCACGGTCAGCAAGAGACCTGCGAACCCAACGGCCAAGACGGCCGGCACGAAGCGGCGCCACTCATGGACGATGGTCTTGCGCGCCAATGCGATCATGAGGCTGACCCTTCGACGCCGGCGGGCCATGGCGCACCGCCAAGCGACTTGTACAGCGCCACGAACGCGAGCGTGTGGCTGGTATGAGCAGCGGCAAGAGCGATGGACTGTTGCAGCGCCTCACGTTGGGCTGCCAGGCGATCGAGCTCGCTCGCCAACCCCAAGCCCACCAACAAGACCTGGGCTTGCGTGCGGCGATCGCTTGCGTCAAGGGCGATCTGGAGTTGTCGGGTGCGTTCCTGCGCGTGCTGCAACCGGCTCAGGGCCGACTCGGTCTCCGCGACACCTTCCAGGACAGCTTGGCGATAGGCCATCAGCGAGGCATCGAGCGCTTCCTTCTGCGCATCGGCGAAGGCACGCCTGCGGCCCCAGTCGAACAGAGGGATGTCGATCACCGGGCCGATTGCCGGAATGTTGTCCGAAGTGCGGCGACTGTGCCGCGTGAGGTTGTGCGCGTAAAGGATTGAGGCCCCGAGCGCGATCCGGGGATAGAGTTCTGCCCGGGCGATTCCCAGTTCAGCGGCTGCCTTCAGCACCTGCGCCTCGGCGCTGCGTATTTCAGGGCGGTATCGCAGCAAGTCCGCCGGCACTTGCCGTAGCGCAAAAATCTTCGTGCCTGGCAGCGGCACCGGCGGCCAAGTCGCAGCCGGGGTCCAGGCCTCGTCGGGGGTGGCTCGACCCAGCAGCATGGCGAGTCCTTGCGAAGCCCGCTCGGCCGTCTCGCGCGCTTCGCTCGATCGGGCGTGCGTCTGCGCCAGACGCTCGACGACCTGGAGCCGCTCATCGGGCGCTCCCAGCCGCAGGCGATGCCGCAAATCGAGCAGTGCCAGCGTCTGATCGTCCAGCGACGCCAGCCGCTGCAGCAACGCTTCGCGATGCACGGCGTCGCGCAGCTCAGCGTAGGTACGTACCACCTCGGCAATGCTGGACACGCGCGCCCCATGATCGGCCGCGATCGCCGCATCCACCCGGGCCTTGCCATTGCGCTGCGCCGACTCGTGCGCACCAAACAGCCCCAGTTCCCATATTGCATCAACACTGGCCTGGAAGTAGTTATCCGTTGCCGAGATGTCCTGCAAAGTGCGGGCATTCCCGGCAAGCGTCGGCAGATGCTGCGTGTGGTCGCGTCGTGCGAGCAATCTCGCCTGGCGCAGGCGGCTGCGCGCCTGTGCCATCGTCAGGTTTTGCGTCATGGCCTGATCGACCATGGCATCGAGTTGGGGATCGTCCAGTACCTTCCACCATGTTTGCAAGTCGGGCTGAATGGCATTGGGGGGCGTGTCGCCAATTTGGCGCCAACCCGCCGGCAAATCGCCCGGCAGCGTTGGAAGTTCGACCGTGGAGCAGGCCGATAGGACGCATGCGAGGAGCGGAGCGCACAGCAGCAAGGCAAGGCGGGGGGTAGAAAGTCGTGCGCGAAACAAGGCGGAGCAACTGGCAGAAGAGGTAAGTGCATCAAGTGGACCGCCTCAACATCGGCAAACATTGCGTATTCGGTGGAGATCGGATCAAGTCCGATTGCCTGAGAGGTCGGCACTGCTGCGATGCCCCATCTTGATCAAATCTTGATCAAGACCCATCCCATTCTTTGCACGATGGCGAAAGAATGTCGTTCGCTGAGCCGTCTGCATGCTTGGTCAGGTCGCAGCAACAGGGCCGCTCAAGCAGCCTCGATAATGTTTCGGTGCCGGAAGCAAGTTGTCCGCCGACCTAGCCTCGGCAGCAACGTAACTGCTGCACAGGCTCGCCAGAGCTCCGTGTTACTCCTAACTCCCAAAGATCGCAGTTTCCATGGCCAATGAGCGAATTCTTATCGTCGAAGATGATGCCGAGATTGCCGAGGTGCTCGCGGCGTACTTGCATCGCGACGGCTATCTCACGACAGTCTGCCCAGATGGGCGCGAAGCCATGAAGGTGTTCGCGCAATGGCAGCCGGACCTCGTGCTGCTTGACTACATGCTGCCGCACGTCGGGGGAAGCGAGATCCTGGCCGCCATCCGGCGAGTTGGCGATGTCCCGGTCATCATGGTCACGGCCGTTGAAGGGGAAGTGGAGAAACTGGGTGCACTTCTCTACGGTGCCGACGACTATGTGGTCAAGCCCTTCAATCCAAAGGAAGTGGTGGCGCGCGTGCAGGTCGTCCTGAAGCGGTCCCGCGGTTCACAACGCAATGCGCAACCTCGCCTGGCCTGCGGTACTCTCGAGATCGACCTGGAGGCTGTGATGGCGCGCGTGGTGGGAAATGAGGTGCCGCTCGATTTGACGATCACAGAGTTCAAGCTGCTGGCGACCTTGATGCGGCAGCCGCGCAAGGCCTTCAGCCGCTCCGAATTGCTGGAGGCCTCCCTGCCAGAGAGCGACGCGCTCGAGCGGGTCGTCGACACGCACGTCCACAACTTGCGCAAAAAGTTGGAGGAACAGGGTGTCCGCGGCATTCCCCTCGCTGTGCGCGGGGTCGGCTATCGCCTTGGCGATCCTGGATGAAATCGTCGCGTCGGTCACTGTGGGCATGGCTTACCTGGCGCATGGTGGCCTTGGCGATCGCCGCCACGGCTTCCGTCCAGGCGGGCATGTGGGTTCGCTACAGCCATTGGTCCGACAAGATCGATTCGCAGCTGCCCAGCGGGATCGTTGCCGAACTCAAGGAGCGCGAAGCCGCTCCTAGGACTGAAGAGAACTCCAAACGGTTGAGGGAAATCTACAGCGAGTACGGAGATCGTTTTGTTGCCCCTTCAGACTCCGATGACCTGCTTGTCCAGACACTGCTGAGCCTGGCCATCCTTCCCTTCGTGGTGGCCTTCGGGCTGCTCTTGGCACGCCGCATCGTTCAGCCCGTCTTGGATGTCGCGACCGCGGCGGAATCCGTCTCCGAGGGCCGGTTTTCCGCGCGAGCGCCTGTGCTCGACTCCGCGCCCGCCGAACTGCAGCGCCTCGCGAGCCATTTCAACATGATGGCCGAGCGCCTCGAAGCGTACGACCGGGAACTGCAGGACTCCAGTGCCGCGATCGCCCATGAACTTCGTACACCGCTCACAGCGGCGATCGGGCGGCTGCAGGGGATCATCGACGAAGTGTTCCCACTCGAGGATCGGCAGATCAGGACTGTGCTGGATCAGCTCGGGCAGATCAATCGCATCATCGGCGACCTGCAGGTTCTTTCGCTCGCCCAAGGCGGCCGACTGCAGTTGGAGATCACCGACTTCAATCTGCGCAGCTTCGTCGACGAGCGAATCTCATGGGCGAAGCCTTCTCTGCAAGCGTGTGGCTTGGTGGCAGTCAATCATCTAGGCGGCGACCAGATCGTTCGCGCCGACAGGGGCAGGTTGGGCCAGGTACTTTCGGCGCTTATCGACAATGCCATTCGCTATGCGAGCGACGGCGGCATCGTGGAGGTCGATTGCCGCGCGAGCCCAACTGTCATCGAACTGATCGTGCGAGACCGCGGCAAGAGCGCGACGGGGCAGGACCTGACCCGCTTTTTCGAGCGCTTCTGGCGCGGAGAACAATCCCGTTCCCGGAACGCGGGGGGAGCCGGGCTGGGCCTGTCGATTGTCCAGGCAATCTGCAGAGCACACGGCGGCCATGCGCAAGCGGTTGCTGGCGCAGAGGGTGGAGCCGAAATCCGGATCTACCTGCCACGGGACGGGATCCTTTCGGATCCCGGCAAGCCGGCAGTCTGAGCGTTGCGCCGAGCCCGTTGCGCGGGCCGGCTTGGAGCGTCGGGTGAGTGGACGAGACTGGGCTTCCGATAGGTTCGGTCGTTGACCGCCCGGGAAGACCATTCCCACCGGCTTCCGGTTTGCGTGATCGCACGCGCGCGGGTGCCATGGTCCGACGCTTCGAACACGCGGGCGTGCGGGCTCTTCATCGGATCTTGATGGTTCGTGGCCTGCTTCTCTATCCGAGGATCCAAGAATGCCGAGGTTGAGAGCCCTTCGTCTGGTTGCTTCTCAAGTGTCCTTGCTAGCCGTGAACACCTCCGCACGCCCTGTCCCTGCCCGCCATGTCTGTTGCATCCGCGACAGCACACTTTGATCGCCCCGATGAAAGCGCCACTGCTGAATGCTTCCCCTTTTGCCATGGACATGTGGCGCTTGCTGAAACCCTTCGCGTATGTCGTCGCGATCGCAACGGTCTTGGGCGGCATGGGCGGCATCGCCACGGCCTCGCTGCTCGAGCAGGTCAATGCGGCCTTGCACAGCACTTCGGCTATCTCCATTTCTGCGATCGCGGGGTTGGCGGTTCTGGCCGTGTTCGCGGTCGGAGGTCATACCGTGGCAGGCATCCTCAATAGCTTCACCGGTCAGCGGCTTGTCGCCGCCCTGCGTAAGGACGTCTCCCTGCGAATGCTGAACGCACCCGTCGCGTCCCTGGAGCGCATGAAAAGCTACCGGTTGCAGGCGATCCTCAACGAGGACATCGACACCATCAGCGACTTCACCGCGGAGTGCCTGCCGCAATTCGATGTGGTTGGCGAACGACACAGGCGAAGTCGACTTGGCGGCGGGAGTCTCCTCCTCCAGTCGGAAGTCGGCCGACAGGCGCGCAATCCGCCGGAAGGCCACTTGCGCTTGGCTGAAAAAAGGGAGCAGCGCGGCCAGTTCCTCGATCGGCCCCTTGATGAAGAGCAGCACGATGACGAAGCCGCTGACGACCGGTGCGTCGATCTCCGGGGACGGGCGTGCCGCCAGAATCCATACCACGACTAGGAAGAACAGCGCGGAGTTCGTACCTTCGGCGATCCAGAACAAGCTCAGTGCCCGGGCCTTGAGCCGTGCCACGAGGTCGGCGGCGCCGGCCAACCGGACGCCATGCACCTGCGCTCGCCGCTTCCGATTGAGTCGAAGCTCCTTGGCTCCTTCCACCACACCGCGGTAGTGCTTCTGCAGCTCGTCCTCGCCGGCCCGCGCCTTCTCGAAGTCGCGACTCCAGGCCTTCGCTGCGACGTAGTTGATTCCGATGCCGACGACCAGTGCGACGGCACTGACGAGGAACAGAACGGGTGAGAGTCTGAACAGGTAGATCGCACAGCCCGCGGTGACCGCGAAGGCCGAAGCGTGGCCGGCGAACGCTACCGTTTCGACGCGCCGGAAGAAGGCGCCGTGCCGTTCGAGGCGGGTCCCATCGACCTGCGTCTTCAGCGCGGCGAGACCCTGTTCATCGTCGGCGGCAATGGCAGCGGGAAGACGACGCTCATCAAGCTGCTCCTGGGTCTCTATCAACCGAGCCAAGGGCAGGTCCTGCTCGATGGCGTGCCAGTGGACGACCACAACCGCGAAGCCTATCGCGAGCTCTTCTCCGCCATCTTCTCCGACTATCACCTGTTCGATGAACTCGTTGTGCAGGACGCCGATCAGATTCGAGCCGCTGATGGACTGATCGATCGACTGGGGATTGCCGGCAAGGTCAAGCTTGTCGACGGTGCGTTCTCCACGACAGATGTCTCGACGGGCCAACGCAAGCGCCTCGCACTTGTCCATGCCTGGCTGGAGAACCGCCCCGTGATGATGCTCGATGAATGGGCCGCGGACCAGGACCCGGAATTCCGGCGTGTGTTCTACCAGGAACTGCTTCCGGAACTCAAGCGGCAGGGCAAGACCCTCATCGTGGTCTCGCATGACGATCGCTACTTCGGGGCGGCAGACCGCGTGATTCGGATGAATGGAGGTCGGATCGTTGACGAGGTCGCGCCGCTTGCGGCAGGGAAACCATCCGAGGCGTACAAGACCACGTCTTCGACAAGGCCAGAACTACCCTCACGGCGCACTGCCACCGACAGGTAGCGTCAGGGCAAGGTTCACTCGCGTTCAATCAAGCACATGGACAGGCGGACATCGGCCTGGTGAGTTTTGCCGTCCCCTTCTTCGGGTGCACCGCCGTTGCCTACTGGGGTCTGGGTTGGTCCGGCCCGGCGAGCTGGCTGGCCGGCATCGCGATGTCTACCACTTCGGTGGCCGTGGTGTACGCCGTGATGCTGGAGTTCGGCTTCAACGCGACCGACTACGGCAAGACGGTACTCGCTGCCTGCTTTATCACTGACCTGGCCACCGTGCTGGCGCTGGGCTTCATCTTCGCGCCGTTCACGTTCAAGACCTTGATCTTCTTCGCGGCCTGCGGCGTTGCCGCCATCGTGCTGCCGTGGCTGACCCCGAGGTTCTTCAAACGCTTTGGCGGCCGGCCCTCGGAACTGGAGGCCAAGTACCTGATGTTCCTGCTGTTCGGGCTGGGCGCGCTGGCGGCCTGGGCGGACAGCGAGGCGGTGCTGCCTGCCTATCTCACCGGCATGGTGCTGGCGGGCACCGTCGGCAAGGACCATGCACTGGTGCGGCGGCTGCGCACGCTGACCTTTGGCCTGCTGACGCCGTTCTATTTCATCCGAGCCGGCTCGCTGGTCTCGGTGCCGGCGCTGGTGGCGGCGCCCGGCGCCTTCCTCATCCTCTTGGCGGCCAAGATGGCCACCAAGGTGGCCGGCGTCTATCCGCTGTCGCGCTGGTATGGCGCGCCCCGCAAGGAGGCCTCGTACACGACGCTGCTGATGTCCACCGGGCTCACCTTCGGCACCATTTCGGCGCTGTTCGGTCTATCCCACAAAGTGATCGATCAGGCGCAATATTCGTATCTGGTGGCCGCCGTGATCGGCAGCGCGGTGGTGCCCACGCTCATCGCCAATGCTTTCTTCCTGCCGCGGCACCTCCTGGGCCAGGTCGATCCGCCCGAGGAAGCGCCAGCGACGCAGGCCACGGCGTCGTCAGGGATCCCGCGATGACCTCGTGGTCGGTCATCGCGACTGCGCGCCGGCAAACCGGTCGGCAGGAAAGGAGACACCATGTTCGGCAAAGTCCTTCTGGCGTACGACGGAACCCAGACCGCTGACCTTGCGTTCACACGCGCTCTTCAGGTGGCCCATGACGCCCATGCGCCGCTGCACGTCCTGGCCGTCGCATGGTCTCCCGAAGTAGAGACGCACGCATCCCTGGACAAGATTCGGGGCCAATGCTGGGAATACCTGAACCTGTTGCGCAACAAGGCGGCGGTGGCCCAGGTCGTCCTCGAACTCGAGGTCGTCGAGGGCAACTGCGCCGATCAGATCGTCGCGGCCGCCGATCGCCTGGAGGCGGACCTGATCGTCATCGGTCACCGCCAGCGCACGCTGATGCAGCGGATGTCGGAAGCGTCGCTCGCCAAACGGGTCGTCGATCATGCGCATTGCTCGGTGCTGGTCGCGAGATGAGCGCAAAGCGAGACGCTCTCACCGCCATTCGTCTCCCGGGACGCATGCGAGCGCGGCACCGGCAACGCTCGCCTGACACGCCTCCTCGCTGCTCATTGGCGTGGCCGCCAACTGACCTTCCACCGAACCGAGGCTGTACCACTGTCCTTCCGCATCAGGTGGGCTGGCGCTGGCAAGCCACAACACCGTGAGCGCCCAGAGCGCCAGCGCGATCAGGAGCGATGAATTCTCGCGCAGCCAATCACCGAAAGTCGGTGCACGCCGAAGATTGCGAACTGTCAGCATGGTCTGTCTCCTGGCGTTTTTTTGAGATGAATCAGCTGTGCCCCGGGCCGTGGTCCACGAGCGGCAACTCGCATAGAAACAGCACAGCCCGGACCTTGCGAAGCTCCTCGGCGTGCTCGTGCATGAAGGCGCGCAGCCGCTCTTCCGAATCGAGCAGTTCCAGGCATTGTGGGTGCTTCATCCCCGACACCTCTGGGTGGTGATGCGTCAAGCGCTCTCCCGGCAGGTAACCTGAACTGATCTGGTGAAGCAATGCTTGCTGGATCTTCGCGCGCCGCGCGACGGCGAGCAGATGCTGGGCGAGCACTGGCGCGCTCAGGTGGTGCCAGAACCGCGTGGCCCTGGCGCGGCTGCCCGCCGGGAAATACAGGCGCAAGGCCGTCAGCCGGTGCACATTGGTGCTGTTGGAGGGCGTGGTGTTGCTGCCACTCATCACTGCTTCTCCTCTGGGTTCGCAGCCTTCTTGGCAGTCGCTTGCTTGCGGTACTGGGCGATGTCCGCGATCCGCAGTTCTTCCGGCAGCGTTCGCCGGTGCTTGCTGTGACCCACGCGCTGCGCGTGATAGATGCCCGCGTGCCCCGAGAACAGGTAGCTGGCAATGCACGCGATCGCTGCGAGCGGGCCGATGGCCGGGCCGAACAGTTCCACGGCCATGACGATGGTTGCTACCGGTGTGTTGGCGGCACCTGCGAACACCGCGACGAAACCGATGGCGGCGAGCATCGAGAACGGCAGATGCAGCAGCGGCGCCATGGCGTTGCCGAGCGTGGCGCCGATGTAGAACAGCGGCGTCACCTCGCCGCCCTTGAAGCCGGTGCCCAGCGATGCAACGGTGAAGGCCAGCTTGCCGAAGAAGTCCCACGGGGCAAGGGGTGCCTTGAAAGCCTCGACGATGGTGGGAATACCCAGCCCGATGTAGCGGTAGCCATCGAGCGCCCAGACCGCCGTGGCGACAACGATGCCGCCCAGCAGCGGGCGCAGCGGCGGGTAGGCGATCCAGCGCTTCATCAGCGCGCTCAGCTGGTGCGTGGCGGTCGCGAACACGAGCCCGGTGAGCCCGAAGACGATGCCCGCAGCCACCACGGCAACCACGCTCCAGAACGCCACGGGCGCCACTTCGCTGACGACGTAGTGCGTGTG
The DNA here is from genome assembly GCF_051216835.1 of Variovorax multivorans. Taxonomy (NCBI): domain Bacteria; kingdom Pseudomonadati; phylum Pseudomonadota; class Betaproteobacteria; order Burkholderiales; family Comamonadaceae; genus Variovorax; species Variovorax multivorans. Next base: position 23,801 of record NZ_JBPJZL010000029.1, read on the forward strand.
ATGAACGCCCCAGGCCAGGCCCACCTGATCGGCCACGATGGCGGCCACCATGCAGGGGAACAGCGCGTCGTAGCGCATGCGGCCGATGGCCAGCACCTCCAGCCCGAAGATCGCGCCGGCCAGCGGCGTGCCGAAGACCGAGGCAAAGCCCGCGCTGATACCCGCCATCAGCAAGATCCGGCGATCCTCGTGCTTCATGCGAAAGAGATGCGTGAGCTGGTCCGCCAGTGCGCCGCCCATCTGCACGGCCGTGCCTTCGCGCCCGACCGAGGCGCCGAACAGGTGCGAGATCACCGTGCCTCCAAGCACCAGCGGCACCATGCGCAGCGGCACTACCTTCTTCGGATCGTGGATCTCGTCGATGAGCAGGTTGTTGCCGGCGTCCACCGGCTTGCCCAGGCGGTGGTAGACCCAGCCGACCGCAAAACCCGCGAGCGGCAGCAGCCAGATGGCCTGGCGGTGCGCCTCGCGCCAGTTGGTGGCCCAGTCGAGGGCAAAGAGGAAGAAGGCGGAAGCGGAGCCGGCCAGGAAGGCCACGACGCTGGCGATGATGAGCCACTTGCCGATGTACGGCAGGAGCTCGAGTTGTTCGGGGCGGCGAAAACTGGTCATGTGGATCAGGAGCGGGAACAAAGGGCCTGATCGACCAGCAAAGCAAGATGTGAACGCGAACGCCTACAGCCCTGTGATGTGATCAGGTGTCTGTAGGCATCATCAGCCGCGGGCGATGCCGCGGCGGTTCATGGAGGAATGCCATCTCCAGTGGCGGCGATTATATCGGGCCTTCCTACCGCCCCGACAACGCAACGAACCACAGCCAGAGCCACCCCGCGACCGCCGACAGCGCGAACGCCAGCATGAGTGCCGTCGACGCGCGGACGAGCCAACCCGCGCAGACGCCGATCCAGTCGTCGCTCTTGGCGCGGCACTCCTGCCATACGGCCCGCGGCAGCATGCGTGACGACAGCCACGACAGGAGCGTCAGCAACACCAGGTCGTCCAGGTAGCTCGGCATGGGCAGCACGTCCGGGGTCCAGTCCACCGGACTTGCCGCGTACACGAGAACGAACAGCCAGATGGCCTTTGCTTCACGTGGCGTGTCCCGATGCAGGCCGCTGAGACACAGCGCCAGCAAGGTCCCTGCGCAACGGCGCGACCACGCAATGGGGTTCATGGATGTTCCCTCCTTATCGAAGCCACAGCCACAAAGCTACTCCAACACCGAGCCAGACTGCAACAACGAATGCGATGCCCCATGGGCTGCGCGGCTTGCCTTCGCCACGCCGCATCCAGTCGTCCGCCTGCACACGGCACTCCGCGAGCACGTCCTTGGGCAGCAACCGGATCGCCAGCCAGATCAGGCCGGGCAACAGGAGCGCATCGTCCACGTACCCCAGCACGGGGATGAAGTCCGGGATCAGGTCGATCGGGCTGAGCGCGTAGGCAACGACAAAGGCCGCCAGCGCCTTGGGCAGCCACGAGGTGCCCGGATGGCGGCAAGCGAACCACAGGGTCACGGCGTCGCGCTTGATGCGGCGCGCCCACTGGCGGATGTTTTGCAGGATCGACAACGGGGACTTCCTTGTGGATGTGGTTGGGACTGGCTTGCGCCGTTCGATCTTTGCCGATACATTGATGGTGTAACGACCGCTACATTATCCATGAATCAAGAAAAAAGACCCAGTTGGCTGCTGTTGACCTACAAGGTGCCCGCCGAACCCTCCAAGTTCCGCGTGGCGATCTGGCGCCGCATCCGCAGCCTGGGCGCCGTCTACCTGCAGAACAGCATCTGCGTGCTGCCCACCACGACCGAGCACCAGCGCCAGTTCCGAATGGTCCAAGCCGACATCGACCGCGCCGGCGGCGAGGCCGTGATCTTCGAAACCCTGGCCCTCGACGCGAAGCAGGAAGAGCGCGTGGTTGCCTACTTCAAGCACGACCGCGACCAGGACTACGAGGAGTTCCTGGACAAGTGCGTCGACTACAAGAAAGAGATAGAGAAGGAGGTCAAGGCCGATCACTACACCTTCGCGGAGGTGAAGGAGAACGACGAAGACCTGAAGAAGCTCAAGAACTGGCTGGAGCGCATCAAGACGCTGGACTTCTATGGCGCGCCGGCCCGCGCGACGGCGGAACAGCGCCTCGTCGAATGCGAAGAGCTGCTCGAGGCCTATGCCAACGAAGTGTTCGAGCGCGAGCAGAACGCCAAGGGCGAGCCGCTGGAGAAGCCGGCTGCGGCCAAGCGTCTGATCGCGAAGAGTCCGGCGAAGAGTTCGGCCGCAAAGAAGCCTGCAGCGAAGAAGGCCAGCAAGCGTGGAGGCCAGGCATGAAGCTCAAGGTCCTGACGTACAACACGCTGTTCGGCGGCCGTGACGGCGCCGATGATCGGCGCGCACACGCACAGATCGACCTGATCAACGAACTGCGCCCGGATGTGTTCCTGATGCAGGAAGCCAAGGGCTTCGAGGCCAACGGCAGTGCGTGGCTGTATGCCCTTGAGGCCAGCCTCGGGATGCGCGGCTTTCTCGCGCTGGCGCCGCGCACCGGCCAGAACGTGGCCATCTTCGTGCGCGAGCCGCTTCGACCTGTGAGCTTCGACGCCGATGGTGCGCATTTCCACCACGCCCTGGCCACCTTGAAAGTGGCCTTGCCAGGCAGCGATCGCGTGCTGACGCTCATGAGCGCGCACCTGTGCCCGAACGGCCCCGATGTCCGGCGCCGGGAGGCCGCCTACCTGGGCGTGCTGGCCGCGCCGGACAACCTCACGTTGCTGACCGGGGATTTCAACTCGGCCTCGCCGCATGACGCCGAGCCCGAGGGGTTCGATGTGTTGCCAGCCCATCACCGGGCCCGCTACCTGGCTGACGATCTGCATACGGCCGATCGCACGGTGCTGGCCCGGCTGGAGGCCGCCGGCTGGGTCGATGTCGCTCATGCGTTGGGGCAGCACGGCGTGCCGACCGTTCCCACCGCCGCCTTCACCGGCACCGAGTTCGCCGTGATGCGTTGCGACTACATGCTGGCGTCGAGCGCCTTGGCGGGCTGTGCACGCGCCTGCGAAGTGATCCGCACACCGATCACCGACATGGCCTCGGATCACTATCCGGTGCTCGCCACGTTCGAGATCGCGACATGAACGGGGAGCCTGTCCATGATGCCGCCAACGCTTTGCACGCGGTTCCCTGTGCGGCGGCCGCAGCGGCACGCCGATGAGGACGAATCCATGAGTCGCCTGTCCACCCCTTCGGATCGCACCGCTGATGAAGCTCCGCTGGAGCGCCTGCCTGCGCCCAAAGCACGCTGGTTCAACCGCACTGTCGCCGGTGCCGGACTGACCAGCGCCCTGGGCGATTTCTGCTACGAGACCACGACCGTGATCCTGCCGGGTTTCCTCGCGGTGCTGGGCATCCCGGCTGCCGTGTTGGGCATCATCGAGGGCATCGCCGACGCCATCGCCAGCTTCACCAAGATGGTGTCGGGCTACATCGCCGACAAGCTCGGGCACCGCAAGACGCTGGTGCTGGTCGGATACGCCTTGACGCCGGTCGGACAGGTGCTGCTCGCGCTGGCGACTGGATGGCCGTTGCTGCTGCTGGGCCGGATCGTGTCGTGGTTCGGCAAGGGCCTGCGTGGTCCCTTGCGCGATGCCATCGTGATCCAGGCCGTCAGCCCAGAAACGCGTGGCCGGGCATTCGGGTTTCATCGCGCGATGGACACGGTCGGCGCGGTCGCGGGCCCGCTGCTCGGGGTTGCACTGCTGGGTTGGGCGCAGGGCTGGCATCTGGGCGACGCCGCCGCGCCGTTTCGGTTGGTCCTTTGGCTGAGCGTGATTCCCGGCGTGCTGGCCGTCCTGGCGTTTCTGCTGTTGGTTCGGGATCCGCAGCACTCGCCGAACCCGGCGCTCAAGTTCTTCAGCGCGCTGCGCGGCCTGCCGGCGCGGTTCAAACGCTATCTCGGCGCCGTGGGCGTCTTCGGGCTGGGAGATTTCTCGCACAGCCTGCTGATCCTCGCGGCCACGCAGTTGCTCACGGCGTCGATGGGCGTCGTCCATGCGGCACAGGTGGCCGGGCTGCTGTACGTCGGGCGCAATGTGGTCCAGGTCGTGGCGTCCTACCCGATTGGCGTGCTGGCGGACCGTTTCGGCTCGCTGCCGGTTCTGGTCTGCGGGTATGCGCTGGGCACGCTCACCGCGGCGCTCATCGCGTTGGCCTTCTGGTTCCAGACGGCCAGCGTCCCGCTGCTGGCCGGCGTCTTCTTCGTCGCCGGACTCTATGTCGCCGTGCAGGAAGCCTTGGAATCGACCGTCACGGCCGACATGGTGCGCGCCGACACCCTGGCCATGAGCTACGGCGCGCTGGGAACGGTCAACGGGGCGGCCAAGTTCGTGTCGAGCGCATCGGTCGGCCTGCTGTGGACGGCGGTGTCGCCGGTGATCGGTCTCGGGCTCGCGGCCGTGCTCATGGCGGCCGGCACGTGGGCCATGGCGCGTCTTCGCCCAAACTAAAAGGGAAAACTCAATGATTGTCTGGACTTCCGCCGCACCGTCGGTGCTCGCCTCCTTCATGGCCTCGACGGTGGAATTCGTCGAGGCTTTGACCATCGTTCTCGCCGTGGGCGTGGTGCGCGGCTGGCGCTCCGCCTTGCTGGGCACCGCCGCCGCGCTGGCGGTGCTCGTGGGCCTGGTCGCCGTGCTCGGTCCTTCGTTGACGCGCATTCCGCTGCCGACGGTGCAGCTCGTCGTGGGCACCTTGCTGTTGCTTTTCGGCCTGCGCTGGCTGCGCAAGGCGATTCTTCGCTCGGCCGGCGTGTTGGCGCTGCATGACGAGGCCAAGGCCTTTGCCGACGAGACAGCGGCCCTGCGCGCTCAGGGTGGACAAGGTGGTGTAGCTCGCCAGGTCATCGACAAGCTGGCCTTCGCGACGGCCTTCAAGATCGTCATGCTCGAAGGCATCGAGGTGGTGTTCATCGTGATCGCCATCGGCGCCAGCGGGCAGATGATGCTTCCTGCTTCGATCGGTGCCTTGCTGGCGCTGCTGGCCGTGGTGCTGCTCGGCCTGTGGTTGCACCGGCCGCTGGCACGCGTGCCGGAGAACGCGCTGAAGTTCGGCGTTGGGGTGATGCTCGCCGCGTTCGGGACCTTCTGGGTTGGCGAAGGCATCGGGCTCGAATGGCCCGGTGCTGACTGGGCAATCCTCGCGTTGATCGGCGTCTTCCTTGCGGTGGCACTCGCACTGGTGCAGGTTTGCATTCGCCTGCACAAGGCCTCCGTGGCATTGCCCAAGGCTCAGGGTCAAGCTGCCTCAGGCTCGGATGCCAAGCTTGGTGTGCTCGCTGTGATCGGCAGTGAATTGTTCGGGCTTTTCTTCGATGATGGATGGCTTGCCGCCGGCATCCTGGTCTGGGTGCTGGCCGCCTGGTTCGGCGAGAGCCGACTCGCCCTTGCCAGTCCCGTCGACGGGGTGCTGTTCGCGGCGGGCCTCTCGGCGGTGCTGGCGGCCAGCGCTGCCCGTCGCGCAACGTCCAGGTGACGGCCAGTTCGTCTCGGCTGATCCTGATCCGCCACGGGGAGTCCTTGTGGAACCGGGAACAGCGCTTCACGGGCTGGGCCGACGTCGACCTGACGGCGCAAGGCGTGGGGCAGATGCAAGGCGCCGCTCGCGCGCTGAGTGATGCAGGCGTCGACATCGATTTAGCCTTTTCCTCGGTCTTGCGTCGCTGCATTCGTTCGCAGTGGATCCTGCTGGAGGCGATGGACTGCATCTGGGTGCCGCAGGTGCTGGACTGGCAGCTCAACGAGCGCCATTACGGCGCGCTCACCGGCCGCCTGAAGTCCGAGGCTGAAAGGGAGTACGGCCACGCGGCGGTGCAGATGTGGCGTCGGGCGTACGACGCAGCACCACCGCCGATGGACATTGCTGCCACGGCGCACGTGACCATCGACCGCCGGTACGCCGACCTGCAATCCGACCAGATACCTGTCGGCGAGTCGCTCCGACAAACCGTGGCGCGTGTGCGCAGCCTGTGGCAACAGTCGATCTCGCCCGCATTTCGCACTCACAGGTCGGTGGCCGTCGTTGGCCATGGCAACAGCCTGCGCGCACTGATCAAGATTCTCGAAGACCTGTCGGACGATGAAATCGTCAGCGTCGAGGTCGGCAACGGCACACCGATCGTCTACGAGTTCGACGCCAAGCTGAAACCGAAGCACAAACTCGTGCTCGCCGTCCCCCCACGGCGCACGTCGGAAATCCTGTAAGCGGGCAAACAAGCGGGCAGACCTCGGTCTGAAGACGCATGCACGGCTACGTGCCGGCTGTGCCACCCTGTTCCCTGGCCTTAGCGACGAGGCGTTGCCCGAATCTCCAGAACGCCAGGAAGGTGATCGCGAGCACGGCCGCGAGCAACAGGCCCGCCACAATGTCCAGCGGGAAATGGACACCGACGTAGACGCGCGCCCAGCCCGTGACTACCGCAATCACCGTCAAGGCGATCCCCGCAGTGCGAAGCCGGCGACGCACCAGAAACAGCAATCCAGCGGTGAACATGACGACGGCATGCGTGCTCGGCAACGCTCCACGACTGGCGTGCTCGATGTAGGCAGGACTGAGTCCCGCCATGAAGGGCCGGGGTAGATTCACCTTGGCTGCAATGGCATGGGACAGGATGGCCGCGACGCCGCAAAGAGCCAACACGGCCACAACGTAGTTGCGCTGCGAAGGCTGGCGCCACCAAGCCCAGCCCATCAGAAGGATGCAGATCCATGCACCTCCACCGGGGGCGATCACGCGCGCGAGAAAGAGAATCCAAGGCGTGGGCGCGTAGCCCGCGCCGATCCATTCGTACAGAAAAGAATGGAGCACCATCATGCGCGCTCCCCGGTTGCGCCAGTAGACAAGCAATAAGACAGCCAGTGCGGGTGCCGGCCAGATCCGCCAGCACGGCGGTGCGCCGGCTCGACATAGTGAGACATGGGAAATCCTTCCACCACGAAGAAGAAACCCACCGCGTTGAGCACGGCAGGACCTTCGACGCCGCTCGGGCGTCGTGCTTCAGGTCGTCAGGGGAGGCGCTGTCTTCGGTGGCTGCCGAAGCCAAATGGTCGCTGGCGGAGATGCGCCCGAGGGTGGTGGGCGTTCAACACGGACATCCTTGCCGCGGGGCACTGCGAACAGGCAAAGCGCTACCGTCAACGGTAGCAGCGCGAGCACAAGCGCCATCAGGCCATCAAGGCCGTGCTGAAATGTGTTCGGGTGATCGATGCTCGCAGCGGCCGGCACGAACACGGTCGTTTCCTGTTCGTTCGGATGATCCGCGCGGTCATCAGGCTCGAACTGGGCCGAGGCGCTCACGTTGCGGATGCGAAACCCTGGCTCATCTTCCCAACCATCTTGGCAAAAGTGAACGGCCAGAAAGGGCTGCAAGGCGGCGAACAATACCCAAGCCAAGCACCAGAACGCCGGGTGCGTTGCTACAAGGTAATGGACACGCGCTCTTCGCATCGGGAATTCTATGAGCGGCCCGCAGCGGAAGATGAACGCGGGCTGAACATGCGCCCGCAGTTGAAAGACCAGAAAGGACCGTGACAGCATCGAACTCGAGATCAGGCATCGGCTCGAAGGGCGCGAACTCGAGGTGAAGGTCGGAAAGAATCAGCACTTTCATCAGGATGCTCTTTCAAAGCGCGCGCGAAGCTCGGCACTGGCCTTGTCGTCGAAGCCGGTGAATGAGCCGCACACCACCAGATGGTCCTTGCATTGATCAAACTGCCAATAGGCGTCGTCGAGCGCGACCCATGGCTCGTCGACCACCTCGTGGATCTGGAGCCAGGCGAGGATTTCTCCTTCTCTCTTCTTGTACGGAGGGGGAAGCCCAAAGCCCGAATGAGGTGTGGCTCCAAGAATTCGGGCCCGGATGTCGCTGGAGAACGGCTTCAGCAAGGTTTTGTAGAGAAGCTGCTCGCGCCAGGATGAACTGATCACGATCTTTACGTGCGGGAACTCGCGCAGCAATGCCTCTAGGCGCGGCAGAAAGCAGAAGTCGATGCCGCCGTTGAGGGTGTGATCCTCTCCCTCTGGATGCAGCACGCCGTCGAAGTCGAGGAACAGGATCACTCCAGGCCTCCCAACCCACGCTCATCCAGCGGCCAAGCCAGGTGCGAGCCCATATCGACCCCGAAGGCGCAGAACGGTACCGCGGCGTTGATCACACGACACCGCCATGTTTGATCGCGTTGAGGATCCATCGCACTTTCTCCAAACCGCCCCCGGCAGCGAATGCCGTTGGCGTTTGACCATCGAGCGATTCGTGAGGCTTGTCCAACCAAACTTGAGCCTCTGCGCCGAACACCTGGGTCGCGAGAGCCAGCAAGCCTTCTGAAGAACTTTCCAACCCAGTCTCCGCCTGCGGATCCCGTGGCCACGTCAGGTACGAGCCCATGTCGACCCCGAAGGCGCGGAACGGCGCCGCGGAGGGCATCGAGCCCTCGCCGAGGTAATCTCTATTTTCGTGGTGGTGGCCATGAATCACCAACAGGACGCCGAACTTCTCGGCGAGCTCGTCGATCACCCGCCAGCCATGCGGATGAGCCGAAGGCGCTTCGTGCGTCACCAGGATGTCGGCAGGGCCACTGCGCAGCAGTTGCTTGTAGTCGGCCGGGAAGATGGAAGAACGGTGCTTGAGGGAGATGGAGTCGCGCCACCGCTCTTCGCGCTTCATGGCTCGGCGCATGGCTTCGCTCGACTGGAACGAAGCCTCCTCGATCGGCCTCCGAGGATCCCAGATCTTGCTGCGGAAGATGCCGCCCAAACCCGCGACATGGTAGCCAGCCACGGAGACCACACGGCCATGGAGATTCCGATCAGCAAGCTCCGAATGCCACGCGTGATCGTGATAGGCCTCCGTATCGGAATCATGATTCCCAGCTATCCAGTGGACCTCGGTGAGGTCCAGGATCGATTGCAGTTCGATATGTAGAGGCCGGTGCGCCTGGAGGTCGCCCAACAGCACGATCGCCTCAGGCCGAAAGCGCTCGACCGCGGTGATCACGGGTTTGAAGTCGCCGTGGGGGTCGCCGAAGAACATCAACTTTGGCGCCGACTGCTCGTACTCGGATCGCGCGTGGAGGCCCGATGGGGCGTGAGGTTTCATTTCATGTGCGTCGAAGTGGCGACGATGCATCGGTCGGCCGCAAACCGCAGAAAGTGCGAGCGCAGCTCCAGGAAGCTGTCCTGGTCGAACGCCCGCGTGGGATCGGTAAGCACGAGCCGCTCGAAGCCCGCTTCGAAGCTCGGGGGGCAATCGTCAAGCGCGACCCACTCTGCGTCATTGCGGCCGTTCCCGTCGAGCCAGGCTTGGATCTCCAGCTGGCGACGGTTGTGAACGGTGACATTGGGTTCTAGCTGCGGCGTCGCTCCGACGATCCGGTGCCGGATGTCAGTGCTGAAATGCCGCTGCAGTTGCTCGATGTTTTCGGCTCGCCGCCAATCCGACGAGATGACGACATCGACATACTTGAACTCGCGAAGGAGCTCTTCCAGAAGCGGCAGATGACTGAAGAACTTGCTGCTGAACGAGTAGTCCACACCGACAGGATGAAGGACACCATCTATATCCAGGAACAACAGATCGCTGGAGTCACTGGTGTGGCCAGAGGCGTCATGAATCAGTATCGCTTCTGCCATGGGTAGACGATCGAGTTCGATCACCCAGAAAACCCGGCCTGGTACGACTCCAAGAGATCGATCACGTCGTTAGCTCGCCCCTCAGCCACCAGCGTATCGGCCGTCTTGTAGTCGAACAACGCAAGCGGCTCGTTCCTGTACCAGAAGATCGCAGTCTTGAGGTCGCCTCCAGAGGTTGCGATCGCAGCAGCTAGTACTCGTAGGCTCATACGGCTATCAGGGCATCAAGATCGAGAGCTTGGCGTTCCATGCCTCGCCATCGGACTTGGAGAGCACGGCGACGCGGATCGTCGGGCGGTCGAAGTCACTGGTCTCAAAGAGGAAGTGCACGTGCTGAAAGCGAAACACCGGGTTTCCGGGATATTCAGTCCACTTGAGCTGCCAGGTGTTGAAGTACTCGAAATCGACCGTCCGGGCTTTCTTTCCGCGACTGACGATGCAGGCCTTGCGCGCGTCCGGGTCGAACAGGATGCAGGTTCCGTCCCAATCGCCCAGCATGCGGCGTGGATCGACCGGGAAGAAGGTCGCACCAGATACTTGCCCTTGTGCCCGGAGTAGCTGCTCGCGCCCGGCCTGGATCGAGCGAGGAGATGCGATCCAGACCCAGTAGAAGAGACCCAAGACAACGGCAAGGGCCAGCAGGAGCGGGATTTCCATGTTCAGTTGACCGGCCAGATCTGATGCCGAATGCTGAACGAAGTGCGCATGCCGTAGTGTGTGAACTGCGCTCCGTTCTCATCTTCGAGGACCAGAAGGTCGACTTGATCGGCATCGGCGCTGGTCGCTGACCAGATCTTCCGAATGTCTCGAATTTGCCAGCGATCGGGATCGCTCTCCGTCGGCGCCAGATACTGAACGTGCCGCAGCGACTGCGGCCCCACGCTCTCAAAGAGATCGAGGAAATCGCTCTCATAAATCAACAACGCACGCTCCGAGATCTCGAGGTCGTCTTCTTGCACCACCCAGGTCGGGAAGAAAGCAGGAATGGTCAAGTTCAACTGGACTGCTCTCCAACATCTCGCACCAGGCCCGGCCAGCATGGAAGAGATCCTCACCTCATGCGAATCCATTGTCAGAAACATAAAAATGAGCCCTATAGGTTGTAGCCCTATGGGATTCTAAATGACGCAATAGAGGGGATGAAATCTGCGGCGCATCGCCCCCCTCAATCCGACTTTGGACGCGCGTTGCGCGTGGTCCGCAAGGCCAAGGGGTTGCCGCAGGAGTCGTTCGACCAGGTGTCGAGCCGTACCTACATCTCTGCGTTGGAGCGAGGACTGAAGCAGCCGACCGTTGCCAAGGTCGACGAACTGGCGGCGGTTCTGGGTGTCCACCCGTTAACGCTCTTGGCGCTTTCCTATCTGCGCCACCCTACGCCTGCGTCCGTGCAAAAGCTCGCAGCCCATCTGATCGAAGAGATCGATGAGTTGAATCTCGTAACGCGATAAGGCGGTCGGGCCACGGCAGTGAAAATCGGTGACGCGCTTCGCCGGCAACCGGTGTGGCACTCCAATGCGTATCGCTCAGAGTTGTCGGTCAGAGCCGGCCTCGCAAATCTGAACGTACCTGGTGCCAGCGCTGGACTAGGCGGGTGCTTGCGCATCGCGTGTTCATCACGATGGAGGCGGACTTCTGCGTTGCCACCGTGCAGGAGGCGGTGGCGCGCTGAGGAGCGTCGCGGACCGTCAACACGGATCAGGGCAGCCAGTTCAGTCGCGCCGATTTTGTCGCGGAGGTAGCGCGCATTGGCGCTCGTCAGAGCATGGACGCGTGTGGCTGCCGGCATGACACCGTCTTTGTCGAGCGGCCGTGGTGCAGTGTGGAGTACGAGTATGTGTACCTCAAGACTTACGACAGCATCGGCGCCGCGCGACAGAACCTGGCTGCGTAGTTCGAGTTCTACAACGCACGCGGGCCACACAAGAACCATGGCAAGCGCACGTTGGACACGGTCTAGCTCCCCATGCTGTCTGCGCTGAAGGAGGCTGCCTGTGAAGGTTGAACCATGAGTACATGGCTCAACCGGGGGCGCCTCCGGCGGCCTGGCAGGGGCCTGAAGATTGAAAGATTGAAACCGCAGCCCATCCACTTTGCCTCGGCTCAAAGAGTGCTCAGACGAGCGGAACCGGCTCCGCCTGAGCACGCAACGTGAGCCTCTCGGGGGATCCAAGAAATTTTGAACTTCCATTCGGAGATGAAATTTCAGAATTCTGATGCTCATAATCATCAGACACGGTGACCATGTTCCCGGACTGAGTGCTCAGATGCACTGGAATACGCACCGCTAACAGTCGCAGTCGCAGTCGCAGTCGCAGTCGCAGTCGTCGTCGTCGTGGTCGTGGTCGTGGTGGTAGCTGTCGTGCTCGATGCGAAGCGAGGTAACGGGAGGTCGATATCGCGGTGCAGGACGATAGAACCCCGGAGGGGCCGGGCGCAGAACAACCGGCGGTGCGGCGTAAACCGGGGCCGGGACAACAACATAGGCGGGTGGCGGCTCATAGTAGACAGGAGCTGCCGGCTCGAGCAAGCCAGGAAGACTCAGTCCGAAGGACCAGTGCGTTCCGGCTGCGGCCGCTGTTCCGGACACTAGCGCGATGGACACCACGGTCGCAGTGACCGTCCGCTTCGTAAAGCAACTTAAATTCATCACAATCTCCTTGAAATTCATGCACCGACAGCGCGACCCAGAGGACGCCGTCCTTCGGTGTCTGTACCCGTTCGCGTCCGGCCAACTTGCGCAGGCTCGTCGAGATCGCCATGCGAGCGCAAGGCACTCCGTACAGTTCAACCACAGCGTTGGAAGTCGAGCAACTGAGGCTGCATCAACCGGGTAAATGCGACCGTTCCGATGCTCGTTCTTCTCGATGGAGAAACTCTTCGGTGCTTGTCTGCTTTCCATGAAGATTGGTGCGAGTGGCTGCATTTGCCGTCGATTCCGTTGCAGCCACGGAGGGCTTTGGCAATTCACAAGGGCTAAGGCAGGGAATGCACGAGGCTCATCAGATCTCGACAATCCTTACACGGGATGTGGCGGGACGCATCGCAGCATCTGGCTTTTCCATCGATATGTTCCCAATGATTCCATCACGCGTCGTTCGGGGTCTCCTGCCCCTCTGGAGACGTCATGCTGCCGCTGTTGCGGCCCTTGCATGCCTTGCGCTACTGATCCTGACGCAGGTCTTTGCGCCTGCCGGAAGGATCGATGTCGCCGAGTGGTCGCCCGGCCGGTGGAATGCGAATTCCCCGGTCACGTCTCTGGCGGTGTTGAAAGCCAAGGTCCGATTCGGCGAGCATCAGGCGCACCCCTATTTCTAGTTGACCATTGAGTGCATCGTCCGTCGGGCGGGAACCCCGCTTCAATGGCATTCGTAGTCCGCGAGACGGAATGACGAGTGACGTAGCGGGGGCGGCACCGACGCGCGAGCGCGCATATGCACGTATCCGCTGTAATTCAAGATGGAGCGAGTGCTGCGCGTCATTGTTGGGAGCGCCATCTCGATGGGGAGGGCTCCCGGATGTCGGCAGTCACTTAGGGTATTGCAGTTTCCTCTGACGCGAGGTCCTCTCGCGTCCACATCAGCGCCGTTCGATAGGCGATCGCTGCGCCGCGCAGACGCACTGCTTGGGCATCTGCCGCTGCGAGCGCGCGGGGTGTGTTCTCGGAGTGCGTAGCGCTGTCTGATCCCTTGACTCGGCACAGCAACCTTTCTGACTTCTTCTTCATCATTTCAATAGCTTGGGAGGCTCCGACGCTGGGCGCCGAAAAAGAGCGCAGCGAACCTTGACAAGAGCGTGCCGATGTGTGGCTTGGCAAACGGTGGTTTACGTGATCTCTCGACGAGAGATTCTTTTCGGAACATGTGCGAAATCTGATGGCGCGCAGTCCAGATTCGATCGAGACGCCGGCCAGTGATCCGAAAAGCACTTTGCTCAAGCCGATGCCGCGAGCTTGGGTCTCCGTTCTGCTTGGCCGCCCGAACACCAAGGCATTGCGAACCTGCCCTAGGCGCGCGGGCCAGCGGCGGCGATGCAGTGGAGCGCGGCCATAGTCTGACTCTTGATTGAACGTTGATGGAAGTCGCATTTCTTCTCAACGTCGAAGACCGAAGATCGCGCCTCATATTTTTGCGAGCTCCGCTGGGGCTGGTGAGCGTCCCAAATGGAATTTCCGCCTGCAGCTACACCGCTTCGACTCAGCCATGCCGATGAAGACCGATTTCGTGGCGGCGACATCTCGCCCTCCATCATTCCTTTGCCGCGTCGAGCAAGATGTCGGTGGCGGGGTGAAGATCTACCGGCCATGATGGCGGCTGACAGGGAGTGGCACGATGCCATCGTGCCTGCGACGCGTCCGGAGCTACGAACGCTCACGGTCTGCGTGGACGACTTCGGCTTGCACCAAGGGATCAACGCGGCGGCGCTGCGTCTGGTGCAGATGGGGCGCGTCAGTGCCCTGAGTGCGATGACCCAGGCGCCGGAATGGCCCCGTGGCGCGTCGTCTGCGCGAGAGCTTGACGCCGATCAGGTGGATGTGGGTCTTCATTTCAATTTGACTCTGCCGTTCCGGGGATCCCCTGCACTGGGATCGATGCAGGCACTTATTGCGGCTGCGCATCTGCGCATGTTGCCGAAGCGGCGCATCCGCGAAGCGCTCTTGCGCCAGCTTACGGCATTTGAAGACGAGATGTTTCGCGCCCCTGCGCATGTCGATGGGCACGAGCATGTGCATCTGTTGCCAGTGATCCGGGACATATTGCTGGACGTGCTCGTGCAGCGCTATCGCAGCACGTTGCCCTGGCTTCGCGTGTGCGCCTCCCCGGCTCCCGCTTCATCCATCGACGCCGCGGTGAGGTTCCACGGCCGAAAGGCATGGTTCATCGACCGCTCACAGGGAGGGGAAGGCTTTCGCCACAGAGCAAGGGCGCTTGGCTTCACGGTCAAACACCGTTGGCTCGGCGTTCATGGCACTCAGGCCAGTGCGAGCGAGTACCGCGCACTGCTCCTACTTTGGCTGAACAATGCGCTGGATGGCGACGTCTTGGTGTGTCATCCGGGTCACTCGGGGACTGATGACCTTGTCGACCGAGCACGGCGCGTTGAGTTCGCGGTGTGGGCAGATCCCCTGCTCGGGTGTGTTCTGCAGGGACTTGGTATCCGCATCGCGTCGATGTCAGATGGCTATCGACATGTCGGAGAGATCCGGTCTGCGAGCTCAGCAAGAACAGGCGACTGGCTGGCAGGTCGAAAGGACGACCTTTGCTCGTGAGGCAGGGATTTGCACGGCGCCTGGACCCCGATCTGGCGAGACCGCCTGCGGCACGTGTGCGCCGACGATCTGTTCTACGTGCGCGATCGACCTCGGCGCCGGCAGTGCGTTGCTCCGCGGTGGAGGCCGTCGCGACCTCGCAGCCGATGGAGATGAGCCTTCGTGGCAGGCCCGAGCTCTTCGCTGGGAGCGGCGCTGACCTTGGAGGCAGGACCGGATTCTCTTGCCGGCTGCGCAGGCGGTCTGAATCGCTCGCTCTTGTGGCGGCTTTGGGGTGTGTTGCGATCTGGCTCATTCTCTGGTTCGGGCTGTGATCGGGCGTGGTCGCACTGCCGATCCGAAATGCAAGGGACTTTCGCAACCGGGTTGCTCCGATACGGCGTCGAATTCGGGGGCAAGACCGGTGCTGCACTCTAGGATGGAGTTTGCAGGGGGTCGCCGAAGAACATGAGCTTGGGCTTCGACTGGTTGTGCTCGGATCGCGTATGGAGGTCCGACGAGACGAGCGGTTGCATTTCATCTGCTGATGGCGGTTCATCGTTCATTCGCGAACCGCAGGAAGTGCGAGCGCAGTTTCTGGAAGCTGTCTTGATCGAACGCACGTTTGGGATCGGTGAGAATCCGACGAGATGACGACATCGACGAACTCGAACTCGCGAAGAAGTTCTTCCAGAGGCGGCAAGTGGCTGAAGAACTTGCTGCTGAACGAGTAGTCCGTGTCGACAGGATGAAGAACACCATCTACATCCAGAAACAGCAGATCGCTGGAGTCACCGGTGTGGCCAGAGGCGTCATGGATCAGCATCGCTTTTGCCATGGGCAGACGATAGGGTTCGATCACCCAGAAAACCCGGCCTGGTACGACTCCAAGAGATCGATAACGTCGTTAGCTCGCCCCTCAGCCACCAGCGTATCGACCGTCTTGTAGTCGAACAACGCGAGCGGCTCGTTCCTATACCAGAAGATCGCAGTCTTGAGGTCGCCTCCAGAGGTCGCGATCGCAGCAGCTAGTACTCGTAGGCTCATACGGATATCAGGGCATCAGGATCGAGAGCTTGGCGTTCCACGCCTCGCCATCGGACTTGGAGGGAACGTTGACGCGGATTGTCGGTAAGCCGTCAATAAACCTTTCAATTACCCACAACTTTCGCCCCGAGTTGCATCCCGAGGACGATGTCAGTTAGACGTGTGAGCCCGCGCCACATGACGATGTTGCCGGGCGGAGGGTCGCCTTTGCGCGCGAG
>NZ_JBPJZL010000002.1:0-704247 GCF_051216835.1 Variovorax multivorans
GCGCAGCGGCGCGCTGTATTCGCCGACGGTGCTCGACCATGTGGACCCCGGGATGACGGTGGCCAAGCACGAGACCTTCGGGCCGGTGTCGCCGGTGATCCGCTTCAAGACGATCGAAGACGCGATCCGCATCTCCAACGGCACGGCCTACGGGCTGTCGTCTGCGGTGTGCACGAACCGCATGGACTACATCACGCGCTTCATCCGAGAGCTGAACGTGGGCAGCGTCAATGTGCGCGAGGTGCCGGGCTACCGCCTGGAGCTCACGCCCTTCGGCGGCATCAAGGACTCGGGCCTGGGGTACAAGGAAGGCGTGCTCGAGGCCATGAAGAGCTTTACCAATACCAAGACTTATTCGTTGCCGTGGTAGCCGCCGCATCTGACAGGGACCTGACCACCTTCTCCCGCGCTCCACCAGTCACCCTCATGTCACGCACGCACTGAAAGCTCCACCCCTTTCGCTCGTCCGTGACTCTCATGCAGCCTACTTCCCCACTTCGCCGCGCCCTGGCCCTCGTGCCGGTCTCTTGCCTCAGTCTCTCCGCGCTCCTGCTGGGTGCATGCGGTGGAGACAGCGGCTCTTCTTTCTCATTGCCCCCAGGCACCGGGACTTCGACAACGCCGACCAACCCGGGCAACACGACGACCACCAGCGGGGTGGTTGTCGGCAGCTACTTCGTCAACGCCAGGGTCTGCCTGGATCTCAACTCCAACGGCCGCTGCGATGCGGGCGAGCCGTCCGCCCGATCGGACAAGCAGGGCGGCTTCACGCTCGCCGGCTCGGGCGCGGGCATCGTGGCAGAGATCGGCACCGATGCCACGGAGCTCGATCCATCCATCCCCTCTTCCAAGCCGGTGACTTCAGCGCTCGTGCTGCGTGCGCCGAAGGAAGCACCGGGCGTCGTCGACTTCGAATCGACCGCAGTGGTCGCGGAGATGGAAGCCAACGGGCTCGACTTCAAGACCGCCGCAAGCAAGGTGGCGATCTCTGTCGGTGTGGTCGCGTCGAAGCTGCTCGGCGACATCAACACCGAGAGCGACCCTGTTGCCAAGGCCGCGCTCAAGGCTGCGTCCGACGAGGGCCTGCAGCGCATCCGCGATGCGCTCGCATCGGCCGCGAACACTGACGACGTCAAGGCGGTGGTAACAGCCGCCGCCCTGACCGACCGCTACTACCAGACCAAGGCGCCGTACCGCCCGCAGCAGGATGTCAGCACCTACGAGGTGGCGCCCGCGGGCTTCTCGCCGGTCTACACCGAGGTGGTTGCGCGCCACGGTTCGCGCGGGCTCTCGGGCCTCAAGTACGACCTTGCGGTCTACAACATGTGGAAGAAGGCGCAGGACGACGGTGCCCTCACGCCACTGGGCGAGAAGCTCGGGCCCGACGTGCTGAAGATCATGAAAGCCAACTTCCTGCTCGGCTATGGCGTGGCCGGCATCAGCACGCCCGGCTACGGCAACGAGACGCAGGTCGGCATCAACGAGCACACGCAGCTCGCGGCAAGGCTGGTTCAGCGCCTGCCGGCCTACTGGAAGCAGATCGGCGACAGCGCCGGCTCCGCCCCGCGCCAGATCGTGACGGTGACTTCCGGCGTCGATCGCGCGGTCGACAGCGGCAACTTCTTCGTGCAGTCGCTCAAGGCGACTCAGCCTGCGCTGGCACCGCTGCTGACCTATCTGCCGGCACCCGCACCCTACCCCGATAACGGCACTGCAGTGAGCCAGCCTGTGGGCACCAACCGCTTCCTGCTGTACTTCCACAAGCTCGTGAAGGCGACCGACCTGGTGACGAACACCACCGATCCGCTCTATACGACGTACCAGGCCAGTCTGGCCTACCAGAACTACAAGAGCAACGATGCCGACCTGCTCGCCAAGCAGAGCGGCCTGACGGTCACGCCCGAGGCCGCGGCTGCCGGCCGCCTGCTGCTGGAGCGCCTGTTCGCCAAGAGCTTTGTCGACAAGATCGCCAACGGCACGTACAGCTTTTCCAACAGCGGCAGCTTCAGCTACACGAGCGACGACGGCAAGTTCGCGCCCAGCCTGAGCGGCGACGGCAAGACGTCGATCAAGTCGCCCGGCGACGCGGGCGCCCTGCTGTACGAGCTGTATGTGATCGCACCCGCGATGCGCGGCGAGGCCGGCGTCGATTTCACTGCCTACATGCCGGCAGCGCAGGCGAAGTTCTTCGCCGCGCTCAACGACGGCTCCGACTTCTACGACAAGGGTCCCGGCATGACGGAGAAGGGCGATATCACTTCGCGCATGTCGCAGATCCTGGTGGACGACATGTTCAACGAGGTCGATGCGATCGCCAGGGGCGACCGCTCGCACGCGGCCAAGCTGCGCTTCACGCACGCCGAAATCATGATGCCCTTCGCGGTGCGCATGGGCCTGAAGGGCGTGGACCAGAGCGTGCCCAAGGCCTCCAGCTTCAGCTACGACAGCAACACGTGGCGCGGCGAATACGTCTCGCCGATGGCGGCCAACATGCAGTGGGACGTGTTCGCCGACGGCGGCGGAAAGCTGCTCGTGCGCATGCTCTACAACGAAAAGGAAACCGACTTCAAGGCGGCCTGCGACACCGCCAAGGCAGCGGGCACGGCGCACTACTACGACTACACGGGCCTGAAGGCCTGCTACGGGCACGTGGCCCAGTAGTCCAGTAGCCCCGCATCTCCCCGCATCTATTTCCTGGTCTTCCTGGCGGGTGTCTTCACGCCCTGCCGCAGCGAGCGTTGCCTCAGCGTCGCGCCCGAGCCCCGTGGTGGGCGCGCCGGGGCCACGTCGTGCTGGCTCGCCCGCAAGGTGAAATCGCAGGTCTTCACGGCCAGCTCGACGATGCGCGCCAGCGCGGGGCTGGAGTTGTCGCGCCGGTAGACCGCGCTGTAGACCAGCGGCGGCGGCATGGGGTCGCTCTTCACCACGCGCAGCAGGCCGCTCTTGATGTCCGGGCGCACATAGTCGAGCGCCTGCTGGCTGATGCCGAAGCCGCTGATCGTCAGTTCGCGCAAGACGGTCGTGCTGTTCGTCAGCATGACCTTGCCGAAGCGGAAGCCGTGCTCCGCGCGCCAGGCTTCGTAGAACCTGTTCTTCGAGGCGCCGGCGGGCTGCTCGATCACGGGGTAGTCGGCAAACTCGTGCGGCTTCAGTGCCCGCGCGGGAATGTCGAGCCGCGGGCTCGCTATCCAGGCCTGGTCGACTTGCCCCACCTTGATCGATTCGAAAGCCTGTCCCCAGAAGATGCCGGGCATGATGGTCAGGTCGAGCTTGTTGGCTTCGAGGCGCTCGAAGAGCGTGAGCCCCGCGTCCACCACGGGCTCCAGCGTTACCTGAGGGTGCAGCTTCTGCAGCAGCTGGATCAGGCGCGTGAGCCAGGTCATCGCGATCAGCTCCGTCACGCCCACCCGGAAGGTGCCGCGCAGCGTCTTGTCGAGGCTGATGTCGTGCTCGATGCGCTGCCAGAGCCGTTGCGCTTCTTCCGCGAGCGGCAGCAGTTCCCGGCCGGCCTGGGCCAGCTCCAGGCCGTGGGAGGTGCGATGCAGCAGGGGGCCGCCGAGCGATTCCTCCAGTTCCGCCAAGCGCTTGGAGATGGCCGACTGCGTGGTGTGCAGCTTCACCGCCGCGGCACTGAAGCTCTGGAGCTTGGCGCTGAAGAGGAAGGCCTCCAGCTGCTTGAAAGTGAAGTTCATGCCATCGGAATGTACGCCCATGGCTCTGCAGGAAAAAAAGGAATACCGCGCTCCTCCGATTTCTCGTTTGTCCCGCAGCAGCCGGACTTTGATACTGCGTGCATGCTTCACATCGCACCACGCCTGAATCGAATCAAACCATCTCCCAGTTCCATGGCCGGCCAGAGGGCGCGCGAGCTGCGCGCGATGGGCCGGGACATCCTCGGCCTGACCGCGGGCGAGCCCGACTTCGAGACACCCGGGCACATCAAGGAAGCGGCAATCCGAGCAATGGCCGACGGCCAGACCCGCTACACGGACGTGGGCGGCACGCCGGTGCTGAAGGAAGCCATTGCCGGCAAGTTCCTGAACGAGAACGGGCTGGCCTACACACCGGGCGAGATCATCGTGGGCACCGGCGCCAAGCAGGTGATCTTCAACGCGCTCATGTGCACGGTCGCAGCGGGTGACGAGGTCATCGTGCCGGCCCCCTACTGGGTGTCTTACCCGGACATCGCCCTGCTGGCCGGCGGCGTTCCGGTTTTCGTCGACTGTCCGGCGGCATCGGGCTTCAAGCTGCAGCCTGCCGATCTCGAACGCGCCATCACCGGCAAGACGCGCTGGCTGATGCTGAACTCGCCGAACAACCCGAGCGGGGCGACCTACACGCGTGCCGAGCTCCAGGCACTGGCCGAGGTGCTCCGTCGCCACCCCCAGGTCTGGGTGCTGACCGACGACATCTACGAGCACCTGATCTATGGCGACATCGAGTTCGCCACCATGGCCCAGGTGGCGCCCGACCTCAAGGACCGCACGTTGACGGTGAACGGTGTTTCCAAGGCCTATGCGATGACGGGCTGGCGCATCGGCTATGGCGCGGGGCCTTCGGCGCTGGTCAAGGCGATGGTCAAGCTCCAGTCGCAGAGCACCTCCGGGCCGAACTCGATCGCACAGGCTGCGGCCGTCGCCGCGCTCACAGGGCCGCAGGACACCATTGCCTCGAACCGGCACGAATACGAGAAGCGGCGCGACATGGTGGTTGCCTCGCTCAATGCCATCGACGGCATCCATTGCGCAGCGCCCGACGGCGCGTTCTACATCTTCGCGTCATGCAGCGCGCTGTTCGGTCTTCGCACGCGCACGGGCGTCGCAATCGAAAGCAGCGACGACTGGGTGATGCACCTGCTCGATTCGCAGGACCTGGCGGCGCTGCAAGGCAGTGCCTACGGCGTGCCGACGCATTTCCGCATTTCGTTCGCCGCCAGCACAGAGCAGCTGCTGGAAGGTTGCCGCCGCATTGCGCGAGCGCGCGACGAACTCACGGGCCAAGCCATCAACCAGGAACTGCAATGAAACTCCAACCTCTTCTGAAGCTGCTGCCGGCCCTTGCCGCGGGCACCGTCTGGCTTGGCGCCACCCATGCGTGGGCTGCAGATGCCTTTCCCTCGAAACCGGTGAAGATCCTCGTGGGGTTTTCGCCCGGCGGCTCCAACGACGTCGTGGCACGCCTGATCGCGCCGAAGCTGGCGGAAGGGCTCGGGCAGCAGGTGCTGGTCGAGAACCGTCCTGGCGCCGGCGGCAACATCGCGGCATCGGCCATGCTCGGCGCGCCCGCGGACGGGCACACGCTGCTGATGTGCACCACGGGAACGCTGTCGATCCAGCCGTACATCCTGAAGAGCATGCCCTTCGATCCCGAGAAGGACATCGCACCGGTCACGCAAGTCGTCAACGCGCCCTACATGCTGCTGGTCAATTCGACCCTGCCGGTGAAGAGCGTCAAGGAGCTCGTTGCATACGCCAAGCAGAAGCCCGGCGAGCTCAACTTCGCTTCCTCGGGCACGGGCACCGGCGGGCATCTTGCGGGCGAGATGCTGAAGAGCCGCGCGGGCATCGACATCGTCCACGTGGCCTACAAGGGCACCGGCCAGGCGATGACGGACCTTATTGCGGGCCAGGTCTCGATGATCTTCGACCAGCCCGTCAGCTCGATGCAGTACGCACGCGCGGGCAAGCTCCGCGCGCTGGCTGTGGCCAGCCCGCGCCGGCTGGCGGCCTTCCCCGACATTCCGACCGTGACGGAAGCCGGCGTTCCCGACTTCGACCCCGTGACCTGGGCAGGCATCTGCACGGCGAAGAACACGCCGCCGGCCGTCGTCGACCGCATACAGCGCGAAGTTGCCAAGGTGCTGGCGATGCCCGAGATCTCCAAGCGGCTCGCCGCGGATGGCCTGGAGCCTGTAGGGAGCACCCCCGAGCAGTTCCGCGCCTTCCTGGCTGCGGACAAGCGCAAGTGGGGCCGCGTGGTGAAAGATGCCGACGTCAAGGCTGAATGAGAGAACGAGACAGACCATGAACCAGCTACCTGACATCGTGCGCAA
The DNA here is from genome assembly GCF_051216835.1 of Variovorax multivorans. Lineage (NCBI taxonomy): Bacteria > Pseudomonadati > Pseudomonadota > Betaproteobacteria > Burkholderiales > Comamonadaceae > Variovorax > Variovorax multivorans. The sequence continues at coordinate 6,053 of NZ_JBPJZL010000002.1, forward strand.
CTTCGAGCGCGTTCCCTGCGATCTGGTCCGACAGGCTGCGGCGTTCCAGCCTGCCATCCTTGCCGACGTAGCGGGCCGCCGGGGCGCCCTGCACGGCCGCATCCAGGCCTTGCGCCACCGGATGAAGCTCGTCGGCAATGCGCTCACGGTCGAAGTGCGGCCGGGCGACAACCTGATGATCCACGCCGCCATCGCGCTGGCAAAGCCCGGCGACGTGCTGGTGATCGACGGCAAGGGCGACCAGAGCGCTGCCCTGATGGGCACGATCATGATGAACGCCTGCAGACAGGTCGGTATCGCCGGCGTGGTGATCGACGGCGCGGTGCGCGACAGCGTCGAGATCGACGAGATGGACTTTCCCGTCTTCTCGGTCGGCACCAATCCCAACGGCCCGACGAAGCTGGCCTCGGGGCGCATCGGGCATCCGGTGTCCGTGGGCGGCGTGGCCGTGCGTGCAGGCGACCTGGTCGTGGCCGATGCGGACGGCGTGGTGGTGGTCGAGCGGGAAAGAGTCGAGGCGCTTCTTCAGGCCGCAAAGCAGAAGGTCGAGGACGAAGCCGCGCGCATCGAGGCCATCAAGAAGGGCGATACGGCGGCCAAGTGGCTGGACTCCGCCCTGCGCAAGGCGGGCGTGCTCAAGGAAAACGAGACGCTGTAGGAGCCGTTCGACCGAAGGCATCTATGCCGGGAGGGCGATTCGCGCAGGCGGAATTCAGGCGCTCATAATGTCCGCCGGCCACGCCAGAGGCCGCCTTCCCCTTCTTGCAGATCCGAGCTTTCTTTCTGGCGTTCACGGGACGACACCATGAGCTCATTGCACATGTTTCTACCGGTATGCGAACCAGCACGCAGCGAGGCGCTGGCGCAGTTGATAAGGACACACCACGTGCCCCGCCACCTCGTCAAAGGCATCGCGATCAGACACCGCAGTGCATGCGGGCCGGCCGCTCCGGTCGACGCACCGCAGCAACCAAGCCTGCAACAGGCGCAGGAATCCCAGGCACCTGCTGCTGCGCCGGAGTAGCCGCATCGTATTAGCCGCCCGGGCGCCAATGGTCAAAGAAACCTGAGTACTCCCCGTCCCGGGCAAGGAGGCCCGTCTCGCAAGGGCGCTCCCTCAAGCACATTCGGGGGCAAGGTTGTCCAGCACTTTGATCAAGCGCTCAACGAGTCGAGTTGAATAGGCTTGGGACGGATGAAGAATGTCCGCCATCTCGCCGCGACGCATCGGCACGCTGCCCCAGTCGGCGAACGGCACCGCGAGATCCGCTGTCACGCGTCGCACCGTCGCGTCGCCTCGTGCGCGCACGTCGGCGCCGGCAAGCGTCTGCGACAAGCCCGTCAAGACCACATCGCGGCCCTCTGCCCTGGCCGTCGAGACCATGGAACGCAAGGCCGACTCCAGCGGCAAGTTCTGCATGGCGTCATTGAGCCCGTGCTCGATGACCACGATGCGGCCCGAGCGTGCCTCGTTCGCGAAAGCCGCCGATCGCGCGCTGGCTGTTTCTCCGTTCACGGAGCGGTCTACCACATGGTATCGAGGACGCATCCGACGGATTGCGGCCGCCGGAGCCTCATCGAGCCGCTTGTCGCCCAGGTAACCGCCATGAAGGATGGAGTCGCCGTAGAGCTCGACGCTGCAGGCAGCGTTCGTCTTCGCGGCAGCAGCGACGGAATCGTCCGCGAGGCCCGGATGGAGATCTCCATGCCGATCACCCGAGCGGCTTGCAAGCGAAGTCACGGGCCCCTTGGCGTGATCCTCCGAAGGCGCCACGTGGGATTGCGAGCAGGCGGTGGCCAGCGCCGTGCCCAGGACGATGGCAATCGTTCTGGACCGGGTGGATCGCCACGATGGAATACGAGTGGAATCAGGCACCCCTTCAGGCTAGGGGGCAATGAAGGAGGAAATGTGGAGCCCTTGTGCGGCGGCGAACGGCGGCGATCGGCGGCAGGATGGCAAGGTCCAGTTCAGTGCCTCCGTGCCGCCTGGAAGACGCCTAGAACTTGATCGCGAGCCTTACCTGCGCCGTGAGAGGTGCGCTGGTGCGGCCCCGAACCATCGTCTCGTGATATGCGTTGATCCACAGCGCGGTATCGCGGTCGATGCGCCACATCATCCCCGGTCCGATGCCCAGCACGCGCTCCTTGGAATTTGGCAGCGTCGTTCCGTTCGCCTTGCTGTCCGAGACCTGCTGGAAGTAGTAGCCATTGATGCCAAGGCTGAATGAGGGCGTGATCGCATAGGACGCCGCAAAATTCAGCCACGCTGCCTGCCCTGCTTGCGTGCTCGCCAGCGGAGCACCGTTGAACGACTGCTGCGGGTTGCTTGAGGCGGGCTTGTTGTTCCTGAAGTTGTAGAGGTAGTAGAGCCTCCAGCTGACTTCCCAACGCTCTGCCGGGAACAAGGTCGCTGCCCAGTAAGGATTGATGGACGCGAAGCCCGCGCCTTGGTTGATGTCCGTTCGCTGGTCGTACTTGCCTGTGGGCAAGATTGCATCCAGCGAGAAGCGCTGCACGAAGAGCGGTCGGCCATCCGATGCGAGCACTGGATCCGCCTGCATGAAGGCGCCTACGGTGATGTCGCCCAGACCGGTTCCACCGTTCGTCAATGACTGCCCTGGACCAAAGCTGCTGTTCAGGGCAACGGTCGGCAGGATCGCGGTGAAACCCGGCCGCCAGCCGGCGAAGCTCGTGTCAGACAAATAGGCGATCTGGTTTGCCCAGACATAGCTGGTGATCTTCGGATTGCTGAAGGCCGGCACGCTCTTGCCATTGTTGTCTTTGATGGCGTTGGCAGAGGAGTACCTCAACCAGCTCAGCCAGGTCCAGCCAGGCGACCCCGTGAAGCCGTCGTAGAAGCTGGTCGCTCCAAGGTTGAGTCCTGCCGGCTGGCTCACGCTGGGCGTCTGCGCCGCGACGCCTGTGGTCACCGCCAATGACACAGCCGCCGCGAGCAGGGAGCCGCGAGACTGCACACACTTCTTCACCATCGCTCATCTCCTCCGAGACTTGGTCTCTCGATTGTTCGAAGCGGATTGCTTCGACACTCGAAGGATAGGAATCGAAGGCCGAGGTGGCTTGCTCGGCGGCGACACACTTGTCCAGACGCGCCGTCGCCTTGTCGTGGTTAACCCGATCGATCGGAGGGGACCTGCGCGCAGTCCTCCTGCGACTGCGCAGACTCCCACAGCTCATCCGGGACCCGGGTCGACTGGAACAGCCGCAGCGTCCATCCCGTGTCCCTGGCGGGCACCCATATCTGCGAGACGAACGAGCTGGATCCGAAGCTTTCTGCGCCCTGTGCGCGGCGCCCCTCGATGCGCAGAAAGCCCGTGAGCAGCACGGCATCGCCCGCCGGGACAGCACGCAGCGCACGGCGCCGAACCAGCTGATAGCGGATGCCGCCCCGAAGAAAATTCATCAGGTCGGCGTGCGTGTGCACGACACCGGTGGAGTGCACGTAGACAAGCTCGTCATCCAGAAGCGCCGCAACCGCCTCGACATCGCCCTCCTCCAGGAGACGGCAACGCCGCCTCTCGTGCGAAAGAACCAGCGCGATGTCCGCGTTCATTCCTCCGGCACCACACCGTTCACCAGCAGGCCCACCGAGGAAATCTCCACCTCGACTCGATCCCCCGGCTTGAGCCACAGCGGGGGCGTGCGCTTCACGCCCACGCCTCCCGGCGTTCCCGTGACGATGACATCGCCCGGGAGAAGCGTCACGAAGGTCGAGATGTAGTTCACCAGCACAGGGATGGGAAAGATCATCTGGTCGGTTTGCGCGTGCTGCACTTGCTGGCCGTTCACGCGCGTTCGCAAGTCGAGCGTGCGGTCCTCGGGGAGTTCGTCGAGGGTCACCAGGAAAGGGCCGAATCCACCGGTCTTCGGGAAGTTCTTGCCGGGAGTGAATTGACGCGTGTGATGCTGCCAGTCGCGCACGCTCGCATCGTTGAAGCAACTCACGCCGAAGACATGGTCCCAGGCATCGGCCTCGGGGATGCGGCGGCCTTTCTTGCCGATGACGACGGCCAGTTCGCCTTCGTAGTCGAGCTGCGTCGATTCGCGAGGCATCAGCAGGGGCTTGCCGGCGGCCTGGAGCGACTCGCTCCCGCGCAGGAATATTGACGGATGTGCCGTCGGATCACGCTGGGTTTCGACGCGATGCGCTTCGTAGTTGTGACCGACGCACGCGATCGTCTTCGGGTCGGCAATCGGCGGTAGCAGCTCGAGCCGGGACAGCGCGTGGTCGGCATCGGCCGTTGCATGTGCGCGCGCCAGGGCCATCGCCTCTCCGGTCTCGATCAGCGCCTTCAGGGTGCTTGCCCGCGAACCGAGCCGCTTGCGAAGATCGATGACTTCGGATGCGCCGCGCAGCATTCCATAGGATGCCTCGCCCGCAGACAGGTAGCTGATGAATTTCATGTTTTCGCCTTGATCGAGTTTGAGATTGACTGACTTGACGATGTCGTTGCAGCCATTGGTTTGCTGCCGAACGAACTGCGCGAATGCACTCCGGCCGGCATCGAAAGGTTGATGGTCGAAGACGCGACGACGCTGCTCGCGGGGGAGGCAAGAGTTTTCTGGTTGATCAGCCGTGACCAGTAGCGATCGGGCCGGATGACCAGCGCGACCGCATCGTGTCGGGCCAGCGTCTTCTCCAGTTCGCGGCTGCGATCGCGCACAGCCACGATCGAAGCGTCGATCGGCCCTGGCAGGAAGTCTTCGTCGGACCGGAGCAGCGCGACGACCCGCCCCGGCGGACCGCTCGGCAGAAGCGAGGCAGCATGTTCCCGGAATGCAGGCGTATCCCAGCCGAGCACGGCGAAGCCCTCCCCCAGCATGCTGTCCAGGCGCACGACTTCTCCCGTTTGCAGCTCGACGTCCGGCTGCGGGATCAATTCGGATCGGGGATGCGCGGCCGTCGGATGGAACGCGCCCTGCCGCAGTTGCGGCTTGGGCTTGAAACGCAGTTGAAGGATGTAGTCGCGGCAGGCCGGAATCAGGCAGGCCAGGCGAAGCGCGGATTGCGCAAGCCACGCACCCGGGACCGTCTTGGGCTGCATGAAAGCCCCGATGCGCAATGCCATGCGGATCAGGGCCGCGGCATGGGGGCGGCGTTCGGGTTCGTAGGAGTCCAGCAGCGCTGGCGGCTCGCCCCATCGGACGACGGCAGCGAGCTTCCAGGCGAGATTCGTGGTGTCCCGAATCCCGCTGTTGAGCCCCTGGCCGGCGAAGGGCGGCGTCAGGTGTGCGGCGTCTCCCGCGAGCAGCACGCGTCCGTCCTTCCATCGCGTCGCCACGCGGGCGTGGAATCCGTAGATGGCCTTGCGCACCAGGGGCAGTTCCGCGTCCTGCGCCACTCGGTCGCGGATCCATCGACGGAACGTCTGCTCGCTCAGGACATCCTCGTCGCGGTCGTCCTCCCGGAGCATGAATTCGTAGCGCAGGCTTCCTCGCGGGCCGGGCAGCCGGATGGCGGGGCGACGCGGGTCGCAATACGTGCTCGTGTGGCGCAGCGGGAGCTTGCGCTCTGCCAGGTCGACGATGAGCCAGCGCTCGGGGTAGGTCTTGCCATCGAGCGTGATCTTCAAGAGATCACGCACCTTGCTGCGCCCGCCGTCGCACGCGACCACCCATCTTGCAACCGTCACGCTCGGACCACCTTCGTGGCGCACTTCGCAACGTACTTCATGGGCATCCTGTTCGATGGAAAGGAGTTCATGGCCGAACCGGACTTCGACGTCCTTGAACCGGCCCAGCCCCTCGAACAGCGTCTTCACCAGCATGGGTTGGCGAAACGCGTTGCGCTTGGGGTAGCCGTACTCCTGGCGTGTCGGCTGGATGGACGCGAGCGGCTTGCCTTGCCAGTCGAAGTACTGCACGCCATAGCCCAGCACCACATCCCGGATCACGGCGTCTATGAGGCCCACGCCTTGCATCGTGCGGAGGCTTTCGTCGTCCAGGGTCACGGCGCGCGGTTCGGCTTCGAGCTGACTGCTTCTCTCCACCACCAGCGTCTTGACGCCGTACTGGCCCAGAAGGTTGGCCAACGTGAGGCCGACCGGCCCCGCACCAACCACGACAACGTCGAATGAGTTTGCTTCGGTCATGCGTGTCTGCGCTTTCGTTCTGTCTTCATGTCTGCCCCGTGGGTCCATGGGCTTCGATGCGGCCCTCGATTCGCAACCCTGCGCGAATCAGTTGATCGCCGACCCTGGCCCTGGCGGCCTCAGGCGTCGCCGTCGAATAGATCGCGCTCAGGCTTCCGAGCAGATGCTTGCCGTGATGAAGGGCGACTGCCCAGCCCATCGCCTCCGCGTCGACCTCGCCCGCAGTTGCGTAGACGGGCCGGGCCCGGATTTCGGCGAGGTATTCGAGCAGCGCTGCGTGGGTTGACGGCAGGCCCGCTTTTCGAAGCCCGCTCGCGTCGCGCTGCACGATCGAGGCGATCTCGGCCGAAGCCATGTGGGCGAAGATCACTTTCGAAGTCGCGCCTCGATAGAGCGGCATCGCGCGGCCCCGTTCGTAGCTCACGGTGCTGGGGCCGTAGCGGCCCCGCATCTCCCTCACGCAGACCACCTTGTGGCCGTGCAGCCGGCTGAGAATGACGGTGGCGCCACCACGTTCGCAGAGCGTTCGCATCACCTCCGAAGCTGCAGCGATCAGGGGATCGTTGACCCGGATCTCCCGATCCAGCTCGACGATCGTCGGACCCAGCACGTAGTAGCCGGCCGACGCGCCCTCGATGAACCCGGCCTCTTCCAGCTCGGATACGTAGCGGTAGGCCGTTGCGGCCGATACGCCGAGCAAGGATGCGATATCGGCAGCACGGAGTTGCTTGCGGACTCCGCCGAAAAGGCGAAGGACCTGCAAGACGTTGCTGGTCTTGGACATGGCGAGCGCCTCAGCTGCGCATGATGGCCACGCCCCACTGGTTCAAGGTCTGCGGCCGGTGCGGCCAGACACCCACGGGGCGGTCTGCCCGACAGACTTCCAGCTCTGCAGATATCTCGCCCATGTTTCCGTCAGGATCCCGGACCATGAGGAATGTGTCGTTGCCCGGCCCGTGCCGTCCGATGCCCCAGGCCAGGTCGGTGCCGGTGCTGGCCATGTGATCGGCCCAGTCGCGCAACTGTTGCCAATCCGGCGCCTCGCACGAGAAATGATCGAAGCGCGCCTCCGGCGCACGAAAGATCGCCAGCGAGTGGTGCTCCGAATCGGTCCTCATGAAGGCAGCGGTGAGGTCGCCTTCGGCGTCGAACACTCTGTCGGAAAGCACAAACCCCAGGCCGTCCACGAAGAACTCGACCAGCTTCGCCGGTGCAGGCGAGCGCAATGCAAAGTGCTGAAGGCGTGCTTGCAAAGGACTGTCTTCCGACGGCGTCGCTCGATCCACTTCGGGTGCAAGAAAGGTGATCCGGCGGCCATCCGGGTCCGCAACGGTGTAGCGATTCGCCTCGGGCTCGAGCAACCGGATCTCTCGCGTTGAAAGAAGCATTCGATGAGCATCGAAATCGCTTGGTGACTGAAACCGGAAAACGGCCCGCCTCAATTGGCCGGACTGCCCCTCGAAGACCGTCAGCCGACGATTGTTCGCGCTGCAGGTGATTGACCCTCCAGTCCCGTCGCAATGCAGCCGAAAGGTCTTGGCATAGAAGTCCGCGATCGCTGCCGGGTTGCTTGAATACAGCTCCAGCGCGGCGAGGGATGCACCGATTTCCATCTTGTCTCTCCTGATCTTTCGATGGCTGCATCATCGATTGCCGCCTCTCGAAGCACAAACAGAATTCTCAAGTTCTGAGAATCCAGATGCCAGATTCCGGAAACAGGATTCGCGGCGAAATTCATGTCCGCGTGCGTCGAGCCGGGGCTTGGCCTGGACGGCGCGGCGCTGTCCGCAAAAGGAAGGGTTAACACCTTTTCTCTCGTTGAATTCGCAATTCCTGAGAAAACCACTTGACCGGCCCCCATGGCCTGCAGAACATGCCGCCGCAAACGAAGGAGACAAACATGACGAGTCGCGCTCACGTTTCGGTAGATGCGGTGAATCCATCCCAACGACTGCCCGCCTGGCATAGCCTGGTGAGTACGCATCTGGGGCGCACGCCGGAGTCGTTTCGGGCCCGCGACTCCGGCCGGTGGGAGCCCCTGGCCGGCCAGGCGTTCTGCGGAAGTCTCGAATACGGCACGCTGGGTGGCGCGGGGCTTTGCCGGCTGATTGCAACGCCCCATCGATTTACCCGATCGATGTACACCCGGCTGGAAGATGCGCCCAGCCCGTTGATGCTCGTGATGCAGCAAAAGGGCTGCGCCGTGTTCGCGCAGGACGGGCGCAGCGGAATGCTGGAGCCGGGCGATTGGTGCATCCTCGATGCCGCGATGCCGTTTGCAATCGACCATCCGTCTGGTTGCGACCAGATCATCCTGACACCGCCCCGGCCTTCCGATCCGGCGCTGACCGACTTGATCACGCGAGGCCGCGCGCTGCGTTGTGTCGGGAAGAAGGGATCCTCGCGGCTGGTGCAGACCATGCTCGGCGAGGCCTATGGACAGTTCGACCGGCTGCCGTCGGAAACCGCCAGTGTCCTGGCTGATGCCATTGCATCGTTCGCTTGGCACGCAGTGCAGGAGCGGTGCATGACTTCGAGCAAGGACACGATTCGCGACACCCAGCGCAACAAGCTCAAGGCCTTCATCGACAAGAATCTGTCCGAGCCCGGACTCTGCGTCGAGATGATCGCGCAAGGCTGCGGCTGTTCCGTGCGCAGTGTTCACCGCGCGTTCTCGGATGATCCTCAAGGTTCCGTTTCCGAGTACATCTGGAGCCGACGCGTTGCACAGTGCGCAAGCGCACTCAGGAACCCGACCAACGCCTTGCGCTCCGTCACGGACATTGCAATGGACTGGGGGTTCTCCAGTCCATCGCATTTCAGCAGGGCGTTCAGGAGCAGCCTCGGCGTCTCCCCGAAAGCCTACCGGCTGGCGCAGTAGGCCACGGGCTTTCAGAACGGATAGTGCCGGGCCGAAGTCTGTACGGTGAGCCAGCGCAAGTCCGTGAATGCGTCGATTCCGGAGCGCCCGCCGAACCGGCCGACACCGCTGGCCTTGACGCCGCCGAACGGCATCTGGGGCTCGTCATGCACCGTGGGCCCGTTGATGTGGCAGATGCCGGACTCGATGCGCTGCGCGACCTGCATCGCGCGCGCGATGTCGCGGCCGTATACCGCGGCCGACAGGCCGTACTCGTTATCGTTGGCGCAGCGCACCGCTTCTTCCAGGCCCTTGACCCGGACAATGCCCTTGATGGGACCGAAGGACTCTTCGCCGTAGATCTTCATGCCTGGCGCGACGTGATCGAGGAGCGTCGGCACCATGAGCGTGCCGTCCGCGCGACCGCCGCACAGCAGGCGGGCGCCCGCGGCCAGCGCGTCGTCGAGCAGCATGTTGCAGCGATCCACTGTCGCCATGTCGATGACCGAGCCCAGTGCCGCGCCGGAGCCTACCGGGCCGGGAGTCAGCGAGCGCGCCTTCCTGGCCAGCCGCTCGACGAATTCATCGGCGATGGACTCATCGACAATGATCCGCTCTGTGGACATGCAGATTTGGCCCGAGTTGAGGAAGGCGCCGAAGATTGCGCCGTCCACGGCTTGATCGAGGTCGGCGTCGTCGAGCACCACAAGCGGCGCCTTGCCGCCGAGTTCCAGCACCACCGGCTTCAGGTGCTCCGCGCATTTGACAGCGATGATTTTCCCGACCCTGGTGGAGCCGGTGAAGTTGACGCGGCGCACAGCGGGGTGCGAGATCATGGCGTCAACGACAGGCCCTGCATCGGCTGGGGCGTGGCTCACGAAGTTCACGACACCGGGCGCAACACCGGCACGCGAGAACGCATCGACGATGCGCCGGTGGGTTGCCGGGCAGGCTTCAGACGCCTTGAGGATCACGGTGTTTCCGCATGCGAGGGGCACTGCAATCGCGCGCACGCCAAGAATCAAGGGCGCATTCCAGGGCGCGATGCCCAGGGAGACACCGGCGGGCTGGCGCACGGCAAGCGCCAGATTGCCAGGAAGATCCGAAGGAATGATTTCACCGTTGATCTGGGTCGTGAGCGCCGCTGCTTCACGCAGTATTCCCACCGCAGTGACGGCGTTGAAACCGGCCCAGAGTTCGCTGGCGCCGGTCTCGCTCATCATGGTGGCGACGAGGGTCGGCAGGTCGCGCTCCAGTTCGTCGGCCGCTTTCGTCAGCATCGCGCGCCTTTCGGCGGGGCCGGTTCGCGCCCAGGCTGGAAAGGCCCGCTCGGCCGCGACAACCGCCGCGACGGCGTCCTCGGGTGCTGCTGCCGCCGCCGTCGTGACCACCTCCCTGGTGATCGGGTTGCATCGCTGAAACGTTGCGCCTGAACGGGCAGGGGCAAGCTCCCCCTGAATCTGAAGTTGAACAATGTTCATCTGTTTTCCTGAATGGTCGTTGGATTGAAGGGAGCCCAGTCGCCGTGGAAGGCATCGCGCAGCCGGATCGGCAGCTTGATCTGCGCAATCGGTCCGGCTTCGATGTCGGCGGCGTCCAGCACGACCACGGATGCCAGTGCCGTGTCGTGGTGGTCCACGACAGCCAACAGCAGCCCTTCCGCCCCGGGGACGGGCACCAATTGAGGCTCCTGGAATGTGGTCGTGTCGGACAGGAAGAGAGCCTTGACGTCGCCGCTGCGGGTATCTACGCGCACCAGATGGTTCGAACCCAGCCCGATCGGTCCCGCCACGAGCTGACTTCGGGCGGGGTCGATTCCGCCGTAGTAGATGAAGCGATGCGGACGCATCGACAGGCGCTCGTCGATCCGGGGCAGCTCTCCCGGTATCGGACTCAGGACACGCACGTCGAACGACGTGTCCGGACTTTCGGCGTCGAAGCTCCAGCGCGTGAGAAAGGGAGCATTTGCCGCAGGCTCGTACACGCTTCCATCCACCGCAGGTATGTAGGGAAAAACATTTCGCGCGGAGACGCAGAGGTCGATCGTGATCCGGCTGCCCTCGTTGAAGGCATTGGCGACATGGTAGGAATAGCAGGCCGGCCTGCGAAACCAGCGCATGTCACTCGCGGGGCCGTTCCTGCGCATCACGCCGATCCAGGTGTCCAGCGAGCCGTCCCACATCCAGTGGGTTCCGCCCGATCTCAGGCGGTCGATATCGCAGGTCGTCGGAAAGACCGAGAAGATGACGTAGTCGCGCGTCACCGCGAAATCGTGTTGCATGGCTGCGTATGGCGCCTCGAACCACTCTTCCCGCACCAGCGTGCCGTGCCTGTCCGCGACACAGTAGGCAACGCTCTTGCTCGCGTCGCCCGACGCTTCGTATCCGAAGAACACCCATTCGCCGGTCTCCGGGTCTCGCTTGGGATGAGCGGTAGCCGTGCGCGAGCGCAGCTTTCCGTCGAAATCGTGACGGCCCTTGGTCTCCAGGGTCAGGGGGTCCAGCTCGTACGGCAGGCTGTCCTCCTTCAGCGCGAACAGCCGGCCCGCATGCATGAACGCCGTCGTATTGGCCGTGCCCCGGTCGAGCCCGCGCACGGAAGGATGATCGGTGAACTGGTTGCGATACAAGCCGAACAGTGATCGGCGAACGTCGCGCTCGGCCTCGAACCGCTGCGTGCGCACGTACTTCATCCTGAAGTCGACATGGCCATTCGCAAAGGTGAACGCGCTGACGACACCGTCGCCATTGATGTAGATGTCGTCTCCCAGCATGGGCGGGTACTGCGGATCGGGGCCGCAGCGATACCAGGTGCCCTCGAGTGCCGCCGGCAGCTCGCCGATGACTTCCAGGTCCTGTATCTGGCATTCGACGCGCGAGGGCGCATTCATCCCGGTGAAATGCGGCAATGCAGGGAAATTGCGTGGAGTGCTTGAATCGTTGTGCATGGACAAGAGTGAACTTCGGGACAGGGACGGGAACGAGGACGGATGCCCCGGTTTCAGGTGGAACCGAGAGGCGAGCGCACACGGTGGCGCTCAGAGCGCGCGTGGTGCGATGTCACGACCACGGAGAGAGCGAGTGCGATCACATAGATGGCAGTGGCAGCCCAGCCGACGCTCCTGAAGCTGCCGGTGCCCACCGCAACCGCCCCGACGGCCGGCCCCAGCGCCTGGCCGATGAAGATCGCGGCATTGGCGAGGCCGGGCAGGCGGCCGGTCTGGTCCATTTCAGCCGTCAGGGCCAGGAGATAGGTGAGCCCGAAGAACCACACCAGCATGATCACGCAGGCTGTCAGCGCATAGGCAGCCACGCCAGTGCCGTAGACCATCAGCAAGGTGGCGAGGATGGAGCCCGCAAATGCAATCAGCTGCGCCGAGCGATGACTGATCCGCCGGCCCACGATGCCGGCCAGCGCCGCGCCCACCGCGCCAGACAGAACGCTCAGCCCCAGAATCATGCCGATGTGATCAGGCGCGATGCCGATCGCCTTGCCGATGCGCTCCTGGTAGACCCACAGAGCGCCATGCCCGGCAAACAGAAGGACCACGAGGACAAGCAGCAAAGTGCTGTCTGTGCGCAGCGCGTAGACAGCGGCGCGCCCCGGGCCGCCCTGCCCGCTCGCCGGAGCTCGGGCGGGGATTCTTCCGCATAGGCCCAGGCTCAGGAGGCAAAGGACGACGAAACCTGCGAACACCGCCGGAATACCGAAGGCCGAGATCACGGGCGGGAGAATGCCGAGGGAGGCTGCGCCCCACAGCAGGATGCAGATGTTGAGAACCGCGAACGTCTTGTCCTTGTGGGTACGCAAGGCGGTGCTGGCATACACCACCGCCTGCACCACGCCTCCGGAAGCCCCCGCCAGCAGGCGCGCGACGCACAACGTCGCGAAGCTCTCTGCCAACGTGCTCCAGACGCTGGCGATCAGAAGCACGACCAAGGCTACCCGCACGAGTTGCTGCCGGTTCTGCCGGTGTGCGCCAAAAGCCGCGACCGTGCAAGCCAGCGCCATCGACACCAGCTCGATCCCGAACAGAACTCCCATTTGCTGCAGACCGATGCCCATGCGGTCCACCAGGGCGCCACCGAGGACGGGCTGCATCTGGATGGTGCCCATGCCTGTCACCATGCAGATCGCCAGCGCGAACATCGTTGTCCTGCTGTCTATTTTTGTCGAGGCGTCCATTGCGCTGCTTCCATGAATGAGGGTCAGGCAAGGGTAGGAAATGCCACCGGGGCGGTCTGGCATCGTTGCGACGGCATTGACTGGACGTGCCACCGCGATCCGAGGGATTTCCCTGGCCGGAATGAGTGGAGCCCTTTCGAGATTGGTCGATCGCTGGACTGGGGCAAGCCGCGTGCGCGGCCATGAACAGCAGCACACGCGAAGCTCAAGAGCTTGCTAAGCTGCCCGACCGGCGTCCCACGGCCGAAGCTCAGCAATTCAGAAATGGGGACGCCAGCGGATACAAGCCAGAAAATATGCCAAAAACAAAAATAAATCTTTTGAAATCAACAACTTAGAGAATTTCATGAAAATCGCCACCTGGAACGTCAATTCCCTCACTGCGCGCCTGCAGCACGTGCTCGACTGGCTCATTGCCAACCCGGTCGACGTGCTGTGCCTGCAGGAGCTCAAGATGACGGACGACAAGTTCCCGCTCGAGGTGCTGAAGTCGGCCGGCTACGAGGCCGCGGTGTTCGGCCAGAAGACCTACAACGGCGTGGCGATTCTCAGCCTCGCGCCGGTGCGCGACGTGGTGAAGAACATCACCAGCTTCAGTGACGACCAGTCGCGCGTGATCGCGGCCACGGTAGAGACGCCTTCGGGTCCGCTGCGCGTGGTCAACGGCTACTTCGTGAACGGCCAGGAGCCGGGCAGCGAGAAGTTCGCATACAAGATGAAGTGGCTCGACGCACTGCGCGACTCGCTGCGCCAGGAGCTGGCGACCAACCCGAACCTGGTGCTGCTGGGCGACTTCAACATCACGCCGGAAGACCGCGACAGCTTCGACCCCATCGGCCTGAAGGAAACGATCCACCACACGACGGAAGAGCGCAACCACTTCAAGGCGCTGCTCGAGCTGGGCCTGACGGACAGTTTTCGCATGTTCGAGCAGCCCGAGAAGAGCTATTCGTGGTGGGACTACCGCATGCTGGGCTACCAGAAGAACCGCGGGCTGCGCATCGACCACATCCTGGTGAGCCAGCCGCTGGTGCCGCGCGTGAAGGGCTGCGTCATCGACCGCGTGCCGCGCAAGTGGGAGAAGCCGAGCGACCATGCGCCGGTGGTGCTCGATCTCGACCTGGGTGCCTGAGCCCATGACCATACGCAACCTCGCAATCGTGGCCGTCGCGCTGACGCTCACGGCCTGCTCGCTGCTGAAGCCCGGCGACAAGGTGGAAGAAGGTGGCAAGAGCGCCGCGACCTCGCCTGCGGACGAAACCGCTTCCGGACGCGACGTGCCGACGGTGCGGTTGATCACCGCGCAGACGCCGGCCGTACGGACCTACCGCAAGATCGGCGCGCGCCACATCTATAACAAGTATGCAAGCCGCATCTACAAGGGCAAGATCCCGCCGCTGGTGTACGCGGTGGTGGTGGTCGAGACCGACATCGACGCCACGGGCAAGGTGATCAGGGTCGATTTCAGCCGCACGCCGAGCCACGCGCCCGAAGTGCCGCCGATGATTGCGGAGCTGATCAAGGCCACGTCGCCTTTGCCGAACCCCGGCAAGCTCGGCGCCCATACCTACGTGGATACATGGCTCTGGGACAAGAGCGGAAAGTTCCAGATCGATTCGCTGACCCTGGGCCAGCGAAGCCGATAAACACGCCGCCGGCGCCGACCGCCTCGCTCACGTCCAGTTCTGCTGCACCCAGCTGCGCACCTCCGCCCACTCGGGCGAGCTCTCGATGTATTTCTGCGTCGCGCTCACCAGCTCGCCCACGTTCTTGTAGTCGTCCAGGCCGAACGGCTGGGCCAGCGGCACGTTGCCGCGCATGTAATTGCTGCCGAGCAGCTGGCCGGCCTGGGTCGCCGCCAACTCCGCGGTGGCATCCATGGTGAGGTTGAGCAGCGCCGTAGCCGGCACCACGCCGTCGCTGAACGGCCACAGCCAATGCGTGACGCCCCAGTCCAGCGGGTTGGGCACGGAACTGGGCGGCACGCCCACCGGATTGACGCCGGTGCCCAGCGACAGCATCACGATGTCCGACGGGGCGGTGGCGCAGCCCTGGTAGATCGCCTCCACAATCGCCGTCATCGAGGGGTTGTTGGCGAAGGTGCCGCCGTCGGCGAAGTAGCCGAAGTCGCCCAACTGGTACGGCGGGAAGTACGTTGGCGCAGCCGAGGTGGCCAGCGCGGCGTCCACCATGCTGATGCCGCGGTAGGCGTTGCGCTGGCCGTTGGAGATGGTGCACGGCGCCCAGCTGTTCTGGTTCGCATCCCACAGCCGCGCGGAATTGACGGCCACGAAGCGACTCGCCGAGGACAGCGCACCGCCGCTACCCACCAGTTGCTGGGCGACTGATTGCAAGCCGGTGTTGACGTACTGGCACTTGAAGATGCCCGGGCCGCTGCCCAGCAGGTCTTCTGTCGACTGCGCCGGTGCCCGGTCTTGCTGCTTGGCCTGTGCGTCCAGCAGCCAGCCGTTGGGCTTGAAGATGGTGGAGCCATCGTTCTGGTAGACGCTGACGATCTTGTCGATGCTCACTTTGTTCACCAGGCCCAGCGAGATCAGGCCGCCGGTGGACGTGCCGGCGAATCCATCCGCGCTTGCGACGATGCCGAAGCTCTTGTCCAGGTCCTGGATCAGCATCGCCGTGATGACGCCGCGGATGCCACCGCCGTCGCAGCAGAGAATCTTGAAAGACATGGCTACGCTCCTTGCTTGAGTGGACGGTACCCGCGGCGCGCAGGCCCGGTGCCCCTTGGTCTCAGGCCGGAATGTGAGTCAATTGTTGAAGCAGCGCATCACTTGAACGAGGGATGGGCGACCTTCTGCACCGGTACGGCCGACTGGATAAGTCCGGTCGGTAATAAAAAAGGCCCCGAGGGGCCTTTTTTATTCGATGCCGAGTTCCTGGATCTTCCGGGTGATGGTGTTGCGCCCGATGCCCAGTTTCTGCGCGGCCTCGATGCGGCGGCCACGCGTGTTGGCCAGCGCCGTGAGGATCAGCCTCGATTCGAAGCGGCGCGAGAGCACGTCCCACACGTCGGTGCGGCCGGCAGCAAGCAAGGCCTGGGCTTCGTGCTCCAGGCCGCTCTCCCAGCTGCTCACGCCCGCATGGGCTTCGGCGGGCTCGGAGACGGCGTGCGCAGGCACCGATTCGCTGCCTGCAACCGGCAGCGACGCCACGGGCTGGGCCGCTGCGGTCGGCGCGACGGCCGCGGCTTCGGGCACGTGGAGGGCCTCAGCGCCTGCACCGACGGCCATTACCTCGGGCGGCAGGTCCTTCGCTTCGATCAGTTGAGCCGGCGCCATCACGGTCAGCCAGTGGCAGATGTTCTCGAGCTGGCGCACGTTGCCCGGGAAACCGAAGGCCGCGAGCTTGGCCAGCGCCGCGTCGGAAATGCGCTTGGGCTCGACGCCCAGCTGACGCGCGCTCACCTGCAGGAAGTGGCGCGTGAGCGCGGGCACGTCTTCACCGCGTTCGCGCAGTGCCGGCAGGCGCAGGCGAATGACGTTGAGGCGGTGGAACAAGTCTTCGCGGAAGCCGCCGAGCTTGACGCGCTGCTCCAGGTCCTGGTGGGTGGCCGCGATGACGCGCACGTTGGCCTTGACCGAGTTGTGGCCGCCCACGCGGTAGAAATGGCCGTCGCTCAGCACGCGCAGCAGGCGCGTCTGCAGGTCGAAGGGCATGTCGCCGATTTCATCGAGGAACAGCGTGCCGCCCTCGGCCTGTTCGAAGCGGCCGCGGCGCATGGTTTGCGCACCGGTGAAGGCGCCGCGCTCGTGGCCGAAGAGTTCGCTCTCCAGCAGGTCCTTGGGAATCGCGGCGGTGTTGATCGCAACGAAGGGGCCGTTGGCGCGCGGCGAGTGCTTGTGCAGCGCACGCGCCACCAGTTCCTTGCCCGAGCCCGACTCGCCGGTGATGAGCACCGTGACGTTGCTCTGCGAAAGCCGGCCGATGGCGCGGAACACGTCCTGCATCGCAGGGGCCTGGCCGAGCATTTCGGGCGCCGCGACCATGCGTTCTTCGGCAACTTCCTCGCGCTGGCTTTCGTCGACGGCGCGGCGGATGAGCTCGACCGCGCGCGGCAGGTCGAAGGGCTTGGGCAGGTATTCGAAAGCGCCGCCCTGGAAGGCCGAAACGGCGCTGTCGAGGTCGGAGAAGGCCGTCATGATGATGACGGGCAGGCCGGGGTGCTTGGCCTTGATCTTGTCGAGCAGGTCGAGCCCGGAACCGCCGGGCATGCGGATGTCGCTCACCAGAACCTGGGGACCTTGCTGATCGTCGTCGGCGGCCTGTTCGAGTGCTGCCAGCACCTCGCGCGTGTTCGTGAAACTGCGCGTGGGCAGGTCTTCGCGCAATAGAGCCTTCTCGAGCACGAAGCGAATCGATTGGTCGTCATCAACTATCCAGATCGGCTTCATGCATCTCCTCTGTTGCCGGTGGCTGCGCTAGGGCAGCGGTATCAATATCTTGAAATCGGTTCGGCCCGGGACGCTGTCGCACTCGATCACGCCGTGATGCTGTTGCACAAAAGTTTGCGCGAGCGTCAATCCCAGCCCTGTCCCGCCTTCCCTGCCCGATACCAGCGGATAGAAGATGCGGTCCTTGATCGTGTCCGGCACACCCGGTCCATTGTCGATTACATGCAATTCCAGTGCCAGTCGATACCACTGCTTGTTGAAGATCACCTGACGGGCTATGCGCGTCTTGAAAGTGATCTGCGCGTCGCCGGCCGCGCGGCGCTCGGTCAGCGCCTGCGCCGCGTTGTGCGTGATGTTGAGCGTGGCCTGGATGAGCTGCTCGCGGTCGCCGCGGAACTCGGGAATGGACACGTCGAAATCGCGCTCGATGTGCAGGTCGCGCGGAAACTCCGCGAGGATGACCGAGCGCACGCGCTCGCACACCTCGTGGATGTTGACGTCGCCCACCACGTGCGGGCGGCGGTGCGGTGCCAATAGCCGGTCGACCAGCGTCTGCAGCCGGTCGGCCTCATGGATGATGACCTGGGTGTATTCGATGAGGTCGCGCGATTCGACCTCCATCTGCAGCAGCTGCGCCGCGCCGCGGATGCCGCCGAGCGGGTTCTTGATCTCATGCGCGAGATTGCGGATGAGCTCCTTGTTGGCCTGCGCCTGGTCGATGAGGCGCTCTTCGCGGTCTTGCCGCACCTGCTGCTCGAGCGGCGACATCTCGATGATGAGCTCGCCCTTCTTGTCGCCCTGCGCGAGCGTGACCTGCACAGGCATCAGCTCGTGGTTGACGCGGCGCAGGAAGGCCTCGTAGCGCAGCGTTGCAAAGTCGTTGCTGCTCGCGCCGTCGATGGCCGTGCGCAGCACCTGCGGCTCATGAAAACACGCGCCGAACTGCGAACCTTCGAGCGTGCGACGCGAGGTGCCCAGTGCGTCTTCGAGGCCTGCGTTGGCGAACAGCACGGAGCCGTTGCTGTTGACCACCGCGATCAGCGTGGACAGCAGGTCGAAGGACTGGAAGCGCGGATTGGCGCCGGTCGCCTTCTTCCCGAACACCATGACTACTGCGGCTGCTGCTTGTTCGGCAAGCGGCCGATTTCGCGGCGGATGCCGGCGATGTCACTCTCGTTGCGCGCCAGCTCTGCCTTCATTTCGGCGACGCGGTCCAGGTACTTCTGGTAGTTGCGGCCTTCGCTGCCCTGCTTCTCGGGCTCGCCGTTGTTGTATTCCTTCTGCAGCTCGGCCTGGCGCGCCTCGGCCTTCTTGAGTTCGGCCTCGAGCACCGAACGGGCCTCGCCGTCACGGGCACGCTGGTCGACACCTTCGACACGCGGACTGCCCGCCGGTGCGCGCGCCGCCGAGGAGCCGCCGGACGACGCGGAGCCACCGCCCGAAGACTTGGTACCTTGCACGACCGTGACGTTGCCGCCTTCCATGACCTTGCAGCCCTTCTGCTGGGCGATGGTGGCGTTGTTGGTGTACTCGTTGCCGCAACGCCAGACGCGTTCCTGCGCGAGCGCCGGCAGCGCGATCAATGAACCGGCCAGGAAAATGAGAGAAGCAGTCTTCATGTGTATCGGTGGAGGGCGGCGACAAAGGTGCATTTTCGTGCAATTCGATGCCACCAGTGACAAGATGTTCCACTCCATTGAAAAAGGACGGCCGTGGCCGTCCTTTTTCATTACATCCCCGCCAATGGATTGGTGAGGCTGTACTTCGCGCGATTACAGCGAGTAGTACATGTCGAACTCGACCGGATGGGTCGCCATGCGGAAGCGCGTGACTTCCTGCATCTTCAGATCGATGTACGCATCGATGTACGCATCGGTGAACACGCCGCCCTTGGTCAGGAATGCACGGTCCTTGTCCAGGTATTCCAGGGCCTGGTCGAGGCTGTGGCAGACGGTCGGGATCAGCGCGTCTTCTTCCGGCGGCAGGTGGTACAGGTCCTTGCTGGCGGCTTCGCCCGGATGGATCTTGTTTTCCACGCCGTCGAGACCGGCCATCAGCAGCGCAGCGAAGCCCAGGTACGGGTTCATCAGCGGATCGGGGAAGCGCGCTTCGACGCGACGGCCCTTCGGGTTGGCCACGAACGGAATGCGGATCGAGGCCGAGCGGTTCTTGGCCGAGTAGGCCAGCTTCACCGGGGCTTCGAAGCCGGGAACCAGGCGCTTGTAGCTGTTGGTGCCGGGGTTCGTGATGGCGTTCAGGGCACGGGCGTGCTTGATGATGCCGCCGATGTAGTGCAGGGCGAAGTCAGACAGGCCTGCGTAGCCGTCGCCGGCGAACAGGTTCTTGCCGTCCTTCCAGACCGACTGGTGCACGTGCATGCCGGAGCCGTTGTCGCCAACGATGGGCTTGGGCATGAAGGTGGCGGTCTTGCCGTAGGCGTGGGCCACGTTGTGGATCACGTACTTCTGCAGCTGGACCCAGTCGGCGCGCTGGACCAGCGTGCTGAACTTGGTGCCGAGTTCCATCTGGCCGGCGTTGGCCACTTCATGGTGATGCACTTCGACCGGGATGCCGAGCGATTCGAGCACCAGGCACATTTCCGAGCGCATGTCCTGGAAGCTGTCGACCGGGGGAACCGGGAAGTAGCCGCCCTTGACTGCCGGACGATGGCCGGTGTTGCCGTGCTCGTATTCCTTGTCGGTGTTCCACGAGGCTTCTTCGGAGTCGATCTTCACGAAGCAGCCCGACATGTCGTTCTTCCAGCGGACGCCGTCGAACACGAAGAATTCGGGTTCCGGACCGAAGAAGGCGGTGTCGCCCAGGCCCGAAGCCTTCATGTACGCCTCGGCGCGCTTGGCGAGCGAACGCGGATCGCGCTCGTAGGCCTTGCCGTCGGCGGGGTCGATCACGTCGCAGGTCAGGATCAGCGTCGTTTCTTCGAAGAAGGGGTCGATGTTGGCGGTGTTCGGGTCGGGCATGAGTTGCATGTCCGAAGCTTCGATCCCCTTCCAGCCAGCGATGGACGAGCCGTCGAATGCGTGGCCCGAGGTGAATTTGTCTTCATCGAAAGCCGAGACCGGCACGGTCACGTGCTGCTCTTTGCCACGGGTGTCGGTGAAGCGGAAGTCGACGAACTTGACCTCGTTTTCCTTGACGAGCTTGAGTACATCGGCGACGGTCTTTGCCATCAGTTTCTCCTGAGTTGGATGGTGGTTAGGAATACAGGGACGAGGGATGCAGTTTCTGTGCCATTGTCACCTCACTCGATGAGGCTTTAGTGGCCGCCGCAAACCCCAAATGAAGGCGGAATTTCACCAAAATGGTGCGTTCAGCATCAACGCACCAATTCTGGACCAAGCTTGGCATCAAAGGTGTGCAACCCTTCGATCAGCTGGACATAGGCGGCATCGAGCCGGCCGGGGTCGCCCTTGACGCCCAGCTCGATGTGGCGGCCGTATTCGGGGTGATCGACGCTCGGCAGGCTGAACACCTTGATGCCGGCGTGGGTGGCCTCGATGGCCTGCATGAGCGGGGTCAGCGTGGCTTCCATGGCACCGAAAACGATCACCGACTTCTCGGCGACGGCATTGCGGGTAAACAGTTCGGCGTAACGGCCGTCGAGCACGGACTCGATCATCGGCCAGGCCATGACGGGGAAGCCCGGCACGAAGTGCACGTCGCCGACGCTGAAGCCCGGGATCTTGTTGTACGGGTTGTAGATGAGCACGGCGCCTTGCGGAAACACGCCCATGTTGAGCCGGTGCACGTTGTCGGAGCGGTCGGGCTCGTAGGGCACGCCCTGCTCTCGGGCGGTGTCCTGCATGCGCTCACGGATCAGCAGTTCGGCCTCGGGGTGCAGCGCCAGCGGCACGCCCAGGGCCTTGGCGGCGCACTGGCGGGTGTGGTCGTCGGGCGTGGCGCCGATGCCGCCGGTCGAGAAGACGATGTCGCCCGAGGCGAAGGCGCGCGCCAGCGCGGCCGTGATGCGTGCGGGCTCGTCGCCCACGTATTCGGCCCAGCTGAGCTGCAGGCCGCGCGCGGCGAGCAGCTCGATGACCTTGGCCATGTGCTTGTCGGCCCGCTTGCCGGAAAGGATCTCGTCGCCGACGACGATGAGACCGAATGCGCGTGTCATGGTGAACCCCATTGGGAAAGAGCGGCCTTGCTGGCCTCTTCGGCTTCGAGGGCCGGTGTTGCGCCGTTGGCGGCCAATGCCTCGGCCACCGCGCGCTGGGCACGCAGCCGCGCGAGCGCGTCGAGGCAGTAGTGAGCGAACCAGAGCGCCGAGAAGGCGAAGACCAGTGTGTAGATCCAGATGGCGATCGGCACCAGCACGAAGAAGGCGGCGGCGAACAGCAGGCCCGATGCCCAGACGATGCTGGGCGCCGCGCCCAGGTAGCCGCACAGCACGCCGATGCACAGCAGCGGCAGCCGGTGCGCGCGCAGCAGCGCGGCGCGCTCCTCGGGGCTGGCGTGCTCGGCCAGCGCATCGAAGCTCATCACGCGGTAGGTGAGCCAGCCCCAGATCAGCGGCGGCAAGATCAGCACCAGCGGCGGAATGAGCCACAGCGGCATCGACACCACGAGGGCGATCAGCGCCAGGATGGTGACGCCGAGCGAACGCGCGACGCTGCCGAGGAACGACGCGCCCTTTTTCTGTTCGAGCGAGGGAAAACGCCGCTCGCCCACGAGCTTGGTCAGCGCAGGCGCCATGAAGCCGGCCACGATCAGCAGGCAGACCACCACGATCAGCGGCGTGGCGGCGAACACCACGACCAGGGACACCAGCGCGAAAGTGACGTCACCCGAGAAAAGACGCCCGATCCAGGCCCAGAAGCTCGACAGCAGCGGCCAGGCGTCGAGCGCGCCGCGTGTCCAGGTCACGGCGGAGTCCCAGTAGAAATAACCGAGCCCCGCGGCCAGCACCACCATCAACCCCAAAGGAAGCAGCGACAGCACGATCACGCGCGGCAGCATGCAATAGGCGACCGCGCGCCAGAAGGAGTCGAGGAGCAGGCGCATTGAGCAGCGAGGATAACGCCTCGGACGAGCCGTTCAGGGGCCGGAGCCCCTCAACCGCGACCGACCATTCGCTTCAGGCCGAGCCACTGCTGGGCCCAGAAACCGCGGCCGTATTCGCGCACACGGCCATCGGCATCAGCTTCGACCTGGTCGCGGATGCCGGTCGGGTCGTAGCGGTCCTCGAAGTTGGCAGTGCGAAACAGCATGTCCCACCAAGGCAGCAGCACGCCGAAGTTGTGGCCGCCGAGCGTGCTTTTGCCGTTCGACTCGTGCCCCAGCCCGATGCTGTGGTGCAGCCGATGGAAACGCGGGCTGACCCACAGCCGCTCGCCGATGGCGCCAAAACTCAGCCGCAGGTTGGCGTGCTGCAGGCTTTCGCTGAGCTGCGTGAACGCGACGAAGGCGATGAACTGCCCCGGCGCCACGCCGATCAGCTGCGCCACGATGACGATGAGCGTGTCGTGGACGATGTCGTCGAGCAGGTGATTGCGGTCGTCGCTCCACATCGTCATCTGGCGCTGCGAATGGTGCAGCGAATGCAGGCCCCACCACCAGTTGAACTGATGCTGGCCGCGGTGGATCCAGTAGCCGACGAAGTCGAGCACCACAAGATAGATGGCGAAGGCGACCACCGGCACGTCGGTCACGCCGGGCCACACTTCGTCGAGGTGGAATGTGCCCCACCCCGCCGTGCGCAGGCTGCCCATTGCATCGTCGAAGAAGGGCTGCAGCGTGAAGAAGATCGCCAGCCGGAACAGCCCGAGCCGGTGAATCAGCGTGTAGAGCACGTCGATGCGGATCGCATGGCGGTCGACCACCGGCTCCACCGAGCGCCAGCGCTGAAGCGGCCCGATGATCGCCAGCAGCACCAGGATCTGGATGACGCCGACCAGCAGCCAGCCGGTGGCGTCGAAGGCATCCTCGGTCCAGCCGCCGAGGCCGACAGCGTAGACCAGCGGCTGCACGGCGGCCTCGAAGAACCAGCCCTGCATGGCGGAAAAAGCGTCTGTCAGCCAATCGATCACGGCGGAAACTCGTTCAGGGGTGGGATGCGATCCAGGCGCGGAAGTCCGGGTGCTGGCGCAGCGTCTGGAAGCAGAAGCCCTTGGCCTTGAGCCCGACGATCAGCGGCTCGAGGTTGGCCGGAGCCCATGGGTCCTTGCGCGACCAGATGCCCAGGTGCGCGAGCAGGATGTCGCCGGGGCGAATGGTGTCGAGCGCCTGCGTCAGCAGCTTGGCGTTGCTGAACTTCTCGCTCGGCAGCTCGTCACCGAGAAAGCCGGCTGGCGCCCAGCCGACGTACTTGTAGCCACAGCCTTCGGCGGCGGCCAGCAGCGCGGGTGAAGTCTTGCCGCCCGGCGCGCGGTACAGCGGCAGCGGCTTCTTGCCGGTGATGGCGGCCAGCCGGTCGGACGACTTGCGGATGTTGGCGCAGTACTCGGCCGCGCTCCAAGTCGACTCCTTGCCGTCCTGAGGGCCTGCCGAGGGCTTGATGCGGAAGCTCGGCGGCGTGCCCTTGACGTCGGCGCGCCAGTACGCGTGGTCATAAGTGTGCGAGCCGAACTCGTTGCCTTCGGCCGCCCTCGCCTTCCACCAAGGTGCCCAGTGGTCGTCGAGGCTGTCGCCGTCGGTCTGGGTGCGCTCGGCGGCGGCAAAGAAGGTGACGCGCACGTCCTGCCGCTTGAGCACGTCGGCCACCAGCGGGGCGACGCCCATGTGGCCGGTGTCGAAGGTCAGGTAGACGGGCTTTTCGCAGGTGGCGCCCGGTGTCGCCCCCCAGGCGACGGGAGCCACGACTCCGGCCAACGACAGCGCGAGGGCCGCGCCGATGCGGCTAGATGCGCTTGGCATGATCGAGCGTCCAGACGCCATGCGGCGAACGGCCGACATTGACCTGGCGCACAACCTTGTTGCTGGCCAGGTCGACCACGCTGAGCTTCTTGATCCAGCGCGAGGTCACGTACAGGGTCTTGCCGTCGGCCGACAGGTCCATGCAGTCGGGGCCGCCGGGCACGGGATAGGTCGCGATGACCTTCAGCGTCGCCAGGTCGATACGGCTGATGGTGTTGGCCACGCGGTTGCTCACGAACACGCTCTTGCCGTCGCCGGCCGAGCGGAAGGCGTGGGCACCCTTGCCCGTGGGGATCTTGCCGACCAGCTTGGGCTCGGCGCCGGCCACGTCGAACACCTGCACGCCGTCGCTGCCGGTCAGGCCCACCAGCAGGGTCTTGTCGTTGTGCACGCCGAAGATGTCGGCCGGCATGGTGCCGGTGGCAACGCGCCACTTGACTGTTTGCGTGGGCAGGTCGACGGCGATCATCTCGTCGCTGTCCTGCATCGTCACGTAGGCGATGGTGCTGGTGTTGTCGATCCAGATATGGCTGGGCGTCTTGCCGCTGGCGATGCGCTTGGCCAGCTTCAGGTCTTTGCCGTCCCAGCGGTAGATGTCGACGTGGTTCAGGCGGTTGCCGGCCGTGACGAACCACTTCATGTCGCGCGAGAACTGCAGCTGGTACGGATCGATGATGCCGTAGACCACGCGCTGCACTTCCGCCGTGCGGGGGTTCAGGAAAGTCAGCGAATCGCCTGCCGAATTGGCCACGATGACCGACTTTTCGTCCGGCGTCATGTAGATGTGGTGCGGCTCCTTGCCAGTGGCAATGCGCTGTTTTTCCGTCCAGTCGACGGGATTGATCACGCTCACGCTGGCGTCCAGCGAGTTGAGCACGAAGATCGGGGGAGGTTCGGCCGGCGCGGCGGCGGCAGCGGGAAATGCCGCCAGGGCCGTCAGACAGGAAAACAGGAAAGCCGCGAGGCGGCCGTTCGGGCGAGCAGGAAATCGCAAGGGGAGGTTCCGGGAGAGAGCTTGGCGAGATTAACGGTCGAGCCTTAGGACTGGCTGACCGTCAGGGGGCGCTTTGTTCCGCTTATTTCGGCGGTTTCGCGGGTTTGGCCGGCGCGCGCAGGGCGGCAACCTCGTCGGCCGTCAGCCAGCACCACTGCCCCGGTGCGAGGTCGTCGGGCAGCGCCAGGTCGCCGATGCGCGAGCGATGCAGCCCCTCGACCCGGTTGCCGACCGCGGCCAGCATGCGCTTGACCTGGTGGTACTTGCCCTCGGTGAGGGTGAGCCGCAGATGCAGCGGGCTGTCCGACTCGCAGGCGGCGGCTCGAACGGGCTTCGGGTCGTCGTCGAGCACCACGCCGGCCAGCAGCTTCGCGATCTGCGCCTCGTCCACCGGGTGCTTGGCCGTCACCTCGTAGACCTTGGGCACGTGGTGCTTGGGCGAGCCCATCTTGTGGATGAACTGGCCGTCGTCGGTCAGCAGCAGCAGGCCGGTGGTGTCCTGGTCGAGCCGGCCGATGGCCTGCACGCCCTGCACCGCGCCCTTGTTGGGGCGCAGGCGCAGCGGTGACGGCAGCAGCGTATAGATGCTCGGGTAGGTCGAGGGCTTCTGCGAGCACTCGGTGCCGGCCGGCTTGTGCAGCATCAGATAGGCCTTCTCGTGGTACGCCCACGCGGTGCCCTGAACCGTGTAGTGAAGGCCCTCGGGGTCGAGATCGGCAAAGGGGTCGGTCACCGCCTGGCCCTCGATGGTCACGTGGCCTTGCTGGACGAGGCCCGCGCACACGCGCCGCGTGCCGAAGCCTTGGGTATAGAGGATGTCTTGCAGGTGCATGAAAAATGAAAAAAGCGGCCGCGCCGACAAGGGCACGACCGCCTTCTAGTTTGCCGCAGGATCAGTAGCCTGCCGCCAGGCCTGTGTTGCGGCGCGGGTCGTTGGCGCCGTAGAAGCGGTTGTTGCCGACCGGCTTGCCGCCCAGCGACGGCGCGCCGACGATGATCGCCGCAAGGTGGTTGGCCGGCTGCGGCACACCCAGGTTGTGGCCCATGTCGGTCAGGATCTTGCGCGTGTCGGGGCTCAGCGCGAAGGTCTCGACGTTAGTGACGTCAGGCAGCCATTGCTGGTGGAAGCGCGGTGCATCCACTGCTTCCTGCACGTTCATGCCGTAGTCGACCACGTTCAGGATGGTGTGCAGCACAGCCGTGATGATGCGGCTGCCGCCGGGCGTGCCGACCACGAACACCGGCTTGCCGTCCTTCGACACGATGGTCGGGCTCATCGAGCTCAGTGGACGCTTGCCCGGGGCGATGGCGTTGGCCTCGCCCTGCACCAGGCCGTACATGTTCGGCACGCCGATCTTCGAGGTGAAGTCGTCCATCTCGTTGTTCAGCAGCACACCCGTCTTGGCGGCCGTGACCTTGGCGCCGAACCAGTCGTTCAGCGTGTAGGTCACGGAGACGGCATTGCCCCACTGGTCGGTGATCGAGTAATGGGTGGTGTTGCTGCCTTCATGCGGCGCGACGCCGGGCTTGATGTCCTTGGAGACGCCGGCCTTCTTCGGATCGATGACGGCGCGGATTTTCTCGGCATAGCCCTTGTCGAGCAGGCGGTCGAGCGGGTTCTTCACGAAGTCGGGGTCGCCCAGGTAGCTGTTGCGGTCCACGTAGGCGTGGCGCATGGCTTCGATCTGGTAGTGCACCGACTGGGCCGAGCGGAAGCCCAGGTCCTTGAGCGGGTAGCCCTCGAGGATGTTGAGCATTTCGCAGATGATCACGCCGCCCGAGCTGGGAGGTGGCGCCGACACCACGCGGTAGCCGCGGTAGTCGCACTCGACGGGCGCGAGTTCGCGCGTCTTGTACTGGTCGAGGTCGGCCTGGGTGATGATGCCCTTGCCGGCCTGGCTCGACGCCACGATGGCCTGGCCCACCCAGCCCTTGTAGAAGCCGTCGGGCCCCTTCGCACTGATTTCCTTCAGCGTCTTCGCCAAGTCTTTCTGCACCAGCTTCTGGCCGACCTGGAAGGGCTGCCCCTTGTTCAGGAAGATCGCGCCGGAGACCGGGTCTTTCTGGAAATCGGCGGTGGAGGTCCACAGCATGTCGATGTCGCCCTGCTCCAGCGCGAAGCCCTTGTCGGCCAGCTGGATCGAGGGGGCGATGAGGTCTGCGCGCTTCATGGTGCCGTACTTCTCGCGCGCGTATTCCATGCCCGAGACGGAGCCGGGTACGCCCACGGCGAGGTGGCCGTTGGTGCTCAGGCCCTTGATGACGTTGCCGTCCTTGTCGAGGTACATGTTGGCCGTGGCGGCCAGCGGTGCCTTCTCGCGGAAGTCGAGGAAGGTCTTGCGCCCGTCGGCCAACTGCACGGTCATGAAGCCGCCGCCGCCGAGGTTGCCGGCAGCGGGGTACACCACCGCGAGCGCATAGCCCACGGCCACAGCCGCGTCGACGGCATTGCCGCCGCGCTTGAGCACGTCGACGCCGACCTTGCTCGCCAGGTGCTGCGCGCTCACGACCATGCCGTGCTCGGCCGCGACGGGCGCCACCGATGCGGCATTCGACGCGCCGGCGGCCGCCAGCGCGAGCACCGCCGCGACGGCGGCGCGCAGCTTCGGGGTCCAGTGAATTGGTTGCATGCAGGTATCTCCTCTTTGAGTGTGTTGAAGAAAAACGGTGATGTACGTACGGGTCAGCCCGTGAGCAGCGCCTTGCGGCGCAGGGCGTCGAGCGCCAGCGCGACCTGCTGGCGGGCGAACTCCCTGACTGCCGACGGGTCGGTCAGCGGCTTGTCGTCCTTGACGAAGCGCAGGCGATCGCTTCGAACCTCGGCTTCGAGGTGCTCCACCAGCGCGTCGTGCGAGTGCGTGCCGTCGAGCAGCGGCAGCAGGCTTTGTTCAAGCAGCGTCAGCACCACGGGTTCGTGCCACTGGTTGCAGGTGTTGGCGGTGGCACCGACGCCCGACGCAAGACCCGAAGCGCCTCGCACCGCGGGCAGCGCTTGCGGCAAACCGGACACCACGTCGGCCGCGGACACCGGCGTACGCCGGATGCGCAGGGCGCCGAGGATCAGCAGCTCCTCGAGCATGGCCATCACGGCCGGCTCGATGGCGGCCTGCGGCTGCCCAGTGAGCCCGGAGGCGGCCTCGATGAGGGCCGACGCAGAGATCGATGCCGGATAACGCGTATCGAGCAGCTGCGCCACCGCCTTGTGCGCGGGCAACCGCAGCGTGACCTTCAGGCCCCGCATGGCGGTGCACGGCTGCTCGCGAGCATCGAGCGCGAGCGCCCCACCGTCGTCGGCCCTGAAGATGCCGGCGAATTCGAGCGAGCGGATGCGTGCGGGGTCGAGCTTGTAGCGGATGTGTGCGGCTTGCGTCTGCTTCACCAGCAGGGTCTGGCGGAAGGTGCGGTTGACCAGGAAGTCGAGGTACTGCTCCATCATGACCTGGCTGCCACCGCATTCACGCAGCAGCGGGTCGCGCACCTTGTCGCCGTAGTTCTGCACGAACATCGTCGACGGCTCCGCGTCGCACAGGTAGGCAAGGCCGTGGGCATCCGCGCGCGCCACGAACTCCTTGAAATAGCACGGCGCATTGCAGGGCTCGAGGAACTCGTGCAGCAGGTACGAACTGTTGGCATTGCGCACGATCGGCATCGCCTCTTCAAGCGTCTTCTTGAGCACGCTGTCGGCGCGGGCCGACTGCTCGAGAAAGTCGAGCATGCCGCGTGCGTAGGCCAGCTTTTCTTCGGGCGTGTCGCGCGGACCGCCGCGCAGGATCATCGCGTCGCGCACGATCTCGCGCGCCTTCCAGCCGGGGTACACGTTGTAGCTCACGTAGGCCACGCCGTTGGGCGCGAGATTTTCGGAGCAGATGCGCAGGATCGCGTCCTGCACCGGACCCGGCACCCAGCTGTAGACGCCGTGGCAGACTATGTAGTCGAACTGGCCGAACGAAGCGTCGATGTCCGCAAGGTTGAAGGCCTTGAGCTCGATATTCGACAGCCCGGCGCGCCCGATGGCCGCCGTACCTTGCGCCACCTGCACCGGCGACAGGTCGATGCCGATTGCACGCGCCTCGGGATGGCGTGCCGCGAAGGGAATCAGGTTGCCGCCGGCCGCGCAGCCGAGCTCCAGCACACGGGCTTTTGCGGGAGGTGGAGCATCGAGCCCGAAGAGAAATGCCAGTGCTTCCAGATGCTCCATCGCCGACTGCGGGAACGGATGCGAGTCATAGGGCACCGTGTCGTAATAGCTGGTCAACTCGGAAGTCAGGGAATCCGGCACGGGCGTCCTTATCGGGATCTGGGCAGGCAGCTAGAAACTGCAGTGACTGCAATGTGACAGTGCTGGCCGACTATAGCCCCGCGTTCCGGCGAAAAAAAGCGGGCTTGCACAGGGCCTCGCGCGCGGCGCATAAAAAAAGCCCAGCTGTGAGGCTGGGCTTGAAAGCCTATCTGCTTGGCATGCATCAAGGCCCCCGCACAGGTTGACCAGCGGGGGACGGTTTACCCGTCAAGGAGAAATTCGGATGGATGGAAAAAACGATGTGTTCATGGGCATAGTCTACTGTATATTTGTACAGTCTTTTAACAAAGGATGCCGCCATGTCTCTGCCCGAGGAAACAACCACCCCGCCCAATCATGCGCTCAAGGAAGCGCTGGCCTGGATCTCGAAGTTCGCACATGCATGGAAAGCCATCGAGCCTTCTCCGAAGAGCCTCAGCATCGACGGCTTCATCATCTGGGGGCCCGTGCTCTACGAAAAGCACAAGGGCGAAGATCCGGTGCAACTGGCGCGGCAATTGTTCGGCCAGTCCGGTAAGTACTTCAAGTATCTCTATCCCGACCGTGGGCGAAGCTCAAACGATCCCGGTGGTCTTACTTAGAATGCCCCGATGAATTGGCGCACACTGCTTCCGCTTGCCCTGGTCCTCACCGGCTGCTCGACCCCACCCAACGAGGTGACGCAAGTTCGCGAAGGCGTACTGCGTGCCATGACCTACGTCCAGGCTGCGGACTATTGCGATGCGCGAAGCAAGACGCCGCGTTGGCTTGGCAAGGCGCCTGCGGAGCAGGGGGTTTTGTTCCAGTGTTACTGAGCTTCGGCGACTGATTGCGCAGAGATCGGCGGCTGCACTCAAGCTTGTATAAGTTGGAGGCCTGGATCGCCGAAGGCGGGGGAAGAAACGTACAGCGGCGGCACGAGTCGGGCAGACCTCTTGTTCAGTGAAGCCAGCGTTGAGGAATATGGTGGAGTTGAGGAGATTTGACCCCCTCGAAATTGACCGCCGCCTTTGTCCATGCGGGTTTCGAATTTGACGGCGCGATTC
The DNA here is from genome assembly GCF_051216835.1 of Variovorax multivorans. Taxonomy (NCBI): domain Bacteria; kingdom Pseudomonadati; phylum Pseudomonadota; class Betaproteobacteria; order Burkholderiales; family Comamonadaceae; genus Variovorax; species Variovorax multivorans. The sequence continues at coordinate 36,815 of NZ_JBPJZL010000002.1, forward strand.
GTGTGAGAAACGAGTGAACTTCAGTGCGCCAGACAGGCCGCCCCCGCAAGGACAACACCACCGTCAAAAAACCAGCCGTGAGTAGTGCGTCAACGTGTTGACACCATTCAGAGTAATGAAGGGGGCGAGCCTGACGGCATTCTCAGCGACAGCCGCAGCACTACCAACCCAGGTGCCAGGATTGTTCTGCTGTGCCAGCCACAGCGCGCCCCAAATATCGATGACAAAACCGCCCATCATCTCTAACCGATCAAAATCGGCCATGGTGGTTAACGTGCCGTGAGGTGCAGTCCCCAGTGCGATGTTGTCTGGACGGTTGATGGCGACCCACCAGTGCGTGATTTCACCGGCGTTACCGCGTTGATGATAGACGTCGATTGAACGGATGGGACACGAGAGCGCGCCCTGCAAGGCGATGCGATGCGTGACGATACAGTGCACCGCCAGCGCCGCAGAAGAATGACAGAAGAGACCCTTTCGCGGGTCTGCGAGAGCTGGGTGCCAAGCGCGCCAATTGTTGATCCGAAATCGAGCGACACCTTGAAGCGTTGGCCAAGCATTTAGACGGCCGAGTTCACTTGCGCCGGCATTGTCCCAGTCAGCAATCGTTGTATGACCAGGGCGGAACGCCCGCACAAAGCCGGAGGACAAGATGCCTTCTTCCTCGAGGACGGCGATGTGGGGAGCGTATAGGCCGAACGCTGCGTTATTAGCGTCGTCGTAGAGCTCCGCGCATATAGTGCGCGTCCGCCAGTTCAACAAGTCCAACTGGTTGGCCACATTGGCCATCAACGTATCTCTATCCAAAAGGAACTGACGGTAGGCATCTATTTGTGCCTTCAGGTTCGTGACGCTCGCGCCACGCACCGAATTAATGACACCGGTTCCCACGTTGTATCGACCCGCCTTGGCGGTGAGCCATGTTTGCATTCTTAGCGTGAGGGTGAGCCAGTTCGCCCGGCTTGGGACTTGGTCAAAGGCTGTGAGCGCACCATCCACCCCACTCAACTCGTTGCTTCGCGCATAGGTCCCGCTGATTAGCCCATGCATGTAGCGGTAGTTGGCCGCGCTTGCACCAGCGAAACCAGCCGGGGTGGGCAGCACGGTGTATGTATTGGGGCCGAACGTCATATCCATCGTACATATTTTTACGCCCTTGCCCTCCAACCGCATCGCGCAATCGTGGTATTGCCTGCGCATCCACAGGCCTGTCGTCGAGGGCGAAGAGAAAGGTACGAAGACATGCGCTACCGTGCGCACCGTCTTGCTGCTCACGGCCCGCCAGGCGCTTGAGGGTCAACGGCAAACATATTGAGAAAGCCGACGGCCAGTCTTCATGAACCCGCGCAATGACAAGAAATGGGCCGACCAATACCGGGCGTACATCGCCAAGCTGCCCGGCCGCAAGACGACCGAAATAGTGAGCCGGAATTACGGCCGGTGAGTCGAGCAAAGTGTCACTCTGGGCTTTGACCGACCGCAGGTAAAGTACGGTCGGGAGCATCTGCCTAGTCTGCCGGAGGTCGGCGACGCGAGCGATTCAGGTGCGAATCGCGTGTGAGAAGTGTGTGAATCGCGAGACGCCGTGTGACGGTCCGAGACGGAGAGCCTTTTCGTAAGTCCTTGATTTAATTGGACTTGGCTCTAGAAATTTGGTGGAGCTGGGGGGATTTGAACCCCCGTCCGCAAGCCTTCATCGCGCAGTTCTACATGTTTAGTGATCTGATTTAAGTCTCGCTTCCGGAGTCGCGCAGTCACACGCTAAACCGGACGCCAGCACCCTATTTTCTCGCCCCGACCCAAGGTACCCGGATCGGAGCCAGCCCATGTAATTATCCTTGCAGCCGGGAGGTCAGGATTGCTCCAGACCCCCTTGCCCAGCCCATCGGCCAACTGTTGCAAGGCTCACTGGCAATTAAGCAGCGAGTGCGAAACGTTCGTCGTTTGCAGTTAGTTTGTTTGAATCTGTTTTACGAGCGCATTCAGCTCGACATGCCCCGCTGCGACTCCGAACCCACGTCGAAACCAGTGCAGCCCCAAGCGACTCATTTTAGGCGCTATTGAGCAACTTCAAGAGCTCAAGGGGCGAAGAGATTGAAGCATCGGCCTGCCAGAGCGCCGAATCGGCCTGTGTACCCATGTAGCCGTAGGTGGCTGCGACCGTGCGCATGCCTGCAGCGCGGCCCGCGACGATGTCGCGCTCGTCGTCACCAACGTAGATGCACGCCTGCGAAGCCACGCCAAGCCGGCGCGCAGCCTCGTGCAAGGGCTCGGGATGCGGCTTGGCAAACGGCGTGGTGTCGCCGCTCACCACCGCGCCCGCACTCGCGAAAAGTGGAATGGCGCGCGTCAGCGGATCGGTGAAGCGCATCGATTTGTTGGTGACGACACCCCACAAGAGGCCGCGCTCGCGCAGCGCCTCGATGAGCGCCTGGATGCCATCGAACACCTGCGTGTTGAGCAGCATGCGGCGCTCATAAGTCACGAAGAACTCTTCGCGCAGCTCAGGAAACTCCGGCGACTCGGGCGTGATGCCGAATGCCACACCCAACATGCCGCGCGCGCCCGCACCGGCCATGGGACGGTAGCGCTCCAGCGGGTACGAATCGAGGCCGCGATCAGTGCGCATCTTGTCGGCTGCGGCGCCCAGATCGGGCGCGCTGTCGATCAGCGTACCGTCGAGGTCGAACAGCACGGCTTTCGTCTCGACGCCCATCATCCGTGCGATCCCGACTTCAGTTCGGCCGGCTTCTGCGTGGCGAACATGTAGTTGACGCTGGTGTCGCCGCTGAGCCAATAGCGCCGGGTCAAGGGGTTGTGCTCCATGCCGCGGGTGTGCCGCAGGTCCAGGCCCGCCGCGCGACAGTAGCCGGCCAGTTCGCTCGGACGGATCAGCTTCGCATATTCATGGGTCCCGCGCGGCAGCATGCCGAGGACATACTCGGCGCCCACGATCGCCAGCATGAAGGACTTCAGGCTGCGGTTGATCGTCGAGAAGAACACCCAACCACCCGGCTTGACCAGCGTGGCACAGGCCTGGATCACCGAGGCCGGCTGCGGCACGTGCTCGAGCATCTCCATGCAGGTGACGACGTCGAAGCTGCCCGGCTGCTCAGCTGCCAGCGCCTCTGCGCTGATCTCACGGTACTTCACGCCGCGGGTGCCGGCCTCGAGCGCATGCAACTGCGCAACCTTGAGCGCCTTGCCCGCGAGGTCGATACCCAGCACGTCGGCCCCCTTGCGCGCCATCGAATCGGCCAGAATGCCGCCGCCGCAGCCGATATCGAGTACGCGGCGCTGCGAAATAGGTGCAATACCGTCAATCCATTCCTGGCGCAATGGATTGATTTCATGCAGCGGGCGGAATTCGCTTTCCAAATCCCACCAGCGATGCGCGAGCTCTGAAAACTTGGCCAGTTCGGCCGGATCCGCATTCACGTTTTCTGTCATGCAGCGATTATGAAACGAGCAATGTCCGATAAACACTGCTCGGGCTTTACCAAAGATCAATCGCAAATTCGACAGCCATAAAAAAACCCCGCCGAGGCGGGGTTTTCATGATCGATGGAATCGATTGATTAGTTGGCGCGGGTGCCGACCACTTCGATTTCCACGCGACGGTTCTTGGCGCGACCTTCCTTGGTGCGGTTGTCAGCCACTGGCTGCTTCTCGCCCTTGCCTTCGGTGTAGACGCGGTTGCGTTCGATGCCCTTCGAGACCAGGAAGGCCTTGACGGCTTCGGCGCGACGCACCGACAGACGCTGGTTGTAGGCGTCCGTGCCGATCGAGTCGGTATGGCCCACAGCGATGATGACTTCGAGGTTGACGCCACGGATCTTCTCGACCAGATCGGTCAGCTTGGCGCGACCTTCAGGCTTCAGAACCGACTTGTCGAAGTCGAAGAATGCGTCGGCAGCGAAGGTCACCTTGTTAGCGGCGACTTGCGGTGCAGCCGGTGCAGCCGGTGCAGCGGGGGTCGGAGCAGCAGCAGCCGGAGCAGCAGGAACCAGAGCACCGTCGCAACCAGCGGCAGCCGTAGCCGGCGTCCAGTTGGCATCGCGCCAGCACAGTTCATTCGTGCCGTTCTTCCAGACCAGTTCGCCGGTGCCGTTTTGCCAGTTGTCGATCGTAGGACCGCCGTCCGCAGCGGTGACACGGGTCTGCGCGCCGGCGGCAGTGGCGAGCGCAGCGACTGCAAACATCATCGCCACTTTATTCAGTTTCTTCATGGTTCTCCTCTTGGGGAAAAAGCCGCAGCCGCGCTGCGAATCAAGGACGCTTTAAGTGACCACCACCCAAAACGTTGAGGCGATTGTGCCATAGGGTCTTTGGCAAACAGGCCGCTGGACGGCCCCGAAGCGTAGGACGGAGGCGGAATAGGCACCTTGTGTTGCGGCGGTGCGACACCCCTCACAGCGTAAAATTTCGCCTTCCTGCCGCCAGCCCCTCGCTCATGACCTCCTTCGCAAAAGAAACCCTGCCCATCAGTCTCGAAGAGGAAATGCGCAGCAGCTATCTCGACTACGCCATGAGCGTGATCGTGGGCCGAGCGCTTCCCGATGCCCGCGACGGCCTCAAGCCTGTGCACCGCCGCGTGCTTTATGCGATGCACGAACTCAACAACGACTGGAACCGGCCGTACAAGAAGTCGGCCCGTATCGTCGGCGACGTCATCGGTAAGTACCACCCGCACGGCGACCAGTCGGTCTACGACACCATCGTGCGCCTGGCCCAGGACTTCTCGATGCGCCACATGCTGGTCGATGGCCAGGGCAACTTCGGGTCGGTCGATGGAGACAACGCGGCCGCAATGCGGTATACGGAAATCCGGCTGGCCAAAATTGCGCACGAAATGCTGGCCGATATCGACAAGGAAACTGTCGACTTTCAGGACAATTACGACGGCTCCGAAAAAGAGCCGAAAGTGCTGCCGAGCCAACTGCCGAATTTGCTGGTCAATGGCTCCGGCGGTATTGCGGTCGGCATGGCCACCAATATTCCGCCGCACAACCTGAATGAGGTTGTCGACGCCTGCCTGCACCTGCTGCGCAACCCCGAAGCCAGCATCGACGAGCTGATGGAAATCGTGCCGGCGCCCGACTTCCCCACCGCCGGCATCATCTACGGCATCAACGGCGTGAAGGACGGCTACCGCACCGGCCGCGGCAAGGTCGTTATGCGCGCCAAGTGCCACTTCGAGGACATCGACCGCGGCCAGCGCCAGGCGATCATCGTCGACGAACTCCCCTACCAGGTCAACAAGAAGACGCTGCAGGAGCGCATGGCCGAGCTGGTGCACGAGAAGAAGATCGAGGGCATCAGCCACATCCAGGACGAGTCCGACAAGTCGGGCATGCGCCTGGTGATCGAGCTCAAGCGCGGCGAGGTGCCCGAGGTGGTGCTCAACAACCTCTACAAGCAGACGCAGCTGCAGGACACCTTCGGCATCAACATGGTGGCGCTGGTCGATGGCCAGCCCAAGCTGTGCAACCTGAAGGACCTGATTCAGGTCTTCCTGCAGCACCGCCGCGAAGTGGTCACGCGCCGCACCGTCTTCACGCTGCGCAAGGCCCGCGAACGCGGCCATGTGCTCGAAGGCCTCGCGGTGGCACTGGCCAACATCGACGAGTTCATCCGCATCATCCGTGAATCGCCGACACCGCCCGTCGCCAAGGCCGAGCTGATGACCCGCAGCTGGGACAGCAAACTGGTGCGAGAAATGCTCACGCGCACGCGCGCCGACGGTGGCGTGATCAACGCCGACGACTACCGCCCCGAAGGCCTCGAGCGCAATTTCGGCATGGGCGGCGACGGCCTCTATCGCCTGTCGGAAACGCAAGCCCAGGAAATCCTGCAGATGCGCCTGCAGCGCCTGACCGGCCTCGAGCAGGACAAGATCGTGGCCGAGTACAAGGACGTGATGGCCGAGATCGACGACCTGCTCGACATCCTGGCCAAGCCCGAGCGCGTCTCGACCATCATTGGCGACGAACTCGGCACCATCAAGCAGGAGTTCGGCCAGTCGAAGGTCGGCGCGCGCCGCAGCCTGGTGGAGCACAGCGCCTACGACCTATCGACCGAAGACCTGATCACGCCGACCGACATGGTGGTCACGCTCTCGCACAGTGGCTACATCAAGAGCCAGCCGCTGGGCGAATATCGCGCACAAAAACGCGGCGGCCGAGGCAAGCAGGCCACCGCCACCAAGGACGACGACTGGATCGACCAGCTCTTCATCGCCAACACGCACGACTACATCCTGTGCTTCTCCAATCGCGGCCGGCTGTACTGGCTCAAGGTTTGGGAAGTGCCGGCGGGTTCGCGCGGCTCGCGCGGGCGCCCCATCGTCAACATGTTCCCACTGCAGGAAGGCGAGAAGATCAACGTCGCGCTCGCGCTGACAGGTGAAAAGCGCAACTTCCCGGCCGACCAGTACGTGTTCATGTCGACTTCGATGGGCACGGTCAAGAAGACCGCGCTCGACGAGTTCAACAACCCGCGCAAGGGCGGCATCATTGCCGTGAACCTCGATGAAGGCGACTACCTGATCGGCGCTGCGCTGACCGACGGCAAGCACGACGTGATGCTCTTCAGCGATGGCGGCAAGGCCGTGCGCTTCGACGAGGAAGACGTCCGCCCATTGGGCCGCAATGCGCGCGGCGTGCGCGGCATGTCGCTCGACCCCGGACAGGGCGTGATCGCCATGCTGGTGGCCGAAGACGAGCAGCAAAGCGTGCTCACCGCCACGGAAAATGGTTACGGAAAGCGAACAAGCATTACGGAATACACCCGCCATGGCCGGGGAACCAAAGGCATGATCGCCATTCAACAGAGTGAGCGCAACGGCAAGGTCGTTGCCGCCACTCTCGTGCATGCGGATGATGAGATCATGCTCATCACCGACAAGGGCGTGCTGGTGCGCACCCGGGTTGCCGAAATTCGTGAGCTTGGTCGCGCGACGCAAGGCGTTACGCTGATCGGACTCGACGAAGGCGCCAAACTCAGCGGGCTACAACGTATCGTCGAAAACGACGCGAACGGCGAAAGCGAGCCTGACGCGGACGATACTTCCTCATCTTCAACGGAGAATCCTCAGTGAAAAAAATCAAACTCGCACTTCTGACGGTCGCCCTGGCAAGCAGTTCGATGGCCGCCATGGCCCAGGACAAGGCCACGCTCATCAAGCAGTTCATCGACATCCAGCGCCCCGGCATCGAATCGCTGGCACGCGGTCTGGTCGAGCAATCGAGCGCTCCGATCGCACAAGCGGGTTCGCAGTACCTGCAGACGCAAGTGCCTGAAGCCAAGCGCGAAGCCGCCGCCAAGGCTGCCGACGCCGAGCTGAAGAAGTACTTCGACGAGACCTACCCCATCGTTCGCGACAAGGCCGTTCAACTGGCCCCGGGCGCCCTCACCCCGCTGATGGAGCAGAACTTCAACGAAGACGAGCTCAAGCAGCTGCTGGCCTGGATCAACTCGCCCCTGAGCAAGAAGTACCAGGACCTGAACCCGAAGATGCAGACCGCACTGACGGAAAAGCTCGTGGCCGACACGCGCGCCACGGTCGAACCCAAGATGCGCGCACTCGACACCGCAGTTGCCAAGGCACTCGGCGCACCGACCGATGGCGCAGCCCCCCAAGGCTCCGCTCCCGCCAAGGCACCTGCCAAGGCCCCAGCCAAGAAGTAAAAGCAACGTGACCCAGCAGCAGACGCCGGCCGGCAAGCGCCCCTACAACTTCTCGGCCGGTCCGGCTGCCATGCCGGAGGCGGTGCTGCAACGCGCCGCCGCCGAAATGCTCGACTGGCAGGGCAGCGGCATGAGCGTGATGGAAATGAGCCATCGCGGCAAGGAATTCGGTGCGATCTGCACCCAGGCCGAAGCCGACATCCGCACACTGCTGGCCATCCCATCGCATTTCCACGTCCTGTTCATGCAGGGCGGCGGACTTGGCGAGAACGCCATCGTGCCTTTGAACCTGTCGCGCGGCAAAACCACCGACTTCGTCATCACAGGCAGCTGGAGCATCAAGTCGCACAAGGAAGCGCAGCGCTACTGCGCAGCGCGCGTGGTCGCGAGCAACGCCGACGACCAGCACACGAAGCTGCCCGCCCCTGCGACCTGGCAGCTCTCGAAGGATGCCTCGTACGTGCACGTGTGCTCGAACGAAACCATCAACGGCATCGAGTTCCAGCAACTGCCCGACCTGGCCGCACTCGGCAGCAACGCCCCGCTGGTCATCGACTTCTCGTCGCACGTCGCCTCGCGCAGCGTCGACTGGAGCCGCGTGGGCCTTGCCTTCGGCGGCGCACAAAAGAACCTCGGCCCCGCCGGCCTGACCATCGTGGTCGTGCGCGATGACCTGCTGGGCCACGCGCTCGAGATCTGCCCGAGCGCTTTCAACTACAAGACCGTGGCCGACAACCACTCCATGTACAACACCCCGCCAACCTGGGGCATCTACATGGCGGGGCTTACGTTCCAGTGGCTGCTGCAGCAGACCGAAGGCACGCACACCGGTGTGGCCGCCATGGAGCAGCGCAACATCGCGAAGGCGAAGCTGCTGTACGACTTCATCGACGGCTCCGACTTCTACGCCAACCGCATCGACCCAGGCTGCCGCTCGCGCATGAATGTGCCGTTCTTCCTGGCCGACGAAGGCCGAAACGAGGCTTTTCTGGCCGGCGCGCGCGAGGCCGGGCTGCTGCAGCTCAAGGGCCACAAGTCGGTCGGCGGCATGCGCGCGAGCATTTACAACGCCATGCCGCTGGCAGGGGTGCAGGCACTTGTGGCCTACATGCGAGAATTCGAGCGATCGCATGCCTAGGCGCATGCCCAGCTGCTCGCACCGATGACCGCCTCCGCACCCACACCGCCCTCTTCTCCCTCCGACAACTCCGAAAGCCTGGCCGATCTGCGCGTGCAGATCGACTCGCTCGACCAGCGACTGCTCAGCCTGCTCAACGAGCGGGCCCATGTGGCCGAGCTGGTTGGCGAGGTCAAGAAGCGCGAGGGCACCCCGTTCTTCCGCCCCGACCGCGTGGCGCAGGTCATCGACAAGATGCAGAAGAGCAATGGCGGTCCGCTCAAGGACCTCCACGTGGCGGCCATCTGGCGCGAAATCATGTCGGCCTGCCTGGCGCTCGAGTCGCCACAACGGGTGGCTGTGCTTGGCCCCGAAGGCACCTTCTGCGAGCAAGCCGCCATCGAATACTTCGGCGGTGCCGCCGACCTGATCTATTGCGCCAGCTTCGACGAGGTGTTCCACGCCACCGCCGCGGGCAGCGCCCAGTACGGCGTGGTCGGCGTCGAGAACTCGACCGAAGGTGTGGTCACGCGCTCGCTCGACCTGTTCCTGCATTCGCCCACCCATGTCGTCGGCGAAGTCAGCCTGCTGGTACGTCATCACCTCCTGCGCAGCAGCAATTCGCTCGAAGGCGTGGAGGCCGTGCTGGCCCATCCGCAGGCGCTGGCACAGTGCCAGACCTGGCTGTCCAAGCACCTGCCGAACGCCGAGCGGCGCGCCGTATCGAGCAATGCCGAAGGCGCACGGCTCGCGGCCACCAACCCGGCCTGGGCCGCATTGGCCGGCGAACGCGCGGCCACCCGCTTCGGCCTGCACATCGTGGCGCACGCCATTCAGGACGACTCGTACAACCGAACCCGCTTCTCGGTGATCTGCCTGCCGCAGACGCTGGCCATGCCGCCGGCCTCGGGCCGCGACTGCACGAGCCTGATCGTCTCGGTGCCGAACCGGCCCGGCGCGGTGCACGACCTGCTGGTGCCGCTGAAGGCCAACAACGTGTCGATGACCCGCTTCGAGTCGCGCCCCGCGCGCACAGGCCAGTGGGAGTACTACTTCTACATCGACCTCGACGGCCATCCCTCGCAGCCCAACGTGGCCGCGGCGCTGGCCGAGCTGCGTGGCCTCTGCGCCTTCTACAAGGTGCTGGGCGCGTACCCCGTCAAGGCCTGAGCGGCAGGCAGACACACAGATGTTCGAACAACTGGGACTGATCGGCTGCGGCCTGATGGGCGGCTCCTTTGCCCTCGCACTCAAGCGCGCGAAACTGGTGAAACGTGTGGTCGGCTACAGCAAGTCGCCCTCCACCACCGAGCGGGCACGCCAGCTCGGCGTGATCGACGTGGTAGCGCCTTCGGCGCTGCTGGCGGTGTCGGGCTCCGACATCGTGCTGCTGGCGGTGCCGGTGGCCGCATCGGAAGCCACATTCAAGGCTATCCGCCACGGCATCTCGAACGAGACGCTGGTGATGGACGTCGGCTCGACCAAGGGCGACGTGATCGAGGCCGCGCGCAACGGCCTGCAGCGCCAGTTCGCGAACTTCGTGCCCGCACACCCGATCGCCGGCAAGGAGCTCTCGGGCATCGAGCATGCCGAGGCTTCGCTGTTCACCGGCCGGCAGGTCGTGCTGACGCCCGTGAAGACCACGCTGCGCTCGAACGTGCAGCGGGCCTCGCAGGTGTGGAGCGGCATCGGCGCGCACGTCGTCACCATGACGCATGAAGAGCACGACGCCGCCTTCGCCGCCGTGAGCCACCTGCCGCATCTGCTGGCCTTCGCGTACACCAACGCCATCGCCAGCCAGCCGCAGGGCGACCGCTTCCTGAGCCTCGGGGGACCGGGCTTTCGCGATTTCTCGCGCATCGCCGCGAGCGACCCGGTCATGTGGCGCGACGTGCTTCTGGCCAACCGCGAACAGGTGCTGCAACAGTCGCAGGCCTTCCGCAAGGCGCTGGACGATCTCGAAGCGCTGATGGCCGCGGGCGACCTGCAGGCACTGGAGCAATCCATTGCCGCCGCCAGCAAGGCCCGCGCGGCCTGGAAGCCAGCCACCGACACCTCGTCGCAGCAGCAGGACAACTGAGATGTTCTCGACGACCTTCCTCGATCTCCCGCCCCTCGCGGGCGCGGCCGGTACGGTTCGGCTGCCGGGCTCCAAGAGCATCTCCAACCGCGTGCTGCTGCTCGCCGCGCTTGCGAGCGGCACCACCACCATCCACGACCTGCTCGATTCCGACGACACGCGCGTGATGCTCGACGCCCTGCGCGCGCTCGGCTGCGGCATCGACCCGGACGGAAACACGCTGCGCATCACCGGCCTCGGCGGACAGCTGAAGCCCAGCGAAACGCTGCTGCCGCTGTTCCTCGGCAACGCCGGCACCGCGATGCGCCCGCTCACCGCGGCGCTGTCGCTGCTGGGTGGCGAGTTCGAGCTGAGCGGCGTTCCGCGCATGCACGAGCGCCCCATCGGCGACCTCGTCGATGCGCTGACCCAACTCGGCTGCCGCATCGACTACCTCGGCAACCCCGGCTATCCGCCGCTGCGCATCCATCCGGTGCCGCACGGCGACTTGGCGCTCGACGCCCCGATCCGCGTACGCGGCGACGTGTCGAGCCAGTTCCTGACCGCCCTGCTGCTGGCGTTGCCGCTCGCGGCGGCCAACGACATCGTGATCGAGGTGGTCGGCGAGCTGATCTCCAAGCCGTACATCGAGATCACGCTGAACCTGCTCGCGCGCTTCGGCATCCAGGTGCGGCGCGACGGCTGGGAGCGCTTCACCATTCCGGCAGGCAGCAGCTACAGCTCGCCCGGCGACATCCACGTCGAGGCCGATGCTTCGTCTGCTAGCTATTTCATAGCATTGGGCGCTATAGCGACAGGTGTTTCTGGCAAGGACGGCATCCGTATCGAAGGCGTGGGCGCCGATTCGATCCAGGGCGACATCCGCTTCATCGACGCCGCCCGCCAGATGGGCGCGCTGGTCGACAGTGGCCCGAACTGGCTCGAAGTCCGCCGCGGCGCCTGGCCGCTCAAGGCCATCGACCTCGACGCCAACCACATCCCCGACGCCGCGATGACGCTGGCCGTGATGGCGCTGTACGCCGACGGTCCGAGCACGCTGCGCAACATCGCAAGCTGGCGCGTGAAGGAAACCGACCGCATCGACGCCATGGCCAACGAGCTGAAGAAGCTCGGCGCTGCCGTCGAGGCCGGCCCCGACTTCATCCGCGTGCATCCGCTGGCGCAGGCCGGCTGGCGTCCGGCGAGCATCCACACCTACGATGATCACCGCGTGGCCATGTGCTTCTCGCTCGCGGCATTCAATCCGGCGGGGGTGCCGGTGCGCATCCTCGATCCGCACTGCGTCGCCAAGACCTTCCCCGACTACTTCGAGACCCTGTTCTCGGTGGCCGAGGCCGCCGAGGTGCCGGTGATCTGCATCGACGGCCCGACCGCCTCCGGCAAGGGTACGCTCGCGGCCGAGGTGGCGCGCCTGCTGGGCTACCACTACCTCGATTCGGGCTCGCTCTACCGCGTGACCGGCTTGGCCATGCGTCGTGCGGGCCTGAGCGCCGACACCCAGCACGAGGCGCAAATTGCCACCCTCGCGGCCGCCCTGCCCCTGCAGTTCACCGAAGGAAAGGTGCTGCTGGCCGGCGAAGACGTCAGTGACGACATCCGCACCGAAGCCGCTGGCATGGACGCCTCCCGCGTCTCCACGCTGCCGGCCGTGCGCGAGGCGCTGCTGGCCCTGCAGCAGCGCTTTCGCCAACTGCCAGGCCTGGTGGCCGACGGGCGCGACATGGGCACCGTGATCTTTCCCGACGCGGCGCTCAAGGTCTTCCTCACGGCCAGTGCCGCCCAGCGCGCCGAGCGGCGTCATAAGCAGTTGATTTCAAAGGGTATTTCGACTACACTCGACAGTCTTCGCTCCGACTTGGAAGCTCGTGATGCCCGGGACTCATCCCGCAGTGTCGCCCCTCTGAAGCCGGCGCAAGACGCTCGCCACCTCGACAACTCCCAGTTGTCCATCGAACAATCGATCGACACAGTGTTGGACTGGTGGCAACAAGTACAGCCTTTCAAGCCCGCTTGAAAGGCTGGCGCCAGACGGAATATCCCGGGAATATCCCGAAATATTCATAAGGCGCATACCGCTCCAGCAGGCTCCTTCCGCGCGACAGCGCACCGGCCTGCTGGTTGTTCAACCAACCCGGGCTCACGCCCACAAACCGCCGTCTACAGACCCACAGCAGCCGCACGCAATTTCGCAAGAGCGCCTGCCAACCCTGCCTGACGGAAGGAACCATAAATGTCTGAATCTTTTGCCGACCTATTCGAAGAGTCCCTGAAGCGTTCCGAAATGCGCACTGGCGAGGTCATCACGGCCGAAGTCGTGCGTGTCGAACACAACCACGTCGTCGTCAACGCCGGTCTGAAGTCCGAAGCGTATGTGCCGATCGAAGAGTTCAAGAACGACAAGGGCGAACTCGAAGTTCAGGCCGGCGATTTCGTTTCCGTTGCCATCGGCAGCGTTGAAAACGGCTACGGCGACACCATCCTCTCGCGCGACACCGCCAAGCGTCTGGCTTCGTGGCTCGCCCTCGAGAAGGCACTGGAATCGGGCGACTTCGTCACCGGCACCACCAGCGGCAAGGTCAAGGGCGGTCTCACCGTCCTGGTCAACGGCATCCGCGCGTTCCTGCCGGGCTCGCTGATCGACACGCGTCCGATCAAGGACCTGACCCCGTACGAAAACAAGACCCTCGAATTCAAGGTCATCAAGCTCGACCGCAAGCGCAACAACGTCGTGCTGTCGCGTCGTGCCGTGGTCGAAGCCAGCATGGGCGAAGAACGCGCCAAGCTGATGGAAACGCTCAAGGAAGGCGCAGTCGTGCGCGGCGTGGTCAAGAACATCACCGAATACGGTGCGTTCGTGGATCTCGGCGGCATCGACGGCCTGCTGCACATCACCGACATGGCATGGCGCCGTGTTCGCCACCCAAGCGAAGTCGTTCAGGCCGGCCAGGAAATCACCGCCAAGATCCTCAAGTTCGACACCGAGAAGAACCGTGTCTCGCTGGGTCTCAAGCAAATGGGTGATGACCCGTGGATGGGCGTTTCGCGCCGCTACCCGCAATCGACCCGCCTGTTCGGCAAGGTCACGAACATTGCCGACTACGGCGCGTTCGTCGAACTCGAACCCGGCATCGAAGGCCTGGTGCACGTCTCCGAAATGGACTGGACCAACAAGAACATCGCTCCGAACAAGATCGTCTCGCTGGGCGACGAAGTCGAAGTCATGGTCCTGGAAATCGACGAAGACAAGCGCCGCATCAGCCTGGGCATGAAGCAGTGCAAGGCCAACCCGTGGCAAGAGTTCGCGCAAAACACCAAGCGCGGCGACCGCGTCAAGGGCCCGATCAAGTCGATCACCGACTTCGGCGTGTTCGTGGGTCTGGCTGCCGGCATCGACGGCCTGGTTCACCTGTCGGACCTCTCGTGGAACGAAGCCGGCGAAACCGCCGTTCGCAACTACAAGAAGGGCCAGGAAGTCGAAGCGATCGTGCTGGCAGTCGACGTCGACCGCGAGCGCATCAGCCTGGGCATCAAGCAGCTCGACAGCGACCCGTTCACCACGTTCACCACCGTGAACGACAAGGGCCAGATCGTGACCGGCAAGGTCAAGACCGTGGACGCCCGCGGCGCTGAAATCGACCTGGGTGAGGACATCCTCGGCTACCTGCGTGCTTCGGAAATCTCGCGCGACCGCGTTGAAGATGCCCGCAACGTGCTGAAGGAAGGCGACGAAGTCACCGCCATCGTCGTGAATGTGGATCGCAAGACCCGCAACATCCAGCTGTCGATCAAGCAGAAGGACATGGTCGACGAACAAGGCGCCATGGCCAGCCTGAGCCAGCAGTCGGCACGCGAAAACGCAGGCACGACCAGCCTGGGCGCACTGCTGCGCGCCAAGCTCGACAACAACGACAGCAAGTAAGCTGAGTCGGAAGACAGAGCAGGCCTTGGGGCCGCTCTGTCTTTTTTTTCGTCCACGTTTTTCGTTTATGTTCGGCCTATGACCCGCTCAGACCTCGTCGAAGAACTCGCAGCGCGCTTTGCACAGCTCACGCACCGCGATGCCGAATACGCCGTCAAGACCATCCTCGACGCCATGAGCGACGCGCTGGTGCGCGGACACCGCATCGAGATCCGTGGCTTCGGCAGCTTCTCGGTCAACCGTCGTCCGCCGCGCATCGGCCGCAACCCGCGTTCGGGCGAGAGCGTGCAGATTCCCGAGAAGCGGGTGCCGCACTTCAAGCCCGGCAAGGCGCTGCGCGAAGCCGTCGATGCACGCACCGCGGAGCTCGACGCCGGCGGCAAGGAAGCCAAGGGCCGCAAGGCCTGACCGGCAGCCGGTCCCGATGGTTGCAAACGTAGAATCGTCCCGCCAACGGGAACGTGCATGAAATACCTCCTGTGGCTGCTCAAGGCAGCCATTTTTTTTACGCTCTTCGCTTTCGCGCTGAACAACCAGCACGACGCGACCGTCTATTTCTTCTTCGGCACCTACTGGCGTGCGCCGCTGGTGCTCGTCGTGCTCGCGGCATTTGCCGGCGGGCTCGTGGTCGGTGCACTGGGCATGCTGCCCGGCTGGTGGAAGCACCGCACCGCCGCGGCGCAACTGCCTGCCGCTGCCGAAACGCAGGCATCCACGCCGTCGACCACCGCGGTTGCACCGGCAGCCGCACCCTCCATCTCCGCCACCGACCTCCCCGCCGTACGTCAACATGGACTTTGATCCCAGCTGGCTGCTGATCAGCCTGCCCGTCGCCTTCGTGCTGGGCTGGCTCGCATCGCGCTTCGACATCCGGCAACTCAAGCTCGAGAACCGCCAGGCCCCCAAGGCCTACTTTCGCGGCCTCAACTTCCTGCTCAACGAACAGCAGGATCAGGCCATCGACGCCTTCATCGAAGCCGTGCAGAACGACCCCGACACGCAGGAGCTGCACTTCGCGCTCGGCAACCTGTTCCGCCGCCGCGGCGAGTACCAGCGCGCAGTGCGAGTGCACGAGCACCTGCTGGGCCGCGGCGACCTGAGCCGCAGCGATCGCGAACGCGCGCAGCACGCGCTGGCACAAGACTTCCTGCGCGCCGGCCTGCTCGACCGCGCCGAAGCCGCGCTGCAAAAGCTCGAGGGCACGCGCTACGAGAACGAGGCGCGGCTGTCGCTGCTGGCCATCTACGAACGCTCGCGAGAATGGGCACAGGCTGCCGACGTGGCACAGAAACTCGACGAATCAGACCAGGCCAGCTACAGCACGCGCCGCGCGCATCACCTCTGCGAGCAGGCGACCGAGCGCGTTGCGGCAGGCGACCTGCCCGGCGCGGCAAAGCTGCTCGCGCAGGCCGTCGAGCTCGCGCCGCAGGCACCGCGCCCCGCCATCGACACGGCCAACCTGCAGTTGCGCAACGGCGAAGCGGCCGCTGCCTTCGATACGCTCGTGGCCCTGAGCGAGACCGCACCGCTGGCACTGCCGCTCTACGCCGCCGCGCTGCAGCAGGCTGCCGTGGCTGCGCACCGCGAAGGCGAAGCGCTCGCGCTGCTGCAACGCCGCTATGTGGAGTCGCCGTCGATCGACGTGCTCGAGGCGCTGATGGCGCTCGGCGGCACACCGACCGCCACCGCCGAAGAACCCAACCCCACGCCGCGCGATGGCTACATCGCGCATCTCGCGCAGCAGCCCTCGCTGGTCGCGGCCTCGCGCTGGCTCGCGGGTGAGCACTTCGAGCACCAGCAGTTCCATCCGCAAGTGCAACGCGCGCTCGACCAGGCCACCCGGCCGCTCATGCGCTACCGCTGCGCAGCCTGCGGTTTCGAGGCGCACCAGTACTTCTGGCACTGCCCTGGCTGCCAGGCCTGGGACAGCTATCCGCCGCGCCGCGTCGAAGAACTCTGATCACATTTCTGAACAATGGTCACGTCGAAGCCAGCACAGCTTCCACGCGTCAACGCCCTTCTTTCTCTCCTCGTTGAGCCTGGGCCGACGTTTCTGTCGGCTGTCACTCATCAACAAAAAAGAGGGAGTTTTTCATCATGTTCAAGAAAATCCTGGCCACCACGGCCTTGCTGTTCGCAGCCGTTTCGTTCGCCGCCGTCGACGTCAACAAAGGCACCGAGGCCGACCTCGACGGCGTCAAGGGCGTTGGCCCGTCGATGTCCAAGCGCATCCTCGAAGCGCGCAAGGAAGGCGAGTTCAAGGACTGGCCCGACCTCATGCAGCGCGTCAAGGGTGTGAAGGAGAAGAAGGCGGCCAAGCTGTCGGCCGAAGGCCTGACGGTCAATGGCAAGAGCTTCGGTGATGCGGCACCCGTGGCCTCGAAGGAAGCGAAGGCTCCCAAGGCCGCCAAGCCCTGATTCCGCTCCGGTAGAAATATGCAAAGCCGCCTTCGGGCGGCTTTTTCATGCGCGCCATGGCAGGGAAATGCCTCAGGAAGTGGTCCGGAATTTGCACGTAAGCTTCCTTTCGTTTTGCTTTCAATCCATTCCGGAGCGCGTACATGAATCACAAGTTCGGCATTGCCCTCGCGGGCCTCACCCTCGGCGCCGCAGCCTTCGCGCAGACCAAGTGGGACTTGCCCACGGCCTACCCGGCCACCAACTACCACACGGAAAACATCACGCAGTTCGCGAAGGACGTCGACGCAGCCACGGGCGGCAAGGTGAAGATCACGGTGCATGCCAACGCCTCGCTGTTCAAGGCGCCCGAGATCAAGCGCGCCGTGCAGAGCGGCCAGGCACAAGCCGGCGAGATCCTGCTGGCCAACTACGCGAACGAGAACCCGATCTACGCGCTCGACGGCGTGCCCTTCCTCGCCACCACCTACCCAGAGGCAAGAAAGCTCTACGACGCATCGAAGCCCGCCATGGACAAGTTGCTCGCGGCCCAGGGCATCAAGGTGCTGTTCATGGTGCCGTGGGCGCCGCAGGGCATCTACACCAAGAAGGAAATCGGCTCGGTGGCCGACCTGCGCGGCATCAAGTGGCGCGCCTACAGCCCGGCCACCGCCAAGATCGCCGAGCTCATCGGCGCGCAGCCCGTGCAGATCCAGCAGGCCGAACTCAGCGCCGCCATGGCCACGGGCGTGATCGAGAGCTACATGAGCTCGGGCTCCACCGGCTACGACACCAAGACCTACGAGCACATCAAGAACTTCTACGACACGCAGGCCTGGATTCCGAAGAACGCGATCCTCGTCAACGCCAAGGCCTTCGACGCGCTCGACGCCACCACCAAGGCAGCCGTCACCAAGGCGGCCGCCGACGCCGAGGTGCGCGGCTGGAAGGTCGCGCAGGAGAAGAACGACGAGTACAAGCGCCTGCTCGCCGAGCGCGGCATGAAGGTGCACAAGCCCTCGCCCAAGCTCGACGCCGACATGCGCCAGGTCGGCGGCATCATGCAGACCGACTGGCTCAAGGCCACCGGTGCCGACGGTGCAGCCATCGTCGACGCTTATAAAAAGAAGTAAGCCGTGCGCCGCTTTCTCGACCGCCTGTACGACGGTGCAGGCGCGCTCGGCGCGTTCTGCGTGTTCCTGATCTTCGTGCTGATGATCCTGGCCGGCGTGGGCCGGCAGATGAACTGGCACGTGAGCGGGCTCAACGACGTGGTGGCCTGGCTGTGCGCCGCTGCCGCGTTCTTCGCGATGGCGCATGCATTCCGCCATGGCGACTTCGTGCGCGTGACGCTGCTGCTCGAAGCCGTGCCGCCGAAGGTGCGGCGCATCCTCGACGTGACATGCCTGCTGATCGCGTCGGTGTCCGTGGCCTACCTGACCTACTGGGCCACCAGCTTCACCTACGAGAGCTACGAGTTCGCCGAAATGGCCACCGGCCTCGTCGTCATTCCGATCTGGATTCCGCAATCGACCTTCGTCATCGGCTGCTGGCTGCTGCTTATCGCGATGGTCGACGAACTTGTCGGCGTGGTCCGCGGCGAGAAGCCCAGCTACCAGCGCGCTATCGAAGAGCGGCATGCCGCCGGTGATTTCTCCTCTGACGTCTGACGCCCATGCTTGAAACCCTGCTCATGGGCGCGCTGCTGCTCGCCATCATGCTGCTCCTGCTCGCGGGCGGCGTCTGGATCGCGATGACTCTGGCCATCGTCGGCTGGGTCGGCCAGGCCTTCTTCACCAACACGCTGCCGGGCAAGAACCTGTTCTCGGCCTTCTGGGAAAGCAACGCCAGTTGGGAGCTTGCGGCACTGCCCCTCTTTATCTGGATGGGCGAGATTCTTTTCAGAACCAAGCTCAGCGAGGAGATGTTCGAGGGCCTGCGCCCCTGGCTCAACCGCGTGCCCGGCCGGCTGATGCACACCACCATCCTCGGCTGCGGCGTGTTCGGTTCGGTCTCGGGCTCGTCGGCCGCCACCTGCGCGACCATCGCCAAGGTGGCGCTGCCCGAGCTCAAGCGCCGCGGCTACAACGAGAAGCTGGCCATCGGCTCGCTCGCCACCGCGGGCACGCTGGGCATTCTGATTCCGCCGTCGATCACGATGGTGGTGTACGCCGTAGCGGCCGACGCGTCGATCATCCGCATCTTCCTGGCCGGCTTTCTTCCGGGCTTTCTGCTGATGCTGCTGTTCTCGGGCTACATCGGCTGGTGGAGCCTGCGCAACCCCGACCAGGTGCCGCCGGCCGATCCGCCAACCACCTTCATGGAGAAGATCCGGCTCTCGGGCAACCTGATTCCCTGCGCGCTGCTGATCGTCTTCATCGTCTGGGTGCTGGTGGCCGGCTGGGCCACGGCCACCGAGTGCGCGGCCTTCGGCGTGCTGGGCTCGCTGGCCATCGCGGCCTGGGGCCGCAGCCTGACCTGGAAGAACTTCAAGGACGGCATCATGGGCGCCACCCGCACCAGCTGCATGATCATGTTCATCCTGGCCGGCGCGGCGTTCCTCACCAAGACCATGGCCTTCACCGGCATTCCGCGCGAGTTGGCGGAGTGGGTCGACAGCATGCACCTGTCGCCCTACGCGCTGATCGGCGCGCTGGTAGTCGTGTATCTGGTGCTCGGCACGGCGCTCGACGGCATCTCGATGATCGTGCTGACCAGCGCGGTGGTGCTGCCGATGATCCAGAAGGCCGGCTTCGACCTGATCTGGTTCGGCATCTTCATCGTGCTGCTGGTCGAAATCGCCGAGGTCACGCCGCCGGTGGGCTTCAACCTCTTCGTGCTGCAGAACATGACCGGGAAAGACAGCAACGTGATCGCCAAGGCGGCGATTCCGTTCTTCTTCTGCCTGGTGCTGTGCATCGTGCTGATCACGCTGTTCCCGAGCATCGTGACGATCCTGCCCGATGTGGTGATGGGCAAGGAAAAGTAGAAAGAGAAAGGCCGTCCGGCAGCTTGCGGATAATCACCGGCATGCTGCTGAATGTCCTCGTCATCTGCCTCGCCGCGTGTGTCGGCGCCCTCATGCGCTGGGGCTTTGCCCTGTGGCTCAACCCCGGCGGCATCCTGCCCTGGGGCACGCTGGCGGTGAACCTTATCGGCGGCTACCTGATCGGCGTGGCCATCGGTGTGTTCAGCGGCCTGCCGGACATCAACCCCGCGTGGCGGCTCATGGTCATCACCGGCTTCCTGGGCACGCTCACCACCTTCTCCAGCTTCTCCGCGGAAGTGGTCGGCATGCTCATGGGCGGCAGGCTCGGCCTCGCGATGGGCACGATCGCACTGCACCTGGGTGGCTCGCTTTGCATGACCTGGCTCGGGTTGCGCACGGTGCAGGCTTTCTCCTCCTGAATCGAGCGAAAAACTGCCTTATGTCTTGCGGTTATAGATAAGGCCTTCCATAGGGTCGGCCGATAGAATCGACCCCAATGCCCCTGGTCTTTCTCGTCGCACTCCCTTTCATTGCCAGCGTGCTGGCCGCGTTGATGCCGTCCAACGCGCGCAACAGGGAGTCGACGCTGGCGGGGCTGGTCGCGCTGGGCTGCGCCATCCAGGTTGCCTGGTTCTTCCCGCAGATCGCGCATGGCAATGTGCTGCGGCAAGAGATCGAATGGCTGCCGGCCCTCGGCCTGAACCTCGTGTTCCGCATGGACGGCTTCGCGTGGCTGTTCTGCATGCTGGTGCTGGGCATCGGCGCGCTGGTGGTGCTCTATGCGCGCTACTACATGTCGGCCTCCGACCCGGTGCCGCGCTTCTTCTCGTTCTTCCTCGCGTTCATGGGCGCGATGATGGGCGTGGTGCTCTCGGGCAACCTCATTCAGATGGTGCTGTTCTGGGAGCTCACCAGCCTCTTCTCCTTCCTGCTCATCGGCTACTGGCACCACCGGCGCGACGCGCGGCGCGGCGCCCGCATGGCGCTCACCGTCACGGGCGCTGGCGGGCTGTGCCTGCTGGCCGGCGTGCTGGTGCTGGGCCGCATCGTCGGCAGCTACGAGCTCGACGTGGTGCTGGCCTCGGGCGACCTCATTCGCGCACATGCGCTCTACCCGGTCGCACTGGTGCTGGTGCTGCTCGGCGCCTTCACCAAGAGCGCGCAGTTCCCGTTCCACTTCTGGCTGCCGCGCGCCATGGCCGCGCCCACGCCGGTATCGGCCTACCTGCACTCGGCCACGATGGTGAAGCTCGGCGTGTTCCTGATGGCGCGGCTGTGGCCCGTGCTCTCGGGCACCGAGCAGTGGTTCTGGATGGTGGGCGGCGCGGGCGCCGTCACGCTGCTGCTCGGCGGCTTCATCGCCATGTTCCAGCGCGACCTGAAGGCGCTGCTGGCCTACTCGACCATCTCGCACCTCGGGCTCATCACGCTGCTGCTGGGCCTGAACAGCCCGCTCGCGGCGGTGGCAGCGGTCTTCCACGTGATGAACCACGCGACCTTCAAGGCGTCGCTGTTCATGGCGGCCGGCATCATCGACCACGAGACCGGCACGCGCGACATCCGCAAGCTCAGCGGCCTGATGCGGCTCATGCCCATCACGGGCACGCTAGCCATCATCGCCAGCGCTTCGATGGCCGGCGTGCCGCTGCTCAACGGCTTTCTCTCGAAGGAAATGTTCTTCGCCGAGACGGTGTTCATCCAGTCGACACCGTGGGTCGACTTCAGCCTGCCGGTCATCGCCACCATCGCCGGCATCTTCAGCGTGGCGTATTCGGCGCGCTTCGTGTTCGACGTGTTCTTCGGCCCGCCCTGCGGCGACGAGGTGCCCAAGCACCCGCACGAGCCGCCGCATTGGATGCGCGTGCCAGTCGAGCTGCTGGTGCTGCTGTGCCTGGTGGTGGGCGTGGTGCCGGCGTGGTCGGTCGGCCCGATGCTGGCGGCGGCCGCCACGCCGGTCGTCGGTGGCACGCTGCCCGAGTACAGCCTGGCCGTGTGGCACGGCTTCAACCTGCCACTGCTGATGAGCTTCGTGGCGCTGGTGGGCGGCGGCGCGCTGTACCTGCTGCAGCGCCGCCGGCGCGCGAGCGGTGGCCTCGAGCACACGCCGCTGCTGCACCGCTTCGACGGCCAGGTCATCTTCGAGCACCTGCTCGCGCTGCTGAGCGAGGCGGGCCGGCGCAGCCGCCGCCTGTTCGGCACGCGCCGGCTGCAGTGGCAGTTGCTGCTGCTGGTGGTCGTGGCCGTGGCGGGCGCCGCGGCTTCCCTGTGGGCCGCGCCCGCCGCACTTGGCACGCGCGAGCTGCTGCCCTTCTCGCCGATGTTCGCAATGACCTGGATCATCGGCGGCACCTGCGCGCTGGCCGCCGCGTGGCAGGCCAAGTTCCATCGGCTGGCGGCACTGATGCTGGCCTCGGGTGCGGGGCTGGTCTCTTGCGTGACCTACATCTGGTTCTCGGCACCCGACCTCGCGTTGACCCAACTGGTGGTCGAGGCCGTGACCACGGTGCTCATCCTGCTGGGCCTGCGCTGGCTGCCGATGCGCAGCAAGGACGTCATTCAACCTGCGCGCGCGCGGCTGCGGCCCTGGGGCCGGCGCGGACGCGACCTGCTGGTGGCCACCATCGCCGGCGGCGGCATGGCCTCGCTGGCGTGGGCCATGATGACGCGCAACTTCCCGCAGAGCATCTCGCCCTTCTTCCTCGAACACGCGCTCACCGAGGGCGGCGGCACCAACGTGGTCAACGTGATGCTGGTCGACTTCCGCGGCTTCGACACCTTCGGCGAGATCACCGTGCTGGGCATCGTGGCGCTCACCGTGTATGCGCTGCTGCGGCGCTTCCGCCCTGCCCTCGAATCGATGGCCCTGCCGGTCCAGCAGCGCCTGCAGGTCGACGACGGCAGCAGCGACCTGCTGAACCCGCGCCGCGCCAAGGACACCGCCGTCGGCTACCTGATGGTGCCGGCCGTGCTGGTGCGGCTGGTGCTGCCGCTGGCGGCGCTGGTGTCGGTCTACTTCTTCATGCGCGGCCACAACGCGCCGGGCGGCGGCTTCGTCGCGGGGCTGGTGATGTCGGTCGCACTGGTGCTGCAGTTCATCGTGTCGGGCACCGAGTGGGTGGAAGAGCATCTGCGCATCTACCCGCGCCGCTGGATCGCCACCGGCCTGCTGCTGGCGCTGGCCACCGGCGGTGGCGCGATGTTCTTCGGCTATCCCTTCCTGACCACGCACACCGCGCACCTGCATCTGCCTTTGCTGGGCGAAGTGCACGTGCCCAGCGCCCTCTTCTTCGACATCGGCGTGTTCGCGCTGGTGCTCGGCGCCACCATGCTGATCCTGACCGCGCTGGCCCACCAGTCGATACGAAGCCACCGCTGGGCCGACGAGCAGGCCGAGAAAGAAGCCGAAGCCGCCGCGGCTGCTGTCGCCGCAGGGGGAGCCAGCTGATGGAAATCGTGCTCGCACTCGCCATCGGCGTGCTCACCGGCTCTGGCGTGTACATGCTGCTGCGCCCTCGCACCTTCCAGGTCATCATGGGCCTGACGCTGATCTCTTATGCGGTCAACCTGTTCATCTTCAGCATGGGCCGGCTCAAGGTCGACAGCGAGCCGGTGCTCATCAAGGGCCTCACCTCCACGCTGGCCAACACGGCCGACCCGATGCCGCAGGCGCTGGTGCTGACGGCCATCGTGATCGGCTTTGCGATGACGGCGCTGTTCCTCGTTGTGATGCTCGCCTCGCGCGGCCTCACCGGCACCGACCACGTGGACGGTGAAGAACGGCAGGAGGCAGAGTGAAAGAGATCTTCCACCTGCTCGACGAACTGCTCGAGTTCAGCATGCCGCACCTGGTGGCGGTGCCGATCCTCGTGCCCATGCTCACGGCCGCGCTCATGCTGCTGCTGGGCGAGAACCGGCGGCGCACCAAGTCGGCCCTGAGCGTGGTCTCGGGCCTCGTCGGCCTGCTTGCCGCGCTTGCGCTGCTGCGCTGGGTGAACGCGGCCGACACCGGCGGCGGGCCCGGCTCCATCGGCGTCTACCTGCCGGGCAACTGGCGCGCACCCTTCGGCATCGTGCTGGTGGCCGACCGGCTCTCGACCATGATGGTCGCGCTCACGGGCGTGATCGCCTTTGCCGCGTCGATCTATTCCACCTCGCGCTGGGACCGCGCGGGCGTGCATTTCCATCCGCTGCTGCAACTGCAGCTCATGGGCCTGAACGGCGCCTTCCTCACGGGCGACCTGTTCAACCTGTTCGTCTTCTTCGAGGTGATGCTCGCGGCCTCGTACGGCCTGCTGCTGCACGGCTCGGGGCGGCTGCGCGTGCAGGCGGGGCTGCACTACATCGCGATCAACCTCGCTGCGTCGTCGCTGTTCCTGATTGGCGCGGCCATCCTCTACGGCGTGACCGGCACGCTCAACATGGCCGATCTCGGCGTGCGCATCGCCGAACTCGCACCGGGCGACCGCGGCCTGGTGCATGCGGCAGCGGCCATTCTCGCGACCGCCTTCTTCGCCAAAGCCGGCGCATGGCCGCTCAACTTCTGGCTGGTGCCGGCCTACAGCGCGTCGGTGTCGCCCGTGGGGGCGGTGTTCGCACTGCTGACCAAGCTCGGCGTCTACACGATCCTGCGGCTGTGGACCGTGCTGTTCGCACCCGACACCGGCGACTCCGCCGCCTTCGGGCAGGCGGCGCTGGTCGGCGTGGGCCTTGCCACGCTGTTCGTGGGGGCGCTGGGCATCGTCGGCACGCAGCGGCTGTCGAACCTCGCGGGCTTCAGCGTGCTGGTATCCGCGGGCACCCTGCTCGCGGCGGTCGGGCTCGGACAGCCTGCCGTGTGGGCTGGCGCGCTGTACTACCTGCTGAGCTCCACGCTGGCGGTCAGCGCCTTCTTCCTGCTGACCGACATGATCGAGCGCTGGCGCAACGCGGGCATGAGCGTGGCGCCACACGAGGCGGCCGGCAATGCGCCCTTCCTCGCCGAAGACCTGCGCGCACTCAACGACGTGAACCTCGACGACGAGGCACAAGCGCTCTACGGCCGCGCGATTCCCGCTGGCGTTGCCTTCCTGGGCCTGAGCTTCATGGGCTGCACGTTGCTGCTCGCGGGCCTGCCGCCGCTGTCGGGTTTCATCGGCAAGTTCGCGATGCTCTCGGGCATGCTCGGCGCCAAGGCGATTGGCACCGCCGGCTGGATCTTTCTTGCGCTGCTGATTGCCTCAGGCTTCCTCTCGCTGATTGCATTGAGCCGCACCGGCATTCGCCACTTCTGGACGCAGCTTCACCCCACCATGCCCTCGCTGCCCGCGCTCGAAGTGCTGCCGGTGGCTGCGCTGCTCGCGGCCAGCGTGGCGCTGACCGTGTGGGCCGGACCTGTCATGCAGCACGCCAGGGCCACCGCGGACGGACTGAAGACCCCCACGCCATATCGCAACGCGGTGCTGGGCGCGCGGCAGATACCGAACCCTGTGAAGAAGGAAGGCACGGCCCCATGAAGCGCCTGATTCCTTCTCCGTCGCTGTCGTTCGCGCTGTTCATCGTCTGGCTGCTGCTCAACCAGTCGCTCGACGCCGCCACGCTGCTGGCGGCCCTGATCCTCGCCATCGCGGTGCCGCTGCTCACCGAGGGCCTGCGCCCGGCTGCGGTGCGCATGCGCCGGCCCGGCGTTGCGCTGCGGCTGTCCTTCGTCGTGACCTTCGACATGCTGAAGTCGGCGTACGACG
This sequence comes from Variovorax multivorans, assembly GCF_051216835.1. Taxonomy (NCBI): domain Bacteria; kingdom Pseudomonadati; phylum Pseudomonadota; class Betaproteobacteria; order Burkholderiales; family Comamonadaceae; genus Variovorax; species Variovorax multivorans. Next base: position 62,726 of record NZ_JBPJZL010000002.1, read on the forward strand.
TGGCCCGTCTGCTGCTCACGCGGCGCACCTCGCGCATCGCCTCGAAGTTCGTGCAGATTCCGCTCGACATGCGCGACCCCAACGGGCTCGCGGTGCTGGCCATGGTGATGTGCCTCACGCCCGGCACCGCCTGGGGCGAAGTGTCGTTCGACCGCAGCACGCTCCTGATCCACGTGTTCGACGTGGACGACGAGGCCGCCTTCGTTGCACTGATAAAGCAGCGCTACGAGCGCCCCCTGATGGAGATCTTCGAGTCATGACACCCATCCTCTTCTGGGCCCTGAAGTTCGCGCTCTTCCTGCTGGCCGTGGCCATGCTGTGCGCACTCTCGCGGCTGCTGATAGGCCCGAGCGCGCAAGACCGCGTGATGGCCCTCGACTGCCTCTACATCAACGGCATGCTGATGATGCTGGTGCTCGGCATCATCTACGCGAGCAACGTCTACTTCGAGGCGGCGCTGCTGATCGCGCTGTTCGGCTTCGTCGGCTCCACGGCCATGGCCAAGTTCCTGCTGCGCGGGGAGGTGATCGAATGACGGACTTCATCGTGGGCCCGCTGCCGCTGTGGGCCGAGATCATCACCGCCGTGTTTGCTGTGCTGGGCGCGGCCTTCGCGGCGATCGGTTCATTCGGCCTGGTGCGGCTGCCCACCTTCTTCCGCCGCATCCATGCGCCCACGCTCGGCGCGACAGTGGGCGTGTGGTGCATGACGGTCGCCACCATCGTGTATTTCTCGGTGCAGGGCTTCAGCCTGTTCCTTCACGCGGTGCTGATCGTGCTGTTCATTGCGCTCACGGCGCCGATCACCACTATCTTTTTGATGCGTGCGGCGCTGTTCCGCGAGCGGCAAAAGGGTGGCGACGTGCCGCCCGAGGCAAAGTCGGGCTGATTCATTGGCGGAGGGGAGTACCCGGTGTCATTCGCGCTCACCCCGAAAAAGGCAAATCAGCTCGGCAGCAGCTGCTGCATCTCCTTGGCCCGCGCCACCTCGACCTCACGCGGCAACGTCACCGCATTCTTCACAGCCAGTATCTCGGCCATCACGCTCACCGCGATCTCCGGCGGCGTCTTGCTACCGATGTAGATGCCGATAGGCCCACGCAGCCGCGCGAGAGATTCTTCGGTCTGGTCGAAGTGCTCGATCATGCGGTCGCGCCGCGCGTCGGCATTGCGGCGCGAGCCGATGGCGCCGACGTAGAAGGCTTCGCTCTGCAGCGCTTCGAGCAGCGCGAGGTCGTCCAGCTTGGGGTCGTGCGTGAGCGCCACCACGCAGCTGCGGCGATCGGGCTTGAAGGCCAGCACCGCGTCGTCGGGCATCTCGGTCGTGATGTGCACGCCGGGCAGCGACCACGCGGTGCGGTATTCGGCGCGCGGATCACACAACGTCACGGCAAAGCCGCTGAACTTGGCCATCGTCGCGAGGTACTCGGCCAGCTGGCCGGCGCCGATCAGCAGCATGCGGTACTCGGGGCCGAAGGTGTTGGTGAGCTCGACCTCGTTCACGCTGAGCTCGTCGGGGGCTTTCGCCTCGGCGAGCCGCACCGCGCCGGTGGCGAGCGTCACCGTGCGCTGCATGAGCTTGCCTTGTTCCAGCTGCGCGACCAGCAGGTCGAGCGAATCGGCATCGGGCGCGTATTCGAGCAGCAGCTCCAGCGTGCCGCCGCAGGGCAGTCCGAAGCGGTGTGCCTCGTCGGCGGTGATGCCATACTTCACGAGCGCGGGAGGCGCGCCCAGCGGCACGTCTTCGCCCTTGCCATGGGCGTGGCTGTAACGCGCGATCAGGTCGTCCTCGATGCAGCCACCCGAGACCGAGCCGACCACCGCGCCGTCTTCGGCCAGCGCCATGATCGAACCCACGGGCCGGGGCGACGAGCCCCAGGTGCGCACAACGGTCGTCAGCAGCGCGCGCTTGCCGGCACGCCGCCAATCACGCAGCGTACGCAGCACCATGACGTCGAGGTTTTCCATGGCGCGGCCGGCTCCTAGCTGCTGGCGTCGCCGGGTGCGGCGGGCGCGTCCTTGTTGTCGCTGTTGTCGTCCTTCTTGCCGAGGCCGATCTTCTTCATGAGGCCGGACATCATTCCGGCCTTCTCTACAGGCGCTTCGGCGGTGGCTTCCACGACGGGCGTGGGCGGTGGGCCGTAACGGCTCTGCATCTCGGCCTCGAAGCGTTTGAAGAAATCGTCGGCGGTCGATTTGGCGGCGCCGTCGATCAGGCGCTGGCCGAGCTGGGCGATCTTGCCGCCGACCTGGGCCTGCACGGTGTAGTCGAGCTCGCAGCCGGGGACGGCAGGAGGCGATGCGGCCCCGGCTTCATGCGCGACAGCAGACTCGGCCGGTGCCGCGTCGACAGGAGCTTCAACCGCCACCGGCTTGAGCGAGACACTCGACGAGCCCTTGGCGAACCCTGCCACGCCGCCCTGCCCTTCGAATGTCAGCTTGTAGCCATCGGGCGCCACGATGTCCGACAGCATCACCTTGCCGTTGAACTTGGCCGACACCGGGCCGATCTTGACTGCTAGCGCAACGCTGTACTGGTTGTCGCCCGTGAGCTCGAACTTGTCGCAACCGGGAATGCACTTCTTCAGCGTCTCGGGGTCGTTGAGCGCTTCCCAGGCCTGTTGTTGGGTGATGCCGAGGCGGCGGTTTCCGAGCATTTCCATGGTGGGTTCCTTTGTCTTCCTTCCCGGGCGACGCTAGCGGCCGGACCGCATCAGCGCGGCCAGGCTCGCTGCGAGCTGCTCGAGTGCGCTGAGATTGTGAACCGCCAGCATCGCGTCTGCTTGCCGGTGCAGCACGCTGGCCCCACGCGCCAGAGGGGCGTAGCCCTCGAAGCGCAGCAAGGGGTTGAGCCACAGCAGGCGGCGCGAATGGCGCTTGAGCCAGAGCAGCTCCTGCTCCAGCAGCGACGGCTCGCCAGTGTCGAGGCCATCGCTGATCACCAGCACCAGCGTGCGGCGGCCGGTCAGGCGGCGGGTGTGAGCGCGGCGCAATTCGGTCAAAGAGCTGCCCAACCGGGTGCCGCCCGCGAAGTCGTCGATGGCGAGGCTGGCGGCGCCGAGCATGGCGTCGGTGTCGGCGAGCCGGAAGGCGGGGGTCAGGTCGGTCAGGCGGGTGCCGAAGGCAAACACGTCGCGCCGACCAGCCCGGCGGGTCGCTGCGTGCAGAAAGGCCAGCAGCAGCCGCGCATAGCGTTCCATCGAGCCCGACACGTCGACCAGCACCAGCAGCGGCAAGGGCTGCTGGCGCCGGGCCAGCTTGGGCAGCCGCAGGATCTCGCCGCCCGTGCGCGCCGCCTCGTGCAACACGCCTGGCCAATGCATGCGCGCATGCTGCCGGCCCGCATCGCCGGCCACGCGCAGACGGCGCGACGGCAGCTCGGGAATCGGCAGCCTGATGTCGCGTGCGAGCCGTTCGACCAGCCGGTATTCGGAAGCGCCGAGCGCGTTGAAGTCCGCATGCTGCAGGCGCTGGCGGTCGCTCGAAGTCATGGCGGCGTCGAACTCGACTTCGCGGTCGGGCTTGGCCGGCTCGGCCGGCTTGGCGGGGTTGCGCGGCGCGGTGAGCGCCTCGCGCACGCGCGGCCGGCGCTTCGATGGCTCGGCCTTGCCTTCGGCACTCGGCAGCATCTGCGCGAGCAGCTTGTTGGCCAGCTCCGGATCGCGGAACCAGGCGTCGAAGAGTTCGCGGAACACCATGCGGTCCTGCTCGCGGCTCACCATCACGGCTTCCATCGCGGCGCTCAGGTCGAGCCGGTCTTCCACGCCCACCAGCGTGGCCGCTTCGGCGGCCAGCGCGATGCGCATGGCGTCGGTGCGCACGCCGGCGCGGCGCAGCGCACGGCCGAAGGCGGTGATGTTGCCGGCGAGCTTGCCGCTGCGGACGTCGCCGAGTTGCTGAATGCCGGTGGTCGTCATGCCTCGGGCTTGAGCAGGTCCGACGCCAGCTCCCGCGTCAGCGCGGCCACGTCGTCGCGCTGCTTGAACAGGATGCCGGCGGTGTCGACCACCACCTCGGGGTCGAGCTCGACGGTGTCGAGCGCAATCAGCGCCCTCGCCCATTCGACGCTCTCGGCGATGCCGGGCGCGCGCTGGAAGGCATTGACGAACGGCGCCTCGCGCAGCCGCGCGACAAAGGCCGACACCTGCGCCGACAGTTTCTCGCCCGCCTGCGGCACCTGGGCGCGCACGATCGCCAGCTCGCGCTCTCGCTCGGGATAGTCGAGCCAGTGATAAAGACAGCGGCGCTTGACCGCATCGTTGAGCTCGCGCGTGCGGTTGCTCGTGAGGATGGTGACGGGCGGCACCACGGCGCGCACCGTGCCCAGCTCCGGAATGCTCACCTGGTACTCGCCCAGGTACTCGAGCAGGAAGGCCTCGAAGGGCTCGTCGGCGCGGTCTACTTCGTCGATCAGCAGCACGGCGCCCGGCAGCGGCGTCTGCAGTGCCTGCAGCAGCGGGCGGCGGATCAGGTAGTGCGGCTGGTAGACCTCGGCTTCCACATCGCGCGCCGCGCCCGTAGCCTCGGCCGCGCGCATGTGCAGCAGCTGCGCTGCGTAGTTCCATTCGTAGAGAGCTTCGCGCTGCTCCAGACCGTCGTAGCACTGCAGCCGCAGCAGCTCGCGGCTCAGCGCGGTCGACAGCGCCTTCGCCAGCTCGGTCTTGCCGACGCCGGGCTCGCCTTCGAGCAGCAGCGGGCGCTGCAGCTTGAGCGCGAGAAACACGGCCGTGGCCAGTCGCCGGTCGGCGAAGTAGCCGGCCTGCACCAAAGCTTCGGAGAGGGAATCGATGGTCGGAAAGATCATGGCGAAGCGTAGCGGAAGACGCGAGAGTGTCGCGCCTTCCTGGCCGTGGTTGGCAGTGCCAGCCTGCTCAGCCCAGGGCCTTGGTCACCGCGCGTTGCGTCAGCACGCTGATCAGGTTCGCACGGTACGCGGCCGAGGCATGCAGGTCGCTGTTGAGATCGCTCGCGTCGATCTTCACCGCTGCGGCGGCGGCCGCGGTGAAGCTCTTGTTCAACGCATCTTCCAGCCCGGCATGACGGAACACGCCGTTGCCCGCGCCGGTGATCGCCACGCGCACGCCGCTGTCGTATTGCGCAAGGAACACGCCGACCAGCGGAAAGTTCGACGCCTTCTGGCGCAGCTTTTCATAAACGGCGCGCTTCGGAATGGGAAAGCGGATCGCGGTAATCAGCTCGTCTTCTTCCAGCGCCGTGGTGAACAGACCCAGGAAGAAATCGTCGGCGGCAATCTCGCGCTTCGACGTGATCACGGTCGCGCCCGAGGCGAGCACCGCGCTGGGATAGCACGCCGCTGGGTCGTTGTTGGCCACCGAGCCGCCGATGGTGCCCATCGCGCGCACCTGCCGGTCACCGATGCGCGAAGCCAGGTCGGCCAGCGCCGGATAGGAGGCCTTCACGTCGACATTGTTCGCCACGTCGAGGTGACGCGACATGGCGCCGATGGTGATGGCGTTGCCGTTCTTCGTGATGCCGGTGAGTTCCTTGATGCCGCTGAGGTCCACCAGCTGTTCGGGGGCCGAGAGCCGCAGCTTCATCGAAGCCAGCAGGGTCTGGCCGCCCGCCAGCGGCTTGGCACCGGCGGCAACGAGTTTGGCCGCATCGGCCACGGTGGTGGGCCGTTCGAGTGTGAAGGCATACATGGTGTGATTCCTTCTTTGTTTTAGTGTTGGGCCGCGGCCTGCATCGCTTCCCAGACGCGGCTGGGAGAGGCAGGCATGTCGAAATCCTTGACGCCCAGCGGCGCCAGCGCGTCGAGCACCGCATTGATCACGGCCGGCGGCGAGCCGATGGCCCCCGCTTCGCCGCAGCCCTTGGTGCCTAGCGGGTTGTGTGTGCACGGGGTGCACACGGTGTCGAGCTTGAATTGCGGAAAGTCGCCTGCTCGTGGCATGGCGTAGTCCATGAAGCTGCCGGTGAGCAGCTGGCCCGTTTCGTTGTCGTAGACGCAGTTTTCGAGCAGCGCCTGACCGATACCCTGCACCAGCCCGCCGTGCACCTGGCCCTCGACGATCATCGGGTTGATGATGGTGCCGAAGTCGTCCACCGCGGTGAAACGGTCGACCTTGACTTCGCCGGTTTGCTTGTCGACTTCGACTTCGCAGATGTAGGTGCCGCCCGGAAAGGTGAAGTTGGTCGGGTCGTAGAAGGCGGTTTCGTTCAGGCCCGGCTCCAGTTTGTCGAGCGGGTAGTTGTGCGGCACGTAGGCCGTGAGCGCCACCTGGCCGAAGGGGATCTTCTTGTCGGTGCCCTTGACCGTGAACTCGCCGTTGGCGAACTCGATGTCGGCGTCGCTCGCTTCCATCAGGTGCGCGGCGATCTTCTTGGCCTTGGTCTCGATCTTGTCGAGCGCCTTCATGATGGCCGCGCCGCCCACCGAGATGGAGCGCGAACCGTAGGTGCCCATGCCAAAGGGCACGCGACCGGTGTCTCCGTGCACCACGTCGACGTTCTCGACCGGAATGCCCAGCCTCGCCGCTACCACCTGTGCGAAGGTCGTTTCATGGCCCTGGCCATGGCTGTGCGAGCCGGTGAACACCGTCACGCTGCCGGTCGGGTGCACGCGGATCTCGCCGCATTCGAACAAACCCGCCCGCGCGCCGAGCGCCCCGGCGATGTTCGACGGCGCAATGCCGCAAGCCTCGATGTAGCTCGAGTAGCCGATGCCGCGCAGCTTGCCCTTGGCCTCGGTGGCTGACTTACGCGCCGCGAAGCCATCGACCTCGGCTAGCACGCGGGCCTTGTCCATGCAGGCGTGGAAGTCGCCCGTGTCGTACTGCAGCGCCACCGGCGTCTGGTACGGGAAGGTGCTGATGAAGTTGCGCTTGCGAATCTCGTCCTGCCCCAGCTTCATTTCCCACGCGCAGCGCGACACCAGCCGCTCCAGCAGATAGGTGGCCTCGGGCCGCCCCGCCCCGCGATAGGCATCGACCGGCGCGGTGTTGGTGAACCAGGCATCGACCTCGACGTAGATCTGCGGCGTGGTGTACTGGCCCGCCAGCAGCGTGGCGTAAAGGATGGTCGGCACCGCGGTCGAGAAGGTCGACAGGTAAGCTCCGAGGTTGGCGTCTGTATGCACGCGCAGCGCGAGGAACTTGCCGTCTTTGTCCATCGCCATTTCGGCGTGGCTCACATGGTCGCGGCCGTGCGCGTCAGACAGGAAGCACTCCGAGCGCTCGGCCGTCCACTTGATGTTGCGGTTGAGCTGCTTGGCAGCCCAGGTCAGGCACACGTCTTCTGCATACAGGAAGATCTTGGAGCCGAAGCCGCCGCCCACATCGGGCGCTATCACGCGCACCTTGTGCTCCGGCAGGCCCAGCACGAAGGCCGTCATCAGCAGGCGCTCGACGTGCGGGTTCTGGTTGGACACGTAGAGCGTGTAGTCGTCGGTGCCCCGGCTGTAGCTGCCGATGGCCACGCGCGGCTCGATCGGATTGGGAATCAACCGGTTGTTGACCAGGTCGAGCTTGGTGACGTGCGCGGCATTGGCAAACACCGCATCGACCGCCGCTTTGTCGCCCAGCGCCCACTTGTAGCACTGGTTGTCGGGCGCCTCGTCGTGCAGCACCGCGCCGCCGGCCTTCTTCGCCGCATCGGCCACGCTCACGAGCGCGGGCAGCACGTCGTAGTCGACCACCACCGCTTCAGCGGCGTTCTTGGCCTGCTCGACCGTCTCGGCCACGACCATCGCGACATGGTCGCCCACGTAGCGCACCTTCTTGATCGCGAGGATCGGGTGCATCGGCTCCTTCATCGGGGTGCCGTCGGGGTTGTTGATGAGCCAGCCGCAGGGCAGCCCGCCCATCTTTCCTTCGATGTCCTTGCCGCTGAAGATACCGATCACACCGGGCATCTTCATTGCCTCGGCAATGTCGATCGACTTGATGGCGGCATGGGCGTGCGGCGAGCGCACGAAGACCGCATGGCTCTGGTTGGCCAGCGTGATGTCGTCGGTGTAGTTGCCGGCGCCGGTCAGGAAGCGGTAGTCTTCCTTGCGCCGCAGAGCCTCGCCGATGTGCGGCAGGTTGGAGAAGTCGGAAGCACCCATGATGTCGCTCCCTTCATGCCGTTACGGTTGTCTTGACGGGAGTGCCAGAGGCCATTGCCTCGCCGCCCATCTTCACTGCCTTCACGATGTTCTGGTAGCCCGTGCAGCGGCACAGGTTGCCGTCGAGCAGTTCGCGGATTTCCGACTCGCTCGACTTGGGGTGGTGGGTGCACAGGTCGATGGCGCTCATGACCATGCCCGGGGTGCAGAAACCGCACTGCAGGCCGTGGCATTCCTTGAAGGCCGCCTGCATGGGGTGCATGGTGCCGTCAGCCTCGGCAATGCCCTCGATGGTGGTGATGTCCGCGCCGGCAGCCTGGGCGACCAGCACATTGCATGATTTGACGGCCCGGCCGTTCACGTGGACAGTGCAGGCACCGCACTGGGCTGTGTCGCAGCCGACGTGGGTACCGGTGAGATGGAGGTGCTCCCGGATGGCGTAGACGAGGAAGGTGTTGGGAGGAGCGTCGACCGTGACCTGACGGCCGTTGACCTTGAAAGCGACCTGCATTTGGCTGTCTCCGTTAAAGGTGATGGCTGTTTCAGCAAAAGCATCTTGGATGCCGACCTTTCGCACTATCCTAGGCAAAACCCTTGACACTTGCACAGACCGCGCGAAATTCTCAAAATGAAACAGCTTGCCGTCCGGCGAGCCAGGAAAAGCCTCCCCACACGCGCGAAAAACCACGATGCCCGTCTCTATCGTTTCGCCACCGCCTGAGCGTTCCCTGGCCATTGCCCAAGCCCGCCGTGAAGTGATCGAGGGCGAGTCGGCCGCCCGGGCGCGCGGCGCGGCCTGCGTCGATTCGTGGATCACCCGTTCATGGCAGCGCTGCATCGAGGCCGGCCGCCGGCCGCAGCAGCGAGTCAGCTTCGATCCGGTGAGCCGCTCGGCCAGCTGCGACGTCGCCGAGCGCAACCGGGCGCTGATCTCGGCGGCCCGCCCGGTAATAGAGCGGCTCTCGCGCGCCATTGCCGACACCCGCTATTTCGCCGTGCTGACCGATGCCGACGGTATCGTCATCGACGTGGGCAACCTGCCCGACGGTGCCGACGCCGCGAGCCGCTACGCGCGCGACATCGGGCGCGTCGGCGTCGATCTGTCAGAGCGCGCCATCGGCACCAGCGCCATTGGCACCGCGCTGGCCGAGCAGGAATCGGTGTGGCTGCACCGCGGCGAGCATTTCTTCGACGACACCAGCGTCTACAGCTGCGCCGGTGCCCCGCTCTTCGGCCCCCGTGGCGACTGCATCGGCATGCTCGACCTGACCGGCGTGCAGGTGGTCGAGCGGCCCGAGCTGCGCCACCTGGCCACCCTGTCGGCGCGCAGCATCGAGAACATGCTGGTGATGCGCGAGCCCTGCGAGCTGCTGCTGCACCTGGCATGGCCCGGCAACACGAACAGCGAAGCCACCGAGGGGCTGCTGTGCATCGACGCAACCGGCAGTGTCATGGGCGCCAACGCGGCAGCCCGGCAGATGCTGCACCAGCCGCTGCCGCGCAGCGAGCACGCCTTGCACTTCAATGACCTGTTCGCGCTGCCGCTGCACATGATGTTCGACGCGGCCCGGCGCAGCGATGCTGTACTCGAAGTGCCGCTCTGGTCGGGTCTGCGGGTGCAGGTGCGGCCCCAGCGCAGCGACACCGGCGCCACGGCGGGCGGGCCCGTGTCCGACACCCGCCCGCGGCTGCGCGATGTGGAAACCGCGCTGATCCGCAAGGCGGTGGCCGATGCGCGCGGCAATGTGGCGGAAGCCGCGCGGGCCCTGGGCATCAGCCGGGCGACCGTCTACCGCAAGCTGTGGCGTGGACGGCCTGCCGGCGCGCCGGATTGAGCGCCAGCCGTTCAGCTTTCGTTCAGACTCAGGCGCCGACCGGCACCTTGTCCAGGAAGCCCGTCACCGAGCGGAGCTTGCCAGCGTCGAGTTGGACGAAGTCGGTGCCCTGAATCAGGTCTTCCGCTCCGCTCGGACCCAGCGTCCATGAGAAACGCAGGTGGTCGCCATGCGCATCGGCCTTGCCCAGCAAGTTGAAGCGAAAGCCCGGGTAGCGCTGGTGCACCACGCCAACCAGCGCACTGATCTGCTCGTGCCCGCTGGCCTGCGCCATCGGGTCCACGTAGCGGGCGTTGGCGGTCCACCCGGCTTCAATCAGCGCGGCGCGGCGCGCGGCGTCGGTTTCGTTCCAGACGGCGATGTAGCGTTGGGCAATCGCGGTGGCATCGTGTGCGGCGGTGTTCATGATGACGATTCCTTTCGAGGGTTTCGACCCGCAACATCGCGGGGTGAAGGAATGGTCGCGTCGCACGCGATTCGCGTCGATGACCTGTCAGGTCATGCCGCAGCGTCCATCGAGGCGTTCGCATCCAGCGGAAACACAGGCCGGCGCACCTTGCTGAAGGGGAACAGGCTGTAGTCCGAACTCGTGACGCCCGGGCTGTCGCACTCCACCAGCGCGGCCGACAGCGGCTCGAACACCGGCCGGCAATACATGCGCGACTTGAGCAGCAGAAAGCGCTCGGTCCGCGGATCGAGCCCCGCGCATTCGAAGACGCCGATGTCCCACGGCTCCTGCGTGCGCTCGGTCACCACAATGCGCGCCGTGCCGATGTCGAACAGCACCGTGCGCCCCATGCTGCTGCGCTGGCCGGTGTAGGTGGGGCCGGTGATCACGTACTCGCCGTCGCTGATGGTTCGCACGGTGCCCGTCAGGCGCACCGGCGTCTTCGAGAGGCCGATGCCTTCGAGCGAGACCTTGTTGCCGAGCGCCACAGTCACCTGCGCGCCCTCGCCCGCCTCGACCAGTTGCGCCACCGCTTCTGGATCGCACAGCGGCCCCACGCCGATGCCATGCAGCCCCTGCGCCAGTGCCTCCTGCAGCACATCCATGGTGTCGCAGCTGCCGCCGGACATGCAGTTGTCGCCATGGTCGAGCAGCAGCACCGGGCGCGTCGCACCCTCGGCGATGAGCCTGGCGCGCGCGATCGATTGCGCCAACGGTTCGCTACGGTAGATGAAGGCCTCGCGCTCGCTCCACATCTGCGCGGCGATGCGGTCGGCCGTGGCCTGCGCGCGCTCGGGTGATTGCGCGTCGACGACGATCACGCTCATGCACGGCGACTCGATGTCCGACAGCGAGAAGCCCGCCAGGATCGACACCGCGAGCGACTCCGACTTCTCGGCCTCGCGCGCCGCCTCGATCGCACGCTGCATCGCGCCGGTGAACGACGCGCTGCGCAGCGTGTGCGCCATCAGCGGCAGCCGGTGCCAGCGCATCGCCGGCTTGCTGCGTCCGGCCAGCAGGTCGAACATCAGTCGGCCGGCATGCTCGCCGGTTTCGTACATGTCGATGTGCGGATACGTCTTGAAGCCGACGATCACGTCCGCGTTGCCGACCATCTCGGGCGTGACGTTGGCATGCAGGTCGAGCGCCACGCCGATGGGCACGCCCGGTGCCGCCGCACGCAGGCGCACCAGCAGGTCGCCTTCGCCGTCGGCGCTGTTCTGCGCCACCATCGCGCCGTGCAGGTCGAGCAGGATGGCATCGCAGCCCGGGGCCGCATCGACGATGCTTTGCGTCAGCAGCGTGTAGGCCTGCGCATCGACCGGCCCACTCGGGTTGGCCGAAGCCGACACCGGTGTGACGAGTTCGGCGCCAGCCGCTTCGGCCAGGTCGATGAAGGCCGACATCGCGGTGCGCATGCCCTTGTTGTCGCGGTAAGCCTGCTCGCCGAAGGTCGGCCCGTCGGGTCCGAAGGCCGCGAGCGGCGTGGGCACGGGCGAGAAGGTGTTGGTCTCGTGGTTGAGACGCGCTATCAAAACTTTCATTGAGCAAACTTCCCACCGGTTGCCAGCATCGTGATGTCGCCGAAATTCGAACCGTTGCGGTTGTCGGCCTTGAACGTCAGCATGTAGCCGCCCAGGTTCATGGGCGGTGAAGTCTCGATGGTTCGCCTGAGCGATTCGGTGGTGATCGGCCCCTTCACGCGCTGCAGCGCTTCCGCAAACGCCTTGGCCGTGATGTAGCCCTCCAGGCCCAGGTAGGAGCCCTCGCCCTCGCTGCCCGCATTCTTGCGCGCGCGCTGGTACTCGTCGACGATCGGGAAGCGGGTCTTCCAGAACGGCGGCATCACCTGCGACAGCACGATGCCGCGGCTCTTCTCGCCGAGCTCCTTGTAGAGCAGGAAAGAACTGGCCACCGAGTTCGTGTAGATCTGCGGATGAATCGGCGCGGCGACCAGCGCCTTGATGATGTTGATCGCCGGCATGCCTGCCGCAATGACGTACACGGCCTGCGCACCGCTGGCAATGATCTGCTGCGCGGCGCGCGTCGGTTCCTTTTCCTGCGGATCGAAGCGCAGTGCCAGCACCTGGGACAGCCCGTTCTTCTGGAGCGCGTCTATTGCGTCCTTCTCGATGCCTTTGCCGTAGGCGTCGTCGCTCGAGACGATGGCGATGCGCGTCAGGCCCACCGTCGCCAGGTGGGTCATCACGCGCCGCACTTCGTCGGCGTACGACTCGCGCACGTGATAGATCGGCACCTTCGGCCCGCGCAGCACCGCGGCACCGGTCAACCCGCCGAAGATGAAGCTGTCGTACTTCGCCGCCACGGGCGCCATGGCCGCGCCAATGCCGGTGCCCATGGTTCCGAAGAGGCAGACCACGCGGTCGGTGCCCAGCAGCTTCTCGGCGTTGGCCGCGGCCTTGTCGGCCGCATAGACATCGTCGTACGTGATCATCTTGACGGGCCGCCCGCCGATGCCGCCGGCCTTGTTCAGCTGGTCGAACAGCAGTGTCTGGCCTTCCATGAACGCGAGGCTGTTGGGCGCCAGCGGGCCCGTCAGCACCGCGGACTGGCCCACCAGGATGGGTTCGGAAGCGCCTGCCGGCACCACGGACCACGCGAGGAGAAGCGCCATCAGGGCGCGGCTCCACGCCTTCACGATGCGACTCCCGCGCTTTGCAGCATGGCCTGCAGCAGCACATTGCAGCCGGCTTCGAGGTGGTCGGGCTGCGCGTCCTCTATCTCGTTGTGGCTGATGCCGTCGAGGCAGGGCACGAAGATCATGGCCGTGGGGCACACGCGTGCGAGGTACACCGCGTCGTGGCCTGCCCCGCTGATCACGTTCATCCAGGTCATGCCCTGCGCCTGCGCGGCTTCGCGCACGGCCGACACCAGCTTTGGTGTGAAGGGCTGCGGCTGGAAATACACGACCTGCTCCGCCGACATCTCGACCTTGCCCTTCGTCGCGATGCGCTGCACGGCTTCTTTCAGTTCGGCGTCCATGGCCAGCAGCACCACGTCGTCGGCCGCGCGCAGGTCGACGCTGAGCTTCACGCGGCCCGGGATCACGTTGCGCGAGTTCGGGTAGTTGTCGATCCAGCCGACCGTGCCGCGCCCATGCGGCGCGTGGGCGAGCGCAATGCGGTTGACCTCGATCACGAGTTCGGAAGCGGCCAGCAGCGCGTCTTTGCGCAGCTCCATCGGCGTGGGGCCGGCATGGGCTTCCATGCCCTGCACCACCACGTTGTACCAGCGCTGGCCGAGAGCGCCCTCGACCACGCCGATCACGCGCTCGTTGGCTTCAAGCACCGGGCCCTGCTCGATGTGCGCCTCAAAGTACGCACCCACCGGCGATGTTGTTGCCGACGCGGGCGTGCTGCCCGCGTAGCCGATGGAAGCCAGCGCATCGGACACGCTGACGCCGTCGTTGTCGCACTGCACCAGTGCATGCTCGAGCGTGAACGCACCGGCGAACACGCCGGAGCCCATCATCACGGGCACGAAGCGCGAGCCCTCTTCGTTGGTCCATACCGCCACTTCGAGCGGCGCCTCGGTTTCGATCTTCGCGTCGTTCAGGCTTCGGATCACCTCGAGCCCCGCGAGCACGCCGTAGTTGCCGTCGAACTTGCCGCCGGTGGGCTGCGTGTCGATGTGGCTGCCGGTGGTGACGGGCGGCAGCGCGTTGTTGCGGCCGGCGCGGCGCGCGAAGATGTTGCCGATGGCGTCCACGCGGACTTCGCAGCCCGCCTCGCGCACCCAGCGCACGAACAGGTCGCGGCCCTGGCGGTCGAGGTCGGTCAGCGCGATGCGGCAGACGCCGCCTTTCTCGGTGGCGCCGAGTTGCGCCAGTTCCATCAGCGAGTTCCAGAGCCGCTGGCCGTCGATGCGGAGTTCAGTGTGTGAGTTCATGGCTTTGCGATAAAGATGAGTGTTGCGGGAAGCCTCAAGCAAGGCCCACGCCCAGATAGCGGTCTTTCACTTCATGGTCGGCCATGAAAGCTGCGTTGCCGGCCTCGTGCACGATCACGCCCTGCTCCACGATGTAGTGGCGGTCGGCCAGCTGCACGCAGACTTCGAGGTTCTGCTCGACCAGCAGGATGGCCACGCCGGCCGCCTTGATGGTCTTCAGCTGCGCGACGATCTCCTCGACGATCACCGGCGCCAGGCCCTCGACCGGCTCGTCGAGGATCAGCAGGCGCGGGTGGTTCATGAGCGCGCGGCCGATGGCCAGCATCTGCTGCTCGCCGCCCGAGAGCTGCCCGCCGCCATTGCGCCGCCGCTCCTTGAGGCGCGGAAAGATGCGGTAGATATCGGCCAGTTGCCAGGGCGATTCGCGCCGCAGGCCGAGCAGCAGGTTTTCTTCCACCGTCAGCAGCTTGAAGACGCCGCGGTGCTCGGGCACCAGGCACACGCCGCGCGTGGCGATACGGTGCGGCGGCATGCCCGCGATGTCGGCGCCCTGGAAGCGCACGCGCCCGCTCGTGGGCGTGACCGCGCCGGCAATGCTCTTGAGCGTGGTCGACTTGCCCGCGCCGTTGCGCCCCAACAGCGTGACGAGCTCGGCCTCGCCCACGGTCATCGAGATGCCCTGCAGCACGTGGCTCTTGCCGTAGTGCGCATGGAGCTTTTCGACTTCGAGGATGTTCTTCCCGCCGCTCATGCCTTGCCTCCGGTGATCATGTTGCCCAGATAGGCCGTGCGCACCCGCGCATCGGCGCGGATGTCGCCTGGCAGCCCCTCGGCGAGCACGCGGCCCAGCTGCATCACGGTCACGGTGTCGGAGATGTCCATCACGATGTTCATGTTGTGCTCGATCAACACCACGGTGTGCCGGTCGCGCAGGCTGCGAATGAGCTGCTTCATGTCGTCGAGGTCGTCGATACCCATGCCCGAGGTCGGCTCGTCGAGGAAGATGGCTTTCGGCTTGGCGGCCAGCGCCATGCCCACTTCGAGGCGGCGCTGCTGGCCATGCGAAAGCTCGCTGGCCGGCGTGTTCGCCAGCCGTTCGAGCCCGACGCGCTGCAGCACCTCGTCCACCGTCTGCGTGCAGGCCAGCTCGCCCACCGGCGCGCGCCAGCAGTTCATGGCCTGGCGCGGCGAAACACCCTGCGCAGCCACGCGCAGGTTCTCGCGAACCGAGAGGCTCAGGAACAGCGCAGTGACCTGGAACGAGCGCGCCATGCCGCGCTGCACGCGCCGATGGTCGGGCTCGCGCGTGACGTCGTGGCCGTCGAACAAAATGCGGCCGCCCGTGGTCGTGCCGGTGCCCGTAAGCATGTGGAACAGCGTGGTCTTGCCGGCGCCGTTGGGGCCGATCACCGAATGCACGGTGTTGCGCCTGATCTTCAGGTCGACCCCGCCGAGCGCGGCGAACTTGCCGTAATGCTTGGTGACGCCAATGGCTTCGATGAGAACGTCGCTCATGCCTTTTCTCCTTGCGCGGCAGGGGCGTTTGGAGCCGGTGGCGTCCGCCGGAAGATGCGCTTCCAGATGCCCTCGCCCAGCCCCCAGAGCCCGCGCTGCATGCCGATGCTCACGCCGATCAGCAGCAGGCCCAGCAGCAGCAGCCAGCGCGGCCACAGCGTGGAGAGCCAGTCGGCCAGCAGCACATAGAAGGCCGAGCCCAGCACCGAGGCAAACAGGTTGCCGGTGCCGCCGATCACGGTGATGACCAGGATCATCTCGCTCGTGTGGTACTCGGCGTTCGACAGCGGCGCAATGCCGGTCATCATGGCGTGCAGCCCGCCCGCAAGACCGGTGACGGCGCCCGAGATCATGAAGGCCAGCAGCTTGAAGCGCTTGAGGTCGTAGCCCACGGCGGCGGCCCGGTCCTCGTTGTCGCGAATGGCGAGCAGCGTGCGGCCGAAGATCGAATCGGTCACGCGCAGCAGCAAGCCGAAGGCGATCAGGAAGATCACCGCGACGAAGGCGTAGTACTTCCACGGCGTGTCCATGAAGCCGGGGCGCGGCACGTCGAGCAGGCCGTTGTCGCCGCCCGTGAGGTCGGTGGCGGTGTAAGCGATGAAATAGAACATCTGCGCGAAGGCCAGCGTGAGCATCACGAAGTAGGTGCCGCGCTGGCGGATGGCAACCCAGCCGACCACTGCCGCACCGATCGCACCCATGGCCATGGCCGCGAGCAATGCGAGAGGCATGGGCAGGTGCAGGCGCGTGAGCAAAATTGCGATGGTGTAGCTGCCCAGCCCGAAGAAGATGCCCTGCCCGAAAGACAGCAGCCCCGTGTAGCCCAGCAGCAGGTTGCAGCCCAGCGCTGCCAGCGCGTAGATGAGCACTTCGCTCGCGAGCGAACCTGAGCTCAGCACCAGCGGCAGGCCCAGCGCGGCAATCAGCGCCAGGAGGAATGTGATTTTTCTCGGCATGGCGTTGTTCATCCTTTGCGGCCGAGCAGGCCATGCGGGCGCAGCAGCAGCACGGCTGCCATCGCGATGTAGATCATCAAACTCGCCCCCGGCGGCCAGATGGTGCTCATGAGGCTTTGCACGATGCCGATCACCAGCCCGCCCACGAGCGCGCCGCCGAAGCTGCCGAGCCCGCCGATCACCACCACCACGAAGGCCACGCTCAGCGCCTCGACGCCCATGAAGGGCTCTGCGCCGCGAATAGGCGCGGCCAGCACGCCGGCCAGCGCGGCAGTGGCCGCGCCGAGCGCGAACACCAGGCTGAACACGCGGAACACGTTGATGCCGAGCAGCGAGACCATCTCGGTCGATTCGCTGCCCGCGCGCACCGCGCTGCCCAGGCGCGTGCCTTCGAGCACCCACCACAGCAGCACCGCGAGCACGGCGGTAAAGCCGATCACGAACAGCCGGTACTTGGGATAGACGAAGGCGCCCCACATGACCACGCCCTGCAACAGGTCGGGCGTGGCCACGCTGTTGCCCAGCGGGCCCCAGAACACGATCACGATTTCCTGCACCGCGAGCGCGAGGCCGACCGTCACGAGGATGTGGAATTCGTGCGCCTTGGCGTACACGCGGCGCAGCAGCAGCTTCTCGGCCAGCCAGCCGAGTGCGCCGACGGCGAGCGGCACCACGAGCAGCGCGACCCAGAAGTTCAGGCCCCACTGCATGGCCTGGTAGCACAGGTAGGCACCCAGCAGATAGAAAGCCCCGTGCGCGAAATTCACGAAGCGCAGCAGGCCGAACACGATGGACAAGCCAACGGCCAGCAGGAAATACAGCATGCCAATGCCGATTCCGTTGATGGTCTGGAGCAGGTAGACGGACATGGGCGCGTCGGTGTCCTTTGTGTGCTCAGGCCAGCTTGCAGCCGGTCTTGTCGACGGGCAGGAAGGACTTGCCGGAGCTGACCACGTCAACGTAGTCGGCGGCGTCCTTCATCTTCGACTTGGCCTTGCCCTTGAGCAGGTAGTAGTCCTTGATGACCTGGTGGTCGGCCTTGCGGATTTCTTCCGTGCCCGTGAGGCCGTCGAACTTCATGCCTTCGAGCGCGGCGATCACTGCCTTCTGGTCAACGGTGCCGGCCTTCACGATGCCGTCGATCAGGATCTTGGTGCAGACGTACGAGCCGGCGAGGCTGTAGTTGGGCACGATCTTGAGCTTGTCGGCGGTGCGCTTCACCAGGTCTTTGTTGAGCGTGGTGTCGGCCGTGTGCCAGTACTGCGCGCCGAAGTAGACGCCGTCGCACAGGTCGGCGCCCAGCTCGTCGAACTGCTCCAGCCCCGAGGCCCAGGCCATGAGGATCGTCATGTTCTTGTGCATGCCGAAGCTCACCGCCTGGCGCAGCGCGGCCGACGACTGCGCGCCGAAGTTCAGCAGCAGCAGAACGTCGGGCTTGGCGGCCATGGCGTTGGTGAGGTAGCCGCTGAACTCTTTCTCGTTGAGCGAGTGGTAGCTGTTGCCCACGTGTTCGATGCCCTTCTCCTGGAAGATGTTCTTGGCCGCACTCAGCAGGCCATCGCCGAACACGTACTGCGGCGTGATGGTGTACCAGCGCTTGGCCTTGGGCATCGAGGCGATCAGCGGGCGCACCGTCTGCTCGATGGCGCCGAAGGTGGGCACCGACCAGCGGAAGGTGGCGGGGTTGCAGTCCTTGCCGGTGATTTCATCGGCGCCGGCAGTGGTGATGAACAGGCCGCCGGCCTTCTCGGCCTCCTTGCCCATGGCCAGCGCTTCCGACGACAGGATGCCGCCCGCGAAGAACTTCGCGCCCTGCTGCTGCGAGGCTTCCTGCACCTTGCGCACCGCAGTGGCCGGCTTGCCTTCGGTGTCGAGCACCGTGTAGGCCAGCGGGCGCTTCAGCACGCTGCCGTACTGCTCGATGGCCAGCTTCATGCCCAGGTCGGCGAACTTGCCGTTGGCCGCGAACGCACCCGACATCGGGACCGGGCAGCCGAAACGGATCGCGTCCGCCGATTGGGCAAAGGCGGCGCGGCCGCCCAGGAGCGAAGCGGGGGCAGCCGACAGGGCGGCCAGCTGAAGAAGGTGTCTGCGTTGCATGAGTTCTCCGGTCGTGGTGGGAAGTAAGGAAAAGGTGGTGCCTGCGAGCGCTGGCGAATTTAAGCGGATAAATCGGATTAATATGCTGGTAAAAACCCTCTAGCAATCCTTGTGCCCAAAACCAGACCGCCTCTTCGCTTGACGCCGTTTAAGATCGCCCGCTGTTGCGCATCCCGCGCATCTCCCGATGGGTATGGAGCGTGTGAATGAGAGTGGGGCAGAACCGCCCGAAGCGGCAAAAGCTCTCGGACGTCATCGTCGAAGACGTCAAGCGCTGGATCGTGGCGGAGCGCAAGCAGCCCGGCGACCGGCTACCGAACGAGAAAGAACTGATCGAGCTTTTCGGCTATTCGAAGAGCACGGTGCGCGAGGCATTGAAGGCGCTGGAGGTGCGCGGCCTGGTCTCCATCCGCACCGGCCCCGGCGGCGGGGCGTATCTGCAGCAGGTGTCGGTGGACCATGCATCGGAGCCACTGCGCAACTTCCTGCACTTTCATCATCTCGACGGGCACCACATCTACCAGCTGCGCAAGGCGCTGGAGCCCGAGTTGGCCGTGAGCGTGGTGGGCAAGCTGACGCCCGAGCAGTTCGAGCAGCTCGAAGAAAACATCCGCCTGTGCACCATCGAGCCGACCAACGAAGACGAACTGCGCACGCAGCGCGAGGCCGAACTCGGCTTTCACACGATGCTGGCCGAGAGCTGCCCCAATCCGGTGCTCTCCTTCATGTGCCGTTTTCTCAACGACCTGCTGCGCGACCTCGTGGTCTACAAGAAGGCGCTGGACCATCACCACTTCGGCGAGGCCAACGTCGACTATCACACGCAGCTGCTGGCGGCCTACCGCAAGGAAGACGCCGATGAAGTGCGCCGGTTGATGGCCGAGCACATGGTCGATGCCGAGCAGCACATGCACGAGATGGAGGCGCACATCGGCGCCAAGCATCTGCTGCTGCCGAGCGGGCAGCGCTGACCTGCCTTACCGGTGCGCCTTCTCCAGGCACTCCTGAAACGCCAACACCGCCCGTGACGGCTTCGGCGAACGCCGCAGCAGGCTGACGAAGCGGCACGCATAGTTGAAACGCGCCGGCAGCACCGCCTTCATCAGCCCACGCTGTTCGAACACCTGCGCGTAGTGGTCGGGCAGAAAGCCCAGGAAGCGCCCCGAAAGAATCAGCGTCGCGATCGCCTCCTGGTCGAAGCCGGTGGCCTTGCGCGACAGCTTCGCGCGGTGGCTCAGCTCCATGTTCGGCGAGTGGTAGCCGAGCCCCGCGAAATGGTGCTCGCGCAGCTTGGCCCAGGTGAGCCTGGCGTGATCGGCGCCGAACAGCGGGTGCTTCGCGCCGCAATACAGCAGCATCGTCTCGTCGAACAGGTCGGCGTACACAAGGCTCTTGGAGCTGCGATGCGCCGGGATGATGCCGATCTGGAAATTGCCCTCCAGCACGCCCTGCTCTATGGCGTTGATCGAGCCCACGTGCAGCGCCAGGGTCACCTCGGGCGCGATCTCGGTGAAACGCGCGATGGCATCGCCGATGCGGGCCTTCGGGTTGGTCGCCGTCTTGTCGAACAGCGCCACGTCAAGTTGCCCGCCCATGCGGTTGTGGATGTCGTCGATACTGCCGCGGAAGGCGTCGACCGAGGCCAGCAGGCGCAGCGTCTCGTCGTACACGCGCTGCCCCTCGGCAGTGAGCGCAAAGCCGGCCCGCCCGCGCCGGCACAGCACGAGGCCCAGCCGCGTCTCCAGGTCTTTCACGTGGCGGCTCACGGTGGAAGTGCCGATGTTCAGCTCCAGTTCGGCGGCCGCCATGCCGCCGCAGTCGACCACGCTCTTGAACACCTTGAGCAGGCGCAGGTCCATGTCGCTGAGCTGCCCCAGAACGGCGCGGTTGCGGGCACTGTTTTGGGCACCGCTTCGGGCTTTGGCCTTTACTTGCATGAAGTGTCAAGTGAACATTGATATTGCGCCATTCTCCACACTGAAGGCTCTGCCAACAATCGGCACATCCCATCACCCCCGGAGCCCGCCCTGCGCGGGAAGCGCCATGACCCTCGCAACGCCCGCCATCGAACCGACGCCCACCGCGCGCACCGACGCCGCCTGGCTCGATGCGCACTGGATGCCCTACACCGGCAACCGCAACTTCAAGGCCGATCCGCGGATCATCGTGGAGGCCAAGGGTGCCTACTTCACCGACATCGACGGCCGCAAGATCTTCGACGGCCTCTCGGGCCTGTGGTGCTCGGGCCTTGGCCACGGCCGCCCCGAAATCACCGAGGCGGTGAGCCGCCAGATCGCCAAGCTCGACTACTCGCCCGCCTTCCAGTTCGGCCACCCGCTCTCCTTCGAGCTGGCCAACAAGATCAAGGAAATGACGCCCGCGGGCCTCGACTACGTGTTCTTCACCGGCTCGGGCTCCGAAGCAGCCGACACCTCGCTGAAGATGGCGCGCGCCTACTGGCGCACCAAGGGCCAGGCGAGCAAGACGCGCCTGATCGGCCGCGAGAAGGGCTACCACGGCGTCAACTACGGCGGCATCTCGGTCGGCGGCATTGCGGCCAACCGCAAGCTCTTCGGCCAGGGCGTCGAAGCCGACCACCTGCCGCACACGCAGCTCGCATCGAACGCCTTCACGCGCGGCATGGCCGAGAACGGCGCCGAGCTGGCCGACCGCCTGCTCGACCTGATCGCGCTGCACGACGCATCGAACATCGCGGCCGTGATCGTCGAACCCTTCGCTGGCTCGGCCGGCGTGGTGATTCCGCCCAAGGGCTACCTGAAGCGCCTGCGCGACATCTGCACGGCCAACAACATCCTGCTGATCTTCGACGAAGTGATCACCGGTTTCGGCCGCTGCGGCGCGCTCACCGGCGCAGAAGCCTTCGGCGTGACGCCCGACATCATGAACATCGCCAAGCAGGTGACCAACGGCGCGCAACCGATGGGCGCCGTGGTCGCCAGCAAAGAGATCTACGACACCTTCATGGCCGCCGGCGGCCCCGACTACATGCTCGAGTTCCCGCACGGCTACACCTACGGCGCACACCCCGTGGCCTGCGCCGCCGGCATCGCAGCGCTCGACGTGCTGCAGAAGGAAGACATGATCGGCCGCGTGCAGACGCTGGCGCCGCATTTCGAGAACGCCGTGCACAGCCTGAAGGGCAGCAAGCACGTGACCGACATCCGCAACTACGGCCTCGCAGCCGGCATCACGATCGCCGCGCTGCCGGGCGAGCCTGCACGCCGTCCGTACGAGATCGCGATGAACTGCTGGAAGAAGGGCTTCTACGTGCGCTACGGCGGCGACACCATCCAGCTCGCCCCGCCCTTCATCGCTGAGAAGGCCGAGATCGACCGCATGGTCAACGCACTGGCCGACGCACTGGCCGAGACGGCCTGAGCCTGCTTCGGCTCCCGGCCTGATCGGAGGCCGGGTCCTACAGGCGGCATGCCGGCCGCCTTCCAATAATCGGCGGCATGACGGTACTGAGCAGCGACATCCCCGCCCGCCTGGACCGCCTGCCGTGGTCGCGCTGGCACTGGCGCGTGGTGATCGCGCTGGGCGTGGCCTGGGTGCTCGACGGGCTCGAAGTCACTCTGGTCGGCTCCATCGGCGCGGTGCTGGAGCGGCCCGACACGCTGGGGCTCACGGCCGGCGAGATCGGGCTGTCGGGCTCGGTGTACGTGGCGGGTGCGGTGCTCGGCGCCCTGCTCTTCGGCCGACTCACCGACCGGCTCGGGCGCAAGAAGCTCTTTCTCATCACGCTGGTGGTCTACACGGTCGGCACGCTGGCCACGGCGTTTTCTCCCAACTTTGCTTTCTTCGCGCTGTGCCGCTTCGTCACGGGGCTTGGCATCGGCGGCGAGTACGCGGCCATCAACTCGGCCATCGACGAACTGATTCCGGCGCGCGTGCGCGGGCGCGTCAACCTCGCGATCAACGGCAGCTTCTGGATAGGCGCGGCGCTGGGCGCGGCACTCAGCCTGGTGCTGCTCGACGCGCGCGTGATCGGCCCGGTGTGGGGCTGGCGCGCGGGCTTCGCGCTGGGCGCGGTGCTGGCGGTAGCTATCTTGCTGGTGCGGCGCGACGTGCCCGAGAGCCCGCGCTGGCTCATTGCACACGGACGCGCCGACGAGGCAAAACGCATCGTCGACCAGATCGAAGCGGAGATCGAGACCCAGCACGGCCCACTGCCCGCACCGCAAGGCCTTGTCGTGAACTACACGGCCGCACGCGCCAACAGCCCGTCGATGCGCGAAGTGGCGCGCGTGCTGCTCAGGCGCTACCCGCAGCGCAGCATGGTCGCGCTGGCGCTGATGATCTCGCAGGCCTTCTTCTACAACGCGATCTTCTTCACCTACGCGCTGGTGCTCACCCGCTTCTACGGCGTGCCCGAAGGCAGCGTGGCGCTCTACATCTTTCCGTTTGCCCTGGGCAACGTGCTCGGGCCGCTGCTGCTGGGCCCGCTGTTCGACAGCGTGGGCCGGCGCCGGATGATTGCGCTGACGTACGTACTCGCAGGCGTCGGCCTCGCGCTCACGGGCTGGGCTTTCATGATGGGCTGGCTCGACGCGCGCAGTCAGGCGTTGTGCTGGTCGGCGGTGTTCTTCCTGGCGTCGGCGGCGGCGAGCTCGGCGTACCTCACGGTGAGCGAGGTGTTTCCGCTGGAGATGCGGGCCATGGCCATCGCGATCTTCTACGCGGTCGGCATGGGTGCGGGCGGCTTCGCTGCGCCGCTGCTGTTCGGCCTGCTGATCGAAACCGGCAGCCGGGGCGCGGTGATGGTGGGCTACGGCATCGGCGCGGTGCTGGTCATCGTCGCGGGGCTGCTGGCCTTGCGCTATGCGGCCGATGCTGAGCGCAAGCCGCTGGAGGAAGTGGCGCCGCCGCTGTCTTCCGAAGCCGGCGGCGAACGCTGACCGTCTCTACAGCGCGCAGGTTCTGAAACCGAAGAAGCCGTCGTCACGCTCGGGCAACGCAAAGCCGCGGCGTCGCGGAGAGCGAAGACGCGCACGCGTCGCGAACGAAGCCCCGCGCAGCACGCGCGCCCGGCCGAAAGCAGCCGCAGGATCGAACTCTCCCCCCGCGCTCCACGGATCGGCCCGATACCCGGGCCACGGCTGCAGCGTGCCCGCCGTCCATTCATGCACGTCGGCCCAGCGGAAGCCACGCCGCGCGGCCGTGTGCGCGGCGATCTCCCATTCGACTTCGGTCGCGATGCGCCGTCCGGCCCAGCGCGCCCAGGCGTCGGCCTCCCACCAGCTCAGGTGCACGGCGCTGTGATGGCCTGCCGCACGCACGGTCACGCCAAAGCGCTGCTGCAGCACCGAACCGCCCGTGCCGTTGCGCGCCGCGCCGATCTGCTCGACATGGCGCGGCCCGCGCCGGCCTTCGATCTGCGCCCCGAGCCAGCGCCAGCCTTCGCCATGCCACAGCTCCTCGCGGTCGTAGCCGCCGTCGTCGACGAATTCGATGTACTGGTTCCAGGTGACGGGCTGCGCGTCGATCTCGAACTCGGGCACGTCGACCCGGTGCGCCGCGCGCTCCTGCGCAAAGGCGAAGCCGCCCTCGGGCATGCCCAGCTCCCAGCGCGTGGCCGGCAGCAGCAGCGGCTCGCGCGTGACGGCGATGGGCGCCTGCTCGACGCCCAGCGGCAGCCCCAGCGTCTGCGCCATTACCACGAACTGCTCGCCGCGCAGGTCTTCGTGGAACAGCGCGAGGCGGTAGAAGTACAGGCCGGCATCGGTCTCGGCCGCGTTCTCGAGCAGTTCGAGCGTGCTCTCCAGCGTTTCGAGCAGGTAGGCCTTGGTCTGGGCAAGGTCCGGCAGGTCGGGCGACCAGCGGCGGCCCGGTGTGCTCTGCGACGGGTTCCACCAGTCGTCGGCGCCGGGGTCGATGGGCGCCAGGCGCGTGGGCCGCACCGGGCAGTCGACGCCGAAGGCGCGCTGCGTGTTGCGCCCGATCCACCATTCGGCGAACCAACCGATGTGGCCGGCCAGCCAGACCGGCGGCACCACGCCCTCTTCCTCAGGCACGGGCGGCACGGCAAGCGCCTCGGCGCCCAGGGCCTCCTCGTAGAGCGACAGCAGGTGCAGCGTGTGGTTGCGCGCGTCGATCAGCGCCAGGGACAACAGCTCGCGGCCCGCGCGGCACATGTCGGGCGAATCGATCGAATGGGGCAGGCCCATGGCGCCCGAAGGCGTCGAAGGCGGCAGGCGCGAAGACATGGACGATTATGGCGACCAGGGCCGCCTCCCACGCCCCGGACAAGACCCGGATTCCGGGTAAACCCCGCCCCTCATGCCAAGTAGATACAAAGGTTCAACGGGGTAACATCTCGGGCTTTGCGCAGCTCCCACCAGGAGCCGGCGTTTCACCTTGGGCTTCGCGGGAGACACCCCCTTGTCTGCATTCCTCAAATTCGCGACCGGCATGGACTGGATCAGCGAAAAATTCGGCAAAATCGCCGGCTACGCCGTCCTGGCGGCCTCGCTCATTTCGGCGGCCAACGCCCTCGTCCGCTACGGCTTCGACTTCAGCAACAACGCGTTCCTCGAGATCCAGTGGTACCTGTTCGCCGCCACCGTGATGCTCGGCGCGCCCGTGGTGCTTCGCTTCAACGAGCATGTGCGCGTGGACATCATCTACGGCAAGCTCAAGGGCCACGGGCCGGTGTACGTCGACCTGTTCGGCCTGACCTTCTTCCTGCTGCCGGTGATGGCCCTCTTCACCTACGTCACCTGGCCCATGTTCTGGAACATGTGGGTCACGGGCGAGATGTCGGGCAACATCGGCGGCCTGATCCGCTGGCCCGCCGCGCTGCTGATGCCCGTGGGCTTTGCCGCGATGTTCCTGCAGGGCGTTGCCGAAATCATCAAGCGCATTGCCTACCTGCGCGGCCTGATCGAGATGGACACGCACTACGAGAAGCCGGTGCAGTGACGGGCGCTTTTCGCATCCCCGCGCCCCTTCTGGCCTAGCCCTCTCCCGCACCGCAGGATAAGTAGAAATGCACATGGAAAATTTCGCCCCGATCATGTTCGCGGGGCTCGTGGTGATCATGCTGATCGGGTTCCCGGTCGCGTTCTCGCTCTCGGCCCTCGGCCTGATCTGCGGCTTCTTCGCCATCGAGATGGGCTGGTTCCCGGCCGGCTTCATGGCCAACCTGCCGCTGAACGTGTTCGGCATCCTGTCGAACGAGACGCTGCTCGCGATCCCGTTCTTCACATTGATGGGAGCCGTACTGGAGAAATGCGGATTAGCGGAGGACATGCTCGACTCGATGGGCCAGCTCTTCGGCCCTATCCGCGGCGGCCTCGGCTACTCGGTGATCATCGTGGGCTTCATCCTCGGCGCCATCACCGGCACGGTGGCCGGCCAGGTGATTGCAATGGCGATGATCTCGCTGCCGATCATGATGCGCTACGGCTACGACATGCGCTACTCGACCGGCGTGCTCGCCGCGTCGGGCACCATCACCCAGCTGGTGCCACCTTCGCTGGTGCTGATCGTCATGGCCGACCAGCTCGGCACCGACGTGGGCCAGATGTACAAGGGCGCCTGGGGTCCGTCGATCCTGCAGGTCATCATCTTCGCGATCTACACCTTCATGGTCGGGCGGCTGCGCCCGCACTACGTGCCGGGCCTGCCGGCCAGCGCGCGTACGCTGAACGGCTGGGCGCTGTGGGGCAAGTGCCTGCGCGGCATCATCCCCTCAGCCATCCTGATTTTTGCGGTGCTCGGCTCGATGGGCGGCCTGCCCTTCATGGACAAGGCCATCGCCACGCCGACCGAAGCCGGCGCGATGGGCGCGGTGGGCTCTCTCATCCTCGCGCTGATCCATCGCCGCCTGAACTGGCAGCTGATGAAGGACGCGATGGAAGGCACCATGCGCCTGACGGCGATGGTGGTGTTCATCCTCATCGGCTCGCGCGTGTTCTCGCTGGTATTCCAGGGCGTCGACGGCGCCAAGTGGATCGAGCACATGCTCTCGGGCCTGCCGGGCGGCCAGGTGGGCTTCCTGATCGCGGTGAACATCTTCGTGTTCTTCCTCGCGTTCTTCCTCGACTTCTTCGAGATCGCCTTCATCATCCTGCCGCTGCTGGGCCCCGTGGCCCACAAGCTGGGCATCGACATGGTGTGGTTCGGCGTGCTGCTGTGCGTGAACATGCAGACCTCGTTCATGCACCCACCGTTCGGCTTTGCGCTGTTCTATTTGCGGGGCATCGCGGACACCCTCTTCAAGAACGGGGCGCTACCCAAGAAGGTGGAGTCGCGCGACATCTACCTGGGCGCCGTGCCGTGGGTGCTGATGCAGCTGCTGCTGGTGGCCATCGTGATCTTCTTCCCGCAGACCGTCACCGTATTCCTCGAGAAGGAAAAGGTCGTCGACATCGACAAGGTCAACCTCGACATGCCTGCCGACGCCGAGCCGCCGCCCGCGCCCGACAGCAATGGCGTGAACATGGAAGACCCGTTCGGCAACGAGAAGAAGACGCCGGAAGAAACACCGGCGGCGCCGCCGGCTTCCGGCGAAGCCACCAAGCCGTGAGCGACGACGGCGGCAGCACCCCCCCGCTCGAAAGCCCCGCCTTCCCTGCGCTGCTGCGCACGCTGGCGGTGGTGCTGGTGGTCGATCTCTTCGCCTTCGCGATCTGGAGCCTGCCCTCGCTGCGCAGCACCGCGTGGTCCACGAGCGCCCTCGTGGTGTTCGGCATTGCGGCGCTGTGCGTGGTGTGGGTCGGCTACTGGATCGTCTACAGCCGCACCCGGCTCGAAGGCGACGTGCTGATCCAGACCTGGCTCTGGAACAAGCGCGTGAGCGCGCAGGAAGTGGCCCAGCTCAAGCTGGTGCACATCCGCATGCTCGAACGCGTGATCGCGCCACGGCTGCTGGTGCGGCGGCGCTACGGCGGCATGACGTGGTTCCACTCGGCCGATGCGAGCGTGCTCGTGGCCTTCGGCGAACAGGTGGCGAAGCGCTCCATTCCACCGAAGCCGGACGCACCTGAAGCCGAGACCGGGTCGACGAAATAAAAAAAGCCCCGCTGGTTCCAGCGGGGCTTTTTGCATGCAGTGCGCGAGGCGCCTGCTTACAGCTTCTGCTGCTGCATGAAGCGGTCGAACGTGCCTTCCGTGTAGCGGAACCAGGCGTTCTGGTCGGCCAGGAATTTCGACCAGTCGCCGTAGATCTTCTTCCACTCGGGGTTGGTGTTGTTCAGGTCCGAGTAGATCTGCTGAGCCGACTTGAAGGCGGCGTTCATCACGTCCTGCGAGAACGGGCGCAGCTTGGTGCCCGAGCCCACGAGCTGCTTCAGCGCGATCGGGTTCTTGGAGTCGTACTTCGCCGTCATCGTGATGTTGGCGTGCGCGGCAGCTGCCTCGACGATGGCCTTGTACTCGGCCGACAGGCCTTCCCATGCCTTGGTGTTGATGTAGAAGTCGAGCTCGGGGCCGCCTTCCCACCAGCCGGGGTAGTAGTAGAACGGCGCGATCTTGTTGAAGCCCAGCTTCTGGTCGTCATACGGGCCGACCCATTCGAGGCCGTCCAGCGTGCCCTTTTCGAGCGCTGGGTACAGGTCGGCGCCGGGAATCGATTGCGGGATCACGCCGAAGGGCTCGAGCACCTTGCCCGCGAACGGGTTGGTGCGGAACTTCAGGCCCTTCAGGTCGGCGACCGACTTGATTTCCTTGCGGAACCAGCCGCCCATCTGCGCGCCCGTGTTGCCGCCCGGCAGGTTGATGATGTTGTACTTGGCGTAGAACGCGCGCATCAGCTTCAGACCGTTGCCTTCGTACATCCAGGCGTTCTGCTGGCGGGTGTTCATGCCGAAGGGCACTGCGCAGCCCAGGCAGAAGGTCGGGTCCTTGCCGTAGAAGTAGTACGGGGCCGTGTGGGCCATTTCGACCGAGGCGTTCTGCACGCCGTCGACCACGCCGAACGCGGGCATCAGCTCGCCGCCGGCATGCACGGAAATCTGGAACTTGCCGCCCGTCATGTCGCTGACGCTCTTCGAGAACACCTCGGCGGTGCCGAAGATGGTGTCCAGCGACTTGGGAAAACTCGACGCCAGGCGCCAGCGAACGGTGGCTTGGGCGTGAACCGCGGGTGCGATGCCGGCAGCCAGAACGCCCGCGATGCCGGCGTTTTTGATGAGGGAACGACGATCCATTGATAGCTCTCCGAGTTCTTGGAAAAACAAAACGCGGCTTGTGACCGCGTTGGGGACTTTTGTCTAAGTCCGGACGATTGTAAAAACGCGCTTACAGCCGCCGGCAGGGGTTTACCCTGCGCTCGAAACGAAGCGCTCGCGGATCGATGCCTCGATGCCGATCGCGTCCAGCCCGATCGACGCCAGCAGCTTGGCCGGATCGCCGTGTTCAATGAAGCGATCGGGCAAGCCGAGTTGCAGCACCGGCTTCTGCACGTTGGCGGCTTGCAGTGCTTCGAGCACCGCACTGCCCGCGCCGCCCATGATGGCGCCCTCTTCCAGCGTGACGATGGCATCGTGCGTGCCCGCGACCTTCAGCAACAGCTCGACGTCGAGCGGCTTGGCCCAGCGCATGTTGACCACCGTGGCATCGAGCGACTCGGCGGCATTGAGCGCGGGGTACAGCAGCGTGCCGAACGCGAGGATGGCGATGCGCTTGCCTTCGCGGCGGATCTCGCCCTTGCCGAAGGGCAAGGATTCGAGCGTGAGGTGCGGCGCGACACCAGCGCCCGAGCCGCGCGGATAGCGCACGGCCACCGGGTGGTTCTGCTCGTAGGCACTCGACAGCAGTTGCCGGCACTCGCGCTCGTCGGCCGGGCAGGCCACGCTCATGTTCGGAATGCAGCGCAGGAACGGGATGTCGTACGCCCCTGCGTGCGTGGCGCCGTCTGCACCCACGAGGCCCGCGCGGTCGAGCGCGAACACCACCGGCAGGTTCTGGATCGCCACGTCGTGGATCAGCTGGTCGTACGCGCGCTGCAGGAAGGTCGAGTAGATCGCGACCACCGGCTTCAGCCCCTCGCAGGCCAGGCCGGCCGCGAAGGTCACGGCGTGCTGCTCGGCGATGCCGACGTCGTAGTAGCGATCGGGAAAGCGCTTCTCGAATTCAACGAGGCCCGAGCCTTCGCGCATCGCGGGCGTGATGCCCACGAGGCGGCCGTCGTGCGCGGCGGTGTCGCACAGCCACTGGCCGAACACCTGCGTGAAGGTCTGCTTGGCCACCGCGGCGGACTTGACCAGCCCAACCTGCGGATCGAACTTGCCGGGGCCGTGATAAGCCACAGGGTCGGCCTCGGCCAGCTTGTAGCCCTGCCCCTTCTTCGTGACCACGTGCAGGAACTGCGGGCCGTCGAGGTGCTTGAGGTTCTCGAGCGTGGGCACCAGCGAGTCGATGTCGTGGCCGTCGATCGGGCCCACGTAGTTGAAGCCGAACTGCTCGAACAGCGTGGCCGGCACGACCATGCCCTTGGCATGCTGCTCCAGGCGCTTGGCCAGCTCGAACAGCGGCGGCGCGTTGCGCAGCATGCTCTTGCCGACGTTCTTGGCGGCGGCGTAGAAGTTGCCGCTCATCAGCTGCGCGAGGTAGCGGTTGAGCGCGCCCACCGGCGGGCTGATCGACATGTCGTTGTCGTTCAGGATCACGAGCAGCTTGCAGTCGCACACGCCCGCGTTGTTCAGCGCCTCGAAGGCCATGCCGGCCGTGAGCGCGCCGTCGCCGATGATGGCCACGGTGTGGCGGTCTTCGCCCTTCTGCTTGGCGGCCATGGCCATGCCGAGCGCGGCCGAGATGCTGGTCGACGAATGGGCCGTGCCAAAGGTGTCGTACTCGCTCTCGCTGCGTTGCGGAAAGCCCGAGATGCCGCCGATCTGCCGCAGCGTGGGCATGCGCTCGCGCCGGCCCGTGAGGATCTTGTGCGGGTAGGTCTGGTGGCCCACGTCCCACACCAGTCGGTCGTGCGGCGTGTTGAACACATGGTGCAGCGCGACCGTGAGTTCGACCGTGCCGAGGTTGGAGCTCAGGTGGCCGCCGGTGCGCGAGACGTTGTCGAGCACGCTGGCGCGCACCTCGTCGGACAGCTGGCGCAGCTGGGCCCGGTCGTATTTGCGGATCGGCGAGGGGTCGTGAAGTGTGGGAAGCAGCGGAGCCATGTGGGGGTTGTTCTTTTCTCTCAGCGGTCGCGGTCGACCACCATGTGGGCCAGCGCGCGCAGGGCTGCGGTATCCGCCAGGCCGCTCTTTTCGAGGGCGGCGAGCGCATCGGCCAGCAGCTGGCGGGCCTGGGCGCGCGCGCCGTCGAGGCCGAGCAGCGACACATAGGTGGGCTTGTCGGCCGCGGCGTCCTTGCCGGCGGTCTTGCCCAGGGTCTGCGAATCGGCCGTGACGTCGAGGATGTCGTCGACCACCTGGAACGCGAGGCCGATGGCCGCGCCGTAGTCGCGCAGCGCGGCCAATGCCGCAGGAGTGACCGAACCGCAGGCGGCGCCCATCTCGACGCTGCCCTGCAGCAACGCGCCAGTCTTCAGGCGGTGCATTTCGCGCAGCTGCGTTTCGTCAAGCGCAATGCCGACGCTGGCCAGGTCGATGGCCTGGCCGCCGGCCATGCCCTGGCTACCCGCAGCGCGCGCGAGCAGGCGGCACAGCAGGGCCTGGGTGGCAGCGGGAATCTCGTCGCCAGCGGGCGTGAGCAGCTCGAAGGCCAGGGCCTGCAGCGCGTCTCCGGCCAGCAGGGCATCGGCCTCGCCGAATTTCACGTGCACGGTGGGCTTGCCGCGGCGCAGCACGTCGTTGTCCATGCACGGCAGGTCGTCGTGCACCAGCGAATAGGCGTGAATCAGTTCGGTAGCGCAGGCCGCGCGCAGGGCGGCGGCGCGGTTGCCGCCGACGGCCTCGCTGGCGGCCAGCACCAGCAGCGGCCGCAGCCGCTTGCCGCCGTCGAGCACGGCATAGCGCATGGCGTCGCCCAGCAGCACGGGGGCGTCGACGCCGACCCAGCGCGACAGCGCCGCTTCGACATTCGCCAGGTGGGGGTCGCTCCAGCCGGCTAGCGTGCGGGCGTCCCAATGGCTGGATTTCAGCGCGGCGGCGCTCATTCAGGCGTCCAGACCTTCAGGCTGCCCGAATCGAGCACCTTGATCTGGTCTTCGACCGCCTGCAGCTTGTCGCGGCAGAAGGCGAGCAGCGCCGCACCGCGCTGGTAGCTGACTAGCAGCTGGTCGAGGGGCAACTGGCCCGATTCGAGTTCCGCCACCAGTTGCTCCAGCTCCTGGAGCCCGGCTTCGTAACTGGCAGGCAACGGGCCCGTATCGGGCGTTGCCGCCGGGCTGGACGAGGAAGGGGGGGGCACCTTGGGCATGCAAGCGAAACGTGGGTGAAATCGGGCATTTTAGGACTGGGATCGAAACAACTGGCGAGCGCCGCCGGGCCGGGTGAAAAGCCGGGGGCACAAAAATGCCCCCCGGGTACAATGCGAACTTCTCTCGTTGACGCCGTCAACACATTCTTCGGGCCGCCGACCCTTCCTGGCGGCGCCTTCCGTTCTTTTCTTTTTTTCTCCCTGTGGGGAGCTTGGTCAGGTCCTCCATGTCTGATTTAAGTCTTCAACTGCAGCAGGCCGCGAGCCAACTTCCAGTTTCCGCGTATTTCGACGAGGCGCTCTACGCCCGCGAAATGCAAAACCTTTTCGCGCGAGGGCCCCGCTACGTCGGCCATCGCCTGGCCGTGCCCGAAATGGGCGACTTCCACACCCTGCCGCAGGAGCATCAGGGCCGGGCGCTGGTCCATACGCCCAAGGGCGTAGAGCTGATTTCCAACGTCTGCCGCCACCGCCAGGCCCTGATCCTTCAGGGCCGGGGCCAGCTCGACAACCAGGCCGGCGGCAATATCGTGTGCCCACTGCACCGCTGGACCTACGCCGCGAGCGATTCGCGCACCACCGGCACGCTGATCGGCGCCCCGCATTTCGAGCAGGACCCCTGCCTGAACCTGCACAACTACCCGCTCACCGAGTGGAACGGCCTTCTGTTCGAGAAAAACGCCGACGGCTCCGGCCCCGACGTAGCGGCCGACATGGCCGGCCTCGGCCCGCAGGCCGACCTGGATTTCAGCGGCTACGCGCTCGACCGCGTCGAGCTGCACGAGTGCAACTACAACTGGAAGACCTTCATCGAGGTCTACCTCGAGGACTACCACGTCGGCCCGTTCCACCCGGGCCTGGGCAGCTTCGTCACCTGCGACGACCTGCGCTGGGAGTTCAAGCCCCGCTATTCGGTTCAGACGGTGGGCGTGGCCAACCGCCTGGGCCGCGCGGGCAGCCCGGTCTACCAGAAGTGGCAGGAGCAGCTGCTCAAGTACCGCGACGGCAAGCCGCCGAAGTACGGCGCCATCTGGCTCACTTACTACCCGCACGTGATGGTCGAGTGGTATCCGCACGTGCTCACGGTGTCGACCCTGCACCCGGTGAGCCCGACGAAGACGCTCAACATGGTCGAGTTCTTCTACCCTGAGGAAATCGTCGCCTTCGAGCGCGAGTTCGTCGAGGCCCAGCAGGCCGCCTACATGGAAACCTGCGTGGAAGACGACGAGATCGCCGAGCGCATGGACGCCGGCCGCCGCGCGCTGATGCTGCGCGGCGACAACGAAACCGGCCCCTACCAGAGCCCGATGGAAGACGGCATGCAGCAGTTCCACGAGTGGTACAAGGCCGCGATGCAGAAACCAGCCTGAAACCGGCCCGCCCCGCACTCGCCGGGGCACTCTTTTTCCTTACCTTAGAGTCGAAACGATGCAAGCGCTGTGGATGGTGCTGGGGGCCTTTTTGTTCGCCACGATGAGCGTGGTCGTGAAAGTCGCCTCGGAGTGGTTCAACAGCGGTGAGATGGTGCTGGGCCGCGGCCTCATCGGCATCGTGTTCCTCTGGCTGCTGGCCCGCAATCGCGGCGTCTCGCTGGCCACCCGATACCCCGGCATGCACGCTTGGCGCAGCACCATCGGCGTGCTGTCGCTGGGCGCCTGGTTCTATGCCATCGCCCACCTGCCGCTGGCCACGGCCGTCACCCTCAACTACATGAGCAGCGTGTGGGTCGCAGCCTTCCTGGTCGGCGGCTCGCTGCTGGCCTGGGTGCCGGTGCCCGGGCGAGACGGCCGCGTGGAGCGCCCGCCGCTGCAGGGCACGATGGTGCTGACCGTGCTCGCCGGCTTCGTGGGCGTGGTGCTGATGCTCAAGCCCAGCGTCAACGGCAGCGAGGGTTTCGCGGGCATGCTGGGCCTGCTGTCGGGCCTTACGGCCGCGTTTGCCTACATGCAGGTGATGGCGCTGTCGCGCATCGGCGAACCCGAGCTGCGCACGGTGTTCTATTTCGCGGTCGGCTCGGCCGTGGCCGGAGCCTTCGCCACGGCGGCCACCGGGTTTTCGGACCATGGCTCATGGACCTGGCAGCATGCGATGTGGCTGCTGCCGATCGGATTGCTGGCCGCCCTCGGACAACTCTGCATGACCCGCGCCTACGCCACCGCCAAGACCCAGGCCGGCACACTGGTGGTGGCCAACCTGCAGTATTCGGGCATCGTGTTCGCGGCGTTCTACAGCGTGGTGCTGTTCAACGACCGTATCGATGCCACGGGCTGGGCCGGCATGGCCCTTATCATCGCCAGCGGCATTGCTGCAACCGTGTTGCGACAACGGGCGGTGCCCAAGGCGCCGGCCGAGGAACATTGACTCTTTCTGCATTGACCTGACCAGAGAAGGACACACACCATGTACACCACCCTCATCAGCGTCGAACAACTCCGCAAGCTGCAATCGACGGACACGCCTCTCATGGTGTTCGACTGCACCTTCGACCTCATGAAGCCCGAGAGCGGCGCGCAGCAATACGCGGCCGCGCACATTCCGGGCGCGCTGTACGCCAACCTCGACACCGACCTCAGCGCAAAGCACGGTGCCCCCGGCGCGCACGGCGAGGTGGTCGTGGCGCAGGAAGACGGCCTGCCCGCCTCGGGCGGACGCCATCCGCTGCCCAGCCGCGAGAAGTTCGCGGGCTGGCTCTGCAGCATCGGCTTCGCCAACAACATGCAGGCCGTGGTGTACGACCGCAACGGCGCCAACTACTGCGGCCGCCTGTGGTGGATGCTCAAGTGGATGGGCCACGACGCCGTGGCCGTACTCGACGGCGGCCTGCAGGCCTGGCAGGCCGCGGGCGGCGAAGTCACGAGCAGCGAGGAGCCCGCACGCTTCCAGTCGAACTTCGTCATGGGCGAGCCGATTGCGAAGCTCGTCACCACCGACACAGTAGTGCGCCGGCTCGGCCAGCCTGACCAGAACCTGATCGACGCACGCGCCGGTGCACGTTACCGCGGCGAGGTGGAACCTCTGGACCCGATTGCCGGTCACATCCCCGGGGCCCTCAACCGGCCTTTCGCCGAGAACCTCGGCCCCGACGGCAAATTCAAGCCGGCATCGCAATTGCGTGCCGAGTTCGAAGCGCTGCTCGCGGGACGCGATGCGGCGACAGTCGTCCACCAGTGCGGCAGCGGCGTGAGCGCCGTGCCGAATCTGCTCGCCATGCAGATCGCGGGATTCGGGACGACCGCGCTCTATGCCGGCAGCTGGAGCGAATGGAGCAACACGCCGGGGCTGCCGACCCGGCAAGGCGCTGAACCATGACATTGACGACGACGAATCGACGTTCCCGAAGCCTTGGCCGCACCACCGGCCTCGCCATCGCCGCCGCCCTCCTCGCGGCCGCCCCGTTCCTCACCGCACAGGCCCAGCAGCAGCACGCCCACGTGCACGGCCAGCTCAAGCTCGACGTGGCCGTCGACGGCCCCACGGTGGTGATCGACATGGAGTCACCGCTCGACAACATCGTCGGCTTCGAACGCGCGCCCAAGACCGATGCCGAGAAGAAGCTCGTCGAGGAAGCAGTCGCGCAACTGCGCGCAGCCGACAAGCTCTTCATCGTCGACCCGGCCGCCAACTGCAAGCTCGGCCCGGTCGACCTGCGCTCCGGCGCGCTGGGCCTGGGCAACCCCGACCCGAGCGAGCCCGTCGGCCATGCCGACCTCGACGCCACCTTCTCCTTCAATTGCACCAACGCGGCCGCCGCGAAGTTCATCGACCTGAACCTGTTCAGCGTGTTCAAGGGCCTGCGCCAGATCGACTCGCAGATTGCCACGGCGCAAGGCCAGTTCAAGCGCCAGCTCAAGCGCCCGGCAGGCGCGCAGGCAGCGCAGCCTGCTCGATTGAGCTGGGGCAAGTAACACTGTGAGTACCCATCCCGAGGCAGAGTCTTCGCCCTTGCGCGTCGTGCTCGCCGCCGAAGCGCTGCGCTTCGCATGGCCCGGCGTGAAAACGCCGTGCATCGACATCGAAGCCTTTCGTATCACCGCAGGCGAATCGGTGTTCCTGCATGGCCCGAGCGGCTGTGGCAAGAGCACACTGCTGTCTCTGCTGGCCGGCGTGCTGGTGGCCAACGAAGGCCGCGTCACGCTGCTGGGGCACGACTGGTCCAAGCTCTCGGGCGCCGCGCGCGACCGCAGTCGCGTGGCGCACGTGGGCTACATCTTCCAGCAGTTCAACCTGCTGCCGTACCTGAGCGTGATCGACAACGTGCTGCTGCCCTGCCGCTTCTCGCAGCGGCGCGAGGCCAATGCCGCGCGCAACGGCAGCTCGCGCGACGAAGCCGAGCACCTGCTCCACCAGATGGGGCTCGACCGCAATCTGTGGAAACGCCAGGCCCTGCAGTTGTCCGTCGGCCAGCAGCAGCGCGTGGCCGCGGCGCGCGCTCTCATCGGCCAGCCCGAAGTGGTGATTGCCGATGAGCCCACTTCGGCACTCGACGAAGACCGACGCGAAGCCTTCCTCGACGTGCTGTTGACGGCCTGCGCCGAGAACCACAGCGCGCTCGTATTCGTGAGCCATGACCAGCGCATCGCGCAGCGCTTTGTGCGACACGTGCTGCTGCCCGAGATCAACCGCGCAGCGAGCAGCGCGATGGCGGTGGACGCATGAAGGCACTTTTCTCGATTGCCTGGCGCAGCGCCTGGAACCGCCGCTTCACGCTCGCGCTGACGGTGTTCTCGATCGCGCTGTCGACCTTTCTTCTTCTGGGTGTGGAACGCATCCGCACCGAGCTGCGCGAGAACTTCGCATCCTCCGTCTCGGGCACCGACCTGATCGTGGGCGCGCGCACCGGCTCCACGCAGCTGCTGCTGTACTCGGTATTCCGCATCGGCGCGGCCACCAACAACATCTCGTGGAAGAGCGTGCAGGCGCTGTCAGAGCACCCTGGCGTCGACTGGGTGGTGCCGCTGTCGCTCGGCGATTCGCACCGCGGCTTCGCGGTGCTGGCCACCTCCACCGACTACTTCACGCACTTCCGCTACGGCGACAAACAGACGCTGAAGCTGCGCGAGGGCAAGCCCTTCAGCGAACTGTTCGACGCGGTGGTCGGCGCCGAAGTGGCCGACAAGCTCGGCTACCACGTGGGCCAGAAGATCACGCTCGCGCACGGCAGCGGCGAGCTCAACGTGGCCGAGCATGCAGACAAGCCCTTCACCGTGGTCGGCGTGCTCGCGCGCACCGGCACGCCGGTCGATCGCACGGTACACATCGGCCTCGCCGCCATGGAAGCCATCCACCTCGAATGGGTGGGCGGCGCGCCGATGCCTGGCGTGCACATTCCGGCCGAGCAGGTGCGCAAGTTCGACCTCACACCCAAGAACGTGACGGCCGCGCTGGTGGGCCTGAAGAACCGCGCCGCCGTGTTCGGCGTGCAGCGCTGGATCTCGACCTACACCGGCGAGCCGCTCATGGCCATCCTGCCCGGCGTGGCGCTCGACGAACTGTGGAGCGTGATCGGCATCGGCGAGAACGCACTGCTGCTGATGTCGGCGCTCGTCGCACTGGTGAGCCTCGCAGGGCTGGTGTCTGTGGTGATGGCCGGGCTCAACGAACGCCGCCGCGAACTCGCCGTGCTGCGCGCCGTGGGCGCGGGCCTTCGCCACGTGCTGGCGCTGCTCGCACTCGAAGGCGCGATGGTCACCGTGCTGGGCGTGGCCTTCGGCGTGGTGATGGCGGTGCTCGGCATCGCCCTGCTCTCGCCATGGCTGCAGGCACAGTTCGGGCTGACATTGAGCCTTTCAGAACCTACACTGAACGAATGGCTGCTCATGGCAAGCCTGCTGGTCGCTGGATGGCTGGCAAGCCTCTTGCCTGGCATCCGCGCCTACCGACTCTCCCTTGCCGACGGCCTCTCACCGAGGATTTGAATCATGCCCATTGCCATGCCCATCGCAAACACGACGTTCACGAGCAAAGCTTTCATCCGGCTTTCAATGATGGTCGCAGGCGCCGGTCTCGCAGCCGCCGCCTGGGCCGCCGAGCCCGCGCCCAAGGACACCACCGCCACCAACCCATTGGGTGGCAAGGCTGCGGCACCTGCCGCCGCCAAGGCCACGCCGGGCCAGCCACGCCAGATCACCTGGGAAGAACTGGTGCCCAAGGACTGGGACCCGGCCAAGGAGTTCAAGGGCATGGACCTGAGCGCGCTCGACGATGGCGACCCGCGCGCCAACGAGCTGCTCATGAAGATGCAGGAGGTGTCGAACAACGCGCCGACCAACCCCGCGATGAACGGCACCGAAGTCAAGATTCCGGGCTTCATCGTGCCGCTCGAAGAGGCCAAGGGCGAAGTCACCGAGTTCCTGCTGGTGCCCTACTTCGGCGCCTGCATCCACACGCCGCCGCCGCCCGCCAACCAGATCCTGCACGTGGTGCCGCAGAAGGGTGCCAAGTTCCGCGCCATGGACACCGTGTGGGTCACCGGCAAGCTGCAGACCCTGCGCAACGACTCGATGATGGGCGTGAGCGGCTACCACGTGAGCGCCGCCACCGTCACCAAGTACACGGGCGGCGCCAAGTAACCCCTGCCGTGTGGTTCTGCGCCGACAGGTTTGACGGCGCACCACCGACACAGACCGTTGCATCCACGGCGCAGGCTTTGTCATCGCCTGTTGCCGCGCACCGTTGAAAGAGTTCCGGACACGACGCAGGCGTCCTCATGGAACTCCAGATGACAACAAATCTCCCCCTCGCCCCGCGACTGCTGACGATCTCGCTGTGCATCGGCGCTCTGGTCCTCGCAGGCTGCGACAAGACCCCCAGTACGCCGGCTGCCG
Source organism: Variovorax multivorans (assembly GCF_051216835.1). Lineage (NCBI taxonomy): Bacteria > Pseudomonadati > Pseudomonadota > Betaproteobacteria > Burkholderiales > Comamonadaceae > Variovorax > Variovorax multivorans. The sequence goes on from NZ_JBPJZL010000002.1 coordinate 101,724, forward strand.
CACCCACTGCCGCCGCCGATCCGGCGACCACCATGCCCGCACCCTCGGTGCCGCAGACACCGGCCCCAGCGGCAGCCCCGGTGCAGGCCGCCTACACGCCGCCCTCAGCCGAGCAGCTCTACCAGATGGTCGCACCCATCGCGCTCTACCCCGACAAGCTGGTGGCCCAGGTCCTGGCCGGTGCCACCTACCCCGAGCAGATCACCGCCGCGCACGAATGGCTTGCGCAGAACCGCAACCTCAAGGCAGGCCCGCTGTCCGACGCGGCCAACCAGCAGCCCTGGGACCCGAGCGTGAAGTCGCTCACCGCCTTCCGCCCCGTCATCGACCAGATGGCCGGCAACATCCCGTGGACCGAGGCACTCGGGCAGGCCTACTACAACGACCCGGCCGACGTGATGAACGCGATCCAGGTCATGCGCCAGCGTGCATCGAAGGCGGGCCGCCTCAAGAACAACGACAAGCTGCGCGTGGCCAGCGCCGCGCCGCCGCAGAACTACGCGCCCTCGCCGGACATGCAGCCCGTGTACGCAGGCCCAGCGATGATCGAGCCGCCGCCGCAGTTCATCACCATCGAGCCCGTGCAGCCCGACGTGGTGTACGTGCCGGCCTATGACCCGCAAGTCATCTACGGCGAGCCGCAGCCGATCTATCCCGGCTATGCCTATGCACCGCCGGTCGAGGTGGTGTCGCGGGGCTACAGTGGCGGCCAGGTGGCGGCTGCCGGTGCGCTCGCGTTCGGAGCCGGCGTGATCGTGGGCGCCGCGCTGGAGCGGCACGACTGGGGCTGGCACTCGTGGAACATGAACTGGGGCGCACCGCGCGGGCGTGACCGCGATCGCGGGCCGGCGGTGCAGCCGGCCTTCGCCCGGCCGGCCGTGGTCTACAACAACAGCACCTACATCTCGCGCTCGACCACGGTGGTCAACAACAACGTGCGCAATGTCTACAACAACAATGGCGGGCCGCGCGGCGCGTTGCCGCCAGGAGCGCCGCCCAACTTCGCGGTGAACCCGGGCCCTGCACAACAGCAGCAACAGCAGCAGGCACTGTTTGCGCAGCAACAACAGCAACGCCAGCAACAACAACAACAAGCGGCGCTTGCGCAACAACAGCAGCAGCAACAGGCCCGCCAGCAGCAAGCCCTGATGCATCAACAGCAGGCGCAGCAACAAGCCCAGCAACGTTCGCAGCAGCAGACCCAGCAGTTGCAGGCACAACAGCAACAACAGCAAGCGCGCGAGCAACAGCAGCAGGCACGCCAGGCCCGGCTCCAGCAGCAGCAACAGGACCCTGCGCACCGCCAGCAAGGCCAGCCAGTGCAACAGGCACAGCTGGCGCAACAGCAGGCGCAGCAACAGCAGCGCCAACAGCAGCAGGCGGTGCAGGAACAGCAACGCCAGCAACAACAGCACCAGCAACAGGCCCAGCAAGAACAGTCTCGCCGCCAGCAGATGCAGCAGCAACAGCAGGCGCAACAACTGGCCCGCGCACAACAGCAGGCACAGCAGCAGCAACAACAGGTCCAGCGCCAACAAGCACAACAGCAGCAGGCCCAGAACCAGGCCCGGCAGCAGCAGCAAGCCCAGCAGGAGCAGCTACGCCGCCAGCAACAGGGGCAACAACAGGCACAGCAGCAGGCCGCGCGCGCGCAACAGCAGCAACAGGCGATGCAACAACAGCAGCAGCAACGTCAGCAGCAGATGCAGCAACAGCAGGCCCGCGCCCAGCAACAGGCGCAGCAGCAACAACAACAGATCCAGCGCCAACAGCAACAGCAGCAGGCCCAGCAGCAGCAACAGCGCGCGGCCGCTGCAGCAGCGGCTGCGGCGCGGCGCCCGCCGGGCCGGCCCGGCGAGCCCGGACAGCAACAGCAGTAGCGCGCCCGCGCCGTCGGACGCCGTCTATCAGTTCTTGCCGATCTCGGTCAGCAGCCGCGTGACGAGATAAAGGCGCGGCACGATCGAGTCGACTTCGATGTACTCGTCGCGCGCGTGGTAGCCGAAGCCCGCGAGGCCAAAGCTCTCGACCACCGTCGCCTTGCCCGAACGACCCGCATAGCCCGCGTCGGTGCCGCCGCCGGTCATCGGCGTCAGCGCGAGGTCGCGGTCGATTTCCTTGTAGATGGCCTGCGCCTTCTCAGCCAGCGCGCGGCCCTTGTCGCCCGCGATGAAGGCCGGGCGGCCCACTTCCACCTTCACCGTGGTCTCGGTATCGGGAATGAGCTTGCCGGCCGCGATCTTCGCCTGCAGCACCTCGTTGAGCTTCTTCTCGGCACCGGGCTGCGTGATGCGGATGTCGCCCAGCGCCTGCGCCTTCTCGGTGATCTGGTTGATCGGGCCAGTGGCGCGCGCCACGGTCCAGTTGAGCGTCACGCCGGGGATGTCCTTGGCGAGATCCTTGGTCTGCAGCATCTGGTACGACAGCTCGTACAGCGCGTTGCGGCCCAGTTCGGGCGCGGCGCCGGCGTGTGCCGCGCGGCCTTTCACTTCCATTGTGGCTTGCGCGATGCCGGCCGCGCCCAGCAGCAGCGACTCGCCCTTGGCTACCGACTTCGCCGCCGTCGGCTCGAACGACAGCACCGTGTCGTGCTGGTCGGCCATCGTGGCGATCAACTCGCCGGAGCCGACCGAGCCCACTTCCTCATCGGGATTCATCAGCACGGTGAGCGTGTCGTAGTCGCGCCAGCCAGCATCGGCCAGGATCTTCAGCGAGGCCATCATCACGGCCAGACCTCCCTTGTCGTCGGCGATGCCGGGCCCGTAGATGCGGTTGCCATCGACCTTGTAGGGCTGGCTGCTCAGGATGCCCGGCGCGTACACCGTGTCCATGTGGCCCTGCAGCATGATCTTGCGCTTGCCCGTGCCCTTGATGGTGCCGATCACGAGGTCGGCGCCCGCGCCGGCAGTGGCCTTGCGGCGCTCGGTCTTGAAGCCGGCAGCCTTCAGGCGCCCTTCCACCACGTCCGCCATCTTGAGCAGGCCATCGACGTTGAGGCTGCCCGATTCGATCAGCACCATCTCCTTGAGGTTGTCGATCACCGCGGGCTGTGCCTTCTCGGCGGCGGCGAGCAGCTTCGCATCGGGCGCGGCGTGTGCACCGGCGACGACACCGAGCGCCAGGCTGCAGGCCAGGGCCATGGAACGAAGCGGGAAGGAGGACAAACGCAAGCTCATGGTGTTTTTCTCGGGAGTGAATGACGGCACACAGCATAGCTACGCGCTCGTGCCGTGCGAGCAAATCGGGGACACGGCAACGACAGGGTTTGCCCGACTGGTCCGCCGCAGGGCTCCATACGCAAAAGCTACCGCAATGCATTCCGGAAAATGTATTTGTGGATATGCATGGCGGCTCCTAGCATCGGCCGCATCAGCGCCAAAGAGCAGCTGCATCCATCAGGAGACAAAAACATGTCATCGCTTCCACTCGCCGGGGCCAGCCGCCCGCCACGCGCCCTCCCCTACGCCAGCCGCTTCTCGATCGTCGTCTGCTTCCTGATCGCATTGATCGACGGCTACGACACGCTGATGCTGTCCTTCGTCGCACCGCTCATCTCCAAGGAATGGGGCATGCCACCCGGCGCCTTCGGCAAGGTGTTCGCCGTGAGCTTCGCGGGCGCGGTGGTGGGCGCACTCAGCGTGGGTGCGGCGGCCGACCGCTTCGGCCGCCGTCGGCTGCTGCTCGCTTCGATCCTGGTGGCAGGCGGCTTCATCCTGCTGAGCGCGACATCGGCCAGCCCGGAGCAGCTGATGCTGTGGCGCTTTCTCTCTGGCATCGGCCTTGGCGGCGCGATTCCCACCATTTCGGCACTGGCGGCCGAGCATGCGCATCCGGATCAACGCAGCGCGACGGTCTCGCGCATGTTCCTGGGCTTTCCCATTGGGGCCGTGGCCGGCGGCGCCATCACGGCGGCGCTGATGCAGTCGGTGGGCTGGCGCGGCATCTTCATCGGTGGTGGCACGCTCGCGCTGGCGCTGCTGCCGCTGGTGTTCGCAATATCCGAGTCGGGGCGCACGAGCACCACGGCAGCGGACGCAAACCCCGCCCATGCCAAGCGCCCGCTCGCCGAACTCGTCGCCGAAGGACGCGGCCCCGGCACGGTGCTGATCGCCACCGCCGCCTTCATGATCCTGCTGGTCAGCTACTTCCTGCTGAGCTGGACGCCCAGCGTGCTCGCCATGAACGGCATGAGCCCGCAGCGCTCGGCGCTCGCCGGTGTGATGCTCAACGTGGGCGGCGTGGCCGGCGCCTTCGCCATGTCCTTCGTGGTGGCGCGGCGCAGCCCCTTCGGACCGGTGGCGCTGTGCCTGGCGCTGGGCGCCGCGCTCGTGCCCTTCTTCGGCTTCCACATCGTCGGCAGCGAGGTCGCCGCCTTCTGCCTGGTGTTCGCCATCGGCCTGCTGGTGATCGGCGGGCAGATGAACATCCCCGCGCTGTGCGTGCACTACTACCCGGCGAGCGTGCGCGCGACCGGCGTGGGGCTGTCGATGTCGGTCGGCCGCATCGGCTCCATCGTGGGGCCGCTGGTCGGTGGGCTGCTGGTGGGGGCGAAGTTGCCGTGGGGGCAGCTGTTCTTGCTCGCCGCGATCCCGGCCTTCGTGGCGGCGGCGGCCCTGGGCTGGATCGCTTACCGCAAGCCGCGCGGCTGACAGATCGTTGTCAGCGCTTGCGGCTCGACGCGACCTGCGTGCCGCGCAACAGCCGCAACAGGCTGTCGAGGTGCGGATTGGCGTCTGCATCGCGGTAGCCCAGATACAGGCTCGACACCGCGTCCTTGTCGAGGATGCGGCTGTACAGCACCCCTTCGAGCTGGATGCACTGCGTGTCGGCCGGCACGATGGCCACGCCGAAGCCCGCCGCCACCAGCCCGACCATGGTCGAGGCCTCCCGCGTCTCGTGCATCACCGCCGGGCGGAAGCCCGCCTTGGCGCACAGCTCCTGCACCTTCCAGTACAGGCCGATGCCCGCGTCGCGCGGATAGACGATCAGCGGCACGTCCTTCAGTTCGCGGATGTGGATGCCCTTGCCACGCGTGAGCACGTGCTGCTGCGGCATCGCCGCGACCAGCGGCGCCGAGTACCACTCCTCGATGGTCACGCCCACCGGAATGCTCACATTGGGCTTGCGCAGCACGCCGAGGTCGAGCTCGCGGGCATTGATGGCGTCGAGCTGATGCATCGACGCCATTTCCCGCAACTGCAGCTCGACCGCCGGAAAGCTCGCGCGGTACTGGCGAATGCCCGATGGCAGCGCCGTCGTGAGCATCGACGACGCAGTGAAGCCCACGTTGAGCTTGCCGACCTCGCCCGCCGCCGCGCTCTGCACTTCGTCCTTCGCGTTCTGCACCGAGGCAAGGATGGTGCGCGCCCGGTCGAGAAAGTGCCGCCCGGCCTGCGTGAGATACACGCGGCGCTTGTCGCGCTCGAAGAGCTGCACGCCCAGCTCTTCTTCGAGCCCGCGAATCTGCGTGCTCAGCGGCGGCTGTGCCATGTAGAGGCGTTCCGCGGCGCGGGTGAAGTTGAGTTCTTCCGCCACGGCGACGAAGTAGCGCAGGTGTCGAAGTTCCACGATATCTCCAGCGTATCGAATGCAATCCGAATCCGGTATTTCCGGATATGACACCCATTCTCTAGCATCCCTTCACACCTTTACAACCACAGAGACAAAGGAAGAACCCGCATGGTGCAAGACAGCGCAACGGCGTCCGCCGACGCCGCATCGACCAACCTCGTCGTGAGCCGACTGCGCCAGCGCCTGCCGGTGGCGGCGCTCGGCATCCGCGCCTCGCGCACGCCCGACATCGCACGCATCGCCAAGGCCAGCGGCCACCACGCAATCTGGGTGGACCTGGAGCACAGCAGCATCGCCATCGACGCGGCCGTGCAGATCTGCGCCGCTGCAATGGACATCGGCCTCATGCCCTTCGTGCGCGTGCCCGAGCGCGAGTACGGCGTGATCGGCCGGCTGCTCGACGGTGGCGCGGGCGGCATCATCGCGCCGCGTATCGAAACCGTGGCGCAGGCCGAAGACCTCGTGGCTGCCTGCCGCTTTCCGCCGCTGGGCCATCGCTCGGCCATCGGCACGCTGCCGCACGTGGGCTATCGCAAGATGGCTGCGGCGGATTTCAACGTCGCCATGAACCGCGCCACTGCGCTGAAGGTGCTGATCGAAAGCCCGCTGGGCATCGAGAACATCGAGCGCATCGCCGCGGTGCCGGGCATCGACATCGTGGGCATCGGCACCAACGACCTGAGCGCCGAGCTGGGCGTGGCCGGCGACTTCAAGCACCCGCTGGTGCGCGCCGCGCACGAGACGGCGCTGGCCGCCTGCCTGCGCGTGGGCAAGCCGGTCGCCATCGGCGGCATTGCCGACGCAGCCTACTCGGCCGAGCTGGTGCACCGCGGCGCGGCACCTTTCCTCATGACCGGCATCGACACCGACATGCTGCTGGCCGCCGCGCACGAGCGCGTCGCGAAGGCGTTGAGTTCGGTCGGCGTGGAGAACGGCGATGCGGTCGTGCGCTGAAGCAGCCCTGCGCCGCACAGGTGGCGTGCTCGCACTGCTGCTCGGCATGCTGGCCTTGCCAGGCTCGGCATTCGCCCAGGTTGCACAAGGAGCGACGACCCTCGTCGTGCCGACGCCGCCGGGTGGCCCCATCGACCGCGTCGCACGCATCGTGGCGCAGGGCCTGTCTTCCGTGCTGGGCGAGCCGGTGGTGGTCGAGAACAAGGGCGGAGCGGCCGGCAAGATCGGCATGCAGGCGGCGCTGCGGGCCGCGCGCGACGGTCACACGCTGATCGCGGTCTCGCCTTCCATCGCATCGGTCAATCCGGTGGTCGACAAGGCGGCGGGCTATGACCCGCTCAAGGACTTCGATCCGCTCGGCATCGTCGCCTTCAACGACGGCGTGCTGGCGGTGCGCGCCGACCTGCCCGTGACCGACATGCCGGGGCTCGTGGCCTATGCGAAGGCACACCCCGGCGCGCTGACGTATGCCTCCTTCGGCGTCGGCACCAGCCTGCACCTGCAGAGCGAGGAGCTGCTGCACACGCTCGGCATCACGGCGCGGCACGTGCCCTACAAGGGCGAGGCGCAGGCGATGAATGCGTTGATCGCGGGCGAGGTCGACATGATGGCCTACGTCACTTCGCCCATCGTGCCCTTCGTGGCAAACGGCCGCGCGCTGGCGCTGGCCGCCACCGCATCGACCCGCTGGGCTGCGCTGCCCGCGGTGCCGAGCTTCGCGGAGACCGGCATCGACGCGCTGCGCAACTACACCTACCGCTCATGGGTCGGCATCGTGCTGCCGGCCGGTGTGCCGGCGGCTGCGCGGCAACGGACCACCGCGGCGCTGCGCGAGGTGCTGGCCCGGCCCGAGACGCTCAAGGCGCTCGAGGCACAGGGCTTCGCGCCGGTCACGCCCGACGCCGAGACGATGCGCCGCACCGTCGCCGCCGAACTCGAGCGCAACCGCCGGCTGATTGCCGCTGGCGGCATCTCGCTCGAATGAGCCTTCATCGATTTTTTCCTCTCATCTTTTTCCTTCGACATCATGAGTTCCCAGATCCTCACTTCCACGCCCATGCGCACACCCGAAACGCTGGCGCGCCCCTCCTTCACCGTGCCTGCCGGCGCCTGCGACTCGCACGTGCACGTGTTCGAAAGCGAAGACCGCTACCCGCACGTCGACCAGCCGCACTACACGCTGCCCGACGGCCCGCTCACCAAGCTCGACGCCATGTGCGAGTCGCTGGGCCTGGCGCGCTACGTGATCGTGCAGCCCAGCTTCTACGGCACGGACAACCGCTGCATGCTCGACGCCCTGGACATCGCAGGCGAGCGTGCGCGCGGCGTGGCCATGGTGGCCGACAGCGTCACCGAAGACACGCTGCACGACATGCACCGCCGCGGCGTGCGCGCGCTGCGGCTCGACCTGTTCCTGCGCTCGGGCCTGCCGACCGCCGAGCTGGTGCAGTACATCCAGCGCAGCGTGCACATGACGAAGGCGCTGGGCTGGCACCTGCAGTTCTACACGCCGGGCTGGGTGGTGCGCGACCTCATTCCGTACCTGGGCGACATCGACGCCGACTTCGTCATCGACCACATGGGCTACATGCTCGAGAGCGACGGCCTCACGCGGCAGGACTTCGACCGCCTGCTGCGGGTGCTGGCCGACGGGCGCGGCTGGATGAAGCTCTCCGGCCCCTACCGCGTGGCCAAGGACGGCAACTTCGAAAAGCTGCGCCCGCTGGCGCACGCCATCGTCGACGCTCTGCCAGAACGCACCATCTGGGGCAGCGACTGGCCGCACATTCCCGACGGCGCACGCGATACCGGCGAGCTGCTGAACCTGCTCGCGCCATGGGCGCCCGCCGCACCGGCGCGCCAGCGCATCCTGGTGGACAACCCGGCGCGGCTGTTCGGCTTTGCGCCGATACCGCAGTAAGGTGCGAATGCCGAACGAAAGAACGACCGCGATGAAAAACATCCAGGACCTCGACACCTCCGGCGCGCGCGCGGCGGAGACCTTCATTCACGGCGGCACGCGCTACCTCGTGGTGCCGCAGCTCGCGGTCGACGTGCCGGGGCAGCCCGCAATGATCACCGTGGGCAACAGCGACATCGACGCGCTGGTCTACCGCTGGCAGGACGAAGCCTTCGTGCCGCACGCGCGACTGCCCGTGCCGGGGGGCGAGGACGCGGAGTTCTTCGAGATCGGCGGCCGCGCCTTCCTGGCCACCGCCAGCCTGAAGTCGGGCGCCGGCCCGTACGAGCTCAACGTCGACTCGGTCATCTTCGAACTGAAGGACGGCGCGTTCACCGAGTTCCAGCGCGTGCCCACTTTCGCAGCCAAGCAATGGACGCACTTCGCCATCGGCGAACGGCACTTCCTCGCGCTCGCGCAAGGCGTGGCAATGGAAGGCACCGAAGCCCGGAATCCGTCGAAGTCGGCCATCTACGAATGGAACGGCGAGCGCTTCGCCGAATTCCAGGTCATCGACTCGACCTGGGGCTACAACTTCGCGTTCTTCGAGATTGGCGGGCAGCGCTTCCTGGCTTATGCCGACCATGTCGCGCGCTCGCGCGTCATGCTGTGGAGCGGCACGCGCTTCGAAGACTTCCAGCTGCTCGACGGCAAGACCGGCCGCGCCTTCCAGTTCTTCGAGGCACAGGGCGAAGCCTGGCTGGCCTTTGCCTGCCTGCACGACGACACCGTGCTGCTGCGCTGGAACGGCACCGGCTTCGTCGCGCACCAGACGCTGAGCGGCCCCGGCGGGCGCGAGTTTGTCTGGCGCGAAGATGCGCAGGGCGGCGAGCTGGTGCAGATCAACTTCCTGCTCGGCAGCCGCGAGGCGCCCATCACTTCGCTGACCTCGGTTGGCTACCGCTTCGCCGACGGCAAGCTGGCGCCGCAGCGGGAGTTTCCGACCTCCGGCGCCACCGATGCCTGCGCCTTCGAAGACAACGGCCACGCCTACCTGGTGGTGACCAACAGCCTCGGCGCCGACATCCGCTTTCGCACGCCGAGCAAGGTGTACCGGCTCGGCGCATAGACAGGAGCCACACCATGACGGCAAACCCCAACTTCCAGAGCCCCGAGTTCCTGCGCCTCTTCGAGACCTACACCGCGAGCGCCGACAGCATCGGCGCGAAGATGACGCACGCCACCGCCGAGGCCGCGCCCGACGCGGCGCTGATCGTTGCCACAGCGGCCGACTTCATCCTGTTCCCCGGCAGGGGCAGGCCGCCGGAGGTCGAGGGCTACCGGCTCACGACGCGCGGCTTCAAGGAGCTGGCGGCGGTATCGCACCTTGGCCCCGCACTGGCCTCGCTGGTGCGGCTGCGCGAACTCGACCCCGAAGGCACGCTGTGGCGCAGCGAAACCGAACGCCTGCTGGCCGCCACCGTGGCCGCGCGTGAAGCGAACAGCGTGGCGCTCTGGCGCGACGACATCGCGGTGCCCGCCTACCGGGGCCGCGAGACGGCCATCGCGAACATGGTGCACTACGCCTGCGAAGTCACAGAGCGCTACATCGCACGCGCCCTCGCCCACCCCGAAACCCTCACTGCCGCCGACCTGCGCACGCACTACCTCGAAGCCACGGGCGATGCCGTCGGCGCAAGCGTGCCGATGAACAAGGTGATGATCGCCACCTTCTTCCTCGTCGGCCTCGACACCGGACACCGCGTGATCGCGTGGTTCGAGCGCCACCGCATCGACTGGGCGAACGCCATGGTGCTGATCGTGGGCAGGCAGGGCCGCCCCACCGCGGGCGTCACCTGGAGCACCAACGCCGTGTGCTCGATGATCCTCGCCTCGTCGCACCATGCACTGCCGCTGGAGCGCGTGTACATCGCACCGCATGCACCGGCGCCCACCTTCACCTACCCCGTCGACCTGGCGGCCGTGTCTGCCCACGAGGCGCCGATGCGCAAGCTCTGGTGGGCGACACGGGCCATGAGCGACCTGGGGCCGATGATGTACGAGGGCTATCCGCGCTTCGCCCCCGGGCGTGGCGGCCGGCCGGTGCTGCAGCCCGACACCACCGAAGTCAGCGAGATGCCCGCCATCGGTGGACCGGAGGACTGGCATGCGCTCAACACCCGCATGCGCGTGATCCTCGAAGACCCGCGGCAGCTGCTGGCAGGGTGCGTTACCGACTACGCGGCGGATCAGCTGCAGGGCAATGGCAACGATCCGCTGAAGGCGGTGGTGCCGGGCCTCGACGGCACGGACTATCCCGCGTATTTCTCCTGAGGGCTAGGCGCCCTTTCCGCTTGTTGGCGCCTTGGCCTTCACGGTCTTGGGTGCCGCGGGCTTGGCCGGCGCCGGCGCCTTGCGCGCCTCGCCCTCACGCGCGGACTGCATGTGCCGGCTCTCGCCGATGGTCATGCCCACGATCCGCGCGAGCTGGCGGCTCACGCTGATGTACGCATGGCCGAGGCGGCTGTCGAAGTACAGCGAGTCGCCGCGCGCCATGTGCAGCACTTCGCCGTTGTCGAAGTGCACCTCGATCTCGCCTGACAGCACATAGGCGAACTCTTCGCCCGCATGGCGCACGAAGTCTTCCGGTCCGTGGATGCGCCGCGCATGCACCGTGCCCACGATGGGGCTCATCTGCTTGCCCGCCGCCGTGGTGCCGAGGAACTCGTAGGCAATCGACAGCCCCCGGTACACCACGCCCTTGCCCGCGCGCGTGACCACCGGCCCGTCGAGCTGCGCGGGCTTGACGCCGGCACCCGCGAACATCGCGTTCATGTCCATCTCGAGCGCGCGGCCCAGCGCGGTGAAGTTTTCATAACCCAACGCCAACTGGCCGCGCTCGGCGCGCGAGATGGTGGTGATCGACACGCCCGAGCGCTCGGCCAGCTGTGCCAGCGTCCAGCCGAAACGCTTGCGCGCGCTGCGCAGGCGATGACCGAAAGTGGTGCGGTCCAGCGTGGGCGGCTCGTCCTTCGGCTTTGTCGCCGTCCTGGTCCCTGTGTGTGGATTCACGCTTGGCTTTCTCTTGTGATGCAAGTGGATTCTGCCAGCCGGGCGGTGCGCCATCCATGCCAACCCGCGTGACGCAGGCGCGGAAGTTGCGTATACGCAAATTGCGTTGACGCAAATTTCACCGAAGCGGTGCACCATGGTTTCCCCTTGGTGCCACCAAATCAATTTGCGTATCCGCAAATTTCTACCTACACTTTTTGCCGATGACTTCCAGCACTCCAACGCCCGTCGTGGCAGATTTCCTCGTGATCGGCGGCGGCATCGCCGGGGCTTCGGTGGCCCATTGGCTCGCACCGCATGCCAGCGTGATCCTTCTCGAACGCGAGTCGCAGCCGGGCTACCACTCCACCGGCCGCTCCGCCGCCCTCTTCATGGAAAGCTACGGCACTCCGCAGGTGCGCGCCCTCACCATGGCGAGCCGCGCCTTCCTCGAACATCCGCCCGAAGGCTTCTCGGAGCACCCGCTGCTCACGCCGCGCGGCGCGATGATGGTCGCGGGTGCCGAGCACATGGCCGAGCTCGAAGCCCACTGGGAGGTGCTGCGCGCCATGGACACCGGCGCCTCGCGCCTGAGCGGCGAGCAGGCCCGCGAGATGGTGCCGGCGCTGCGCCCCGAGCAAGTGATGGGCGCGGTGTACGAACCCGATGCGTCCGACATGGACGTGCACGCCATCCACCAGGGCTACCTGCGCGGCATGCGGCGCGCTGGCGGCAAGCTGGTGTGCGATGCCGGCGTGACGGCCATCGAGCGCGTGGGCGAGCGCTGGCGCGTGGAGGCCGGCGGCGCCGTGTACGAGGCGCCCGTGGTGCTCAACGCGGCGGGCGCATGGGTCGACACCGTCGCGCGCATGGCGGGCGTGCCGCAGCTGGGCATCGAGCCGCGCCGGCGCTCGGCCTTCATCTTCGCGCCGCCCGAAGGCCAGAGCGTCGCGCACTGGCCCATGGTGTTCGGTGCCGACGAGGGCTGGTACATCAAGCCCGACGCTGGCATGCTGCTCGGCTCGCCGGCCAATGCCGATCCGGTCGAGCCGCAGGACATACAGCCCGAAGAGATGGACATCGCCATCGCCATGCACCGCATCGAGGAAGCGACCACGCTCGCCATTCGCCGGCCCACGCGCACCTGGGCCGGCCTGCGCTCCTTCGTGGCCGACGGCGACCTGGTGGGCGGCTTCGAGCCCGGCGTGCCCGGCTTCTTCTGGGTGGCGGCGCAAGGCGGCTACGGCATTCAGACATCGGCGGCCATGGGTGAGGCCTGCGCCGCGCTGGCACGCGGACTGCCGCTGCCGGAGCGCATCGCCTCCTTCGGGCTCACGGCCGAGATGCTGGGCCCGCAGCGGCTGCGCACGGCCATGGCCTGAGCGCGGACGCACGACAAAAAAACAACCCACTCCAAGAGACATCACCATGCGCGTCTTCAGTGCCTCCCTCGCCACCGAAACCAACACCTTCGGCCCGATGCCGACCGGCCTCGCCTCCTTCAAGGACCGTGGCTACTTCCCCGCCGGCAAGCACCCCGAAGCGATGACTCTGTTCTCGGGCCCGCTGTGGGCCGCGCGCATGCGCGGCGCCGACAAGGACTGGACGCTCTTCGAAGGCATGGTGGCCGGCGCGCAGCCCAGCGGCACCACCACGCGCCACGCCTACGAAACGCTGCGCGACGAACTGCTGAACGATCTGCGTGCTGTACTGCCAGTCGACATGGTGCTGCTCGGCCTGCACGGCGCGATGGTGGCCGACGGCTACGACGACTGCGAAGGTGACCTGCTGGCGCGCGTGCGACAGATCGTCGGGCCTGGCGTGGTGATCGGCGCGGAGCTCGACCCGCACAACCACCTCACGCCCGCGATGGTGCAGAACTCCGACCTGATGATCTCGTTCAAGGAGTACCCGCACACCGACGTACTCGAACGCGGGCTGGAGCTGGTGGACCTCTGCGCCGCCATGGTCGAAGGCAAGGTCAAGCCGGTGGCTGCGGTGGTCGACTGCGACATGATCGTCACGGTCCATACCTCGCGCCAGCCGGCGCGCGGCTTCGTCGAGCGCATGCAGTCGCTCGAGGGCAAGAACGGCGTGCTGTCGGTCTCGCTCACGCATGGCTTCTCTTGGGGCGACGTGCCCGAGATGGGCACCAAGGTGTTGGTCTACACAGATGGCAACCAGGCCCAGGCCGACGCTCTTGCGCGCCAGCTCGCCGACGAAGTCATCGCCATGCGCGACGGCCTCACGGTCAACTACCCGAGCATCGATGCATCGCTCGACGAGGCGTTGGCCTTCGACGGCGGCCCGGTGGTGCTGTCCGATGGTGCGGACAACCCCGGCGGCGGCGCGGCAAGCGACTCCACCTTCATCCTGCGCCGCATGGTCGAGCGCGGCATCACCAACGCGGCGCTGGGCCCGCTGTGGGACCCGATCGCGGTGCGCATCGCATTCGACGCAGGCGTGGGCGCCAGGCTGCAGATGCGCATCGGCGGCAAGATCAGTCCGCTCTCTGGCGATCCGCTGGATCTGGAATGCACCGTGAAGGCGCTGAAGCATGACCTGGTGATGACGGGCCTAGCCGGCACGCCCACGCTGATGGGCGACAGCGCGCTGATCGAGGCGAACGGCATCGAGATCGTGCTGATCACGCTGCGCAACCAGGCGATGGGCACCGACCTGTTCACGCAGCTGGGCTGCGACCTCGCCGCGAAGAAGATCATCGTCGTGAAGTCGTCGCAGCACTTCTATGCCTCGTACTCCAAGGTGGCGAAGCACGTCATCTACGCGGGCGCACCGGGCGCCGTGACGCTCGACCTGAACACGCTGCCGTACCGCAAGGCCCGCCTGCCCAAGTGGCCGATCGGCGTCGCCGCCTGACCTCTTTTCCTTTCCTTCGCCCCCGACCGGAGAACCGACGATGAAACGACGAACGCTTGCCGCCCTCGCTGCCCTGGTGCTTTCCCTTCCGGCGTTCGCCCAGACGCCGCCTCCCAAGACGCTGAAGGTGGTGGCGCACGCCGACCTGAAGATCCTCGACCCGACCTTCACCACGGCGTACATCTCGCGCAACTTCGGCTACATGGTCTACGACACGCTGTTCGCGCAGGATGCGAGCGGCAAGCCCCAGCCGCAGATGGTCGACAAGTACACGACCTCGAAAGACGGCAAGCAGTGGAGCTTCACGCTGCGCCCGGGCCTCAAGTTCTCCGACGGTAGCGCCGTCACCTCGGCCGACGCCATCGCCTCGCTGCAGCGCTGGGCCGCACGCGACAGCCTGGGCCGCGCGATGGCGGCGAGCGGTGCCGAGTGGAAGGCAACCGATGCGCGCAGCTTCACGCTCACGCTCAACGAGCCCTTCGGCATGGTGCTCGAGGCGCTGGCCAAGCCCTCGGGCTTTCCGCCGGTGATCCTGCCCGAGCGGCTGGCCAAGATGCCGGCCACCGCGCCGCTGACCGAGGTGCTGGGCTCCGGCCCCTTCATCTTCAAGCGCGACGAGTGGGTGCCGGGCAACAAGACGGTGTTCGTGCGCAACCCCAACTACGTGGCGCGCAGCGAGCCGCCGAGCGGCCTGTCGGGCAGCAAGAAGAGCAGCTTCGATCGCGTCGAATGGCTCTACCTGCCCGACGCCAACAGCGCGGTGGCCGCTCTGAAGCGCGGCGAGGTCGACCTCATCGAACAGCTGCCGCCCGACTACATCGCGCCGCTGCGCACAGACACCGGCGTGAAGATCGGCGCCTTCGGCACCTACCAGGGCTTCCTGGTGATGAACCAGCTGCACCCGCCCTTCGACAACCCGAAGGTGCGCCAGGCGCTGCTGCAGGCAGTGAGCCAGGAACGCTTCGTGGCGGCCATGGGCTTCCCGCTGGACATGCGCATGGCCTACTGCGCCACCTACTTCATCTGCGGCAGCCCCAACGACACGGCCGCCGGTGCCGACCCCTACCGCAAGGCCGACGTGGCCAAGGCCAAGCAGTTGCTCGCGGCCTCCGGCTACAAGGGCGAGAAGGTGGTGCTGATGGTGCCCAGCGACGTACCCTACCTCAACGCCGAGGCGCTGATGGCCGCGCAGACCATGAAGAGCATCGGCCTGAACGTCGACGCGCAGAGCATGGACTGGGCTTCCATCGGCGCGCGCCGTGCCAAGCGCGACGCGGCCGACGCCGGTGGCTGGAACATGTACGTCACCGTGGCCGGCGAATTCGACGCCAACTCGCCCATCGCCAACGCCTACCTGGGCGCGGCGTGCGGCAACACGCTGCCCGGCTGGCCCTGCGACAAACCGCTCGACGAGCTGCGCACCGCATGGCTGAAAGAGACCGTGCCGGCCAAGCGCAAGGAGCTGCTCGACGCCTTCCAGCGCCGCGCCTACGAAGCCGTGCCGTACATCAACGCGGGCCAGTACTCGGCCGCGTTCGCCGCGCGCGCCAGCCTCAAGGGGCTGGACAAACTCTGGGCCGGCCTGCCGACGGTCTGGGTGCTCGACAAGTAAGACGAAGCACCAGCAAAAGACATCGCCATGGGCTACATCGTTCGACGCTTTCTCTCGACGCTCCCGGTCATGGCAGTGGTGGCCGTGGTGGTGTTCCTGCTGATCCACCTGTCGCCGGGCGACCCGGCCGCGCTCATCGCGGGCGACCTCGCCACCACCGAGGACATCGAGAAGCTGCGCGCCGCGCTCGGCCTGAACCTGCCTCTGTGGCAGCAGTTCGCGCTGTGGGTCGGCAAACTGTTCACCGGCGACCTCGGCACCTCGATCTTCACGCAGATGCCGGTGGCGCAACTGCTGGGGCAGCGGCTGGAGCCGACGGTGTCGATCGCGGCGCTGACCATGCTCATCACGCTGGTGGTGTCGGTGCCCCTGGGCACGCTCGCGGCGCATCGCGCTGGCAGCTGGATCGACCGGCTGGTGATGCTGTTCGCGGTGCTGGCGTTCTCGGTACCGGTGTTCCTGGTGGGCTACCTGCTGGTGTACAGCTTCGCGGTCCAGCTGCCGTGGTTTCCGGTGCAGGGCTATGTGCACTTTGCCGAGGGCCCGGGCGAATGGCTGCGTTCGCTGGTGCTGCCCTGCGTGAACCTCGCGCTGGTGTACATCGCGCTGGTAACGCGCATGACGCGCGCCACCGTGCTCGAAGTGCTGCACGAGGACTACATCCGCACCGCGCGCGCCAAGGGCCTGGGCGTGCTGCCGGTGCTGGGGCATGCGCTGCGCAACGCGGCCATTCCCATCGCCACCACTGTCGGCGCGGGCATCGCGCTGCTGATCGGCGGCGTGGTCGTCACCGAAACGGTGTTCGCCATTCCGGGCGTGGGCCGGCTCGTGATCGATTCGGTGCAGCGGCACGACTATCCGGTGATCCAGAGCGTGCTGCTGCTCTCGGCGGGGGTGTACGTGCTGATCAACCTGTTGATCGACCTGAGCTACCGCCTGTTCGACCCGCGCATCCAGTACTGATGAAGAAGAACCCCACGCAATGTCCACGGTCCTTCCCTTGAACACCATCCAGACACCCGACGCCGCGGCCGACGACGAAGCCCCCTTCGTGCCGCCGCGCTGGCGCTGGGTGCGCAAGCACCCGACGCTGATCATCGGCGCGCTGCTGCTGATCGCGGTGGCCATTCTCTCCATTGCCGCGCCGTGGATCGCCACGCACGATCCGCAAGACATCGACCCGCTCGCGCGCATGCAGCCGCCCTCCGGCGAGCACTGGTTCGGCACCGATGCGCTGGGCCGCGACGTGTTCAGCCGCGCCGTGTGGGGCGGGCGCGTGTCGATGATCGTGGGCGCCGCGGTCGCGGTGCTGGCCACCTGCTTCGGCATTGCGCTCGGGTTGGTGTCGGGCTTCGTGCGCTGGGCGGACGGGCCGATCATGCGGGTGATGGACGGGCTCATGGCCATTCCCGGCATCCTGCTGGCCATCGCGCTCATGGCGGTGACGCGTGCCAGCCTCGCGACAGTGATCATCGCCATCACGGTGCCCGAGATCCCGCGCGTGGTGCGGCTGGTGCGATCGCTCGCGCTCACGTTACGCGAGCAGCTGTTCGTGGAGGCAGCACATGCGGTGGGCACGCGGCTGCCGGTGATCCTGGTGCGCCACGTGCTGCCGAACATCGTGGCGCCGTTGGTGGTGCAGGCCACCTTCGTGGCGGCGGCCGCCGTGCTGACCGAAGCCGCGCTATCGTTCCTCGGCGTAGGCGTGCCTTCGCAGACGCCCAGCTGGGGCAACATGATGGCCGAGGGCCGCAACTTCGTGACGGTGGCGTTCCACATCATCCTGTACCCGGGGCTGCTGCTGGCGGCGACGGTGCTGGCGATCAACCTGCTCGGCGACGGCCTGCGCGATGCGCTCGACCCGCGCCTGGCGCGGCAACTGTGAAGGACATGTCATGACGCTCACCATGTCCCACACCGCCCTCGCCCCCGGCGAGCCACTGCTCGAAGTCGACAACCTGCGCACGCACTTCCACACGCTGGCGGGCGTGGTGCGTTCGGTCGACGGGGTTTCGTACACGGTGCGTGCAGGCCGCACGCTCGGCGTGGTCGGCGAATCGGGCTGCGGCAAGAGCGTGACGGCGCTGTCGATCCTGCGGCTGGTGCCCACGCCGCCCGGGCGCCACATGGGCGCGGTGCGGCTGCGCGGCACCGACCTGATGCAGCTCAGCGAACGCGAAATGCGGCAGATTCGCGGCAACCGCATCTCGATGATCTTCCAGGAGCCAATGACATCGCTGAACCCGGTGCTCACCGTGGGCCGGCAGATCGCCGAGACGGTGCAGCTGCACCAGAAGGCCAGCCGCGCCGATGCGATGAAGCGCGCGGTCGAGATGCTGCGCGTGGTGCAGATCCCCGAGCCTGAGCGGCGCGTGAACGAGTACCCGCACCAGCTCTCGGGCGGCATGCGCCAGCGCGTGATGATCGCGCTGGCCCTGGCCTGCAACCCCGAAGTGCTGATCGCCGACGAGCCGACGACGGCGCTCGACGTGACGATCCAGGCGCAGATCCTCGACCTCATCAAGCGCCTGCAGAAGGAGCTGGGCATGGGCGTGGTGATGATCACGCACGACCTGGGCGTGGTGGCAGAAAGCTGCGACCGCGTGGTCGTGATGTATGCCGGCAAGAAGGTGGAAGAGGCAGACGTGATCGACCTGTTCGACCGCCCGCTGCACCCCTACACGCGCGCACTGATGGCCTCGATGCCCGCGATGAACACCGCGAGCACGCGGCTCACCGAGATTCCGGGGCTGGTGCCGGCCGCGCACGAACTGGGGCGCGGCTGCGCCTTTGCGGCGCGCTGCAGCCAAGCGCGCGAACGCTGCCGCGCCGAGACGCCGCAGCTCGTGCAGCAAGGCGGCGACCATGTGGTGGCGTGCTTTGCAGTCGAAGAACACTGGGCAGGTACCGAGGAGATGGCCGCATGACGACGACCGCTGCAACGCCACTGCTGCAGGTGCGCAACCTGCGCAAGCACTACATCTCGCCCAAGCGCTGGCTGCGGCCGGCCAGGCCTTCGATCCAGGCGGTTGATGGCGTGTCGTTCTCCGTTGCGCGCGGCGAAACGCTGTCGCTGGTCGGCGAATCGGGCTGCGGCAAGACGACCACGGCCAAGTCGGTCATGCGACTGGTCGAGCCGACCTCGGGCTCGGTGCAGCTCGAGGGCGAAGAGCTGCTGACGCTGTCCGCCGAGGACATGCGCATGCGCCGGCGGCAGCTGCAGATTATTTTTCAGGACCCGTATGCCTCGCTGAATCCGCGCCTGACGGCTGGTGACATCGTGGCCGAGCCTCTGCGCAACTTCAGCATGGGCGCGGCGGCCGAGCGGCGCGAGCGCGTGCAGTGGCTGTTCTCGCGCGTTGGGCTGCGGCCCGAGGCGGCGAAGAGGTTTCCGCACGAGTTCTCGGGCGGACAGCGGCAACGGCTGGGCATTGCGCGGGCACTGGCGCTGAACCCGAAGCTGATCGTGTGCGACGAACCGGTGTCGGCACTCGACGTGTCGGTGCAGGCGCAGGTGGTCAACCTGCTGATGGACCTGCAGGCCGAGTTCGGCATCGCGTATCTCTTCGTGGCGCACGACCTTGCGGTGGTGCGGCACATCAGCCATCGCGTGGCCGTGATGTACCTGGGACACATCGTGGAGATCGCAGACCGCGACACGCTGTTCTCTTCGCCGCTGCATCCGTACACCGAGATTCTTCTGTCGGCCGTGCCCGTGCCCAACCCGCGCACACCTGCGCGCCGCATGCTGCTGCAGGGCGATCCGCCGAGCCCCGCCAACCCGCCTTCGGGTTGCCGCTTCCACACGCGTTGCCCGATGGCGCAGGCTGTGTGCAAGGAGAAGACGCCCGAGCTGACCGAGCGACCGTCGTCCGCGAACGGCAGCCACTGGGTTGCCTGCCATTTCCGCTGAAGAAGAAAGAAAGGATCTTTCCGTGTCCGAAAAACTTCCCCACTACGACCTGCTGATCCGCGGCGGCACCGTCATCGATGGCACCAAGGCGCCGCGCTTCGATGCCGACGTCGGCATTGTGAACGGCCGCATCGCCGCCATCGGCAAGCTCGCCGGCCACACGGCCGAGCAGACGCTCGACGCCACCGGCCGTATCGTCGCGCCAGGCTTCATCGACTCGCACACGCACGACGACCAGGCGGTGCTGTCGCAGGCGCAGATGCCGTTCAAGGTGTCGCAGGGCGTGACCACGGTGGTGGCGGGCAACTGCGGCATCAGCGCCGCGCCGCTGCGCGCCGACATGGACCTGCCGATGCCGCTGAGCCTGCTCGACTCGCCGGCGGAAGGCCGCTTCACCACCTTCGCGGCGTACCTCGATGCGCTGCGCGCCACGCCCTCGTCGGTGAACGTGGCGGCGATGGTGGGCCATTCGACCTTGCGCGCCGTGGTCATGGCCGACCTCGACCGGCCCGCGAACGACACCGAGATCGCAGCCATGCAGGCGCTGGTCGAAGAGGCGATGCAGGCTGGCGCCATCGGCCTGTCGACCGGCACCTTCTATCCGCCGGCGGTGAAGGCGACGACCGAGGAGATCATCGAAGTCGGCCGTCCGCTCAGCTCGCGCAAGGCGCTGTACGTGACCCACATGCGCGACGAGAGCGACCGCGTGATGGAGTCGCTGGAAGAAACCTTCCACATCGGCCGCGCGCTCGACATTCCGGTGGTGGTGTCGCACCACAAGGTGCAGAACACGCAGAACTTCGGCAAGACGAAGGTCACGCTGCCCTTCATCAAGGAAGCGATGCAGCACCAGTGCATCGGGCTCGACTGCTACCCCTACACGGCCGGCTCCACCATGATCCGCACCGATCGCGGAATGATGGAAGGCCGCGTGCTCATCGCCTCGAGCGTGCCGCACCCCGAATGCGCGGGCCGCGACCTGAAGGACATCGCCGCCGAATGGCGCGTGTCGGGCGAAGAGGCGGCCAGGCGGCTGCAGCCCGGCAGCGCGATCTATTTCATGATGGACGAGGACGACGTGCAGCGCATCCTCGCGTTCGACGAGACCATGATCGGCTCGGACGGCATTCCGCTGGGCGAGAAGCCGCATCCGCGCCTATGGGGCACCTTCCCGCGCGTGCTGGGGCACTACAGCCGCGACATCGGCCTGTTCCCTTTGGAAACGGCGGTGTGGAAGATGACGGGGCTCACGGCGCGCAACTTCGGCCTGCACGAGCGCGGCACTCTGAAGCCGGGCCACCACGCCGACGTGGTGATCTTCAACGCCGCGACGGTGCGCGACACCGCGAACTACGAAACGCCGATGCAGCCGGCCGAAGGCATCGATGCGGTGATCGTGAATGGCGCCGTGACCTGGCGCGACGGGGCGCACTGCGGGGTGCGCAACGGGCAGGTGATCACGCGGCGCGAGACTGCCTGAATGGCTTGAGCAGGCTCAGTCTGGAGCGTTCATCACGCGGTCGAATTCTTCGTCTGCCGGCACGTTGTCGGCATCGAGTTCGCTCGCATCGGTGAGATCGATGCCCGTTTCCTCCGACAGGTCGTCGGACACGTCGCTGTCCTGCTCCTCGAAGTCATCGGCGGGCGTGTCGTCCTCATCGTCTTCGGCGGGCGAGGCGGATCGCGCGG
The DNA here is from genome assembly GCF_051216835.1 of Variovorax multivorans. Taxonomy (NCBI): domain Bacteria; kingdom Pseudomonadati; phylum Pseudomonadota; class Betaproteobacteria; order Burkholderiales; family Comamonadaceae; genus Variovorax; species Variovorax multivorans. Next base: position 123,294 of record NZ_JBPJZL010000002.1, read on the forward strand.
TGGCGTCGATGGTGTTCATGATCGGTTCCTCGGCTGATTTCTGACAGGCCCCCTATGGTGCGCCTGTTTCGGCCGTTCCGGTTCATCCGGCGCGCAGCGTCGGTGTCGGAAAGTTTCCCGCGGGATTCGCTAACCGGCTGACCGACCGTCAGTCCTTGTGCACGTGGCCGTGCTCCCCGTGGCCCGGGTCGTCGTGGCCGTGGTCGTGCCCATGCTCGCCGTGCGCCAGCCGGCTCACGAGCGTGACCAGCACGATGCCCGCGGCCAGCCAAAGGATCTGCGCGGCGGTCTGGCGCGCTGGAAGGCGCTTCTGCAGCTGCGGAATCAGGTCGGCCAGCGCCACGTAGACAAAACTGCTGCCGGCCAGCACCAGGAAGTACGGCAGCCAGCTGTGCAGCTGGTCGACCAGCCACCAGCCCGCGATGCCGCCCAGTGCGGTCATGGTGCCGGCGAGCGACACCTTCACCAGCGCCGCGCGCTGGTTGGCGGAGCTCTGGCGCAGCACGACGAGGTCGCCGATGTGGTGCGGAATTTCGTGCGCCAGCACCGCGATGGCGGCGACCAGGCCCAGGCGCAGGTCGGCGGTGAAGGCCGAGGCGATCAGGATGCCGTCGCCGAAGCAGTGCACGCTGTCGCCGGTGAGCACGGCCCAGCCGCCGGTACGGGGGCCATGGTCGTGCGCGTAGCCATGCGAGTGCCCGTGATCGTGGTCGTGCCCCTCGTGCCCGTCCTTCCCTTCGCCATGGTGATGTTCGTGCCCGTGGTGCCACAGCTCAGCCTTGTCGAGCAGGAAGAAGAACACCAGCCCGAACAGCAGCACCGCGAACAGCATCGCCGGTTCGATGCGGCTCTCGAACGCCTCGGGCAGCAGGTGCATGAATGCGGTGGCAAGCAGCGCGCCGGCCGCCAGGCTCAGCAGATGTTGCGGGTTCACGCCGCCCGAACCGCTGCGCACGCCTACCTTCAGCAGGAGGGCCGCGAGCCAGACGCTTCCGATACCGGCAACCAGGGTCGCCGCGATGATGACTATCAAATTCATAGCTGCTTGCGCAAGAGGAGCGGCCGCTGAAACTGTTTCAACAAGGCCGTTGTCCGTTCATAAAAAGAGAAAAGGCCGTCATTCGACGGCCTTCGGCGGGGGTGGCTACAGGGCGCCGTCTTCAGACGACGCCATTGGCTTTGAACCAGGCCGTGGCGCGTTGCCAGCCGTCGTCCGCCGCGCTCTTGACGTAGCTGGGGCGGTAGTCGGCATGGAATGCGTGGCCTGCTTCGGGGTACACGACGAAGCTCGACGCCTTGGCCGCCGGGGTTCCAGTGGCCAGAGCTGCTTTCATCTTATCAACCGTGTCAAGGGGGATCCCCTGGTCTTTTCCGCCATACAGGCCGAGCACCGGCGCCTGCAGGCTGGCGGCGATGTCGATGGGGTGCTTCGGCGTCAGTTCGCTGGGCTGCCCGACCAGTCGGCCGTACCAGGCAACGCCCGCCTTGACCTTGCCGGTGGCGGCATACAGCCACACGATGCGCCCACCCCAGCAGAAACCGGTGATGCCGGCCTTGCTGGTGTCGCCGCCGTTGGCCTTGGCATAGGCCAGCGCGCCGTCGAGGTCGGCCAGCACCTGTGCGTCGGGCACCTTGCTGACGATGTCGGCCTGCAGCTTGGGAATGTCGGTGTAGCCGCGCGGGTCGCCCTGGCGCGCATACAGCTCGGGCGCGATGGCGAGGTAGCCGAGCTTGGCGAAACGGCGGCAGGTGTCGGCGATGTACTCGTGCACGCCGAAGATTTCCTGGATCACCAGGATCACCGGCAGGCCGGTCTTGCCGGCGGGTGCCGCAGCGTAGGCGGGCACTTCGAAGCCGTTGACGGTGTACTTGATCGGGCCGGCCTTCAGGCCTTCGGCCGAGGTGCTGATGGCGGTCTGCGCGGCTACCGGCAGCACGGCGGCTGCATAACCCACGCCGATGGCGGCCTTTAGTGCAGTGCGGCGCGTGGCGCCCTGCTCGGTGCTCTCGCCGGGGCGAAGCGAATCGAAGTCGGAACGGCTGTCGTCGAGGGGCATGGGAAGGGCTCCAGTTGAATCGTCGGACAAGGGGCGTTGCGCTATGAAAAAACGCACGCCGCAATGTAGGCGAAATCGACTCCTGCCTCTATGACCCCTGGTTTCAGTGGGGTTGGTAGGCCTGGTAGGCCCGCCGGGCCAGCGCCGCGGCCAGCACCTGCGCGGGGTCGACGAGGTCGAGGCCGGCCACCGTCGCCGAGCCTTGCAGGCCCAGCGGCACCTCGGTGCAGCCCATGATGATGGTGACCGGGCCATGGCGCTCGGCCAGCCGCAGCGCCACATCAGAAAAGCATTGCTCGGCGAGCTGCATGTTGCCGGCCTTCACGCCGTCGAAGATGCCGCGCGTGATGGTGTGGCGCTCTTCGGCCAGCGGCACATGGCAGCCCAGGCCCGCTTCGGCCAGCGCCTGTTCGTAGAGGCGCACGCGGTAGGTGCCTTCGGTAGCCATCAGCGCGACGCTAGTGGTGCCCTGCCCGGCCAGCTGTTGCGCGGTTTCGCGCGCCATGTGCAGCAGCTCGACCTGCGGAAAGCGCTCCTGCAGGTTGGCGTGCCAGGCATGCGCGGTGTTGCATGCGATGGCCACGGCCCGGCTGCCGAGCGCGGCCAGCCGGCCCAGCGCCTGCAGCATCGGCTCCAGTGGCTGGTGCGCGCCCTGCTCGGCCGAAGCCAGCGCATCGGTACGGTCGGGCACCGGCACCTGCGCGAGCCAGTGCTCGGGAAAGGACTGGTCGCGCACCGGCTCGCCGCGCGCACGTATCTGCTGCGCGCAGGCCTGCACGAAAAGCCGCACGAAGTCGGCGCCCGCCGCGGGGCCCATGCCTCCAAGAATGCCGACCACCTGCGTCACTGCAATGTCCTTTTCTTATCTTCTCGTCGCGCCGGGATCAGGTCGCGGGCTTGTCGCTGAGAGCTTTCAGGTTCTCTTTCAGCTGCGGGCTCATCGGCAGGTTCAGCGGCACGTTCTTCGGCGGAATCGGCTGCATGAACCACTTGTTGTAGAGCTTCTCGAACTCGCCGCTCTTCATCAGGCCTGCGAAGGTGTCGTCGACCAGCTTCTTGAAAGCCGGGTCGTCCTTGGGCAGCATGCAGGCGTAGGGCTCGACCTGCAGCGCATCGCCCACCACTTCGAAGTCGGCCGGCGTCTTGGCGTTGGCGATCAGGCCGAACAGCAGGATGTCGTCCATGGCGAAGGCCACGGCACGGTCGCTCTCGACCAGCAGGAACGAATCGGCGTGGTCCTTGCCGAGCACGATGTCCATGCCGAGATTCTTCTCGGTGTTGTACTTGCGCATTACCAGTGCGTTGGTAGTGCCGGTGGTGCTGGCCACGGTCTTCTTCGCGAGGTCGGCGTAGTTCTTGATCTTCGAAGACTTCTTCACCAGCAGGCGCGTGCCGGTATAGAAGTGGTTGATGGCAAAGGCTACGTCCTTGCCGCGCGCGGTGTTGTTGGTGGTGGAGCCGCACTCCAGGTCGACCGTGCCGTTGGTGATCAGCGGAATACGGTTCTGCGAGGTGACGGGCATGAGCGCGACCTGCAGGTTGGGCTTGTTCAGTTTTTTCTTCACCGCCTCGACCACGGCGTTGGAGAGTTCGACCGAGAACCCGATCGGCTTGTTGGGGCCGTCGAGATAGCTGAAGGGCACCGACGACTCGCGATAAGAGAGCGTGATCTTGCCGGACTCGGCGATCTTGGCCAGCGTGTCGGCAGCCTGCGCGCCCGTGGCGCTGAAGAGCACCGTTGCGGCCATGGAAGCCATGAGGACGGAGAGTTTCATGCGAGCCTTCATTCGGTTGAACTGAACATGCGGCCAGTTTAAGAAGCAGCGAAACAAAACAACAATTCCAATTGAAAGCCGGCCCATGCCCAAAGGTTATGGGTGGGGGTTCTTTTGGCATTTCCGGCTGGAGCCGCGCGCGCCTACAGTCACGGCTCAAGTTCTCAATCTCCGGAAAGTTGCCTCCATGCATGTGTGTGTGCTCGGTGCCGGCATCGTGGGCCTGGCCACTGCCTGGCAGCTCGAACGCCAGGGCCACAAGGTCACCGTGATCGACCGCGCCGCCCCCGGCGCCGGCGCGAGCGGCGGCAATGGCGCGCAGCTCAGCTACTCGTACGTGCAGCCGCTGGCCGACCCGTCGATCTGGAAGCAGTTGCCCAAGCTGCTGCTGTCGCCCACATCGCCGCTCAAGCTGCGGCCGCAACTCGACCCGCTGCAATGGCGCTGGGGCATGGCCTTTCTCGCAGCCTGCAACGCACAGATTTCGCGCGACACGACGGCGAAGCTGCTGGCGCTGGCCGCATCGAGCCGTACAGAGTTCGAAGCGATGCGCGCCGACATCGCACCCGATTGCGATTTCTCGGCCACCGGCAAGCTGGTGCTGTACGCCAGCTCGGCATCGCTCGAAGGTGCGCGCGCGCAGCTCGAACTGCAGCGCGCCATGGGCAGCGAACAGCGCCTGGTAACGCCTGACGAATGCATCGCCATCGAGCCCGCGCTTGCCAGCTACCGCGGCCAGATGGCGGGCGCCGTGCACACACCGAGCGAGTGCGCGGCCGACTGCCTCAAGGTGTGCACCGAGCTCATGCGGGCATTGAGCGCGCGCGGCGTGCGCTTCATGCTCGGCGCCGACGTGCATGGCTTTGCGCGCAGTGAGAACCGCATCGCGGCCGTGCACACCAGCGAAGGCGACGTGGAGGCCGATGCCTTCGTGATGGCGCTGGGCTCCGCCTCGCACAAGCTGGGCCGTGCGCTGGGGGCCTATCTACCGGTGTATCCGCTCAAGGGCTACAGCATTACCGTGGAGGTCGATCCGTCGCCCGGCGCCGCGCCGCACGTGAACGTGACCGACAGCGCACGCAAGGTGGTGTTCGCGCGCATCGGCTCGCGCCTGCGTGTGGCGGGCATGGCCGAGCTGGTGGGGCATGACGCGAGCATTCCTGCGACGCGCATCGAGACGCTGGCAACGGCGACGCGTGCCCTCTTCCCGCATGCAAGCCGGCTCGAGGAACTGCACCCGTGGACAGGCATGCGGCCCGCCACGCCGAAGGGGTTGCCGATCATCGGCCGGCTGGAAAGTGCACCGTCGAACATGCTGTTCAACACGGGCCACGGCGCGCTGGGGTTCACGCTGGCCTTCGGCTCTGCGCTGCGAATTGCGCAGGCCCTGCAGGCCTGAGCACAAGCTGCTTCTTTCTCAGTTGGTGGTAACCAGCTTGAGCCCGATCACGCCGGCCAGGATCAGCGCAATGCATAGCAGCCGCATCGGCGCGGCCGAATCGCCCAGCACCACCATGCCTACGATCGCGGTGCCTGCGGCGCCGATGCCGGTCCACACTGCGTAGCCCGTTCCCATCGGCAATGTCCGCAGCGAGAGCGAAAGAAGCACCACGCTCGAGAGGCCTGCAGCGACCGTGAACAGCGCGGGCACCAGCCGCGTGAAACCTTCGGACGACTTCATCGCGAAGGCGAAGACGATTTCAAGAATGCCGGCAACGCCGAGTAATGCCCATGCCATGGCGTTCAGGCCTTGGCAGCGGCGGCAGTGGCAGCGGGCGTCGAGCGGAAGGTGATGCCGAAGCGATTGAAGGCGTTCATCAGGCCAATCGCATAGGTGAGGTCGGCCAGTTCCTTGTCGCTGAACTCGGCGGCGGCGGCTTCGTAGTCCGCATCGGGAACGCCGGTTTCGGCGACGCGCGTCACGGTTTCCGCCCAGGCGAGCGCGACCTGCTCGCGGCGGCTGAAGACTTCGCCCGCGTCGTGCCACACCGGGACCAGCACGAGCTTGTCGACCGCCAGGCCGGACTTGAGCAGGTCGCGCGAATGCATGTCGATGCAATAGGCGCAGCCGTTGATCTGCGAAACCCGCAGGTAGACGAGATCGACCAGTTGCTTGGGCAGGCCGCTTTTCTGGACGGCCATGTACACCCCTCCGAAAGCCTTGTAGACCTCGGGCGAAATCTTTGCGTAGTCGATGCGATTGCTCATGAAGAGTCCTTGTGTGTGCTGGTTGGAAAGGACTCCATCGTGCCGAATCTTGGTCTAGCTCAGAAGATCCATGAATGGCATTCGATACTGGGCCATGATGCTTCGAATCACATCAGGCTCAGGATGCGCTTTCCGAGCTTCTCGGCGGTGCGCCGGGAATCGATGTTCGTGAAGTTGACGAGCAGGGCCGAGGCGCCCTCGCCCTCCTTCGTCCAGTCTGACAGCGCCTCCGCGAACAGGCCGTCTTCCCGCATGCTCGCCACGAGCTCGCGATCCGATTGCCGGCCTTGCAGCCGCAGGATCAGGTGCATGCCGCCGGGTTGCGCGTCGATCCACACATGTTTTCCGAGCACGCTCTGCAGGCCTGCGCTGGTCGCCTCCCGACGCTCGGCATAGAGCCTGCGCATACGCTGGATGTGGCGCGCGAAGTGCCCCTCCGTGATGAAGGCGGTGACGATGGCTTGCGTCAGTTCGGGGCTGCCCCCGGCGAAGGTCTGGATGATCTGCTCGAAGCGCTCGACCTGCGACTCAGGCACGACGAGATAGGCCAGCCGGATGCTCGGAAAAAGCACCTTGCTGAAGGTGCCTGCGTAGAGCACGCGTCCGTCGCGGTCCAGGCTCTTCAGCGCAGGCAAAGGACGGCTGACATAGCGGTACTCGCCGTCGTAGTCGTCCTCGACGATCCACGCGTTGTGTCGTCCCGCCCAGTCGAGCAGCGCCTGGCGCCGGGGCAAGGACAACGACACGCCCAGCGGACTCTGGTGCGCCGGCGTGACCACGGCTGCGCGCGCGCGTGGCGCCGACTTGATGCCCTCGGAAACGACCATGCCCTCCTGGTCCACGCGCACCGGGACAGCCGCGATTTGCATGTGCGCAAGCAGTTCCCGCGTGGGCGGGTAGCCCGGGTCTTCGAGCCAGACGCGGTCCCCCGCCTTCAGCAAGGCGAGGCCGATCAGCTCGATGGTGTGGCGGTATCCCGAGGTCACGAACACCTGCGATGCAGCGCAGTTGATGCCACGCGACACCTGCAGATACGCGGCGATTTCCGCACGCAGCTTTGGCAACCCGTAGATGGAGGGATGCGCCATGTCGGATGGCTGCATGGCACGCACGCATCGCGCGCCCAGGCGGGCCCATATCTTTCGAGGGAATTCGTCGAGGGCGGGCAGCCCCATTTGAAACGGAAGAATCGAATCCGGCCGGAAACCGATCGAAGAAATTCTCTTGTCGAGCGCAGGCTCCGGAATTGCCACCGGCGTTTGCGGCTTGAGGCCCGGCGCCACGATGGTCCCGGCCTGACCGCGCGCCTGGATGTATCCCTCGGCGACCAGCAAGGAATAAGCGGCTTCGATCGTTCCTCTTGCCAGGCCCAATTCCTTGGCCAGCGCGCGTGCGGCGGGTATCCGGTCGCCGGGCTTGAGCAACCCGCCGGAAATGGCATTGCGAAATCGCTCGTAGATCTGCCGGTAGTACGGCTCGGCCGCTGCGGGGTCCAGGGGCGATACGGGGCTGCTCTTTTTATCGATCATGGATCAATCACAAGCTCCATTCTTGGCTCTGGAGTGTAGGCCATGCAAATTCTAGGATTGACGCCTCTCTCTTGCGGCCATATCAATCATGAAAATCCTGCACGTCAATTGCAGCTCTCGCGGGCAAGCCTCCGAGAGCTTCAGGCTCTCCCGAAAAATCGTCGATCTTCTGCTGAAGAAATCGCCCGGTGCGGTATTGGTCCATCGAGAAATTGGTGGTGGCGCCATTGGGCATATCGACGCGAATTACGCGCTTGCCCAGCATTCGTCCACAGCGGAAATAGATCAGGAAGGTTCGATTTCCACATCCGAAGAATTGATCAGGGAACTGGAGAACTCGGACATCGTGGTCATCGGAACGCCCATGCACAACCTGGGCGTGCCCTCTGCGCTGAAGGCCTGGATCGATCACGTCGTTCGGGCGCGCCGCACGTTCAATGTGGGCGCCGCGGGCAAGGTAGGCACGCTGCGCGACCGCCCGGTCTTCATCGCCGTGGCCTCGGGCGGGAGATTTTCCGGGGAACACGCACGCCAGCCGGATTTCCTCACGCCGTACCTGACGACCATCCTGGGCACCATCGGGCTGAAGGACCTGAATTTCTTTTCGATCCAGGGCACAGGCCTCGGCCCGGATGTCGTCGCGCAGGCCAGGGCCAAGACCGACCTGGCGCTGCAGGCGTATTTCTCTTAGAGCGCCTCTTGGATCGCCTGCTGCATGCAGCGCGTGATGCCGCGCACCGCCACCGAATCGGGCCGCGCTGCAAAACGCAGCGCGCGAATCGGCACCGGAATGTGCGGTTCCAGCGTCAGCACCTCGACCTTCGTACGATCCGCCGAGCGCGCCGTGCAGCCGTCGACCAGCGCCACGCCGATGCCGTGATGCGCCATGGCCAGCGCCGCGTGGTAGGTCTGCACCGTGACCACCGCCTGCTGGAAGCCCACGCCCGCCTGCCGGCAGGCTTGGCTCAGGCTGGTGCCGACAGGGTCGCGGCTGTCGAGGCCGATCACCGGCCGGTTGACGAGATCGTGCAGCGCCACCGAACCGTTGCGCACCAGCGCGCGCGGCAGCATGCCCTTGGGCGCAATGCACACCATGCGGCTGTCGGCCAGTGTTTCCTGCGTGAGCGAGGGATGCACCGCGGGGCTGAATGCAAAGCCCACGTCGGCCTCCTGCAGCAGCAGCGCCGACATGATCTGCGGCGAGTGCAGCGACTCGACGGTAATTGCATAGCCTGGGTGCTTTTCGCGGAAGGCCTTGAGCGCGCGCGGCAGGATGTCGTAGCTCAACGCCAGCACGCTCAGGATGCGCAGCTCGCCCGTGTCACCCGCGGTGCGCAGGTTGGAGGCAAGCCGCTGCACCTCGTCGAGCTGCGCGAACAGCCGCTCGATGTGCGGATACAGCGTGAGCGCTTCTGTCGTCGGCGTGAGCCGGCCCTTGGCGCGCTGGAACAGCGGAAAGCCCAGCTGCAGTTCGGCATGCTGCAGCGTGCGGCTCACCGCCGGCTGCGTGATGTTGATGAGCCGCGCCGCCGCGCTCACGCTGCCGGTGAGCATGATCGCGTTGAAGACTTCGATGTGACGAAGGCGCATCGCGGGCTATGGATGGATGGATCGATCAGTTACCCGAAGCGGTCTTGCCTCGCGCGATATCCATCACCATGCGGGTGCCGAGGTACAGGCGCGGCTCGATGGAGTTGACCAGCACGTACTCGGCATCGGCCGAGTGCGCGCCGAAGCCCTGCAGGCCGAAGCGCTCGATGACGGGCGCCTTGGTCTTGAGCGCCGCAAAGGCCGCATCGGTACCGCCGCCGGCGGCCTTGTCGTCGGCGCCCAGCGGCAGGCCGAGCTCGTCCTTGTAGATCTGCTGCGCGTGACGGGCCATGGCGCGCGAAGCGTCGGTGGCCTCCAGCGGCGGACGGCGGCGCTCGAAGTTCATTTCGACCTTGGCCTCGGGAATCAGCTGCTTCTTCACGCGCTCGTTCACCTGTTGCTCGATGCGGTCATAGTCGCTGACCTTCAGCACGCGCACGTCGGCACCTGCGGTGGCGCTGGCCGGAATCACGTTGCGGTTGGTGCCCGACTTCGAGATGGTCCAGTTCATCTTCAGGCCCGTGGCCGGGTCGGACAGGTCACGCATCTGCAGAATCTGGTGCGACAGCTCGTACAGCGCGTTCACACCCAGCTCGGGCGCCGAGCCCGCATGCGAGGCCTTGCCCATGACATGCAGCGTGACCGAGGCAATGCCCGCCGTGGCGAGCGAGAGCTTGTCTTCCTTCACGTAGGCGCCTTCGAAGGACAGCACCGCGTCGTGCTCGCTGCCCATGCGCGTGATGAGCGCGCGTGCACCGGGCGAGCTGATTTCTTCGTCGCCGTTGATCAGCACGGTGAGCGTGCCGTATTCCTTGAACTTCATTGCCTGCAGCATCGACACGATGTGCGTGATGACGGCCACGCCCTGCTTGTCGTCGGCGATGCCCAGGCCGTAGGCCTTGTCGCCGTCGATGCGGAACGGCTGCTTGTTGAGCATGCCCACGGTGTAGACCGTGTCCATGTGCGCGATCAGCAAGATCTTTTTCTTGCCCGTGCCCTTGAAGGTGGCACGTACCACGCGGCCCATTTTCTCGGGCGTGTCTTCCATGCGGTAGGCCTCGGCGCTCGGGTCGATCAGCTCGACCTGGCCGCCCAGCGCTTTGAACTTCGCGGCAATGAGGTCGGAGATTTTTTCGAGTCCGTCGAGGTCGCGGCTGCCCGATTCGATGGAAACCAGTTCCTTCAGGGTGTCGAGCAGCGCCGGCTTTTCCTTGGCGGCGAGCGAAGCGACTTGCGCGTCAGGTGCGGCAAAGGCAGTGCCGAAGCAGGCCGCGCAGACGGCGGCGAGCAGGAGTTTGCGGTGCGGAAATTGAGTCATGTGCGTGCGTTCTTCTCGGTTGGTTGTCTCGTCTTTTTATTCATCAATGCGCCTTGTCCCAGTTGGGACCGACACCGATCTCGGCCAGCAGCGGCACCTTCAGCGCGGCCACGCCGGCCATGAGACGAGGGACTTCGGTGCGCACCCATTCGATCTCGGCCTCGGGCACTTCGAACACCAGTTCGTCGTGCACCTGCATGATCATCCGGGTGCCGCGCTTCTCCTCGTCAAGCACGTTCTGTACCTTGACCATGCTGAGCTTGATCAGGTCGGCGGCCGTGCCTTGCATCGGCGCATTGATGGCCGCGCGCTCGGCGCCGCCGCGGCGCGGGCCGTTGGGCGAATTGATCTCGGGCAGGTAGAGGCGCCGGCCGAACACGGTCTCCACGTAGCCCTGCTCCTTGGCCTGCGCCTTGGTCTCGTCCATGTAGGCCTTCACGCCCGGGTAGCGCGCAAAGTAGCGCTCGATGTACGAGGCCGCGGCCTTGGTCTCGATGCCGAGGTTGCGCGCAAGGCCGAAGCTGCTCATGCCATAGATGAGGCCGAAGTTGATGACCTTGGCATAGCGGCGCTGCTCGCTCGACACCTGGTCGGGCGTGGAGCCGAACACCTCGGCGGCGGTGGCGCGATGCACGTCGATGCCTTCGGTGAACGCGCGCAGCAGCGACTCGTCGCCGCTGATGTGGGCCATGATGCGCAGCTCGATCTGCGAGTAGTCGGCGCTGGCGATCACGCTGCCCGCCGGTGCCACGAAGGCCTCGCGCACGCGGCGGCCTTCGGGTGTTCGGATCGGAATGTTCTGCAGGTTGGGGTCGTTGCTGCTGAGGCGGCCCGTGACGGCCACTGCCTGCGCGTAGTGCGTGTGCACGCGGCCGGTGCGTGGGTTGGCGAGCTGGCCGAGCTTGTCGGTGTAGGTGCCCTTGAGCTTCGACAGGCCGCGGTGTTCGAGGATCTTGGCCGGCAGCGGATAGTCTTCGGCCAGCTTCTCGAGCACCTCTTCGTCGGTGCTGGGCGCGCCGCTCGGCGTCTTCTTGACCACGGGCAGGCCCAGCTTGGTGAAGAAGATCTCGCCGATCTGCTTGGGCGAACCGAGGTTGAAGGGCTGGCCGGCGATGTCGTAGGCCTCCTGCTCCAGTTCCATGATGCGCTTGCCGAGCTCATGGCTTTGCGTGGCAAGCGTAGGGGCATCGATCAGCACGCCGTTGCGCTCGACGCGGTAGAGCGCCTCGCTCGAATCCATCTCGAGCTGGTAGATGAAGCGCAGTTTTTCGTCGGCTTCGAGGCGCGGCCACAGCGTGTTGTGCACGTCGAGCGTCTGGTCGCTGTCCTCGCACGAATACTCCGCCGCCTTGGCGATGTCGACCTGGCTGAACGGGATCTGGTGCGCACCCTTGCCGCACAGGTCTTCGTACGAGATGCCGCTGCGACCCAGGTGGCGCTCGGCCAGGCTGGAAAGACCGTGTGGCTTATGCACTTCGAGCACGTAGCTCTGCAGCATGGTGTCGTGCGCGTAGCCCTGCACCTCGATGCCGTGGTTGGCGAACACGTGGCGGTCGTACTTGATGTGCTGGCCGAGCTTTTTCTTGGCGCCGTTCTCCAGCCAGGGCTTGAGCTTCGCGAGTACCTCGTCGATGGGCAACTGCTCGGGCGCATCGGGGTAGTTGTGCGTAAGCGGGATGTAGGCCGCTTCGCCGGGCGTGACACTGAAGCTCACGCCGACGATCTGCGCGACCATCTCGTCGAGCGAGGTGGTCTCCGTGTCGATGGCCGCGAGTTCGGCGGCTTCGAGCTTTGCGAGCCAGGCGTCGAACTGCGCCCAGGTGAAGATCGTGTCGTACTTGAGATTGCTCGCGGGCGCGGCGGCCTCCTGCGCCTCGAGCTCGGAGGGTTCGTCGAACAGGCCGCCCTGGTCGCTGTCGGCCTTGGAGGCCGCCTTCTTCTTGATGTTCTCTTCGATCAGCTCGGGCGGCACTTCCTGCGCTTCGAGCGACTTGACCAGGCTCTTGAAGCCGAACTTCTCGTAGAAGGGTTTCAGCTCGGCGGTCTGTGGCGCGCCGACGGGCAGGCCTTCGAGCGACGGCAGGCCGGTGACGTGGCCGTCGAGGTCGCAGTCGGTACGGATGGTGACGAGGCGCTTGCTCAGCGGCAGCTTGTCGATGGCCTGGCGCAGGTTTTCGCCCGCGGCGCCCTTCACTTCGGCGGCGCGTTCGATCAATGCATCGAGCGAGCCGTATTCGAGCAGCCATTTGGCTGCGGTCTTGGGACCGACCTTCGGGACGCCGGGCACGTTGTCGACCGTATCGCCCACCAGCGTCTGGTAGTCGATCATCAGGTTCGGCGGCACGCCGAACTCGGACGTCACGCCTGCCACGTCGCGCTTCTTGCCGTTCATCGTGTCGATGATGGTGATGTGCTCGTCGACCAGCTGGCTCAGGTCCTTGTCGCCGCTGGACACGATCACCTCGACGCCTTGGGCGGCAGCGACCTTGGCGAGCGTGCCGATGACGTCATCGGCTTCCACGTCGGGCACGCTGAGCACGGGCCAGCCGAGCAGCTTCACCACTTCGTGGATGGGGTCGATCTGGCTGCGAAGGTCGTCGGGCATCGGCGAGCGGTTGGCCTTGTATTCGGGGTACCAGTCGTCGCGGAAGGTCTTGCCGGGCGCGTCGAAGATGCAGGCTGCGTAATCGGCGCGCACCTCGCGGCGCAGCGCGGTCATCATGTTGATCATTCCCCGGATGGCCCCGGTCGCCGGACTCTTGGGATCGCCGGGCACGGCCCGCAGATCGGGCATCGCGTGGAAGGCGCGGTAGAGGTAGCTCGAGCCATCGACGAGCAGCAGCGTTTTCTTGTCGGTCATCGGGCCATTTTGCCGTGCCCGCGACGGCGTCCGAAGCCACGACGGCACGCGGTGTCAACCGACGCCCCGGAACCGGGGGCGAGCCTACAATCAAGGCATGCCTAGCTCCACACTCCTGGTCGCCCGCCGCATCCTGCTGGCGCTGGCTTTCGCAGCCCCCATTGCCGCCGTACAGGCGCAGCAGCCCGCAGCCGCCCCCGCGGCGGCCCCGGCCGCATCGCTACCAAATCAGGAGCAGGACAAAGCCGAAGGCCGACGCAACCAGAAGGTCGAGAACATCCATACCGAGGACAGCGGCGCCTCGGTCGACGAAGTCCGCTACGGCGGCCGCACGCAGAGCATCAACGTCACGCCCAAGGCCAACGTGCCGGGCTACGAAGTGCTGCCCGCCGACGCGTACACGGGACGCCAGGGCTCGTCGGAAACGGGCGCCAACGGCCCCCGCGTCTGGAACGTGATGAAGTTCTGACCGTGCGTTCTTTCGTCCTGGTTTTTGCAGCGGCAACGCGGCGCTGAGTACCGCAATGGCAGTTTTCACCGAAGTCAGTTTCGGCGAGGCAGACGCGCTCGTCCAACGCCTGGGCCTGGGCCCGCTGCGCGAGTTGCGCGGCATCGAGGGCGGCATCGAAAACACCAACTACTTCGCGACCACCGAGTCCGGCGAGTTCGTGTTGACGCTGTTCGAGCGCCTGAGTGCCGAGCAGCTCCCGTACTACCTTTGTCTGATGAAGCACCTGGCGGCTGCCGGCCTGCCTGTGCCCGCGCCCGTGGCGGCGGCTGAGCCCGCCGCCGCCGAGAAACCCAGGAAGAACCAGCCCCCCGTGCCCGCCGAAGCCGCGTGCGACCTGCTGCACATCGTGGCCGGCAAGCCTGCTGCGGTGGTGCAGAAGCTCTCGGGCCACAGCGAACTGGCCCCCGGCACGGCGCATTGCGCCGAACTGGGCGCGATGCTGGCACGCATGCACCTCGCGGGGCGCGACTACCCCCGCATCCAGCCAAACCTGCGCGGCCTGCACTGGTGGAACGAGACGGTGCCGGTGGTGCTGCCGTACATCGAGGAATCGCAAGCCGGCCTGCTGCGTGCCGAACTGGCCTACCAGAACCACGTCGCCGAGTCATCGGCCTATGCGGCGCTGCCGCGTGGCCCGGTGCATGCAGACATGTTCCGCGACAACGTGATGTTCGCGACCGGCGGCGAGGCCGGCGCTGCGCCGCGCCTGACCGGCGTGTTCGACTTCTACTTCGCCGGCACCGACACCTGGCTGTTCGACCTGGCCGTGTGCCTGAACGACTGGGCCATCGACCTGCCGTCCGGCCGGCACGACGCCGAACGCGCCGATGCGCTGCTGTCGGCCTACGAAACCGTGCGACCGCTGAACGCCGCCGAGCGCGCCCTGCTGCCCGCGATGCTGCGCGCCGCGGCGCTGCGCTTCTGGATTTCCCGGCTCTGGGACTTCCATCTGCCGCGCGAGGCGAGCATGCTCAAGCCCCATGACCCCACGCACTTCGAACGCGTGCTGCGCGACCGCGCCACCCACCCGCATGCCATGGCACAGGCCCTCGAGCCGCTGCTGGCTGCCTGACCTCTACACATGAAACTCAACCTCGTGCCGGCGCGAACCGGCGTCGAATGGGTCCGCCTCGGACTCAAGAACTTCTGGCGGCAGCCGCTGGCCTTTGTCTCGCTGTTCCTGATGTTCATGGCGCTGATCACGAGCATCTCGCAGCTGCCGCTGATCGGCAGATTCATTCCGTTCGTGCTGCTGCCGTTCTCCACGCTGGGCTTCATGGTCGCGGCGTCGGTGGCCGACGCCTCGGCGACCAACACCGATCTTCCAGGAGACGCGGTCGGCGTGAAAAAACCGACCGGCGCACTCATGTTCCTGTCGGTGGCGCGTGCCATGCGAACGGAATGGCGCGCGCTGGCTGTACTTGGCGTGATCTCGGCGGTGTATTGCTTCCTGACCGTGTTCCTGACCGCGCTGGTCGACGGCGGCCAGTTCATGCGCAGCTACCTGCTGGGCGAAACCCCGACGAAGGAAGTGCTGGAAAGCAGCCGCTTCCAGATGGCGAATCTGCTTCAGATGTGCCTCGCGCTGCCGCTGGTCGCGGCGATGTGGCATGCGCCCGCGCTGGTTCACTGGCACCGGGTGGAGCCGGTGAAGAGCATTTTCTTCAGCCTGGTGGCGATGTTCCGGAATTTCGGCGCCTATGCGCTGTACTGGCTCGCGTGGTGCGGCGTGCTGGTGCTTGGCCTGCTGGCGGCGGCGCTGGTCGGCACCATCGTGATCGGCGTGGGCTCTCTGGGCTCGGACACCGGCGCAATGGCCATCGGCAACATCCTGATGGTCGGCACGGTGCTGACGCTCGCCGCCATGGCGCAGGCGTCGAACTGGTTCACCTTCCGCGACACCTTCAATCCGGACTGAGCGCCGCCGCGGCCGGCGGCGCCCCTCCAAGCTCAGATCGGCGTGAGCTTGGCCACCGACAGCGCCAGCCACTTCACGCCATGCCGCGCGAACTTGACCTGTGCGCGTGCGTCGTCGCCCGTGCCTTCGAGCGCGGTCACCGTGCCTTCGCCGAACTTGTTGTGGAACACCTGCATGCCCGAGCGCAGGCCGTGTGAAGGCGCTGTCTTCTGCGGCGGCACGGGTGGGCTGGCAAAGGTGTCCTTGTCGCGGCTGCTACTGCCGCCGCCATAGCCACCACCGCTGTAGCTGCCCCCACCGCCGCGCGTACTCGCGTAGCCCCCGCCATAGCCGAAGGCCGACGGCGTGAAGCCCTGGTTCTTGGGCGTGAGCCACTTCAGCGCCCCTTCGGGCAGCTCGTCGAAGAAGCGGCTCTTGACGTTGTAGCGAGTCTGGCCGTGCAGCATGCGCGTCTGCGAATGGCTCAGGTACAGGCGCTTGCGGGCGCGCGTGATCGCCACGTACATCAGGCGGCGTTCTTCCTCGAGGCTCTCGAAATCGCTCATCGAGTTCTCGTGCGGGAACAGGCCCTCTTCCATGCCGGTGATGAACACGCAGTCGAATTCCAGGCCCTTCGCGGCGTGCACGGTCATGAGCTGCACCGCGTCTTGCCCAGCCTGCGCCTGGTTGTCGCCCGATTCGAGCGCGGCGTGCGTGAGAAAGGCCGCCAGCGGGCTCAGTGTTTCACCGGTTTCGGCGTCGGGCGTGAGCGGTTCGTCGAGCACCGGACGGCTCGGGTCGATACCCTGGCTCGCGGGCGACTGGCGCAGCTCGTCGACCGGCAACGCCACGGCGTCGCGGCCGAAGCCTTCCTGCGTGACGAAGCTCTCGGCCGCATTCACGAGTTCGTCCAAGTTCTCGATGCGGTCGGCGCCTTCGCGATCGGCCTTGTAGTGCTCGACGAGGCCGCTGTGGTCGAGCACCAGCTCGATGATCTCTCGCAGGCTCACGCCCTGGGTCTGCTCGCGCAGCACGTCGATCTTGGCTACGAAGCCCGTGAGGTTGGCGCCGGCCTTGCCGCCGACGACGCTCACCGCATCGTGCAGCGAGCGCCCGGCCGCGCGCGCCGCGTCCTGCAGGGTTTCGAGCGTGCGCGCACCGATGCCGCGCGGCGGGAAATTGACGACGCGCAGGAAGCTGGTGTCGTCGTCCTTGTTCTCCAGCAGGCGCAGGTAGGCCAGCGCGTGCTTGATTTCGGCGCGCTCGAAAAAGCGCAGGCCGCCATACACGCGGTACGGCACCGAGGCATTGAAAAGCGCCGTTTCGATCACCCGGCTCTGCGCATTGCTGCGGTAGAGCACAGCCATTTCCTTGCGCTCGTAGCCGTCGCGCGCGAGCTGGCGCATTTCCTCGACCATCCACTGGGCTTCGGCGAGATCGGTGGGCGATTCGTACACGCGCACGGGCTCGCCCGGCCCCTGGTCGGTGCGCAGGTTCTTGCCGAGGCGCTTCTTGTTGTGGCTGATGAGCTCGTTGGCCGAGTCGAGGATGTTGCTGTAGCTGCGGTAGTTCTGCTCCAGCTTGATCTGGTGGCGCACGTCGAACTCGCGCACGAAGTCGGTCATGTTGCCCACGCGTGCGCCGCGGAAGGCGTAGATGCTCTGGTCGTCGTCGCCCACGGCGATGACGCTGCTGCTCTCGCTCGGCGTGAACTGGCCGGCGACGGTGTTGCCCGTGAGCATCTTGATCCACGCGTACTGCAGGCGGTTGGTGTCCTGGAACTCGTCGATCAGGATGTGGCGGAAGCGCCGCTGGTAGTGCTCGCGCACCGGGTCGTTGTCGCGCAGCAGTTCGTAGCTGCGCAGCATGAGCTCGCCGAAGTCGACCACGCCTTCGCGCTGGCACTGCTCTTCGTAGAGGCGATAGAGCTCGACCTTCTTGCGGTCGTCGTCGCTGCGAACTTCGACGTCGCCGGGGCGCAGGCCGTCTTCCTTGGCGCCGGCGATGAACCATTGCGTCTGCTTGGCCGGGAAGCGCTCGTCGTCGACGTTGAACTGCTTCATCAGACGCTTGATGGCCGAGAGCTGGTCTTGCGTGTCGAGGATCTGGAAGGTCGACGGCAGGTTGGCCAGCTTCCAGTGCGCGCGCAGCAGGCGGTTGCACAGGCCGTGGAAGGTGCCGATCCACATGCCGCGCACATTGACGGGCAGCATCGCCGTCAGCCGCGTCATCATTTCTTTCGCGGCCTTGTTGGTGAAGGTCACGGCGAGGATGCCGCCGGCGGAGACCTGGCCCGTCTGCAGCAGCCAGGCGATGCGGGTGGTGAGCACGCGCGTCTTGCCGGAACCGGCGCCGGCCAGGATCAGCGCGTTGCCCTCTGGCAGCGTGACCGCGGCGAGTTGCTCCGCGTTCAGGTTCTGGAGCAGCGGCAGCGCTGGAGGGTGGGCGTCAGCCGCAGGATCGTTAAACAACATCATGCGATTGTAGAAACCACGGCGTATGCGGGTTATATGAAGAACCGGAAGACCTGCCTTTGCGAGACCGCGTAAAATCAATCACCGGGCCCAAGTTTCTTGCGCCCGGTTTTTTGTGGGCGTTTCCTTTGCGAAATGCACCATGAAAGCCGGCCGGACCAAGCGCTCATTCGTTTCTTTCAACGATTCCTTTCAGGAGCCTGGTCATGCAAATTTTCGATTACGACAACATCCTCCTGCTCCCGCGCAAGTGCCGCGTGGAGAGCCGCTCGGAGTGCGACACCAGCGTCACGCTGGGTGAGCGCAGCTTTCGCCTGCCGGTGGTACCCGCCAACATGAAGACGGTGGTCGACGAGTCGATCTGCCTGTGGCTGGCGCAGAACGGCTACTTCTACGTGATGCACCGCTTTGACCTCGACAACGTCAAGTTCGTCAAGGAGATGCAGGGCAAGGGCGTGTTCGCTTCCATCTCGCTGGGCGTGAAGAAGGCCGACTACGACACCGTCGACCAACTCCTGGCACAGGGCCTCGTGCCCGAGTACGTCACGATCGACATCGCGCACGGCCACGCCGACAGCGTGAAGAACATGATCGGCTACCTGAAAGAAAAGCTGCCCAAGACCTTCGTGATTGCCGGCAACGTCGGCACGCCCGAGGCGGTGATCGATCTCGAGAACTGGGGAGCTGACGCGACCAAGGTCGGCATCGGCCCGGGCAAGGTCTGCATCACCAAGCTCAAGACCGGCTTCGGCACGGGCGGCTGGCAGCTGTCGGCGCTCAAGTGGTGCGCGCGCGTGGCGACCAAGCCAATCATTGCCGACGGCGGCATCCGCGACCACGGCGACATTGCCAAGAGCGTGCGCTTCGGCGCGTCAATGGTCATGATCGGCTCGCTGTTCGCGGGGCACGAGGAGTCGCCAGGCAAGACTGTCGAGGTCGACGGCGTGCTGTTCAAGGAGTACTACGGCTCCGCCAGCGACTTCAACAAGGGCGAGTACAAGCACGTCGAGGGCAAGCGCATCCTCGAACCCATCAAGGGCAAGCTGGCCGAAACGCTGGTCGAGATGGAGCAGGACGTGCAGAGCTCGATCAGCTACGCGGGCGGCCGCGCGCTGATGGACATCCGCAAGGTCAACTACGTCACGCTGGGTGGCGACAACGCGGGCGAGCACCTGCTGATGTAGGCCCCACCCGGGCGCCGGTCAGGCTTCCAGCAGCTGCACCGCGTGCCGGTGCAGGGTGTGGGCCGGGTCGGCAAGCGCGTCGACCACATCGAAGTGGTTGAGCCCCGGGAGCACCTCGCACACCGGCACGGTGTTGCGTCCCCACGCCTCGCGGATCATCGCGTTGTGGCGGATGAACTCTTCGCTCTCCCCGCCCCCAGCAGCGGCGTAGAGCTGGCCGCGTTTGGGCGCCGGCCACAGTGCCGGGCTGGCACGCAGGGCGTCTGCATCGGTCAGCTTCAGCACATTCTCGAGAAACGGCGTGCGCTGCAGCGGACGAAGGTCGTAGAGGCCCGAGATCGACAGCGCGTTGCGCACGAGCTGTGCGGGCAGATCGGGCGCGACCGCTTTCCAATCGCAGGCCAGCAGCGCAGCCGCCATGTGCCCACCAGCCGAATGGCCCGCGACGGTGATCCTCGAAGGATCGCCGCCGTGGGCCGCAACGTGGCGCCAAGTCCATTCGAGCGCACGCACCATCTGCATCAGGATACCCGGCACCGTGACGGGCTGCGCCGGTGTGCCGGGGCACAGCGCGTAGTTGGGCTGGACCACGCAGATGCCGCGGTCATTGAACGCTGGCGCAATGAAGGAATGGTCTTTCTTGTCCATGGCGCGCCAGTAGCCGCCGTGGATGAAGACCAGCACTGGCGCGTCGGGCACCGGTGCGGGGAAGATGTCGAGCGTTTCGTTCACGCCCTGGCCGTAGGGAAGATCGATCCGCGCCGGCAAGGCCTCGCGCGCCGCGGCCGATTCGCGCGCCCATCGCTCGAAGTACGCAGGGTGATCTTTGACCCGTGCGAGGTTGTTGTACATGCCTTCCAGCCAGGCGGGGTCGAACGAGGCCATGCGATCTTTGCTCCGTGTTTCGCGAGGCGCGCATCTTGGCACGGCAGGGTGCGCCAAAACAGGAGTTCCGGTTAAAATTCGCCCTGCGTTGGGGGGGTAGCTCAGCTGGGAGAGCGCCGCGTTCGCAATGCGGAGGTCGTGAGTTCGATC
Organism: Variovorax multivorans; assembly: GCF_051216835.1. Classification (NCBI taxonomy): domain Bacteria; kingdom Pseudomonadati; phylum Pseudomonadota; class Betaproteobacteria; order Burkholderiales; family Comamonadaceae; genus Variovorax; species Variovorax multivorans. The sequence continues at coordinate 143,732 of NZ_JBPJZL010000002.1, forward strand.
CTCATCCTCTCCACCAACCAATACAGAAAAGGCCTTGGCATCCGTCAGGGCCTTTTCTTTTTTCCGGCTCAGGTATCGAGCGTCAGATGCTGGCCGTGCAGCGCTGCGGCGCCCGGCGATGCAAGGAAGCCGATGGTCTGCGCGGCGACCGAGGTCGACACCCAGTCAGCCGGATTCGCATCGGGCATCGCCTGCCGGTTGGCCGGCGTGTCGAGCACGCTCGGAGCCACGCTGTTGATGTTGACGCCATGTGGCGCGGCCTCGGCTGCCATGGCTTCCACCAAGCGCTGCAGCGCACTCTTCGAAGCGATGTACGCGGCCATGGCCGGCACGCCGCGCGCCGCGACCTTTGCCGTTACGGCGATGACGCTGCCGGCGCGTCGCTCGATCATCGAGGGCAGCACAGCCTGCGTCACCGCCACGAACGACCATGCGTTGAGATTCATCATCCGGTCCCAGCTCGCGCGCGTGAGTGCATGTGTTGCCTCACCCATTTCAAAGCCGCCTGCGATGTGGACCAGCGTGTCGATGCGGCCGAAGGACTTGAGCGCCTGCTCCGCGAGGGCCGCCATCTCGGACGTGGAAGTCACGTCGCCCGCCAACAGGAGATGCTGCGAGTTGTCGAGGCCCGGGAAGACCTCCGCAAGACGACCCGCATGGTGATCAACCAGCGCAAGGCGTGCGCCCTGATCGATGAAGTGCTGAGCCACGGCGCGGCCCAATGCGCCTGCGGCGCCGGTGATCAAGACATGGGGCGTGGTGTTGGCGTCGCTCATCGAAATTCTCCTGGTTGAGAGGGCCGCGCCCCCGTCGGTAGAGGCGAATCCTAACGCCGCGACCTACAAATTTTTTGGACGGGCAGAAATTCTGGGATATACTCGTGGTCTTGCCAGAAAACACCAAATGTTTTCAACGCAAGGGCTCTTAGCTCAGTTGGTAGAGCAGCGGACTCTTAATCCGTAGGTCGAGTGTTCGAGTCACTCAGGGCCCACCAACCAACATCGCGTCATCGCTGGAACGCCCGCTACTCAAAAGGTAGCGGGCGTTTTTCATTGCGGCTGCTACCTCATGTATTGAGTGGGAGTGGCACCAAACGTGCGCTTGAACAAGGCAATGAACGCACTGATGTTGCTGTAGCCGAGTTCGAGGGCAACGGTCGTGACGGGGTGCCCCTCGGCCAGGAGCTCCAACCCACGCAGCAAGCGCGCACGCTGCCGCCATGTTCCAAGGCTGTATCCGGTCTCCACGGGAAAGCGACGATTCAGTGTGCGAGGCGAAATATTCGCCAACCCGGCCCAGGCGTCCAACGAACGATCGTCAGCGGGCTGTGCCAGGAGCTCTTGCGCGATCTTCAGCAGCGATGGGCTTGTCGGCATCGGCAGGCTGAGCTCTTCGATCGGCAAGGACCTGATCTCGTTGACCACGACGAGTTCGAGCAAACCTCGCATCGCTCCAGCAGGCTCACTGTTGAGGCTTTCAAGCCGCCGCACTGTCTCGCGCAACAGGGCCGAGATACGAAGCGTCGCCGGTCGTTCAGGCAGCCCCTCACCCGCACCGCTCTGAACATAGATGCTCCACGTGTCGACCTGTCCGTGCGCGCTCGCCCAGTGCAGTTGCCCGGGCGGTATCCACACCGCGTGCACGTTCGGCACAAGCCATTTGCCGAACTCCGTGCCAAGCGTCAGAAGGCCTCGCCAAACGCCAAGGAGCTGCCCTCGTCCGTGGCTGTGAGGCTCCACCAGCGAACTCCCTTCGACGCATTGGGAAACAACGATCGCCAATGGCCCCGCGGCGTCATCTTTCAGGTCCGCAAGGTCGGGCCGTTGGGTTGTCGAGGACATGGCGCAAATGAGCTATTGAATGGCCCGAACAGCATAGCAACGCCAGATCCAAAAACCTAGCATCGATCCAACACTTCAGAGCAGATGACCACCATGCAAGCCCAAGACATCCTTCCCGACAGTGCCGACATGGAAGACCGAGCAAGAGAACGCAACGTCGTTGCACTCGGCGAGCTGTACGCCGAGCCATCCCCGATGATCCAGAAGGCGGTGTCTCGCAGACTGACCGAATACCACCGCCCCTACCTGGAAGCCGCGACGTTCTTCTGCCTTGCGACGGGGCGCGAGAGCTCGGGCCTTGACGCTTCTCCGCGCGGCGGTCCGCCTGGCTTCGTGCACATGCTCGATGCCCAGACGCTCGCGTTCGCGGATTGGCCGGGCAACAACCGTATCGAGTCGCTGAAGAATCTGCAGGACGACGACAGGGTTGCGATGCTCTTCCTGTTTCCCGGGCTGGATGTGTTCATGCGCATCAATGGTCGCGGGCACATTTCCACATCACCGGATCTGCTTGGCAGGCTTGCCGAGCGAGGCAAGCATCCCAAGGCCGCCGTCGTGGTCACGGTCGAGGAAGCCTTGTTCCACTGCGGAAAGGCCGTCAATCGAGCGCGGCTGTGGGAACCCGCCGCGCTCCTGGATCGCAACTCCCTGCCAACGGTCGGGACGGTGCTGGTCGCACTTGCAGAGCTGAACGACGTCTCTGCGTCGGCCCTTGATGCCAAGTACCAGGACGCGGTCAAACACGATTTGTACTAACACGGAGCAACACATGACATCCAAGGTTTGGTTCATCACAGGCACGTCTCGAGGACTCGGACGCGCATGGGCACAGGCAGCGCTGGAACGCGGCGACAAGGTCGTGGCAACAGCCCGCTCCATGGAGGCGCTGCAGCCGCTGGTGGCGAAGTACGGCGACGCCATCCTCCCAGTGACTCTCGACGTCACGGATCGTGACGCAGTGTTCACAGCGATGGACGCGGCAATTGCCCGCTTCGGCCGACTGGACGTCGTCGTGAGCAACGCCGGCTATGCGTTGTTCGGCACCATCGAGGAAAGCAGCGAACCGCAGGCGCGTGCGCAGTTCGAGACCAACCTCTTCGGAACTCTCTGGGTCATTCAGGCGGCGCTTCCGTACCTGAGAGGGCAAGGCGGAGGGCACATCCTGGTGACCTCGAGCGTGGCGGGGGTCATCACCTTCCCTACTGCCGGGGTCTACAACGCAACCAAATGGGCCGTCGAGGGGCTTGTGGAAACGCTCGCATCGGAAGTCGGGGCATTCGGCATCAAGGTGACGCTCGTCGAGCCCGGCGGCTACGACACGGACTGGCGAGGAGCCTCGGCCATCAGCGCTGAGCCGATGCAGGTCTACGAGGGGCTGCGCCAGAAGATCAAGGCCCTCAGCGCTACCCGAACGCTGGGCAATCCGGTTGCCACGGCTGCGGCGATCCTTGCCGCCGTCGATGCAGAGGAACCGCCGCTGCGACTCTTTCTTGGAAAGGCTTGTTTGCCTGCCGCGAAACAGGCCTATTCGCAACGCATGTCGACCTGGGAAGCCTGGGCTGCCGTGTCCGAGGAAGCACAAGGCTGACCTGCGGACCGGCGGTGAGCCGGACTATCAGGAAGCGGCTCCCTGCCGCGCGATCCAGTCGTCGACACAGCGCTCGAGCAGATCGCGCCGCTCACCCACCTCGGCCATCAGATACTGGCGCGCGTGTGTCTGCGCCAGTTCGCTCGACAGGAACCATTGCTCGCGCTCCGGGCTTCCTTGTGCCGGCGGCGCACCCCATGCCGAACTGCCGAGAAAAGCCTCGGTGACGGGCAGTCGCCCATCGGTCTTGCCGATGTCCGACAAGGCGTCGCGCGCGCCGCCGAGGACAATGCGCACCTGCACGACCTCCTCGTCCGCCTCGATGGAGGCTGCGAGGCCGCCCGCTTGATGCACGTGCCAGAGTTGCGCTGCAGACGCATTGCGGACCCAGCTCTCCAGAGCGCGCGTCAAACTTTCGAGAATGATTTCTTTGTTCATACGGCAATATTTCACGGTTTTGTCTGTCACATGCAACCTGCTTCGGACCCGACCTCAAAAGGCACCCACTTGGCATGGCATCTTGTACCTGCTGTCACGCATCACAACAACAAGAGACACAGGGACATCAACTTCGAAGCCAAAAAGCTCGTTCGGCCCGCTCATGCGGGTATTTTTTTGTCCGGCCGCAGCCGGGGCCAATGACGATGTTCGGAGGCCACAGAATGTGACCTGCCTCGGACCACGCTTCAGGCGTGAGCTATATTTCCTCCCATGGAAAAGGCGTCCGACATAGGCAAACCCACCGTCCCCATCGACCTGATCGGGCCAGACCACTGGCCGCGCTCGAAGCGCGGTTCCGGTCGTGCCACCAAGGTGATCCTCGCGGTCGTGGGTGGATTGGCGGCCGCAGGCCTGATCGCCTACCGCTTCTTCGGGCGCTGACCACCGATCCCCCGCACGAACAAAAGCCCGCCGTCCGGAAGACAGCGGGCTTTTTTCATGGGCGCGAGTCAAGGTCACTACCCCGCCCTCACTGAAGCCGCGAGCCCTTGGGCAGCCGCTTCGCCAGCCACTCGTGCACGTCCGCACGGATGTTGCGGCCTTCAAGCAGAAAGTTCTCATAGCGGCTCGGCACATAAGGCAGATAGACCAGCGGCATGCCCGCCTCCTCCGGCGTGCGCGCGGCCTTGCGGTTGTTGCAGACCGCGCATGCGCTCACGAGGTTGGTCCGGGTCCATGGGCCTCCGCGCGACTCGGGCAGCACGTGTTCGCATTGCAGGTCGCGCTCGTGGAACACACTCGCGCAGTAGGCGCAGGTGTGGCGGTCGCGGCGCAGCAGCTTACTCTTGGTGACGATTGGAATCACGTCGAAGAGGTTGATCTTCGACGCACCGCGCAGCGCGATGATTGGCGCCACCTCGACGCGCGACTGCACACCGCGCGCCACGTTGAAGCCGCCACGCAGCGTGGCCAGCGGCAGGTCGCCGTCTTCCCATGCGACCGAGCCGGTCGCGTAGTGCAACACCGCCTGCTCCAGCGAAATCCAGGCTTGCGGCGTGCCCTGAATATCGAGTTGCAGGACGTGAGGGTGCATGACTCGCCTCCTTTCGCGGCGATGGTTGTGAGGTTGAATGAAATGAAACCATGGGGTGCACGAACGGAATCGAACCGTCGCCAGCGGGACCACAACCCGCGGCTCTGCCGTTGAGCTACGTACACCATAAGAAAAAGACGAGCAGCCGGCTCACCACTCGCCAACCGCGCGCACGCGCTGGTCGAGATCGAGGCCTTCGAGTGGCACCTCTCGGCCCGGCGATGCAGGTGCGCATTCGTTCGCACGGCGTGCATCGGTCACGATGCCGAAGCGTTGGGCCAGGGCCAGCACCATGCGCTTGCGCGGCTGTGCCGGGCGCACGGTGATCATCCGGATCGGGGTGTTGCGCTTGCGCATGACGGCTCCTTGGTGATGTGACAGCTGAACAAAGAAACAGATGGCCCCACGTGCACGACTCGAACGTGCAACCCCTTGCTTCGTAGGCAAGTGCTCTGATCCATTGAGCTAACGCGGGTCGAAAACAAAAAAGTGTCCGGTTACGAGTTCCGGCGCCGCCCAATCTTTGCGGCCGGTTTCCGCGGGAGGGCCATCTGCATGGCCTGGTCCCGCTCGGGTTCGGTGTTGTTCAAAAAACGGAGGCCCGCTTTCCATTTCGGTTGTGTCCTCACGCGACGGACAGCGCGCTGGGCGCTGCCCCGTACGACGTCGCTGCACAGGAGTGATCAATTCCTGCACATCCCGCCAGACCGTCTACGCGGTGGGCTCTGGCGGTGTGGTGAAGGCACACCCGAAATGGCAAACAAAAACCAAAAACAAAAAGGCCCGGAACCTTGCGGTGTCCGGGCCTCTGTATGAGAGAGCTTGGAAGGTGTGCGCTTATGCGCAACCTCCACCCGGTAGCACCTGATCCTCGACTTTTCCAACGCGCAGGCTGGCTGCGGCTTTCGTGGAATACACGTGGCTCTGGTGCTGATTCAGTCGGACCGACGGCATACCATCGAAACCACCACACGCCCTGACGCGCACGAGCGATCGGCCCGAGGCGGGTCGAATGCTGGTGAGATTCAATGTGGTGTTCACGGTAGTTCCTGAGTCAAAAATTGCCGCTGTCGGCTGTAAAGGGTTGGAAAAAGGGTACGGCTTTGGGCCGCGATTGAGGGCAACTGTAAATAGTGTTTACGAGTGCGTCAACAACCGGGACAATCTTTTTTTGTCTTGTTGTTGTTTTTGAACAGTGCCCAATATCACCGTCGCGCGCCGCCGCAATGCTCTCGCGCTGCACCGCCGCTTTCTCGAAGAAGCCGTTGCCGCGGGCCTGCCTGCCAAGGGGCTGGACCAGGCGTTTGCGAAGAAGATCGAAATCTCCCCCAGCATGTGGAGCCAGATCAAGAGTTCCCGGCCCATCGGCGACAACCTGGCACGGCAGATCGAGCGGCATTGCAACGTGGAGATGGGCTGGCTCGACAAGGAAGATCGCCCCTCCGAAGTACCCGATGCGGCCGAAGAGCGCTTCATTGCCGCCGCGCGCGAGGCATGGCGCACAGCCAATGCCAAGGGGAAGAAAGAGCTCAGCGGCTGGCTGAAGAAGCGCGCGCAGGACGCCGCCGGCAACGAGCCCGCGACCTGAATGAAGCTCAGCCCAGCTCGGGCGCGTTGCGCAGGATGGCCGCGCGCATGTCGTCCGGAATGGCAACGGCGCGATGCGTCTCCAGCGAAGTCGTCACGATCACCTGAGTCATCTGCATGCGCACTTCGCCCGTCTCGGCGCTGAAGCAGCGCACCGCCAGCGTCATCGAACGCGAGCCTAGCCGTTGCACCATGAGCCCGAGGATCACCTGGTCGCCCATGCGGCTCACGGCGCGGAAATCGACATCGAGCTTCACGGTCGGCAGGCCGATGCGGCGCTGCGCTACCAGGCCGTGATAGCTGAGCTCCAAGCCTTCATTGACCCAGTCCTCGATCAGCCCGTTGAGCATCACGAAGTACTGCGGATAGAAAACGATGCCTGCCGGGTCGCAGTCCGAAAACCGGATCAGCCGCGGCCTGCGGAACTCGTTGCTTGCGGCCGCCAGATCGACGTGCGTGTCGTCGCTCATCCTCAGCCTTCCTCGCCCGAGGGCTCGCCGCGCATCACATGCACGCGCAGCAGGCCCAGCTGCGTGTGCATCTGCTTGACCGTCTTCATGTCGAGCCCCGAGAACATCTCCAGGATCCACTGCTCGTGCTCGCTCGCCATCGTCTCGAAGGTGCGGCGCCCCGTGGGCGTCAGGCTCACGATCCACGCGCGGCGGTCGTCGGGGCTGGGCGCGCGCGCCACCATGCCTTCGCGTTCGAGTTCGTCGGTCAGGCCCGTGACGTTGCCACCGGTCACCATCAGGTAGCGCGACAGCACGCGCATCTTCAGGCCGTCCTCGTAGCGGTAGAGCTGCGCCATGTAGTCGAAGCGCGCCAGCGAGATGCCGAAGCGCTCGCGCAGCCGGCGCCGGATCTCGGCCTCGATCTGCGTGGTGCTGGCCAGCATGCGCAGCCACAGCTTGAGCATCGCGTGGTCCTCGTGGCCCGCGCGGGCTTCATGGCCCAGCTCTTCCGCATCGCTCAGCGCGGCGTGCGAGGCATCGTTGTTGCGTGTCATGTCACTTCTCCCCCTGAAACCGAGATGGACTGCCCGGTGACCGATGCCGCACCAGGCCCGCACAGCCAGCGCACGGCATCGGCCACCTCGGACGGTTGCACGATCCGCTTCTGCGGATTGACGCTGGAAAACTCCGCCAGCGCATCGGCCTCGCTGCGCCCGGTCTTGCCGACCACATTGGCGACGCTGTTGCGCAGGATGTCGGTGTCGGTGTAGCCCGGACACACGGCATTCACCGTGATGCCCTTGCGCGCCACCTCGAGCGCCAGCGAGCGCGTGAGTCCGATCACGCCATGCTTGGCCGCGGTGTAGGCGGCCACGTAGGCATAGCCCTTCTGCCCCGCCGTGCTGGCGATGTTGACGATGCGGCCCCAGCCGGTGTCGAGCATGTCGGGCAGCGCCGCCTGCGCGCACAGAAAGCTGCCGGTGAGGTTGACCGACAGCATCCGCTGCCAGAGCTCGAACGAAGTCTTGAGGAAAGGCGCGCTCTCGGCTGCACCGGCGTTGTTGACGAGCACGGCGACCGGGCCTCGCGCGGCGCGGGCCTCGGCGAACGCCGCCTGCACCGCCTCGGGGCTGGCCACGTCGGCGGCCACGACGCCATGCCCGCTACCCGCGAGCGAATCGGCCACGCGCTGCAGCGCCTCACGGTCACGGCCCAGCAGCGTCAGGACGGCGCCCTCGGCTGCCAGGGTGCGGGCGATCTCGGCGCCGATGCCGCGTGCCGCGCCCGTGACGAGTGCGTGGCGGCCAGTGAGTGAATTTGATTGCATACCTGAATGTTTTAGTTCTGAATCATTTTAACGGAGTGCGCCGGCCCGAGTTGTCAGCGCATGAAACGGCCGCCGTTGAGGTCCAGCGTGGTGCCCGTCATGAAGGCTGCTGCCGGCGAAGCCAGATAGACCACCGCCGCGGCCACCTCTTCTGGCAAGCCGAAGCGGCCGAGGGGAATGCCCGCCCGCAGCGCCCACTGCTTCGCAGGCTCCATGGCGTCGAGCGCCGGACTGCGGATCGCCGCAGGGGCCAGCGCATTCACCGTCACGCCGTGCGGAGCCAGTTCCTGCGCGAACGACCGCGTCAGCGCCAGCAGTCCGGCCTTGCTCGCCGCGTAGTGCGCGCCGGTTGCGGTGCTGGCCTGCTGCCCCGCCATCGACGTAAGGTTGACGATGCGGCCCGCGCCGCGCTCGCGCATGTGCCGCCCGGCAATGCGGCAGCCGAAGAAGCTGCCACGCAGGTTGACGGCGAGCACGTCGTCCCACTCTTCGGGCGTGATGTCCCAGAGCGATGTGGTCGGCGTGCGCGCCGCGTTGTTGACCATGATGTCGACCGCACCAAAATGCGCGACGGCCTTGCCGAAGCAACCGGAGAACGCCGCCTCGTCGCGCACATCGAGCTCCAGGGCAAGCCCGCCGATCTCCGCCGCGACGGCTTCGGCATTCGCAAGTTCGATATCGGCCAGGGCCACACGCGCCCCGGCTTCCACAAGCCCCCGCGCGATGGCTGCCCCAAGCCCCTGCCCCGCACCCGTCACGAACGCCACGCGTCCGGAAAGCGGGAGCAGCGCTGCGCTTGTCATGCGATTCGCCTCAGGCCCTGGCGGGCCGTCCGTCCCAGGTCTGCGGCCCGACACCGCGCTCGCGCAGCTTGAACTTCTGCACCTTGCCGTTCTCCGTGCGCGGCAGGTCGGCCAGCAGGTCGATGTATCGCGGCACGGCGAAGTACGGCAGACGCCCTTCGCAAAAGCGCGCGAGCTCGGCGGGTTCGATCGACACGCCCTCGCGCGCCACCAACGCCGCCATCACCTCGTCCTCGGCCAGTTCGGAGCGCACCGGGTACACCGCGCAAGAGGCCACGTCCGGGTGGCTCAGCAGCACCTGCTCGACCTCGAACGACGAGATGTTCTCGCCGCGCCGGCGGATCGCGTCCTTGATGCGGTCGACGAAACGGAATGCGCCGTCGGCATCGCGCACCACGCGGTCGCCGGTGTGAAACCAGAGATTGCGCCAAGCCTCGACTGTCTTCTCCGGCATGTTGAAGTAGCCGCTCGCGAAGGCGTACGGCTCCTCCGCACGCAGCAGCAATTCACCGGCCTCGCCGGGCGACAGCTCCGCGTCGTCTTCGTCGGCCACGCGCACCTGGAAGCCCGGGCGCAGCCAGCCCATGACACCGCCGCGCGGCGAATCCGGCGCGGTGGCGATGGCGAAATTGGTTTCGGTCGAGCCGTAGCCTTCGAGCAGCGACACGCCCGTGCGCGCCTTGAACGCAGCGCCCGCGGCAGACGGCACACCGGGCCCCAGCCCGATGCGCACGCGGTGATCGCGCTCGCCGGGGCCTTCCGGCTGCGCGAGCAGGATAGGAACCATCGCTCCAAGCAGATACACCACCGTCGCGCCGCTCGAGCGCATCGTCGGCCAGAAGCCCGAGGCAGAGAAACGCGACTCGAACACCACTTGTGCGCCCGTCAGTGCGGCCTGCGCGAAGGTGTTGAGCGCGTTGATGTGAAACAGCGGCAGCGTGGTGCACAGCACATCGTCGGCGCCGACGCCGAGCACCTCCGCGCTGTTCACACCCCACCAGAAATACTGCGCATGCGGACAGATCACGCCCTTGGCCGGCCCCGTCGTGCCGGAGGTGTAGAGAATCGCGAGCGGATCACCGGGCTGCATCGCAGCCGGCTCGATGGGCTCCCCGCCCTCGGGATACGCCACGACGCGCACACCTTCAGGCACTTGCCACGCATTGGATGCCGCTTCACCAACCACCCAGACCTCGCGCAACGCGGTGCGCGACAGATCCGCCGTCGCGAGCCGCTCCAGAAAGCCCACCTCGATCACCAGCAGCTTCGCCTCGCTGTTCGCCAGGAAGTATTCGATCTGCGGCCCCATCGATGCCGTGTTGACCGGCACCGTCGATGCGCCCAACCAGCCTGCGCCGAGAAAGCTCTCAAGAAACTCGATGCGGTTTCCGCACATCACCGCAATGCGATCGCCACGTGCCACGCCGGCCGCCGCCAACGCGCCTGCACGCACAGCGGCAGCTCGCACCGCATCGCCATGGGTCCACTCGCTCCCAGCGATCCGCAGCAACGCGCGCGAGCCGAACAGCCCGGCCTGCCGCTGCAGCATCGCCGGCAGCGTGCGCAGGGCGGGCGGCACGGCGCGGGGGTCACTCGTCATCGTGCGTGCCTCCGCCGAGGTAGGTGGCCTGCACCCGCGGATCGCTCGCCAGCTCGGCCGAAGCGCCCGACAGCGCGATCTCGCCCGTCTCAAGTACATAGCCTTCGTCCGAGCTTTCGAGCGCGGCGCGTGCGTTCTGCTCCACCAGCAGAATCGACACGCCATCTTCCCGCAGCTTGCGCACGATGGTCAAAATGTCGCGCACGATCAACGGCGCCAGCCCCAAACTGGGCTCATCGAGCATCAGCAGGCGCGGCGCCGACATCAGCGCGCGCCCCACGGCCAGCATCTGCCGCTCGCCGCCCGAGAGCGTGTCCGCGCGCTGCGAGCGCCGCTCGGCCAACCGCGGAAAGCGGTCGTACACCGACTGCAGCCGCTTTTTCATTGCATCGCCGCGCAGCCGCTTCGCGTACGCGCCGAGCTGAAGGTTGTCGAGCACGGTGAGTTCGCCGAACAGCTCGCGCTTTTCGGGCACGAGACACAAGCCGCGCTCCACGCGCGCTTCCACGTCCAGCCCCTGCAGGTCTTCACCTTCGAAACGCAGCGTTCCCTTGCAAGGCAGCAGGCCCATGGCCGCAGCCAGCAACGTGGTCTTGCCCGCGCCGTTCGGCCCGATCACCGAAATGATCTGGCCCGGCTGCAGGTCGAGCGACACCCCGCGCACCGCCTCGACCTGCCCGTACGACACATGCAGATCGCCAATCTCCAGCATCGCGGTCATACAACGCTCCCCAGATAGGCCGCCTGCACACGCTCGTCCGCGCGCACCGCCGACGGCACGCCCTCCACGAGCTTGGAGCCGAAGTTCATCACCACCAGCCGGTCCACCAGTTTCATCACGAAGTCCATGTCGTGTTCGACGATGAGGATGGTCACGCCCTCCTCGCGCAGCTTGCGCAGCAAATCGCCGAGTGCCATCTTTTCCTTGCGGCGCAGGCCGGCGGCCGGCTCATCGAGCACCAGCAGCACCGGGTCGGCGGCCAGCGCGCGCGCAATTTCCAAAATGCGCTGCGTGCCCAGCGGCAGGCTGCCCGCCAGTTCATGCGCGCGGTCGCCCAGCCCGATGCGGTCGAGCTGGCGCTGCGCCTCCTGCAGGATCTGGCTTTCTTCCGTGCGATCGAGCCGCAGCCCCGCCTTCAGGATGCCCGAGCGCGTGCGCGAATGCGCGCCCAGCGCCACGTTGTCGAGCAGGCTCATGTGCGGGCGCAGCTTCACGTGCTGGAAGGTGCGCGCCAGCCCCAGCCGCGCGACCTCGCGCTGCGGCATGCCCGCGATGTCGTGCTCCAGGAAGCGCACCTTGCCCGCGCTCATCGGCAACGTGCAGGTCAGCAGGTTGAACATGGTCGACTTGCCCGCGCCGTTGGGCCCGATCAGTCCGACGATCTCGCCGGCCTTGACGTCGAAGCTCACGTCGTTGACCGCAATGAGCCCGCCGAAGCGCTTGACCGCGCCATTCACCGACAACACCTGCGAGCCGCGCTGGGGCAGCGTGCGATGCGGCAGCGGCTCGACCGGCGGCGCCTCGTGGCGCGACGGCCCTTGCACAGCACCGCGACGACGCGTCCAGCGGCGCAGCAAGCCCATCACACCGCCGCGCGCAAAGTGCAGCAGCAGGATGAACAGCGCGGCGAAGGCCACGGCCTCCAACTGGCCGGCGCGTTGCGTGAGCATCGGCAGCACGTCCTGCAGGCCGTTCTTCAGCACCAGCACCAGCGCAGCGCCCACCAGCGCGCCACCCAATTGACCGAGACCACCGGCCACCGCCATCAGCAAATACTCGATGCTGGCGCGCACATCGAAGGGCGACGGGCTCACGAAGCGGTTCATGTGCGCATAGAGCCAGCCCGCCAGCCCCGCGAACAGCGCGGCGGTAACGAACAGCGAGAGCCGCACGCGGTACGCATCAGCCCCCACGCTCGCCAGCAGCGTCGCACCGCCGCGCAGCCCGCGAATCGCGCGCCCCGGCCGCGACTGCAGCAGGTTGTGGCTGAACAGGCAGGCCAGCCCGACCACCACCCAGATCAGGTAGTACATCGCGCGCGGATCGGCCAGCGACCAGCCCGCAATCTGCAACGCCGGAATGTTCGACAGCCCCGTGTGCCGCCCGAGCGCATCGACGTTGCCGAACAGCATCGCGATCGACAGCCCCCACGCGATAGTGCTCAGCGGCAGAAAGTGCCCACCGAGCCGCAGCGTGAGCATGCCGATCGCCAGCGCCGACAGCCCCGTGAGCAGCAGCGCGAACAGCAGCCCGATCCAGGGCGACATGCCCTGCGCCGTCGTCAGCCATGCGGTGGCATAAGCCGCGATGCCCACGAAGGCCGCCTGCCCGAACGAGGTGGCGCCGCCCACGCCAGTCAGCAGCACAAGGCCCAGCGCCACCAGCGCGCCGATGCCGATGTCGTTGAGCAGCGAAACGGTGAAGCTGCCCGCCAGCACCGGCACCAGTGCCAGCACGACGACGAGCCCGGCGATCCACGCCAGGCGCTTGTTGCGGTTGGCGTTCATTGGTCCACCTCGTCTTCTTCCTCTTCGGCGTGCGTGGCCATGAAAGACCGCAGCATGAGCACCGGAATGAGCAGGCTGAACACGATCACGTCCTTCAGCGCACCGCTCCAGAACGAGGCAAAACTCTCCACCACGCCGACCGCGAGCGCACCGATGGCCGTCATCGGATAGCTCACGAGCCCGCCGATGATCGCGGCCACGAAAGCCTTCAGGCCAATGATGAAGCCCGAGTCGTAATACATCGTCGTCACCGGCGCGATCAGCACGCCGATCAGCCCCGCCAGCAGCGAGGCGCAGCCGTACGCCAGCAGCGCCGTGCGCACCGGCCGTATGCCGACCAGCCGCGCGCCCACGCGGTTCACGGCCGTGGCGCGCAGCGCCTTGCCTGCCACCGTGCGCTCGAACACCAGGAAGAACAGCCCGCTCAGCACGATGGCCGCCCCCACCATTAGCACCACCTGCCCGCTGACGGTGAAGCCATCACCTAGCGTGAACACCGCACTGGTCAGCGGCGTGGTGCGCGAACCCTCGGGCCCGAAGAACAGCAGGCCCAGACCCGACAGCAAAAAGTGCAGCGCCAGTGACACGATCAGCAGCACCAGCACCGATGCATCCGCGATCGGCTGGAACACCACCCGCGCCAGCAGCGGCGCGATAGGCACCACCAGCAGCACCGCCACCGCGATGTGCACCGCCACAGGCACGCCCGGCCGCGCCGCCAGCCATGCGAGCACGCACGGAATGGCGGGCAGCACGCCCCACATCAGCACCGCCTTCGGAATGCGCGCGGCCTCGCCGCGACGCAGCAGGCTGCCGATCTCGGTGGCCAGGGCCAGCGCCGCCAGCACCGCGACCATGCCGATGGTCGGCGGCACGCGGTCGGTTTCGAAGGCCGCGAGCGACAGGGCCGCAAAGGCCGCGATGTCGCCGAACGGCACGAACACCACCCGCGTGACGGAAAAGATCAGCACCAGCCCGAGCCCGGCCAGCAGATAGACGGCCCCGTTGGCCAGGCCATCGGTGAGGAGAATCAGCGCCACGTCCCATGTCATCGCGCGGCCCTCCGGAAAAACAAAGGCGAGAGGTTCAAGGTGCGAGCTTCCATTGGCCGTTGTCGAGCTTGACGATCACGCGGGCGCGTTCGTCCACGCCGTAGAGACTGCCGGGCTTGAAGGTGTAGACGCCGTGCGTGCCCACCACTTCCTTCGTGCTGAAGATGGCGTCGCGCAGCGCCACGCGGAACTCGGGCGTGCCCGGCTCCGCCTTCTTCATGGCGCGCGAGGCGGCATCGACGAACACCAGCCAGCCGTCGAACGAGTAGGCCGAGAAGGCGTCGCTGGTCGGTGCGTTGTTGACCTTCTGGAACACGGCGCGGAACTCGGTCGCGATCTTCTTGGTCGGGTAGCTGTCTGGCAACTGCTCGGCCACGATCACCGGGCCGGTGGGCATCAGCGCGTTCTGGCCGGCCGCGCCGACCACGCGCACGAAGTCGGGGTTGATCAGGCCGTGCTGGCCGTACACGCCGCCCTTGAAGCCGCGCTCCTGCAGCGCAAGGAACGGCAGTGCGCCGGGCGTGCCTGCGCCACCGGTCATCACCGCGTCGGGCCGCAGCGCCACGATCTTCAGCACCTGCCCCGTCACCGAGGCATCGGCACGCGCATAGCGCTCGTTGCTCACCACCTTGATGCCGGCGCCGGGCGCGGCCTTCATCAGCGCGTCGTAGACCAGGTCTCCCCAGGCGTCGGAAAAGCCGATGTAGCCCACGGTCTTCACGTTGTTGCGCTTCATGCGCTCGACGACCGCATCGATCATCAGCTGGGTCGGCTGCGCCACCGTCATCACCCACGGGTTCTCGTTGGGATCGAGCAGGATGGGCGTGAGGCCGATCATCGGCGTCTTTGCTTCCTTGCCCACCTGCGCCATCGCGATGGCGGCCGGCACGCCCGATGTGCCCATGAGCACGTCGACCTTCTCCTCCTCGATCAGCTTGCGCGCGTTGCGCCCGGCCGTGGTGGGGTCGGAGCCGTCGTCGAGCACGACGAGCTGGATCTTGCGGCCGTTCACCTCGCCCTTGTAGGCCAGCGCGGCCTGCATGCCCTTGGCATAGGGCACGCCCAGCGAGGAGTTCGGCCCCGACAGCGACACGCTGAGGCCAACCTTGAGGTCGGCCGCGAACGCGCTCGCTATGCCACAGGCGGTCAGCGCCGCGGCGAGGGTGCCGCGCGTCAGGATCTGCATCAGGCTCTTCATGTCGTAGCTCCGGTGAGGATTGTTGGAATGGACAGGTGGGTAACTCAGATGAACAACTGGATGGCCGGCAACGCGCGCGGGGCGTTGAGCAGGTCGATGCGCTTCTCGCGGATCGACCAGCCGGTGGGAGTGCGCACTAGGTGATGGCGGGCGGTGCCGCTCAGCAGGATCTGGTCTTCGCCGCGTGCCTCGACGTAGAGGAACGGCGTGCGCAGCCATGCCTCATCGCCCTCCTCGCGCTCGATGCGCGAGGGCTGCAGTACGTGCTGGCTATGGCTCGCAGGATGCTGCGAATGCGCGCGCGGGTTCTTGAGGCGGTCGACGCGCAGCTGCAGCAGCAGCCGGTCTTCATAGGCCAGCGAGTTGTGCGAGAACGGGTCGGCCTGCGCCGCACCGAGCAGCGGCACCCAGTAGTGGCCGTCTTCGGCGAACAGGGCCAACCAGTCATCGAGCCGCCGCTCGTCGAGCAGCGCCGCTTCGTGGGCGACGAAATCGCGTGGGTCCGTCATGCCGCAGCCTCCATGCCCGCCACCATGGACTTCGCCCAGGCGCGAAACTGGTTGCGCATCAGCAGCTCGTTGGTGCCGTTGGTGGTGACCGTGGCTTGCTGCGTCTCGGCTGGGTCGTAGTTGCGGTGCAGGCTCACCCACTCGTTGCCGCCTGCGCGCAGGCCTTGCTGGATGCTCTCGAACAGGTGCACGTCGTCGTGCGCGACCACCGACATCGGCGAGAACACGAGGCGGTTGTAGCTCATGGCACGCTCGAACAGCAGCGCTGGCGCACCTGCCGCGCGGAAGCTCCAGGCCTCGATCAGCGTGCGGTTGGCCGCCAGCGGGCGAATCACGCGAATGGCCTGCGGCGAGCCCTTGACCGACAAGCTCGGATAGAAGACCGAGTTCTGCGGCGAGCGCTGCAATATCTCGGTGGCCCGCGCCTCGCCGTGCGCGGCGCGCATCGCGGCTTCGTACTCGGGCAGCTGCGCGTAGTTGGAGTGGATGCTGAAGTTCACCCCCAGCACGCTGTGGCCGTTGGCGAACACGCGTCCGCCCATCTTGTCGAAGAACTCGTAGCCCGAGCCGAAGGGCAGTATCTGCTCCATTGCCATCGGCTTGGGGTCCGTGGGCGCATGGCCTTCCCACAGCGCCTCGGCCGCCTTGGTAGCCGACTCGTGCGTCGACATCGGGTGCACCGTGTCGTTGATGTTCTCCAGGTACATCTTCCAGTTGCAGTGGACGATGTTGCGCAGCACACCTCCGCCCACAGTCAGGTTGCCTTCGGGCGAGCGGTCGACCATGTTGTCGATGGCGCCCAGCACCTCGCCGAAGTAGTCCTCGAACGAAGGCCCGGTGTCAGACAACCGCACGAACACGAAGTCGCGGTACACCTTCACGTGCTTCACCACCGACAGCCCCTGCCCCGACTCGCAGGCCTTGAGCTGCGTGCCCTCGTAGCCGTTCTTCAGCGGCAGCCCGAGCGGCGCGCCGTCGAGCTTGTAGGTCCACGCGTGGTACGGGCAGCGGAAGAACCGGCCGGTGTTGCCGCTTTCGTCCATCACCAGCTGCGTGCCCTTGTGGGCGCACCGGTTGTAGAGCACGTGCACATCGCCATCGGGCTGGCGCACCATCATCAGCGGCCGGCCCGCGATGTCCTGCGTGACAAAGTCGCCGGCCTCAGGCACCTGGCTCGCGTGGCCGAGGAAGACCCAGGTGTTGGCGAACAGGTTCTCCTGTTCCAGCGCGAAAAGCTCCTCGCTCAGGTACAGGTCGCGGTGCACCCGGTCGTCCTGCACCAGCGCCGCGACAAGATCGGGGCGGTTGCGATAGATGGTCATGGCGATGTGCTCGGTGGTTCGGCGAAAACTACGGAACCAGCTTCCACTGGCCCTTTGTCATCTGCACGATGACAACGCCGCGCTGGTCGGAGCCATAGCGGTCGTCGGGCTTGAAGGTGTAAATGCCGTGCGTGCCCACCAGCTCCTTCGTGCTCACGATGGCGTCGCGCAGCGCCGTGCGGTACTGCGGTGTGCCCGGCTCGCCCTTGGTGCGCGAGGCCGCATCGGCCAGCAGCAGGTAGGCGTCGTAGGTGTACGACGAGAAGGCATCCGTCGGCACCGCGCCATTGACCTTCTGGTAGGCGTTGCGAAAGCCCATCGACACCTTCTTGATCGGGTTGCTGTCGGGCAGTTGGTCGGCCACCAGCACCGGGCCGCTGGGCACCTGCAGGCCTTCGATGGAAGCGCCGCCCACGCGCACGAAGTCGGCGTTGATGAGGCCGTGCGTGCCGTAGATCTTGCCCTTGTAGCCACGCTCGGCCAGCGCGATGTAGGGCAGCGCACCGGGCGTGCCCGAGTTGCCCGCAAACACCGCGTCGGGCCGCGACGCGACGATCTTCAGCACCTGCCCGGCCACCGACGAATCGCTGCGCGCATAGCGCTCGTTCGCCACCACCTTGATGCCGGCGGCGTCCGCGCTCTTCACGAGCGAGTCGTAGGCCAGGTCACCCAGCGCATCCGAGAAGCCGATGAAGGCCACTGTCTTCACGCCCGACTTCTTCATGCGCTCGACCACGCCAGCGACCATGAGCGGGAACGGCTGCGACACCGTCACCGTCCACGCGCCCTCGGGGCCGGCGATGGTGACCGGCGTAGGCGAGATCAGCGGCGTGTTCAGTTCCTTGGCCACCGCGGCGATGGCCATGGCGCCTGGCACGCCCGAAGTGCCGATGAGCACGTCGACCTTGTCTTCGGTCACCAGCTTGCGTGCGTTGCGGCCGGCGGTGGTGGGGTCCGAGGCGTCGTCGAGCACGATCAGCTGTACCTTGCGACCAGCGATCTCGGGATGTTCGGCAATCGCGGCGCGGATGCCCTTCTCGTATGGAATGCCAAGTGCGGCCACCGGGCCCGACAGCGAACTGATGAAGCCGATCTTCAGGTCGGCCGCCAGGGTCTGTGAGGCCGCCAGGGCAAGCACCGTGGCGCTAAGAATGTGGGTGTATTTTTTCTTCATTTCGGTTTCCAAAACTGGGACTTGGCGTTCGGGGTGCGTGCGAATGACACCGGGTACTCCCCTCCGCGAATGTCCCCCGCCTTCGGCTCCTCCTTTATTTCGCTGCGGGGAGCACCCGATGCCATTCGCACATGGACGCTGCCGTTGTGCTGGCCGATCAACCACTGCGCTGAACGATCACGCCGATGGGGTGCCTTGCGCAGCGAAATAAAGGAGGAGGCCGCAGGCCGGGGGACATTCGCGGAGCAAGGTACCCCGTCGGCGTGATCGCGCCCTGAAGAGCCGGATGTCATCTCAGGGCACCAGCTTCCATTGACCCTTTTCGAGCTTCACGACGACGCGCGAGCGGTCATCCGAGCCATAGCGATCAGTGGGCTTGAAGTTGTAGACCGAATGCGTGCCCACCAGCTCCTTGGTGCTCACGATGGCATCACGCAGCGCCAGCCGGAATTGCGGAGTGCCAGGCTCAGCCTTGCTGGCCAGCGCGCGCTGCGCAGCGTCAAGATAGATCAGCCACGCATCGAAGCTGTAGGCCGAGAAGGTGTCGGTGGGCGCCGCGCCGTTGGCCTTCTGGTAGGCAGCGCGGAAGTCCATCGCGATCTTCTTCATCGGGTTGTTGTCGGGCAGCTGCTCGGCCACTACCACCGGGCCCGTGGGCGCCAGCAGGCCTTCGACCGACGGACCACCAACGCGAATGAAGTCGGGGTTGATCAGCGAATGCATGCCGTAGATCTTTCCCTTGTAGCCGCGCTCAGTCAGCGCGAGGTACGGCAACGCACCTGGCGTGCCCGAGGCACCGGTGATCACCGCGTCGGGCCGCAGCGCCACGATCTTCAGCACCTGGCCGGCCACCGACGAATCGCTGCGCGCATAACGCTCGTTCGACACCACCTTGATGCCTGCCGTTGGCGCCGACTTCATCAGCGCGTCATACACCAGGTCGCCCCAGGCGTCGGAGTAGCCGATGTAGGCCACCGTCTTCACGCCGGCCTGCTTCATCTTCTCGACCATCGCGCCCATCATCAGCGGCGCGGGCTGCGGCAGCGTCACCATCCATGCGCCTTCTTCGCCTGCCAGGTCGGCATTGGCGATGGAGATCAGCGGGGTCTTGGTTTCACGCGCCACACCGGCAATGGCCAGCGAGCCTGGTGCTCCGGCCGTGCCGATGATGACGTCGACCTTGTCTTCTTCGATCAGCTTGCGCGCGTTGCGCGCCGCCGTGGACGGGTCGGACGCATCGTCGAGCTGGATCACCTGGACCTTGCGGCCGCCCACCTCCGACTTGTAGGCGACTGCCGCCTTCATGCCCTTGTCGTACGGAATGCCGAGCGACGACACCGGCCCCGACATCGAAGTGATGAAGCCGACCTTGAGATCGGCGGCCCACGCGCCCGCGGCGCTCAGCGCGCCGAGGCCCGCGGCAATGGCCGCGAGTGTGCGAATTCGGTTCAGGACTTTCATGGCGAGGCTCCAGAGGTGGTTTTGGATGAACGTGAGGAAAGCAAAAAACTCAGAGGGCGAGACTTCCGACGCTGGTGCCGCCGCACACATACAGCACCTGTCCCGTGACGAAGCTGTTCTCGGCATCGGCGAAGAAACGCACGGCGCGTGCCACATCGGCCGATTCGCCGAGGCGCTTGACCGGCACCGAAGCTGCGAGCGCGCGTTCCTTCTCGCTGCCGGCTTCGACCACGTCGTAGAACATGTCGGTGCGGATCGGCCCCGGGGCCACCACATTCACCGTAATGCCGTCGGCCGCCAGCTCCAGCGCCCAGGTGCGCGCCATGCCCAGCATGCCGGCCTTGGTGGCCGAGTAGCTGGTGCGCGTGGCCAGCCCCAGCGCGGCGCGTGACGACAGCAGCACCACGCGGCCGAAGCGCTGCGCACGCATCGCGGGCAGCGCACCTTGCACGAGCTGAATGGCACAGCCCAGGTGCAGATCGACCAGTGCGTCGAGGTCGTCGAGCTTCACTTCGGGCAGCAGCGCGGCGCGGATGACGCCTGCGTTGTGGACGATGGTGGTCGGCGCGAAGCGCTCGACCAGCTCACGCACCGCCTCGCCCGTGGCGGCGCGGTCGCTCAGGTCGACCTCGATGCTGTGCAGCTTCGGATGGTCGATTTCGGCCTTGCGGCGCGCGAGCGACACCACCTCGTAGCCCTGCGCGAGCAGGTCTTCGCAGATCGCCTTGCCGATGCCGGCGCTGCCGCCGGTAACGGCCGCGACCTTGGGCGCCGCGCTCATGCCGAGGCCCCCACCAGTGCCAGCACGCGCAGCGGGCTTCCGCTGCCCTTCTCGATCTTCAGCGGCGGGCAGATCAGCACCGCACCGGCCGGTGGCAGCAGGTCGAGATTGCTCAGGCACTGCAGCCCGTAGCGGCCCGCGCCGTGCATGTAGTAGTGGCACGGGTACGGTGGCCGCAGGTGATAACCCTGCCCAGCGTCGGTGCCGATGGCTTCGGAGCCGAAGCCCAGCACGTCGCGCTGCTCGACCAGGAAGCGCACAGCCTCGGTGCTCGGGCCCGGCGTGTGCTGGCCCGTTTCGTCGAAGTTCTGGTACGCCTCAGGGTCGCTGCGCTTGGACCAGTCGGTGCGCATCAGCACCCACGCGCCCTTCGGGATGCGGCCATATGCCGCCTCGTAGCGCTCGATGTCGGCCACGCTCAGCAGGTAGTCGTCGTTCGACTGCACATCGGCCGAACAATCGATCACGCAGGCCGGTGCCACGAAGTGCTGCACGGGAATGGTGTCGACCGAGTTGTTCGGCAGGTCGCGGCCGGAGATCCAGTGGATCGGCGCGTCGAAGTGCGTGCCGGTGTGCTCGCCGCAGGAAAAGTTGTTCCAGTACCAGCCCGGGCCGCGCTCGTCGTACTTCGACACTTCCTCGATGCGGAAGGGCCAGCACTGGCCCATCTCGGGCGGCAGCGCGATCTGCGGGAACTCGGGCGTGAGCGTCTGCGTGAGGTCGATCACGCGGATGCGGCCACTGGCCATCGCGGTCACGAGGCCGCCGAGAATTTCGGCGGCGGACATCAATTCGGTTGTCGTGGTCATTCGTATGGCTCCTGTCTCAGCCGCCGGCCGCGAGCTCGCGCTCGAGCACCTTGGGGTTGTCGCGCCAGCGCTCCAACCACTCCTGCGCCACATCACCGGGGTAGACGTCTTCCACACCGTCGCGCAACGCCTTCACGATGGCATTGGCCAGCGCGGTGGGTGCGAGCTTGGGCGGCGGCGTGTGCTGGTTCCATTCGTCGTCGATGGGCCCCGGGAACACGTTGATCACGCGAATGCCAGCCGGCCGCATCTCGGCACGCAGGCACTGCGCGAGCGAATGCGCAGCGGCCTTCGACGCGCTGAAGGTGCCGTGCGGCGGGAAGTTGCTGAGCGCGTAGATCGACAGCAGGTTGACCCATGCTGTCGCACCGGTTGCGCCGTCGGCCGAGCGGCCCTTCAGCGCGGGGCCGAACTCCTGCGCCAGACGAAGCAGGCCGAAGTAGTTGATGTCCATCTCGGCCTTGGCCACGTCGGTGCCGCGCCGCGCGCCGATGCCGAAGGTGCGGTGCACCTCGGCGTTGTTGATCACGATGTCGACCTTGCCGCCGATGGAGCCCGCAAGCTCCGTCACCTGGCGGCCGTTGGTCAGATCGAGCGGCACCAGCGTGACTTGCGGCAGCGCAGAGATGTCGTCGAGCCCGTCGCCCATCTTCTTCCAGGGCTCGGCATGGCCGACCCAGACGATGTCTGCGCCGGCCTTCACCAGCGCGCGCACGATGGCCTGGCCGGTCTCGGTCTTGCCGTCTGTCACCAGCGCCTTGCGGAACTTCGGGTCGCTGGTCATTTCACGGAGCATCTTGTCGTCGGCCATATGGGCACTCCCTTCATTCGGAAAACCAATGAGAACGGCCTGCCCCGCGCGGTCGAGCCGGGCGCCGACACGCACGCGTTGCGGCGCATCGCCAACTTCGCCATGCAGGTGGACCATGAGCGTCGGCCCGGCATCGAGGTGCACCAGGCCCAGCCGCCAGGGCAGCCGCTCGCGGAAGAACAGGTCGTTGCTGTGGTGCAGCGTGGTGCTGCCGAGCAGTTCGCCCTCGCCGTTCTGCTGGCGCCAGCGCAGGGCCGCCGAGAGGCACTTGTGGCAAACCTCGCGCGGCGGGTACTGCACCGTGCCGCAGTCTTCGCAGGTCTGCAGCTCGAAGCGGCCTTCGGCGGCAGCAGCCGTGAGGCCGAGCGCCACGCGGCCGCGCGCGCCGGGCGGCAGGTTCATCTGCCGGGTGCGCAGCACCGGGTTCTTGCGCGGGGGGCGCATCATCGGCATGGTCATAGCGCCTCCGCCGGGCCGCCCCAAGGCAGGCGCGCGGCCCCCTCGGGGGGCAGTGCAGCCGCGAAGCGGCAAACGTGGGGGTACATCATTCCGGTCTCCCCAGGATGACGGCGCCTGTGCACAGGCAGCGGTCGTAGGTCACCATGCCGAAGCCGGCGACCAGGCCCAGTTGTGCGTCGGGCACGGTGCGTGGGCCTGCTTGATCGGTCAGTTGGCGGATCGCCTCGACCATACCGAGGAAGCCACCCGCCGCGCCCGCCTGCCCGGCTGAGAGCTGCCCGCCGCTGGTGTTGTTCGGAAAGCTGCCATCGAAGGTCATGGTGTTGGCCTGCACGAAGGCCGCGCCCTCGCCCTTCTCGCAGAAGCCCAGGTCTTCGAACTGCATCATCACGATGACGGGGTAGTCGTCGTAGGTCTGCACGAAGTCGAGCTCGGCGGGCTGGATGCCGGCTTGCGCATACAGGTCATCGCGATCCTTTCGCCATCCGCCCTGCACCATCACAGGGTCTTCGGCGTAGGCGTTGTGGCGTTCGATGGCGCCGCGGATCACCACGTGCGCCAGGCCCAGGTCGCGTGCGCGCTCCTCGCTCATCACCAGGAAGGCATCGGCGCCCGCGCAGGGCATCACGCAGTCGAACAGGTGGATGGGGTCGGAGATGGGCCGCGCGGCCATGTACTCGTCGAGCGTCAGGCCTTTCTTGAACATCGCGTTTGGGTTGCCCAGCGCGTTGGTGCGCTGGTCGACGCAGATGCGGCCGAAGTCTTCGCGCTTCGCGCCGTAGGTGCGCATGTAGTTGGCGGTGATGAACGCAAAGATCGAGTTCGGGCCGCCCGAGCCGTAGGGGTAGCTCGCGTCGCGCGCGAAGTTGCTGAAGCTGCCCAGCGTCTGGCGAAAGGAGTCGACGTGGTTGGTGTCGGCGCCCACACAGGCCACGATGTCGGCATCGCCCGCCTGCACCGCCCGCGCGGCACGGCGCAGGCACATCACGCCTGAGGCACCACCTGTGGGCACATGGTCGAGCCAGCGCGGCGACAGGCCCAGGTGCTGCGTGACGCCCACGGCCGTGTCGGGCGCGAGCGAGAAGCTGCTGAGACACAGGCCGTCGATCTGCTCCTTGGCCACGCCGCTGGCATCGACCAGCGCCTCGATGGCCTGTCCGATGAACCAGTGCGCCGTGCGCGTGGAGTACCGCACATAGGGCACGGTGACGGGCACCGCGACCGCGACACCTTCGTAGGAGAGCCGTCGTTTGGTCGTCATGCCTGCCTCTTCTTCATGGCGCGTGTGTCGACGCAATGGCCCTGGCCCGGCAGCGACTGCGCCATCTCGCGGAGTTGCCCGCGCTGGATCTTCTGCGAAGGCGTGAGTGGCAGCGCATCGACGAAGGCCACGTAGCCAGGCGCCTTGTAGTACGCCAGTTGGGCCAGTGCGTGTTCGACGATGCTGGCGGCGATCTGCGTGCGCTGCGAGGCATCGACGCCTTCGCGCATCACGATGCAGGCCAACACTTCGTCGCCGCGCACCGCGTCGGGCGTGGCTGCCACGGCCGAGGTCTTCACTGCCGGGTGCTGATTGAGCACGCTCTCGACCTCGACGGCGGAGATGTTCTCGCCGCTGCGGCGGATCACGTTCTTCTTGCGGTCGACGAAGAAGAAGTTGCCCTCGGCGTCGCGACGCACCAGGTCGCCGGTGTGGAACCAGCCGTCGGCCCAGGCTTCGCACGTGGCGTCCTCGTCCTTCAGGTAGCCGGAGAAGAAATAGCGCTTCGGGTCGTTGCCGGCCGAACGCACCAGCAGCTCGCCCGGTGCATCGACGCCGACGTCACTGCCGTCCTCGCCCACGAGGCGGATCTCGACGAAGTCTTCCTGCCGTCCGAAGCAGCTGGTGCCCACGAGGCGCGGCTCGCGGTTGGCCATGATGCAGGCGGCCGCGCCGGTCTCGGTCATGGCCCAGGCCTCGACCAGCGGGAAGCCGAAGCGCTCTTCGAAAGGCGCGTGGTTCTTGCGGTCGACGCCGGCGCCGAAGCCCCAGCGGATGGCATGGTCTCGGTCTGCCGGCGATGCGGGCGCGGACAGCAGCATGGCTGGCATCACGCCGAGGTAGTGAACGATGGTCGCGCCGCTCTCCTTCGCGCTCGCCAGCCAGGTCTTCGGGTGGAAGCGATCGAGCTGAACCAGGCAACCGCCTGCGACCAGCACCACCATGGTGGAGAAGGCCATCGCGTTCATGTGGTTGAGCGGCAGCGGCGTAATGACGCGCTCTGCATCGGGACGGATGCTGCACACACCGTCGAGCGACGCATACCACTCCCCCGCGCGCAGGAAATAGGCGTTGCTCAGGATGCAGCCCTTGGGCCGGCCCGTGGTGCCCGAGGTGTAGAGCAGGCCGCATTCGGTGTCGGTGCCCACGGGCTCATGGGCACGCGGTGCGGCGGTCTTCGCTGGCGGCACGGCGTCTTCAGGCCCCATCGTCTCGAAAGCCACGCCCGCCTGAGCTGCCGCGGCACGCAGGTCGGCCGCGCGCGCCGGCAGCGTCACGGCCAGGCCGATCTCGCTGTGGCCGATCAGGTAGACCAGTTCGGCCGAGCGCATCTCGGCGTTGATCGGCACCACGCTCACGCCCAATGCGTTCAGCGCGAGCCAGTGGAAGATGAAGGCAGGCCGGTTCTCCAGCAGCAGGCCGACGCGATGGCCGTGGCCGTAGCCGGCTTGCGCGTAGGCTGCGCGCAGGCGTTCGATCTGTGCGGCAGCATCGCCCCAGCGGATGGCGCCCGCTTCGATGCCATAGGCGGCCGCAGTCACCGATTCGGTGAACAGGAATTCGGCTTGCGGCGTGCGCGCAGCGGTGGCCGCAAAGACTTGATGGACGGTGGCGTGTGGCATCTCGTCTCTGTCAGATGAAGAGCTGCACGGCCGGCAGGGCCGCGTCGCAGTTGAGTAGATTGACGCGCTTGAGCGTCATGCGCAGCGCGCCGTCCTGCACCGTGAGGTGGTGGAAGAAGGTGCCGACATAGAACTGCAGTTCATCGCCCTGCGATTCGGTGTAGTGGAACCCGGTGCGCACCACGTAGCGATTGGCCTCTGCATCGAACTGCTCGACCACCGGCACTTGCAGCAGGTGGTGGCAGCGGCTCGGCGGTTGCTGAGAGAAGGCACGCGGACTCTTGAGGCGCTCGATGCGCAGGTCGCGCAGCAGCTTGTCTTCGTACAGGTGCGAGGTGTGGTTGAGGCCGTCTTCCTGGTCGGGCACGAGCGGCACCCAGTAGAACGCATCGTCGGTGAAGAGCGCGTTCCATTCTTCGTAGCGGCGCGTGTCGAGCAAGTGCGCTTCGTTCACGACGAAGTCGATCAGGTCCTGGCGAGTGACTTCGGTGCCGGCCATTACATGGTCTCCGTCATGCGTTGCACCCAGCTGCGGTACTGGTTGCGCATGGGCAACTCGTTGGTGCCGCCCGTGGTGATCTCGCCACCCTTCAGCTCCGAAGGGTCGTAGTCGCGGTGCAGGCTCACCCACTCGTTGCCGCTCGCGTGCAATCCGGCCTGCATGCCACGGTAGGCCTGCAGGTCGTCATGCCCGACCACCGAGAACGGCGAGTTGATGAGCCTGTTGTACATGGTGGTGCGCTGCAGCAGCTCGGGCGGCGCGCCCTTGAGGCGGAAGGTCCAGCTCTCGATCAGCGTCTTGTCGGCAGAGATCGGCTTCACCACGCGAATCGCCTGGATCGCGCCCTTGATCGTGAGGTTCGGGTAGTACACGGTGTTGTGCCGTGCCATGCCCAGGATCTGCGCCGTCTTCTCCTCGCCATAGCGCGCCTTCATGGCGTCGTCGTACGCGGGGATCGCCTTGTACTTGCTGTGGATGCTGAAGTGCACGCCCGTGAAGCTGTGGCCGTTGTCGTAGGTGCGGATGCCCATGTCCTCGAAGAACTTGTAGTCGGACATGAAGGGCGCGAACTGCTCTACCGCCATGGGCTTGGGCTCGTCCTCGGGCTTGTCGGCCCACATGCGCTTGGCGGTGCCGGCAGAAGACTCGTGCGCCACCATGGGGTGCATGGTGTCGTTGAGGTTCTCGACGAACATCTTCCAGTTGCACTGGTGCATGAAGCGCAGGCAGCCACCCGCGATTTCGAGTTCGCCTTCGGGCGAGCGGTCGGCCATGTTGTCGATGGAGCTCAGCGAGTCGCCGAAGTATTCGTCGAAGTCGGGCCCCGCGTCGTTGATCTTCACGAAAATGAAGCCGCGGTGGCTGCGCACGTG
Organism: Variovorax multivorans; assembly: GCF_051216835.1. Lineage (NCBI taxonomy): Bacteria > Pseudomonadati > Pseudomonadota > Betaproteobacteria > Burkholderiales > Comamonadaceae > Variovorax > Variovorax multivorans. The sequence goes on from NZ_JBPJZL010000002.1 coordinate 170,805, forward strand.
CTTCACGGTGGTGAGGCCCTTGCCCGATTCGCATTCGTGCAGCTGCGTGTGCTCGTAGCCCGTTTTCAGCGGAATCGCCAGCGGTGCGCCGTCGGTCTTGAAGGTCCAGGCGTGGTACGGGCAGCGGAAGAACTTGCCCGTGTTGCCGCAGGGCCCGTTCACGAGCCGCGAGCCCTTGTGGGCGCAGCGGTTCATCATCGCGCGCACGCTGCCGTCGGAGTGGCGCACGATGATCAGCGGGCGGCCCGCGATCTCGTTGCTGATCCAGTCGCCGGGCTTGGGCAGTTGGCTTTCATGGCCGACGTAGTTCCAGGTGTTGGCGAAGAAGTGCTCCTGCTCCAGCTCGAACAGCTCCTGGCTGGTGTACAGGTCGCGGTGCACGCGATCATGCTGCACCAGCGCGCGAATGGCATCGGGGTTGTCTCGGTACGAGGTCATGGTTCTTGTGGCTCCTGGCTTCAGATGTCCAGCACCAGCCGCGCACCCTTGGCGCGCGAGATGCAGATCTGCATGACGTTGCCTTCCGCCTTCTCGCGGGCGGTGAGCACGTAGTCGCGGTGGTCGATCTCGCCTTCGAGCACCGGCACGGCGCATACGCCGCATTCGCCGCGCTTGCAGTCGAACATCGGGTCGCAGCCGTTCTCGATCAGGCAGTCGAGGATGCTCTGGTCGGCCGGCACGGTGAAGCGCTGGCCCGACTGGGCGAGCTCCACCTCGAAAGGCTGGTCGCCTTCTTCCGCGACCGGCTCGGTGAAAAGCTCGAAGTGCACGCGGTCGTGTTCCCAGCCGCGCGCCTGGGTGCGCTCGAGCACGGCGTCGAGCATGACCTTGGGGCCGCAGACGTAGAGGCGGTCTCCGGTGGGAACGCTGTCGAGCAGCGAGTCGATATCGAGCGGTGTGCAGGCCTCGGCGTCGGCATGTACGCGCAGGTCGTCGCCGAGCAGCGCCTGCAGCTCGGGCAGGAAGGCCATCAGATCGCGGCTGCGGCCGGCGTAGTGCATGCGCACGGCTGCACCTTCGGCGCGGCGGCGGGCGGCCATGGTAGCGAGCGGCGTCACGCCGATGCCACCGGCCACCAGCACGGTGCCGCCGGGGCCGGCGTGCAGCGGAAAGTCGTTCTTGGGTGCCTCGATGGCGAGGGTGTCGCCCTCTTTCAGCTGCTCGTGCATGAAGCGCGAGCCGCCCCGGCCTTCGGCCTCCTTGCGCACGGCGATCACGTATTCCGCCGGCGCGTTGGTGGCGTTGCGCGCGGTGTCGAAGTTGATGAGCGAGTAGTGGCGCCAGTCGGTCTTGCCGTCGGGCAGTGACACCTGCACGCGGATGTGGGCGCCGGCCGCGAAGCCGGGCAGCGCGCGGCCATCTTCGGCGCGCAGGCGCAGCATGCGGATCAGCGGATTCAACGCCCGCGCCTCGACGACGCGCAGTGAGAGGGTGGCTGAGGGTGCGGTCATCTTCGTCTTGTCTCTTCAGGCCAGTGCGTGCTGCGCCAGTGCAGCCTGCAGCTTGTGGCCGTGTTCGTCGGCCAGGGCCGCGTCGCGCAGCTCGCGCAGCGTGGCCGGTGCCAGCGCGGCGCCTGCGCGCTCGACAGCGCGCATCACGGTGTCGTAGTTGCGGATGCCCCGCTCGTGCGTGTCGCTGTAGCCCTTGACGAGGCGTTGGCACTGGGCCAGTTCGACGGCGAGCTCGGGGTTGCGCTGCGCGGTGGTGGCGATGCGCTGCAGCCATTCCTCGATGCGGCGGTTTTCTTCGGCATAGCGCATCGTGGACAGGCGCCAGCGCTTGCAGGCGGCCACGATGCGCAGCATGAGGTAGCCGCGCAGCGAGCTGGTCTGGATCACGCGGCCGTGCTGCGTGAAGCGCTCGACGAGCTTCTTGGGCATGGTCGAGTTCATGAGCCAGCGGCCGATGCCGCCGGGCAGCGTCTCGCAGATTTCCTGCAGGCGCGGGTGCATGTACTCGTTGATGGCGAGCACCTGGCCCGGCTGTACGCGGGCCTCGCCGCGCACGCGCTCGAAGCGGGTGGCGCGGGTCTTCAGGGCCGCGACGCGGGCAGTGTCTTCGTAGGACATCCAGAGCGCGAGGTGGCGCGCGGTTTCGCGCAGCAGGCGATGGTCGTCGTTGCCTGGCAGCGCGGCGATGGCGGCCATGCGGCCCAGGTACAGGCTGGCGTAGGCCAGGTCCTGGTAGTCGATGAGGCGGCGTACGCCTTCGAGCAGGAAGTCTTGCGCTTGCGCCGGGAAGTCGTGTTGCACCCGCTCGACCAATGCGCGCACGGCCGGGTGGCGCGGTTGCGGTGCTGGCGCGGCGATAGGCACTTCTTTCGCAGGCTCACCGTCGTCACCGCCCTGTGCGCGAGCAAACGCTGCGCCAAAGGCCTTGAGGCTGGGCTTCACGCCCACGCCGCCGCGCTCGATGGTCGCCTCGAACTGCGCTCGGCTGAAGGGCAGCACGCCCGAGCCCGCCAGCGTGCCGAACAGCACGGCGCTGATCACGCTGCCCGAGGCTTCAGCTGCCTGCGCCATATCGAAACGGATGAAGCGCTTGGCCGCCTTGGCGGTGTGTGCGAGAAGCTGGTCGCTGTCGACGCGGCCATCGCCCAAGGCACTTTTCTCCGCGATGGAGAAAACGCGGTGCGTGGATGCGATCAGCGTGGTGCGGTCGCGCGTGACGAGGCCGCGCTGCACGGCGCGCCCCGCCTCCATGAGCTCCGACGCCAGCACCACGTCGACATCACCCGGCAGCGGCATCAGCGCGAGCACCGGCAGGCCGCCATCGGCCTCGGCCTGCGCCGTGGGATACAGCTCGACGTAGTAGATGGTCGCGCCGGTGCGCTGGGCCACGCCCGGCACCGAAGTGGTCTGGGCGACGTAGCCGTTGGCCTCGCCCATGTCGACGATCCAGTCGGCCAGCACGCCGCCGCCCTCCCCGCCCATGGCCAGGATCGCGATCTTGATGGGTTGTGCGTTTCTCGTCATTGCTTCAGAAGGCATAGGCTTCACGGCGGCGCGCCTCGCCGCGTTGCAGCCAGCCGATGACGGCGGCACGCACGCGTTCGCGCAGCACGTCCCAGCGGCTGGGGTTGCTCACGATCTGGGCCTTGTAGAACGACGGGCACAGCACGGCTGCGTGCGAGACCTCGCCGCACACGCCGCAGCCCACGCAGCTGTCGAGCACGGTCGCGACCGGGTCGGTGCGCAGCGGATCGGGGTTGGGCTTGATCGATAGCGACGGGCAGCCCGACAGGCGAATGCAGGAGTGGTCGCCGGTGCAGGTGTCGGAATCGACGCCGAACTTCTCGCGCACCATGCGCTTGCCGTCGGCGATGGCCTTGCGCACCAGCGGCTTCTCGCGGCGCTGCTTGTTGAGCATGCACTCCGACTGCGCGATCAGGACCTTGGGGCCCTTCTTCGTCGTGGTGAGTGCGTCTTTCAGCGCGTCGCGCATGCCTGCCACGTCGTAGGTGCGACGCAGCGTCTTGACCCATTCGACGCCCACGCCGCGCACCGCGCGCTCGATTTCATGGCCGGTGCTGCGCGTCTTGTTGACGGCGTGCGACGACAGGATGTCCTGCCCGCCCGTGGCCGAGGTGTAGTTGTTGTCGACGACGATGGTGAGGTTGTCGCTCTTGTTGAAGACCGCGTTCGCGACACCGCTGGTGAGGCCGTTGTGCCAGAAGCCGCCGTCGCCCATCATCGAGATCGCGCGCTTGCCTGCCGGCGCATTGAGCGCAGCGGCACCGGCGCCGCCCAGGCCATAGCCCATGGTGGTGTTGCCGATGTTGAAGGGCGGCAGGATGGAGAACAGGTGGCAGCCGATGTCGGCGCTCACGTGGTGCGCTCCGAGTTCGCGCTCGACCAGCTTCATGGCGCTGAAGATGGGGCGCTCGGGGCAGCCGGTGCAGAAGCCCGGCGGGCGGGCATGGACCACTTCACCCAGCGATGTCGATGGCTGCGCAGGCTCGGGCGCGGCATCGACACCGATGGCAGCCACTTCCTTCAACGGAATCACCTTGCGCACCGGCGCTGGCACCGGCAGCGGTGCCAGGCGTTCGTAGCGCTCGCAGAAGCTGCGCGCGCCCTTGAGCAATTCGGATGCCGTGTACTCACCGGCCACCGGCAGCATGTCCTTGCCGTGCAGCGCGGTGGTCGAGCCGGCCTGGCGCAGGATCGTTGCGAGGTTCTGCTCGACGAAGTTGGGCTGCCCCTCTTCCACGACCATCACCGCGCGCTTGCCTTCGCAGAAGCGGATCACCTCGCTCTCGATGACGGGGTACGCCACGTTCATCACATAGAGCGGCACCTGTGTGTTGCCGTAGACATCAGCCAGGCCCAGGCGCTCGAGGGCGCGCAGCAGCGTGTTGTAGCTGCCGCCCTGCACGATGATGCCGATGTCGTCGGCGTCTTCGGAGAAGAACTCGTTGAGCTTGCGCTCTTCGATGAAGCGCACGGCGGCGGGCCAGCGGTCTTTTACTTTCTCCTGTTCGTGAACGAAGCTCGCGGGCGGCAGCACGATGCGGCTGACGTCGCGCTGCGGGTTCTCGAGCGCGTCTTTCAGCGTGAACTTCGGGCGGCGGTTGTCGCCGGCAATGAAGTGGCCGTGCACGTGGCAGGCGCGGATGCGCAGCTGCAGCATCACCGGTGTGTTGCTGGCCTCGGAAAGATCGAAGCCCTGCTTCACCGCATCGACGATGCTCGGCAGGTTGGGGCGCGGGTCGAGCAGCCAGATCTGCGACTTCATGGCGAAGGCATGGCTTCGCTCCTGCATGATCGACGAGCCTTCGCCGTAGTCTTCGCCCACGATGATGAGCGCGCCGCCGGTGACGCCGCCGGATGCCAGGTTGGCCAGCGCGTCGGACGCGACGTTGGTGCCCACGGTCGCCTTGAAGGTGACGGCGCCGCGCAGCGGGTAGTTGACGGAAGCGGCCAGCGTGGCGGCGGCGGTGGCCTCGCTCGCGCTGTTCTCGAAGCGGATGCCCTGCTCGGCAAGGATGTCCTGTGCATCGGCCAGCACGTCCATCAGGTGCGAGATGGGTGCACCCTGGTAGCCCGCCACATAGGAAACTCCCGATTCGAGCAAGGCCTTGGTAACCGCCAGAATGCCCTCCCCACGGAAGACTTCCCCACCAGAAAGCCGCAGCTTCTTGACTTCTTCAACGAATGAACGCTCGGCCATCTGGGTCCTTGTTGTCTATCGTGGGACGATGCGCTTCAGCGGCACATCGCGGTTCATATAATGTTGACAAATGAATGTATCCACAATCATGAATTACCCTAGACATGCAAACAGCGTGCCCACGGCGACTGTGAGGTGCCTTCATGGCTGAAGAACAACCCGTCGAATCGCATCGCTTCGTTGATGACTACCTGCCGGCGCTGCTAGCGCAGGCCAGCCAGCTGATCTCCTCGGAGTTCCACGAGGTCGCGCGTCAGCAGGGCTTCTCCGTGTCGGAATGGCGCGTGATGGCATCGCTCGCAGGCAGCGAGCCGATCAGCATCGGCCAGCTCGCGCAGGTGACGGTGACCAAGCAACCCACGGTGACGCGGCTGCTGGACCGCATGGAATCGCGCGGACAGGTCGAACGCCTGCCCCACGAAAGTGATCGCCGCATCACGCTGGTGCGCATCACGCGCAAGGGGCTGAAGGCGGTCGAGCACCTGATGGAACTTGCGCGCGACCACGAGCGACGCGTGCTCGAACCCTTCGGGCTGCGACGCGCCGAAGAGCTCAAGCAGACGCTGCGGCAGATGATCGACCTGCACGTGCATGTACCGGTCGAGGAGCCGCAAGAAGAAGACTGAGCTTGCTTGCTCGCCTCTCCACTCAGAGGCGGGGCACGAGGACGGCGCGGCCCCGGTGGCCGCGCTGTGCGATCCATTCAAGCGCGCGGGCCGCATCGGCAAGCGCGAACGGCTGCACGTCGAGATGCAGGCGGCCATCGGCCAGCCTCGCCAGCAGCTCGGGCGCTGCGGCACGACCTGCAGCTTCACGTCGAAACATATTGAGAGGCAAAAGCGCAACGTCGCGTTGCAGGAAGTGCGCGATGTCGAGCTGCAGCGTCGGGCCGGCGGTGTAGCCGATCAGCACGGCACGGCCGCCCGGCCGCACCGAAGGCAAGACCTTGGCGAGCACATCTCCGCCGACCGTGTCGATCAGCAGATCGGCGCTGGCAGCGGATGGTGGCGCGGTGTTCGGATCCACTGCCGTCACCGTGCAACCTGCGTCGCGTGCGAGTTGCATCACGAGCGAGCCGACGGCACCGCTCGCGCCGGTCACCAGCACCTGCTCACCGGCCTGCAGCTTCGCGACTTCGTGCAGCGCCACCCATGCCGAGGTCGTTGGCGAGAAGAACGCGGCACCCAGTGTCATCGGCACGGCATCAGGCAACAGGCCCAGCGCTTCATCGGGCGCATCGATCTGCTCGCACCAGGTGCCGTCGAAGAGCGTGCCGAGCCCGCTGCCGCGCAGCCACACGCGCTGGCCGATGGCGTATCGCTCGCTTGCCATCACTACACCCGCCGCCTCCACGCCAGGCGTGTAGGGCAGCGGCGGATGGCGAAGGAAACTCCCGCGCCACACTGTGCGGTCGATGTGTCCGACCGTCGCGGCCTCCATGCGCACCAGGGTGCGGCCCGGCCGCGCAACAGGGTCGACAATCTCCTCCAGCACAGGAACCGCATCGAATCCGTGGATGCGCACGGCCTTCACGGCAGCGTCTCCAGGAAGTCGAGCACCGTGCGTGCGAAGGCTTCGGGCATCTGGTCGGGTAGCGGCACCATGCCGCCTTCGATGTCGACGATGCGCGCTTGCGGCAGGTAGTGCTGCAGCTCCTCGGCATGCGGCGCGGCGAACGGATCGGCCGTGGCACGAACGATCAGCGTGGGCTGCGTGACGCGCCCGATGCGCTCTTCCATGCGGTACGACGCGACGGCGCGATGGCCCTCTTCGACACGCTCGACCTTCAATGCATCGAGCACGAAGGCTTCGAGCAGGTCGGGGCGTCCCGGCGGATAGAAACCCTGGCGCTTTTGCCACAGCGCAGCGAGGTGAGAGCCGTCTTCGCTCGGTGCGACTTCGTCGATGGGCGGACGTTGTGCTCGCGCCTTGCGAAAGGGCTCGTCGGTGTACGGCGTGGAGGACAGCAGCAGGCTGCGAACGCGCTCAGGAAACGCTGCCGCGAGTTCGACCGCGATAACGCCGCCTGTGTGATGCCCCACCACGTCGACCTGCGCGATACCCAGCGCATCCAGCAGTTCGCAGGCCACGCGTGCCCATTGCCCGATGCTCGCTGGCACTCCGCCGTCTGCCGAATCGCCGAAGCCGGCTGTGTCCATCGCGATGGCCCGACGATGCGCGCCTATCAACGGCAGCACGGCGCGGTACTCGGCCCAGCTGCGCGGCGACTGGTGCAGCAACAGCACGGCCGGCGCCTGTTGGTCGCCACAAGCCGCGTAGTGCACCTGCCCCACCGACAGGTCGGCAAAGGCGCGGCGGATGCTCATGGCAAGGTCTCGTCAGCCGGCGCGCGCCAAAGGCCCGCATGCCGCAGTTCGCCAAGCGTGCGCGAGAGCACGTCGCGCCGGTAGGCAGCGATGTCGCGGCCTTCGTAGTCGTAGAAGCCGCTGCCGCTCTTGAGGCCCAGCCGGCCCTGCTCGACCATGCGGCCGACGATGGCCGGCGCGGTGTAGCGGCCGGCGTCGAGCGAGGCCGACATCTCGCGGCTCGCGTGATGCAGGATGTCGCAACCGCCGAAGTCGATGAACTCGACCACGCCCAGCGCGGCGAAACGCAGGCCCAGGCCGTAGCGCGTGGCCTTGTCGATTTCCTCGGCGGTGGCGGCGCCCTCTTCGATCATTCGCGCGGCTTCGTTCATCACCAGCGCCTGCAGGCGCGGCACGATGTAGCCCGGGGAGGCGCCGCAGACCACGGGCAGCTTGCCGATCTCTTCCATCAGCGTTTTGGTGCGCGCGAGCACGGCGGCGTCGGTGCCGGGGTGACAGCTCAGCTCGACCACGGGGATCACGTAGGCGGGGTTGAGCCAGTGCATGTTGAGGAAGCGCCCGGGCAGCCGCACCAATGACGCGAGCTGCGTCACGAGGATGCTGCTGGTGGTCGAGGTGAGGATGGCGTCGTCGCGGCAATGGCGGTTGAGCTGCTCGAAGGCCTCGCGCTTGGCTTCCATGGTTTCGGGGACGCCTTCGAACACGAGCTCGGCTGCGGCCAGCGCCTGCGGGGCGGCCGCGGCGTTGACGAAGTCCACGCGCGCGGCGATGCGCTCGATCTGCGATGCGTCGATCACGCCGAGTTGCGCGAGACCCGAGAGACTGGCTTCGATCTCGGCCTTTGCCTCGTCGCGCAGGCGCTGCCAGGCTTCGTCGCTGCGCGGGCGCAGGTCTATCAGCGAGATGCGGTGGCCGGCATAGGCGAATGCGATGGCGATCCCGCGCCCCATGCGGCCCGCGCCGACCGCCGCGAACCGGGGGAGCGCGGCGTCATTCGCCATCGTGCAGCCTCTGCTTGAGTTGCACCGCGCTCAGATCGGCGAGGCCCAGGCTTTCGAAGGTGCGCGGCCCGCGCCGCAGATCGCGCCCGAGAAAGCCACCGACGATGGCCAGCAGGCCGTGGGCGATGGGTGCGTCCACGCCTGCGTGGCGCGCGGCCGAGGCCAGGAAGGCCAGGCCGAGTTCGGTGTCTTCCGTGATGTAGCGGTGCGTATGCAGGTCGATGTTCTCGCGCCAGTCGCCCGATTTGACGAGCTGCTTGTGCGCGTCGCCGTACATCCACTGGTCGTTGTTGTAGTGGTCGGCCAGCGGATAGTGCGGCGCGCCCTGCCCGAAGGCTTCGCGCACGGCAATGCGTTCCTGGTCGAGCCGGTCAGTCACGTCGCGCACCGCACGCTGCGTGCCTTCATTGTGGATGTCCCAGCGCTCGAAGTGCTGCAGCGGCGCGGCGTTCATCACCATCAGCGGCGGGTGGATGACGGGGCCGGCGTTCATCAGCGCGCCGGAGAGCGCATCGCCGCAACCGTGCACGGACGGATAGGCCTTGCGGATCACCTCGATGGCCTGCGCCTCCTTGCGGGCCGGATAGACGCCGGTAGGCAGGCGGATGGCGCGGATGGTGACGTTGACTTCGCGCTCACCATGCTTGCGCGCCAGGTAAGGCAAGGTGCCGGTCTCGGCCCAGGCGACGTCGGCGCGGCTACCGGCCTCTTTCACCGTCTTGGCCATCACGTAGCTGCCGAAGGTGCCCGGCGGCAGGAACACGACCTGCCCGTCGACCAGGTGCGGCGCCATCGCGAGGGCGATGTCGTGCTGGGCGATCGCGGGCGTGGGAATGACGATCAGCTCGGCCCCCCTCAGGGCCGCACCGATGTCGGCGGTGGCCAGCGCAATGGGCACTTCGCGCGCGCTGTCGGCGTCCTTCAGCGTGATCGAGCCGGCACGCACCAGCGGCTCGAGCGCGGCGGCGTCGCGGCGCCACAGGCGCACTTCATGGCCGGTTTCAGACAGGTCCGCGGCGGCCGCATAGGCGCCATGGCCACCCCCAAGAATCGCAATTTTCATGTCGAAAGTCGAAAAGCAGGTGTCGATGAACCGGCGGCCGCAGGACGGCCCCGGGGAAATAATGCCTTATTACATTACTTTTCATCGATTCATATGTCAATCAAATTCGATGACGCCTGACTGCTCGGAAACCCGAAATGAAAAAGCCCGCGTTCGTGAGAAGCGCGGGCTTTCTGGGGGCGAGGCGGCTGTCGGGCCGCCCGGGAAGCAGGATCAGCGGCTGGGCTTGAACGCGCGCTTTTGCGCGTCACGGGGCACGAACACCTTGCCCGGGCCGCCATGACCGGCAGCGCCATTGCCGCGGGGCGCGAAGCCCTCGCGCGGTGCGAAGCCGCCGTCGCCGCGGCCACCACCGTGACCATGGCCGCCACGCGGAGCGCTGTCGCCCCAGCCCGGCTTGCGGCCGTAGCCGGCACCGCCACCGTTGCCGCCTTCGTCACGGCCGCCGCCGAAACCGGCGTTCTGGCCGCCCTGGAAGCCACGCGGGCCCGGTGCGGCCGGACCACGGGAGTTACGGTCATTGAAGCCGCTGGCGCCAGCGTAGCCGCCGCCATTACCACCACCGTTGCCGCCGCGGTAGCCACCGCCGCCGCCACCACCGAACTTGCGGTCGCGCGATTGGTTGTCACCACGGCCGCCGCGGAATTCACCTTGCGGCGGACGCGATTGCGGCATGCGCTGTTGCGGCTCCATGCCCGGCACCACTTCGGCCTTGAACTGCTGGCGGCTGTAGTGCTCGATGTCCATGATCTTGCGGCGATCGCGGAACTCGGCGAACGTGACGGCCAGGCCGTCGCGGCCGGCACGACCGGTACGGCCGATGCGGTGGGTGTAGTCCTCGGCCTTCATCGGCAGGCCGAAGTTGAAGACGTGGGTGATGGTCGGCACGTCGATGCCACGGGCGGCAACGTCGGTGGCCACCAGGATCTGCACCTGGCCCTGGCGCAGCGCCATCAGGCGGCGGTTGCGCAGGCCCTGGCTCAGGGCGCCGTGCAGCGCCACGGCGCTGAAGCCTTCTTGCTGCAGGTCGTTGGCGAGGCCGTCGCACTCGACTTGCGTGCTCGCGAACACGATCGCCTGGTTGATGCTGGTGTCGCGCAGCCAGTGGTCGAGCAGCTTGCGCTTGTGCTGGCTGTTGTCAGCCCAGTACAGCGACTGCTTGATGTTGGCGTGCTTCTCTTGCGGGCTGTCGATGGTGATGCGCTGCGGTTCGCGCATCACGCGCTGGGCCAGCTGCTGGATGCGCGGCGCGAAGGTGGCGCTGAACATCATCGTTTGCTGGCGCTCGATGGTGAGCTGGTTGACTTCGGCCAGGTCGTCGGAGAAACCGAGGTCGAGCATGCGGTCGGCTTCGTCGACCACCAGGAACTTGACCTGGTCGAGCTTGAGCTGCTGCGAGCGTTGCAGGTCGAGCAGACGGCCGGGCGTGGCAACCACGAGGTCGGCGTTCTGCAGCTTGGCGATCTGCAGTTGGTAAGGCATGCCGCCCACCACGTTGGCGATGCGCAGGCCGCGGCAGTGGCGAACCAGTTCGATGGCGTCGTGTGCGACTTGCTGCGCGAGTTCGCGCGTCGGGCACAGGATCAGGGCGCCGGGCGTGGCAGCCTTGAAATGGCGGGCGTTGGTCGGGTCCTTGCGCTTCGGCTTCTTGGGCGGGGCTTCGCCGCGGGCGGCAGCTTCGGCGGCCAGACGCTGGAACTCGGCCTTGGCTTCGGCTTCTGCCTCGGCCTGGCGCTTGAGCAGCGTGTGCAGCACGGGCAGCAGGAAGGCGGCGGTCTTGCCCGAGCCGGTCTGGCTCGACACCATCAGGTCGACGAAGCGGGCAGCGCCCTCTTCGCCCATGGCGATCGGCACGACCTTTTCCTGCACGGTGGTGGGCTGGGTGAAGCCCAGGTCAGCCACGGCGGCGATCAGCTCGGGCGCAAGGCCCAGCTTGATGAAGCCGTTGGGCTTGGCGGGTTCTTCGGCCGCGGCAGCTTCGGGGGAAGCTGCATCCAGCGCCTCGAGGATGGGCGCTTCGGACATGGTGTCCGTGGCGGCGGTGAATTCGTTGTGGGTAGCGGATTGCACAGGCGCGAACTCGCCCTGCGCTTCAAAAGCGTCGGTCATGAATATCAATCTCAAACGCGAGCGCTGCCGTAGGCGGCGCCCCGTTGGTGGTTAAAAACATCAACCATCCAACGACATTCAACTTCGGGCTGACGCCTGAGGTTGCGGCCCTTTTTGATCAGCGAATGCGATCGGGCGCGGTGTGCAAGATAGGGAGATGCAAGAGACGCTGGCCGGGCTTGAAATACCTTCCCGATCAGCGAAGCCTGCGATTATGGCATGGATTCGGGTTTTTACCTAATCCCCGGCTTTGCTCAATCTGTCAGGCGCAGAAAGGTCTCGCGGTAGTGCGCCAGTTCCTCGATGGATTCGTGCACATCGGCCAGTGCGGTATGGGCTTGCTGCTTCTTGAAGCTGCTGTAGGCCGTGGGTTTCCAGCGCTTGGCCAGCTCCTTGAGGGTGCTGACGTCCAGGTTGCGGTAGTGGAAGTACGCCTCCAGCTTGGGCATGTACTTGACCAGGAAGCGCCGGTCCTGCCCGATGGTGTTGCCGCACATGGGCGAGCCGCTGCGCGGGATGTATTTGGCGATGAATTCCAGCAGTTGCTGCTCGGCGGCGGCTTCGTCGAGGGTTGACGCCTTGACCTTGTCGACCAGGCCGCTGCGACCATGAGTGCCCTTGTTCCAGGCGTCCATGGCGTCGAGCACGGCGTCGCTCTGGTGAATGACAAGCACGGGGCCGTCGATGACGGGCGTGAGGTCGGGGCCGGTGACGACCACGGCAATTTCGAGCAGGCGCTCTTTTTCGGGGTCGAGGCCGCTCATTTCGCAGTCCAGCCAGACCAGGTTCTGGTCGCTTTTCTTCAGGGTGGGCACAGCTGCGGGGGGCGTCGGTTCAAGGGATTCAGGCATCGCAGGATTGTCGTCGAAGGGCTGCGGCCCAGATAGCGGGGACTAAACTCGCCGCTCCATGTCCTATTCGCTCATCTTCACCATCGCCTTCGCGGCCGCATTGGTTGCAGGCCTGCTCGTGAAGTTCTGGCTGGCCACGCGGCAGGTGCGCCACGTGGCGCAGCACCGCGGCGCCGTGCCAGCCGCTTTCGCACAGACCATCACCCTCGCCGCCCACCAGAAAGCGGCCGACTACACCATCGCCAAGGCGCGCTTCGGCCTGGTCGAGATGGCCTGGGGCGCAGCGCTGCTTCTGGGCTGGACCTTGCTCGGCGGCCTCGATGTGCTGAACAGGCTTCTGCTGGTGTGGATCGGCGGTGGCATGGTGCAGCAGTTGGCATTGCTGGCAGCCTTCGCGGCCCTTGGCGGCCTGCTCGAACTGCCCTTCACGCTCTGGCAGACCTTCAGGCTCGAAGAGCGCTTCGGCTTCAACAAGATGACCTGGAAGCTCTGGCTGACCGATGCGCTCAAGTCGACGCTGCTGGGCGCGGTGATCGGCCTGCCGATCGCCGCGCTGATCCTCTGGCTCATGGGCGCGGCCGGGCAGTTGTGGTGGTTGTGGGCCTGGGGCGCGTGGATGGGCTTCAACCTGCTGCTGATGCTGATCTACCCGACATTCATCGCGCCCCTGTTCAACAAGTTCAAGCCGCTCGACGACCCCATGCTCAAGGAGCGCGTGACAGCACTGATGAAGCGCTGCGGCTTCGCGGCCAAGGGCCTGTTCGTGATGGACGGCAGCACGCGCAGCGCCCATGCCAATGCCTACTTCACCGGCTTCGGCGCCAGCAAGCGCGTGGTGTTCTACGACACGCTACTGCGCCAGCTCAACGCTGGCGAGGTCGAGGCCGTGCTCGCGCACGAGCTGGGCCACTTCAAGCACCGCCATATCGTGAAGCGGCTGGTCGCGATGTTCGCCCTGAGCCTGGCTGGCTTCGCGCTGCTGGGCTGGGTGTCGACGCAGGTCTGGTTCTACACAGGCCTGGGCGTGCAGCCCAACATGACGGCACCCAATAGCGCGCTGGCGCTGCTGCTGTTCATGATTGCCGTGCCGGTGTTCGGCTTCTTCGTTGCCCCGCTGCCAGCACGACTGTCACGCAAGCACGAGTTTGAGGCCGACGCCTACGCAGTGGCGCAAACCAGCGGCGCCGACCTGTCGGCCGCCCTGCTCAAGCTCTACCAGGACAACGCGTCGACGCTCACGCCCGACCCGGTGTTTGTCAAGTTCTACTATTCGCACCCGCCGGCTTCAGAGCGCCTTGCGCGCATGACGGCCGCCTGACCCGACTCCCCTCATTTCGAAGAAGCCCATCATGAGCAGCATGTTCAAGCCCAAGGACTGGAAGAACCTCCCTCCACGCAAGGCCCTGAGCGCCACCGAGATCGTGGCCGGCCTGGCGCGCCTCGACGGCTGGATGCTCACTGGCGACGGTGCCAACGTCGCCATCGAGAAAACCTTCAGCTTCGCCAACTACTTCGAGACCATCGCCTTCGTGAACGCGCTGGCTTTCGTGGCTCACACGCAAGACCACCACCCCGACCTGGCGGTGCACTACAACCGCTGCGTGGTGCGCTTCAACACGCATGACGTGGGCGGCCTGTCGGTCACCGACTTCGACTGCGCCCGCCAGGCCGACGCGCTGGTCGCGGCCCCCGCCGCATGACGGAACGCGCCCTTGGCTAAGCCCGGCCGCGCCGCGCCCGCAGCCGCCGCTGCGAAGGCACTCCACGACGGCCTTGTCGTTGCCAGCCACGGACGTCACTGCCTCGTCGAAACGCCCACGGGTGAACGGCTGATCTGCCACCCACGCGGCAAGAAGAGCCAGGCCGTGGTCGGCGACCGCGTGCATTGGCAGGCCAGCGAGGACGAAGGCACCATCGAGCAGGTGCTGCCACGGCGCAACCTGTTCTACCGGCAGGACGAGATTCGCACCAAGTCGTTCGCGGCCAACCTCGACCACGTGCTGATCCTGATCGCGGCCGAGCCGGAGTTTTCCGAACATCAACTGGCCCGCGCGCTGATCGCGGCGGAGGCTGAGCGCATCACGCCGATCATCGCGCTCAACAAGAGCGACCTGGTCGAGCCCTTCGAGCGCGCGTGGACCAAGCTGGTGCCTTATCGCCGCATGCACCACGGCGTGCTGCCGCTGTCGCTGAAGGCGTCAGGCGAGGCGGACTACGCCTCGCTGATGAAGCTTCTCGCCGGCAAGTCCACCCTGGTGCTCGGCCCGTCCGGCTCGGGCAAGAGCACGCTGACCAATCTGCTGGTGCCGGGCGCAACCGTGCTGACCCAGGAGATTTCGCAGGCGCTGAACTCGGGCAAGCACACCACCACGAGCACCACCTGGTACTGGATCGATGAAGCCCGCACCACCGGCCTGATCGACTCGCCGGGCTTCCAGGAATTCGGCCTGAACCACATCGCGCCGATGCAGCTCGCCGGGCTCATGCCAGACATTGCCGAGCATGCGAACGACTGCAAGTTCTACAACTGCACGCATCTGCACGAGCCGGGCTGCGGCGTGATTGCGAACGTGGAAACGGCGAGCAGCAGACCGGGCGCCATCAGCGCGAGCCGCTACAAGATCTATGGCGAGTTGTTCGCCGAGTTGAGCCAGAAGCGGTACTGACCGAAAGGCAGCTTCAGCCGAGCCAGATGCGATAGGACTTCCAGGTCGGGTCGAAGACGAGGCCCAGCGTCACCGGCAAGTCAATGTCGTCTTGCAGCGATTGCGCATGCGAGATCGCCGCCTCGGGGTCGGCCACCTGGAAGTGAACGGTGCGAACACCCTCCTCCAGCACCACGTGCGTGCAGCAGCCTGCTTCGTGCGTCTGCAGCCGTGCTGTCAGCCGGTCTTCATAGACGCGCGCTTCTTCCAACTCCTCGCCCGACTCGACCGGCACCGCCGCCGACAGGCGATGACATAGGTCGGCTCGCCCCACCAAGGCAGTGGCCGCGTCGTTGCGCATCACGATCACCTCGATCTCGCGACCGTCCTCGGCCGTGCGCGTCGCGTTCATGCCTGACCAGGCGTGTTCCCCCTGGGGAAACACACCGGTGTGGCCGAGTTCGTCGCGCCAGCAGGCATCGAACACGGGCACGAAATCGTCGAGCGGCACGCCATCGAAATCCGCGTGCGCGTCGGCCTCGACGTAGTCGACCGCTCCAACCTTCACCGCGAAGTCGTACTCGCCCAGGATATGGTCAAGCATGATGAGGCTCATGTGGCGCGCATGGTCCTGCATGTCCATCGGAATAGGCTTGGCGAAGCCGATCTCCAGCGCCACCCGACCCCGATAGAGTTCGTGCTTCACTAGGACTTCGGAGCTTGCCAATTCGAAGTCGTTCATGCGCATGCCGAAGCCATCGCTCGAACGCTGACGAAAGGCCTCCACCTCGACCTGCGGCAATCTGGGGCTGCTTTGCACCAGTGCCATCAGATCCTCAAAGTCGTCTACCGAGCCATGCGCCGTCAGCACGAGCTTGAACTCGGGCGGCTCACCGGCCACCTCGGCCGCTAGCCGCGGGAAAAAGGGCTCCAGCAGTTCGTTCAACCCATCCATCAATTCGCGAGCGGGCAAGGCGCGCAGGCTCTCGAGCTGGGCACTCACTGCTTGCCAGAAGCCTGTGCAGGCCGCTGTGCGCGGATCGGTGTCGTGGGTCGGCATCGCCAGGGGTTCCTTCAAGGGGTTGGAGTGAGAATTTCCTGCAGGCGCTGAACCAGCGTGCTGCATTGCTCGCGCGTGCCGATGCTGATGCGCAGGTACTGCGCGATGCGCGGCTGTTTGAAATGCCGCACCAGCACCGCACGCTCCCGCAGCAGGGCTGCCAATTCGGCGGCATCGCGCTGCGGATGGCGTGCGAAGACGAAATTGGCCTGCGACGGCAGCACCTCGAATCCCAGGTCTTCGAGCTGGAGACCGAGGCCCTCGCGGGTGTCGACGATCTTGTCTCGGGTGCTGCGAAACCAGTCCTCGTCTTCGAGCGCGGCAACGGCGCCGGCCGAGGCCAGCCGGTCGAGCGGGTACGAGTTGAAGCTGTCCTTGACGCGCACCAGCGCGTCGATCAGGTGCGCCTGGCCGCAGGCAAAGCCGACCCGTAGGCCAGCCAGCGAACGCGACTTGGAGAGGGTCTGCACCACGAGCAGGTTCGGGTGCTTGCCGATCAGCGGCAGCGCGCTCTCACCACCGAAATCGATATATGCCTCGTCGACCAGCACCACGCGATCGGGGCAGGCTTCGAGCAGTTGCTCAATGCGCGACAGCGGCAGGCCAATGCCGGTCGGCGCGTTCGGATTCGCGATGACGATGCCTGCGCAACCTTGGCGGGCACGCGCCGCGAGGGCGTCGATGTCGATGCGCAGGCCGTCGTCCACCGGCTGCTGCTCGCAGGCGATGCCGTACAGCTGCGCGTAGACCTTGTAGAAGCTGTAGCTCACGTCAGGCATCAGCAGCGGCTCGGCCTGCTGGAAGAACGCGAAGAAGGCGTGGGCCAGCACCTCGTCCGAGCCGTTGCCCGCGAACACTTCATCGGCCCGCAGGCCATGCCGCCGCGCGACCGCTTCGCGCAGCGCGAGCGAGGTGGGGTCGGGATAGCGCTCCAGGCCGTTCTCGGCCGCACGCCGGATGGCCTCGATGGCGATCGGCGACGGCGGGTACGGGTTCTCGTTGGTGTTGAGCTTGACGAGGTTCGCGATGCGCGGCTGCTCGCCGGGCACATAAGGTTCGAGCGCGCCGATGCGCGGGCTCCAGAAGGCCGGCACTGGATGTGTCATGGCTCGTTCGCCGCTTCGTTCAGCCGAGCAGGCGAGCCAGGGTGAGCAGAGCCAGCAGCACCATCCACATCACGACCGAGCGCCAGACCAGGCCCACCACGCTGCGCAGGTGGCCGGGCTCCGGCTCGCGCCCCGGCGTGCTGCCGGTGTCGGTGCGGCGGCCGTCGGCCAGTGATTCGCCGGCCTGGGCGCGCGGCAGCGGGTCGGTGACCGGGATCGGGCGCAGTGTGCCGCCGCCCAGGCGCACGTTGACCGCACCCGACGTGGCCGCGAGGATCACACCGTCGTTCTCGTTGGAAAAGCGCTGTGCGTCGTTGCGCCAGCAATCGATCGCCTCCTCGAAGCTGCCGACCACCGCAAAACCCAGCGCCGTGATGCGCGCGGGCAGCCAGTCGATCATGTGCCAGGCGCGATCCGCGGCCTGTTGCACCGAGACGCTCGACGGCTGCACTGCGGCGCCGTTCTTGTGCGCCCAGTAGCGCGAGACGAACTCGCTCATGCGATAGAACACCGCGCCTGCCGGCCCGAGACCGATGGCCGCAATGATCGAGAACCACGCGAGCACGCCGAACACATGGCGGTGCGCTGCGATCACCGAATGCTCGATCACGTGGCGCACGATCTCGCTGCGCGGCAGGTTGGCCGCATCCACGCCCTGCCAATGCGCGAGCAGCGAGCGCGCGAGCGGCTCGTCGCCTTCGTCGAGCGCGTCGCGGATGTCGGTGAAGTGGTGGCTGAACTGCCGGAAGCCCAGCGTGACGTAGAGCACCGCAATGCTCCAGAGCACCGCGAACGGCAGGCCGAGCGTGAGCACCAGCAGCCAGTGCACACCCAGCGCGCCGAGCGTGGGCACGAACACCGCGAGGCCCCAGGCGATCCATCCGTGATGCGGCTTGCCCGCGTCGAAGTTGCGGCTGGTCCAGCGTGTCCACGCCAGCACCGCGCCGTACACGGGGTTGTGCGGGCCCAGGGGCCGCACCTGCTCGATCAGCAGCGCGCACAGGATGGCAAAAAAGCTCATCCTTCGATGATAGCGAGAGCGCCTGAAGGTTCAGGCCATCTTCATTCGAGCCGCGGATTCAGTCAGGCCGCGAGGAAACGGTAAAGATTGCGCAGCATGCCCGCGGTCGCGCCCCAGACGAAGCGCTCGTCGGGTCCGTCCTGGTAGGGCATCGAGTACCACTGGCGCCGGGTGCCATCGGGCGCGGGCACGGTGTGGTGACGATGGTTGGCCGGGTCCATCAGCCACGCGAGCGGCACCTCGAAGGCTTGCGCGACCTCATAAGGATTGATGGTGAGCTCGAAGTCAGGTTGCACCAGCGCAACCACCGGCGTCACGATGAACGACGTCACTGTCGTGTAGGTCGGCAGGTTCCCAAGCACCTCGATGTACTGAGCCGAAAGGCCGACCTCCTCCCAGGCCTCGCGCAAAGCGGCGGCTGCGATGTTGGCGTCCTCCGGGTCGACTCGGCCACCGGGAAACGCAACCTGCCCCGAATGCGTCGACAGATTCGAGGTCCGCTCGGTCAGCAGCACGGTCGCGCCCTGCGGGCGTTGCACGACCGGCACCAGCACTGCAGCCTGCGCGGGAACGCGATCGGTCATCCGCGGATCACGCCGCAGCTCGGGCGTCCAAACGGGCGGTGTCGCGAAGCGGGCTCGCAACGCCTGCGCCGTCAGCTGCACGGCCGGCACCGCCGGCAATCCCTCGACTCCTCCGGCCACAAACGGCACTTTGCGCGGGTCGAACTGCAGCAGCGTGGGCGGCGCCACGACGTTGACGGGTTCGACGGATGCGGCCTGCGGAGGAATGGATGAGTTGGTCAAGAGATGAAACGTACCTGAGGCGGAGGAAAGAAAGAAGTAGAGCGGAAAAAAGGAAGGTTGTCGCTGAGCGGGGGCAACAATGCAAAAAGCCGCCAGAGCGGCGGCTTTTTTGCACGACAGGCGAGCTGCTTACTTGGCAGCCGCTGCAGCCGTCGACTTGCTCGGCAGCTTTTCCTTGATGCGTGCCGAACGGCCGCTGCGGTCGCGCAGGTAGTACAGCTTGGCGCGGCGCACATCGCCACGGCGCTTGACTTCGATACCGGCGATCAGCGGGCTGTAGGTCTGGAACGTACGCTCCACGCCTTCGCCGCTGGAGATCTTGCGCACGGTGAAGCCGCTGTTCAGGCCACGGTTGCGCTTGGCGATCACGACGCCTTCGTAGGCCTGCACGCGCTTGCGGGTGCCTTCGACGACGTTCACGCTGACGATGACCGTGTCACCGGGCATGAAATCGGGGATGGTCTTGCCGAGACGGGAGATTTCTTCCTGCTCGAGGGTCTGGATGAGGTTCATGATTTCCTGATAGTCGATCGTGTCGGGCTACACAAAAGGCGCCTTTGGCTTTCACGGGATGACCGTAAAGAGACCGGGCGCGGCCGGGCAGAGGATCGGGGAACCGGGGATTATAGCTTTTTTTTCAGCGCGGCCTCATCGGCTTTGCCAAGACGCCCCGCTGCGCGGGCTGCGTCGATCAGGTCGGGGCGCCGTGCGGCCGTGATGGCCAGCCGCTGGTCACGCCGCCAGCGCTCGATCTGTGCATGGTGGCCCGAGAGCAGCGGCGCCGGCACGCCCTGCCCGTTCCACTGTTCGGGCCGCGTGTAGTGCGGACAGTCGAGCAGGCCGTCGAGCGCGGGATTGAAGCTGTCCTGCACGTGGCTGGCCTCGTCGCCGAGCACGCCCGGCTGCAGCCTGGCCACGGCATCGAGCAGCGCCATGGCTGCGATCTCGCCGCCGGAGAGAACAAAATCGCCGAGGCTGATCTGGTGGGTGACGCGCGCGTCGATGAAGCGCTGATCGATGCCTTCGTAGCGGCCACAGATCAGCACTGCGCCTTCGCTGGCAGACCACTTCTCGACCGCCTCATGGCGCAGCGCCTCTCCGATCGGAGAAAACAACACGACGGGCGCCTGTGCTCCGCGTGCAGCCAGCGCTGCGTCGAGGCAGGCCGCCAGCGGCTCCGCCATCATCACCATGCCTGGACCGCCGCCAAAGGGGCGATCGTCCACGCGCTTGTAATTGCCCTGCGCAAAATCGCGCGGATTCCAGAAGACGACTTCGACCTGCTTCGACTCGTAGGCACGGCGCGTCACGCCGCTGGCCATGAAAGGAGCGAACAGTTCAGGAAAAAGCGTGAGGACGTCGAAGCGCATGCGCGCAAGGTCCGGATCAGAAATCGGGTTGCCAGTCGACCGTGATGAGTCGGCCGGGCAAGTCGACCTTGTCGACGAAGACCGAGACGAAGGGCACCATGCGTTCGATGGCCTTGCCGTCTTCTTCGGCGGCGAGCACCAACGTGGTCTGCGGGCCGGTTGCGAGCAGCTCGCGCACCGTGCCGAGAACAACGCCTTCGCGGTTGACCACCGACAGGCCGATCAGGTCGACCCAGTAGTACTCGTCGTCGCCGGCCGTGGGAAAGCTCGAGCGCGGCACGAACACGCGCGCGCCGCGCAGCGCCTCGGCCGCATTGCGGTCGGGCACGTCCTCGGACGTGGCGACGATGCAGTCGGAATGTTCTTTGGCCTCGCGGATAGCGAGCCGGAAAGCGGTGCTTGCCGAGGCTCCAGGAGCCTGCAGGAACCAGCGCTTGGAAGAAAAAAGCGCCTCGGGCTGGGCGCTGTGGGGCAAGACCTTGAACCAGCCCTTGATGCCCCATGCATCGGCGATGCGCCCTACTTCAATCGCATCCGCCGGCAATTCGGCGGTTTCGAGTGCGGGCAGCATCGCCGTGCGGACGGCTTAGGCCGCCGCCTTGGGAGCTGCCGAGGCAGCTTGACGGATCAGGCGCAGAACGGTGGGCGAAGCTTGTGCGCCGACGCTCTTCCAGTACGCCAGGCGGTCCTGGGCGATACGGATGCTTTCTTCGTTTTCCTTGGCGGTCGGGTTGTAGAAACCCAGGCGCTCGATGAAACGGCCATCGCGGCGAACGCGCTTGTCCGACACGACGATGTTGAAGAACGGACGGCCTTTGGAGCCGCCGCGGGAGAGTCGAATGACGACCATGATTTATCCTTGGGTGGTCAGCAGGCCTTATGGATGAAGAAGAGGCCCGCTCACAATGTTCTTCCAGCGTCGAGACACGCGACATGGCCACCCGGCCAGCGACACGCTGAAAAGCCCGCGATTATAGCCCGACCCGCGTTTTCTCCGAATTCCGGCCTTGCGCCACCCGTTTCCACCGCATGCCCCTCACCATCCGCCCCAGCCGCGACGAAGACGTCGAGGCCATCGCCGCCATCTACGCCCATCACGTGCTGCACGGCACCGGCACCTTCGAAACAGAGCCTCCCTCCCCCGCCGATATGGCCACCCGCCGCGCCGACGTGCTGGGCAAGAACCTGCCGTACCTGGTCGCCGAAGAAAATGGCGAAGTGTTGGGTTTTGCCTACTGCAACTGGTTCAAGCCGCGCCCGGCCTACCGTTTTTCGGCCGAAGACTCGATCTACATGTCGGAGTCAGCACGCGGCAAGGGTCTGGGCGCCAAGCTGCTGGCAGCGCTGTCGCAGGCCGCCGAAGCAGCCGGCGTGCGCAAACTGATCGCGGTGATCGGCGATTCGGCCAACGCCGGCTCCGTCGGTGTGCACCGCAGCCAGGGCTTCACGCATGTGGGCGTGCTGAAAGACTGTGGCTGGAAGTTCGGCGAATGGCGCGATGTCGTATTGATGGAAAAAGTGCTCGGCGAAGGCAGCACCACCAAACCCGAATGAAAAACAAGACTGTTGCCGCGTGGCTCTCCTTCCTCGGCGGCCCGCTCGGCCTGCACCGCTTCTACCTGCGCGGCATGGGCGACTTGCTCGGCTGGCTGCTGCCCATTCCCACGGCACTGGGCATCTACGGCATCGAGCGCGTGCGCATGTACGGCGTGGACGACGGCGTTAGCTGGGCACTGATCCCACTGCTGGGCTTCACCATCGCAGGCTGCGCGCTGATGGCCATCATCTATGGCCTGATGACACCCGAGAAGTGGAATGCCCGATTCAACGCCAGCGCGCCGGCCGACGCGGAACCCGGCCGCACGAACTGGTTCACCATCGGCGCCGTGGTGCTCTCGCTCTTCTTCGGCAGCACGATCCTGATGGCCAGCATCGTGTTCAGCTTCCAGCGCTACTTCGAGCACCAGGTCGAAGAGGGCCGGAAGATCTCGCAGTAGCCGTCAGAACAGCTGGATGCTGATCCAGTAGGCGATC
Source organism: Variovorax multivorans (assembly GCF_051216835.1). Classification (NCBI taxonomy): domain Bacteria; kingdom Pseudomonadati; phylum Pseudomonadota; class Betaproteobacteria; order Burkholderiales; family Comamonadaceae; genus Variovorax; species Variovorax multivorans. The sequence goes on from NZ_JBPJZL010000002.1 coordinate 193,370, forward strand.
GCGGCCACGAAGGCCGAGGCCGGGATCGTGAAGATCCACGCCCACACGATGTTCCCCGCCACGCCCCAGCGCACCGCGCTCGCGCGCTGCGTCGAGCCAACGCCGACGATGGCGCCTGTGATGGTGTGCGTGGTCGACACCGGAATGCCCAGCGCCGTCGCCAGGAAAAGCGTCAGCGCTCCGCCCGTCTCGGCGCAGAAGCCGCCCACGGGCTTGAGCTTGGTGATCTTCTGGCCCATCGTCTTCACGATGCGCCAGCCGCCGAACATCGTGCCCAGCGCAATCGCGGCGTAGCAGCTCACGATGGTCCAGGTCGGCGGGCTCGCGTCGCCGGCATTGGCATAGCCGGTGGCGATGAGCAGCATCCAGATGATGCCGATGGTCTTCTGCGCATCGTTGCCGCCGTGGCCCAGGCTGTAGGCGCCGGCCGAAACCAGCTGCAGCCTGCGAAACCATCGGTCCACCCGCGACGGCGTGGCGCGCCGGAAGCTCCAGGCCACCACGACCATCATCATCGAGCCCAGCAAAAAGCCCAGCAGCGGCGACACGAAGATGAAGGCCACCGTCTTCCAGATGCCCGATGCCACCAGGCCGCCGGTACCGGTCTTGGAGATCACCGCGCCCACGATGCCGCCGATCAGCGCGTGCGACGAGCTGCTCGGAATGCCGTAGTACCAGGTCACGAGGTTCCAGCTGATGGCACCCACGAGCGCACCGAACACCACGTGCACGTCGACCACCCCGGGCTGGGCGATGCCCTTGCCCACGGTCGCCGCCACGCTCAAATGGAAGATGAAGATCGCGATCAGGTTGAAGAAGGCCGCGAACACCACGGCCTGCCCCGGCTTGAGCACCCCGGTGGACACCACCGTCGCAATCGAATTGGCGGCGTCGTGGAACCCGTTCATGAAGTCGAACAGGATCGCCAGCGCGACCAGCACTATCACCACCCAGAGGGCGACCTGAACCGTTGCCATCAGCGCTGCCCGCTCAGGAATTCTCGAGGACGATGCCCTCGATCACGTTGGCCACGTCCTCGCACTTGTCGGTGATCGTCTCGAGCAACTCGTAGATCGCCTTGAGCTTGATCACCTCGCGCACGTCGGGCTCCTCGCGGAACAGCTTGCTCATGGCGCTGCGCATCACGCGGTCGGCGTCCGATTCGAGGCGGTCGATTTCCTCGCAGGTCTTCAGCGTGGCCTCGGCCACGGCCGGGTCGGCGATCTTGCCGAGGAACTTGACGGCGTCTTTCAGGCGGTCGCAGCACTTCACGCTCAGTGCCGTGAGGCGCACGATCTCGTCGGTCATGTGGCGCACGTCGTACAGCGCCATGGTCTCGGCCGAGTCCTGGATCAGGTCGGCCACGTCGTCCATCGTGTTGATGAGCTTGTGGATCTGCTCGCGGTCGATGGGCGTGATGAAAGTCTTGTGGATCAGCCGGTTGACGTCGTGCGTCACGCGGTCGGCGGCGCGCTCGGCGTTGTCGACGTCGCGGTTGTACTGCTCGCGCAGGTGCACGTCGCTGTAGTTGGCAACGAGCTGCTCGAAGGCCCTCGCCGCCTCCACGATGCGCTCGGCGTGCTGGTTGAACATCTCGAAGAAATTGCCCTCGCGGGGCAGCAGCTTGCCGAACATGAAAACTCCAGGGGGAGCGCCAATCACATTTTCATGACGCCTTGATGAAAAACCGGCGAAGTTTAACGGGCGCGCGGGCCCTGCCCGGCCGGGCAGGCTTTTCGGGGCTGCCGGAACACCCGACTTTCAGGCCGGCAAGCGCAGCACCGGCAGGTGCCAACCGCCGTAGATTCCGCCCAGGCGGAGCGCCACGATCAGCAGCACGCCGGCATGAAAAGCCCAGCGCCGCGGCGTTCCGGCCGCCTGCAGCAGCAGGTAGGCCGCAATGCCCGCGATGGCGGCCGAGCCGTAGATGCCGCTGCTCAGCAGCAGCGGGATGCGGGCTGTGAACACATCGCGCAACAGCCCCCCGGCCGCGCCGGTCATGGTGCCGACCAGCAGCACGATGACGGCCGGCAGGCGCCGCTCCTCGGCCACCTGCGCACCGGTGATGGCGAACAGGCCGAGCCCCAGGGCGTCAGCAACGGCCAGCGCATGCTCCGGCACCGGCAACAGGTGCACCCAGACAATCGTGAGCGCCGCCGCCGCGAGAATCACGTAGACATACCGGGTGTCGCGGATCCAGAACACCGGATGGCGGTCGAGCAGCAGGTCGCGCAGCGTGCCGCCGCCCACCGCGGTGACCGAAGCGATCACCACCACGCCGAGCCAGTCGAGGCCCGCATGACCGGCCCCCAGCGCCCCACTGACCGCGAAGACCGCCACACCGGCGAGATCGAGGACGTAGAGCAGCACGGCCTTCAAACGATGCGCTTGACCACCTGACCCGTAACGCGTGCCAGCGCAGCCCGCGGCACCTTGTCGGGGGCGATTTCGGCGAGCGGCTTCAGCACGAAGGCGCGCTCGCGCATGCGGGGGTGCGGCAAGGTCAGCGTCGGTGTGTCGATCACCGAGTTGCCGTGCATCAGCAGATCGAGATCGAGCGTGCGCGGCGCATTGGGAAACGGCCTTTCGCGGCCGGCCAGCGCCTCCAGGCGCTGCAACGCCACAAGCAACTGCTCGGCATCCAGGCCGGTGCGCACCGCCACCACGGCGTTGATGAAATCAGGGCCTTCGGCATCCACCGGCTCGCTGCGATAGAGCGACGAACGGGCCGTCACCACGGTTCGCTGAAGTGCGCCGATGTCCGCCATGGCAGCCTTCACAGCGACCTCGGCATCGCCCAGGTTGGCGCCGATGGCGATGAAGGCCTGTGCCGTGGGGTAGTCCTCCCGCGGACCGCGTGGGCTGCGCGAAGGAGCGCGGGTGGGCGCGCGGCGCGCGGGCGGGCCGCTCTTGGCGCCTGCAGACGGCGGCTTGGCGCCACCACCCGCGCGCGGCGGTGCCGCCTTGGCCTTGGGGCCTGGCTTGCCGTCCTTCGGCCGGTTGGGCGTGCTCATGCGCCTTCGGCGCTCCCGCCGCCCCCACCACCAGCACCGCCACCGCCTCCGGTGCGTGGCTTGCGGCGACGCCGGCGCTTGCGTGGCACTGCCTCGCCATCGGGCGGCACTGCGCCGGCTTCTACTTCAACCTCTTCGACTTCGTCGTCCTGCTCCGAATCAGAGGCCTGGCTCTTGCGCACGGCCGGTTCACCGCCGCGCGACTTCGGCGCCGGGGTTTCGCGCACCCGCACGCGCTGGCGCACCTTCTGCTCCTCGCGCACCTGCTCCAGCAGGTCCTGGCGGCGCACGTCGTCGGCAATGCTGAATTCCTGCCACCACTCGGCAATCGCCTCGCTCACCTCGCCCACGTCGGCGCGCAGGCGCATGAAGTCGAACGCGGCGCGGAAGCGCGCCTGCTCGACCAGGCTGTAGGGCGTGGAGCCGGTGCGCTTGTCGAAGCGCGGCTGCATCATCCAGATCTCGCGCATGTCGGCGGCCAGCTTGCCGCGGCCCGAGACATCGCCGATTCGGGCGTTGAACACGTCGTCGATGGCGTCCTGCAGGGCCGGGAATGGCGGCTGCGGGCGCTGGCCGTGGCGGCCTTCCTGGCGCTGGGCCCAGCCGTCGCGCACGTCGGCCCACAGCACACAGGCCAGCAGGAAGCTGGGCGCCACGGGCTTGCCTTCGCCCACGCGGCGGTCGGTGTCCTGCAGGGCGGCCTTCACGAAGGGCTGGTCGGCGCGCTCCACCACCACGTCGAGCAGTGGATAGATGCCGCGAGCCAGGCCGAGCTTGTTGAGCTGCTCGACGGTCGCAATCGCGTGGCCGGTCTGCAGCAGCTTGAGCATTTCGTCGAACAGGCGGCTTTGCGGCACATCTGCCAGCAGCTTGCTCGACTCGATCAGCGGAGCCGCCGTCTTGGCTTCCATCTTGAAGCCCAGGGCGGCGAGCTTGGCCGAGAAGCGGATGGCGCGAATGATGCGCACCGGGTCTTCGCGGTAGCGCGTGGCCGGGTCGCCGATCATGCGCAGCGTGAGCTTCTGCGCGTCCTTGATGCCGTTGTGATAGTCGACCACGACCTGGTTGGCCGGGTCGTAGTACATGGCGTTCACGGTGAAGTCGCGCCGCGCCGCGTCTTCTTCCTGCGGACCCCAGACGTTGTCGCGCAGCACACGGCCGCTGGCGTCCACGGCGTGTTTCATGCTGGCAAGCTCGCCCTTGCTGGTGCGCTCGTTGCCCGCCACTTGCTCGGAGGCGGTGTTGTCCATGTAGGCGCGGAAGGTCGAGACTTCGATCACCTCGTGTTCGCGCCCACGGCCGTACACCACGTGCACGATGCGAAAACGCCGCCCGATGATGAAGGCGCGGCGAAACAGCGACTTGACCTGCTCGGGCGTGGCATTGGTGGCCACGTCGAAGTCCTTGGGGCGCAGCCCCAGCAGCAGGTCGCGCACCGCGCCGCCCACCACGTAGGCCTCGTAGCCGGCCTGCTGCAGCGTCGTGACCACGTTCTTCGCGCGTTCGTCGACCAGGGCCGGATCGATCTTGTGAACCTCTGCCGGCACCTCCTGGCGCTTGCCGAAGCGGCTCTTGCCCTGCGTGCCGCCGGCAGATTTGCCGAGCAGCTTGTCGATGAATTTCTTGATCATTGTTGGTTGAAAGCCTAGTTCGCTCTTTTATTCGTTCTCGAGCATGGAGCGGATCAGCGGAATGGTGATCGCGCGTTGCGTCTGCAAGGCATAGCCGTCGAGCTGCGTGAGCAGCTCCATCAGGCTGCCGAGGTCGCGGCTGAAGCGGTGCAGCATGTAGTCGAGCACGTCGTCGGACAGCATCACGCCGCGCGCATCGGCGGCCTGGCGCAGCACCGCGCGGCGTTCGCTTTCGCTCAGCACCTGCAAGTGGAACACGTGGCCCCAGCCGAGGCGGGTGCGCAGGTCTTCGCGCAGCGGCAGGTCGGCCGGCGGCAAGGCGCCGGCGGCGACCACGCCGCGCTGCAGGGTCTGGGCGTTGACGAACCAGTTGAAGGCCGCGTGCTGCTGCACGGCGGTGTAGAGGTGCACGTCGTCGAGCAGGACGGCGCCCCAGCGCTCGTCGAACTCGGGCGGCTCCAGCAGGCCGGCGTGCAGCCAGCCCACGCTGGCGCCCTGCTCGCGCAGTGCGACACGCACCGATTCGAGCAGATGGCTCTTGCCGCTGCCGCCTTCGCCCCAAAGATATGTGGGCACCGGCGAGTGCAGCGTGGGGCTGCCGGCGCCGCCCACCCACACTTGCAGGTGCCGCAGCGCCGCCTCGTTGGGGCCGGCAAAAAAGGCGTCGAAGCTGGGGCCCGTCGCAATGCCGATATCGAGCGCGAGCTGTTTCATCCCGGGAAGGTTCATGGAGGGGGCCGCGAGGGCCCTTAAAATCGTGAGGAATTCTATCGGCCCGGCCACCATGGTTACCGGCGCCGCCTTCCGCTCCTACTCTTCGCGTCCTTCCCGACCTCGACCACCCATGACTTCCCCTACGCCCACTCCTCTCAGCTACAAGGATGCCGGTGTCGACATCGATGCCGGCGACGCGCTGGTCGACCGCATCAAGCCCCTGGCCAAGAAGACCATGCGCGAAGGAGTGCTGGCCGGCATCGGCGGCTTCGGCGCCCTGTTCGAGGTGCCCAAGCGCTACAAGGAGCCGGTGCTGGTGAGCGGCACCGACGGCGTGGGCACCAAGCTCAAGCTGGCTTTCGAATGGAACATGCACGACACGGTCGGCATCGACCTGGTGGCAATGAGCGTCAACGACGTGCTGGTGCAGGGCGCCGAGCCCCTGTTCTTCCTCGACTACTTCGCCTGCGGCAAGCTGGACGTGGACACGGCCGCAGCCGTGGTCGGCGGCATCGCCCGCGGCTGCGAACTCTCTGGTTGTGCACTGATCGGCGGCGAAACCGCTGAAATGCCCGGCATGTACCCGGCCGGCGAATACGACCTGGCGGGCTTTGCGGTCGGCGCGGTCGAAAAGTCGAAGATTCTCACGGGCCAGAACGTCAAGCCCGGCGACGTGGTGCTGGGCCTGGCCTCGGCCGGCGTGCACTCCAACGGTTTCAGCCTGGTGCGCAAGGTGATCGAACGCGCCGGCGCCGACCTGCCCGCCACCCTCGACGGCAAGCCCTTCCGCGAAGCCGTGATGGAACCCACCCACCTCTACGTGAAGCCGGTGCTTGAAGCGCTGGGCAAGCACCCGATCAAGGCGCTGGCCCACATCACCGGCGGCGGCCTGCTCGAGAACATCCCGCGCGTACTGCCCGAAGGCACCGCAGCCCACCTGAAGAAGGGCAGCTGGCCGCAGACCGAGCTGTTCGCCTGGCTGCAGAAGGTGGCCGGCATCGACGACATCGAGATGAACCGCACCTTCAACAACGGCATCGGCATGGTGGTCGTGATCGACGCGGCCGAAGCCGCCGCCTGCGCCGCCACGCTGCGCGCTGCCGGCGAGTCGGTGCACGAGATCGGCGTGATTGCCGAGCGCGGCGAAGGCGCCGCGGTAGTCGTCGGCTGAGCGCCGGCCGCCCATTCACAATGTCCTGAACAGAGCACGCGACGCCCCGGATGGCCAAGAAGCCACAACCCATCAGCCCCGCCGTGACAACGGCCCCCGTCCACCGCCCGCCCGCCTCGCGCGGCGTGATGATCGCAAGCTACCTGCTGATGCTGGGCGCTTTGCTGCTGGTGATGTGGGAGCACCTGCTGCCTGGGCTGCTGTGCGTCTGCATCGGCTTCCTGGCCACACGGTGGTTCGCGCGCGTGCTGAGCGCGGGCATGCGGCGCATTCCGGCACTCGGCGGCCAGCGCGCCGATGGCTGGGCCGGCGTGCTGGCCGTCATCCTCGTGCTGGTGGGGCCGATCGCGCTGATCACGCTGCTGCTGTCGCAGGCCCGCGAATACATCGTCGATGCGCCCGACCAGTACCGCGAACTGCTCGACTACACGGCGCGCACGGTGCTCGAGCTGCGCTCCAAGCTGCCAGTCGAAATCGCGGTGTACCTCCCCGAGGGCGCCGCCGAGGTGCAGCGGGTGATCGCCAACTACCTGCGCGCGCAGGCCGGCTCGCTGGCCGTGGCCGGGCGGGCCTGGCTGCATGGCATTCTCTTTTCGTACGTGGGCCTGATCGTGGGCGGCCTGGCCGCCGTGGGGCACGCGCCGCTGCGCCGCCTGCCACTGGCCGACCAACTGCACCAGCGCGTGCGGACCTTCGGCGAGGCCTTCGGGCAGATCGTGGCGGCCCAGTTCTGGATCGCGGCCTTCAACACGCTGCTCACGGCCATCTTCCTGCTGTTCATCATGCCGACGTGGGGCGCGCACCTGCCGTACACGCCAGCGCTCATCACCCTCACCTTCCTGGCGGGGCTGGTGCCGATCGTGGGCAATCTGGTCTGCAACTCTGTGATCACGCTGGTCGGGCTGTCGGTGTCGCCGGTCACGGCGGCGGCGTGCCTGATCTTCCTGATCGTGATCCACAAGGCTGAATACGTCATCAACGCCAAAGTGGTCGGCGCACGCACACAGATGAGCGTCTGGGAGCTGCTGGCCGTGATGTTCGTGGCCGAGGCGGTGTTCGGGCCGGCCGGGCTGGTGGCGGCGCCGCTGTACTACGCGTACCTGAAGAAAGAGCTGCAGGCCGCGTCGCTGGTCTGACGAGGCCATCAGGCAGCAATGTCCTGATCTGATCGGTTTTGGTCCGGCCGTGAGCGGACTGCGGGCTGGCAAGGCAGAAGAATAGGCGGCATCATCCACTTCGCCCCTGCGAGCCCCGCCATGAAAACCTGTCTGATTGTGATCGACGCCCAGGAATCGTTCCGCCAGCGCGCGTACTGGTCCGAAAGCCAGGCCGCTCCCTACTTCACCGCGCAGAACGCGCTGATCGAAGGCTGCACCGCCGCTGGCGTGCCGATCGTGCGGGTCTTTCACACCGACGAGCCGTCCGATGCGAGCAACCCGTTTGCCGTCGAATCGGGCCACGTACGCCCCATCGGCGGGCTTGCCGACTTCGCTGCCACGGGCACCTTCACCAAGCACCGCCACAGCGCGCTGGTCAACAGCGGACTGGACATCTGGCTCACGCAGAACGGCATCGGCCGGCTGATCGTGAGCGGCATCCGCACCGAGCAGTGCTGCGAAACCACCACCCGCCACGCCTCGGACCTGGGCTGGGAGGTCGACTACGTGACCGACGCCACGCTCACCTTCGACATGGTGCAGCCCGACGGCCGGCCGCTTTCGGCCTCCGACATCAAGGCCCGCACCGCCACCGTGCTGCAAGGCCGCTTCGCCACCGTCTGCACCGTGGCGCAGGCGCTCGAACGGGCCGTGGCGTGAGCGGCATGAGCTTGCGCGTACTCATCCTCGCCTTCGACGGCGTCGAGGCGCTGGACTTCGCCGGCCCCTTCGAGGTGTTCACCACTGCGAGCCGGGTCAGCCAGCGGATGCAGCCAGGCACGGCGGCGCCGTTCGATGTCGCATCGGTGGCCCATGCGGCAGGCGGCCAGCCCGTGCAGGCGCGCGCCGGCCTGCAACTGCTGGCCGACCACACGCTGGCCGACAGCCCGAAGGCCGACGTGCTGATCGTCCCTGGCGGCGTGGTCGACGCGCCGATGGCCAGCCCCGACACGCTGCGCTGGATCGCCCGCAGCGCCGCTGGCGCGCAGGTCGTCGCCTCAGTCTGCACCGGCGCGTTCCTGCTGGCCGAAAGCGGCGTGATCACGAACGACACAGTCACCACCCACTGGGAAGACATCGCCGACCTGCGCGAGCGCTTTCCTTTGCTCGACGTGCGCGACGGCGTGCGCTGGGTCGACAACGGCCGCATCGTCAGTTCCGCAGGCATCAGCGCCGGCATCGACATGAGCCTGCACCTCGTCGAGCGGCTGGCCGGGCGCGAACTGGCCGAGCGCACCGCGCGCCAGATGGACTACGCATGGACCCGCAACCCCAGCCACAACCCATCCGCGTAGTCTTCGTCCTCCTGCCCGGCAGCATCGTGCTCGACTGGGCCGGCCCGGCCGAGGCGCTGCGCATCGCCAACCAGCGGCTGCGCGCAATGGGCCAGCCCGAGCGTTTTGCCATCGAGTTCGCGAGCCCCCGGCCGACGGCGATGGGCTCGGTCGGCGTCGCGCTGGCCGGGCTCTCGCCCTTGCCGACGCAGTGGGACGGCCCCGGCTGGATCGTGCTGGTCGGCCTGCCCGGCGACACCATTGCCATCGACAACCCCGAGGCGCAAGACCTGCTGCACTGGCTGCGCGGCCTGCGCTTCGAGCGCGACCGGCTGGAGTTGCTGACGATCTGCGCCGGCGCGGTGCTGGCCGCGCATGCCGGCGCGCTGGCGGGCCGGCGCGCCACCACGCACCACCAGCACCTCGACGAGTTGCGTGCCGTGGAGCCGCGCTGCGACGTGGTCAGCAACCGCGTGTTCGTGATCGATCCGCCGCTGTACAGCAGCGCGGGCGTGACGACCGGCATCGACCTGGTCCTGCACCGCATCGCCGGGCTGTGCGGCGAAGCGCTCGCGGCGCAGGTCGCGCAGACCATGGTGGTGGCGCTGCGCCGCGGCCCGCACGACCCGGAGCTGTCGCCCTTTCTTGCCTACCGCAACCACCTGCATGCCGCGCTGCACCGCGTGCAGGACGCGGTCAGCGAACAGCCGCAGGCCGACTGGAGCGTGCCGCGCATGGCCGAGGTGGCGCACACCTCGGCGCGGCATCTCACACGGCTGTTTGTCGAGCATGCGGACGTGGCACCGCTGGCCTATCTGCGCCGGCTGCGGCTTGCGGCTGCGCAACTCGCGCTGGCCTCGGGCGCGAGCGTGACGCGGGCGGCGGAGCAGTCGGGCTTCGGCTCGGACACGCAGTTACGCCGCGCGTGGCACCAGTTCGGGTTGCCGGGCTCGCCTTCGGAGGCGAACTCGGCCTTCAAGGCCTGAAGACGCTCAGTGCCAGACGCCGGCGGGCGCGGGGCCTGGCACGCGCAGCAGCCTGTCGTCGCCGATCTCGAGCAGCCGGTTGGCCGCATAGCTGTTCTGCGAATCGGGCTCCAGCGCCGCGCTGACCAGCGGCGACAGCGGCTGCGCCAGCGACACGTAGAAGCTCCCCGGCTGCACCACAGCGCGACCAGCCCGCGGCCGCACGCGGAAGGCACGGATCGCCTCACCGTCCTCGATGGCGCCGCGCGCATCCTGCCGCTGGCCGTCGGTCTGCGACAGGATCTCGTAGCGCTCCACCTGCCAGGGCGCCGCGCTGTCGATGCGCTCCACCCGCACGCCCAGCATCTGCAGGCGCTGCACGGCCGTGGTCTCGCTGGCCGCGAGCAGATAGCCGCAGGGGCGCGGGCGGGCGTTGGCAATCTTGAGCGGCTCGGCGGCGCGCCATTCGACGTCGATGCTTTTGTCTTCCCCGCTCTTCGCGTCGAGGAAGTCGAGGCGCTGCCGCGTCGGCGTCTGCCAGGCCTCAACCACCAGATCGCCATGGCAGGCTTCGGCCTTCGCGCGCTGGCCGGCCTGCGCGGTGAGCTGCATCAGCGCCGGCCCCTGCTTCGCGGCCGTCTCGATGACGGTGGTGGCGGCCAGCACCTGCGTGTGCACGCGACGCGCGAAGTGCGCACGCCCGAGCCCCACGCCGCGCACTTCGAGCAGCAGGCTCACGGCCTGGCGCAGCGCGCTCACGTTGCGTCCGGTGTCGGGCTGCACGCCGCCCATCGACACCGTGCGGTCCTCGCTCTTGCCACCGGAGGTGGTGTGGTACTTGAAGCCCTGCAATCCGGCCTGCGTGAATGCGACCTGGATGGCGTCGACATAGTCGCGCTGCGCGCTCACGGCAATGGCCGGGTCGAGGTTGCCTACGGTGGCGGGCTGCAGCAGGCCGTCGTACTTCATGACCGCGCCGAACTTGTCGATCCAACGGCCGCCGACGGTGAACTCGTGCAAGTCGAGCACCACCTGCGGCTGGTAGCGCAAGGTGGCGGCCGCGAGCATGCGCGCCTCGGGCGTGCGCAGCAGCAGGTGGTCACGGTTCACGTCGATGCCGTTGGCGGTGACGCGGGTGAAGCGCTCGGCGCCGTCCGGGTTGCCGCGCGGCACCAGCACTAGGTTCACCTTCTTCAGCAGCGCGGCGCCGGGCTCGCTGGCGAACTGCTGCGCCAATGCCAACACCGCTTCGCCACCGGCCGGCTCGTTGCCGTGCTGCTGGCCGATCACCATCACGGTGGGCCGCACGGGATCGATTCGCCCCTGGTCGGCCAGCACCACCAGCGGCATCTCGCGCCCCTGCTGCGACAGGCCCAGGCGCTCGACGCGAACGTTCGGCGACTGGCGCGCAAGGTCGTTCAAGAAGGCGAGCACCTCGGCGTGCGAGGGAAAGTCGGTGCGCCCAGCGCGAAAGCCCGGCGTGGCGTAGCTCACCGGCGGATCTGGGAAACGCGCGGCGATGGTCGGCGGCTCGACCCACACCTTGGCGGGATCGAACTGGGCCAAGGCAGAAACAGCCGGCAGCAGGGCCAGGCAGGAAACGCACAGGAGGCGGAGGGAGGGGGTGCGCAGCATGGCGCGCATTTTCTCCCGGCACCGGCCGCGCGAGCCAGCGCAGCTTCAGCAGGCGCTCAGTTCACCCGGCAGTGCCATCGAGGAGGCAGGCCCGCGCACGTGCGAGGAGCAGCGCCCGCTCGCGCGTGTTGCGCGTGAGCGCGGCGGCGCGGTCGAATTCCTTGCGCGCCTCGTCGCGGCGGCCGAGCTTGAAGAGCAGATCGCCGCGCACGGTCGGCAGCAGGTGGTAGCCCTTGAGCGAAGGCTCGTCCATGAGCGCATCGACCACCTCCAGCCCCGTCGCCGGCCCGAAGGCCATCGACAACGCGACCGCCCGGTTGAGCTCGACGATGGGTGACGGCGTGAGTTCGGCTAGCGCGTCGTAGAGCGCGGCGATGCGGCCCCAGTCGGTTTCCCCGGCGGTGCGCGCGCGGCCGTGGCAGACGGCGATGGCGGCCTGCAGCGCATAGGGGCCAAGCGCGCCGCCCAGCGCCTCGGCACGCGCGAGCGCCGCGAGGCCGCGGCGGATCAGCATCTGGTCCCAGCGCGCGCGGTTCTGTTCGAGCAGCAGCACCGGCTCGCCCGAAGGTCCCATGCGCGCTGCCGTTCGCGAGGCCTGGATTTCCATCAACGCCACGAGGCCGTGCACCTCCGCCTCCTTCGGCACCAGCTCGGCCACGATGCGGCCCAGGCGCAGGGCTTCATCGCACAACGTGGGGCGCATCCAGTCGTCGCCGGCGGTGGCCGAGTAGCCTTCGTTGAAGACCAGGTAGATCACTTCGAGCACCGAGGCGAGCCGGACTTCGAGCTCGTGCCTGCGCGGCACCTCGAAGGGCACGCGCGCCTCGGCCAGCGTGCGCTTGGCACGCACGATGCGCTGCGCCACGGTGGCTTCGGGCACGAGAAAGGCGCGCGCGATCTCGTCGGTGGTGAGGCCGCCCATCAGCCGCAACGTGAGCGCCACGCGGGCTTCGGTCGACAGCACCGGGTGGCAAGCGGTGAACACCAGCCGCAGCAGGTCGTCGCCGATGTCGTCGTCAAGCGCGGCATCGACCGCTTCGGCGAAATCGTCTTGTGCCATCTCGTGCTGTGCGTCGATCTCGCGGCCGATTTCACCGGCCTTGTGCTCGGCCAGCTGCAGGTGGCGCAGGCGGTCGAGCGCGCGGCGCTTGGCCACTGCCGTGAGCCAGGCCGCGGGGTTGTCGGGCACGCCGGATTCGCTCCATTGCTCGAGGGCCGAGACCAGCGCGTCCTGGGCCAGCTCTTCGGCCAGGCCCACGTCGCGCACCATGCGCGCGACGGTGGCGATGATCTTGGCGGACTCCATGCGCCACACCGCCTCGATGGTGCGGTGGATGGCGGCAACATGGGCGCGGCCCTCTTCCCTGATCACGGCTTTACGGCGCGGTCTTCTTGACGGTCTGCATCGACGCGAACTCGCTGGTCAGCGCCTGCACGTCGGCCGGGTAGTCGCCGATTTCCTGGATCTGGCGCACCTCGACGACCTCGTTGTCAGAGCCGGGGCAGCGCGCGGCCCATTCGATGGCGGCGGCGCGAGAAGGCACGTCGATGATCCAGAAGCCGCCGAGCACTTCCTTGGCCTCGGCGAAGGGGCCGTCGACGATCTTGGGCTTCTTGTCCTTGAAGCTCACGCGCGCGCCCATCGAGGGCGGATGCAGGCCGTCGCAGCTGATCAGCACGCCGGCTTTCTGCATCGACTCGTTGTAGGCCATCATGGCCGACACCGCATCGACGTCTTCGGGGATGGTGCCGGGCGCGGCGGTTTCGTAGCCGTGGGGAATCATCAGCAGCATGAATCGCATGGTGGGTCTCCTTGGGTTCGATCCGGTTGCGGCTGCTTCAGCTGCCGGCCTTGGTACCGGCCTTGATGTGGGCCTCGGTCTCGGCCCGCAGGCGGTCTTCCTGGGCGAGCAGCTCGGGCGTCATGGAGTCGCCGAAGTCGGCAGCCTCGAACACCTGGCGGATCTCGATCTCGCCTTCCTGGAAGGGGCTGCGCTTGATCCACTCGATGGCTTCTTCCTTCGACTTGACCTGGAACAGCCAGAAACCGGCCAGCAGCTCCTTGGTTTCGGCGAAGGGGCCGTCGATGACGGTGCGCTTGGTCGGGCCTTCGCAGCGCACGCGCACGCCTTTGGAGCTGGGGTGCAGGCCTTCGCCCGCCAGCAGCACGCCGGCCTTGACCAGCTCCTCGTTGAACTTGCCCATGGCGGTGAGTATTTCGGTGCTGGGCATCACGCCGGCTTCGGAATCGGCGTTGGCCTTGACCAGAATCATGAATCGCATGTCGTTTCTCCTGAAGGTTGATGAGACTGGGAGCGGCTGACGAATGAAATTTGCCTGCTCCTGTTCACACGTCGGACGAGCGGAAGACGGATCGACACGATCGCATCGATCTATTTGTAATTTTGTGTTTCTGAAATTGAGGCTTCAGGGCAGGTAGCCGCAGAAGCGCAGGATGTGGCCGTCAGGCTCCCGGATCGCGAACTCGCGCAGCCCCCAAGGCTGGGAGGTCGGCGGCTCGATGACCGTCACGCCGCGCTTCACGTAGGCGGCGTGCAGGCCGTCGATGTCCTTGCCCACGTGGATCACGATTTCACCGCGCCAGGGTTTGGCCTCGCGCGAGTTGCATTGCCACAGCCTCAGGTAGACCGGGTCGCCGTAGCTGCGGTCGCCCTTCTTCACCCGGGCGTAGCTGGGGGGCTCCCCCGCGATGAAGTCGAGCTCGAAGCCCAGCACGTCGCGAAACCAGCGCGCGGCGCGCGACACGTCCGACACCGGCAGCACCGGCTGCACGCCGTGGAATTCATGCAGGGTGCCCAGGTCGGGCGCCGGGCTCACACCGGCCTTGGTGTTCATTTCAGCTGGCCATTCGGCGCAACATGGCGACGCGCTCGGCGATCGCGTCGATGTCGAGGGCGTCCTCGGCCTTCGCCAGGTAGGTTTCCAGGTCGCGCACGGCTTGCGCGGTGTTGCCCTGTTCGGCATGCGCGATGCCGCGGTCGCGGTACTCGCCCCAGGCGCTGGGCAGCAGGGCGATCAGGCGGTCTTGCACGGCGATGACGCGCTGCCAGTCTTCCTGCGCGTGATGCACTTCCTTCAGGTTGCGCAGCATGCGGGCGATGATTTCGCGCGGGCTTGCGGGCTGCAGGTACAGGCCCAGCGGCACGTCGAAGTCGCCGACCAGGCCATTGCTGCGCTTGTAGGGCTCGAGCCGCTCGCCGAGTTCTTCGCGCGACAGCGACTTGCCGGTGAAAGGATCGATCACCACCTGCCCCTTGGGCAGCGTCACCTTGAGCATGAAATGCCCCGGAAACCCGATGCCGCGTGCCTGCAGGCCCAGGCCCTGCGCCAGCTCCATCCACAGCACGGCCAGCGAGATCGGAATGCCGCGGCGGGTGCGCAGCACGGCGTTCAGGTAGCTGTTGTCGGGGTCGTAGTAGTCGTTGACGTTGCCGCCGAAGCTCAGGTCATTGAAGAAGAACTGGTTCAGGGCGCGCAGGCGGGCCAGCGGTGCGGCGTCGGCCGGCAGGCGGCGCTTGAGGCGGGCCAGGAGCTGGTCTACATCGCCCAGCACCTGCTGCACGTCGAGATCGGGGTATTCGTCCTGCGCCAGGCTGGCGGCGGCTTCGAGCAGCGGAAATTGATCGTCGCTGCGAACCAGCGATTCGAAATACTCCAGTGCGGTAGGAACCTGAAAGCTGAACGTCATGTGTCTTTGTAGAGGAGCATTCAGGGAGCGTCAAGGCGGAACACGTGCGTATTGCCAACGTCCCGCCCGCGGGCCTCAGCGGCGCAGAAAGCTGCGCAGCCGCACGCCGACGGCTGCGAGCACGGCGAAATACAGCAGCGCCGAGCCGGCGATCAGCGCGGCGAGCAGGCCGATGCGCAACAGGCGCTGCTCACGCAGGCCGACCCAGTCGAAATGGCCCGAGCCCCAGAACAGCAGGCCGGCCAGCACCAGCGTGCCCGCCAGCACCTGCAGCGCGAACTTGCCCCAGCCCGGTTCGGGCTTGTAGCTGCCGCGGCGCATCAGGCCAACCAGCAGCCAGGTCGAATTGACGAGCGCGCCGATGGCGATGGTCAGGGTCAGCGCCGCGTGCTGCAGCACCGGCACCAGGAAGATATTGAGCACCTGCGTGAGCACCAGCACGCCGACTGCGATGAGCATCGGAGTGCGCGTGTCGTGCTTGGCGTAGTAGCCGGGCGCGAGCACCTTCACAGCCACGATGCCGACCAGCCCGACGCCGTAGCCCATCAACGCCAGGGTCGTGCGGCCTACGTCCTCGCCGGTGTACGCGCCGTTGTGAAAGAGCACCGCTACCAGCGGCTTGGCAAACAGCAGCAGCGCGACGGCGCAAGGCGCCGAAAGCAGTACGACGAGGCGAAGGCCCCAGTCGAGCAGCGACGAATAGCGGGCGTCGTCCTTGGCGGCGCGGGCGCCGGCCAGTTGCGGCATCAGCACCACGCCGAGCGCCACGCCGAGCATGGCGGTGGGGAATTCCATCAGCCGGTCGGCGTTGGTGATCCAGGTCACGCTGCCCACCGCGAGGTGCGAGGCGATCTGCGTGTTGATGAGCAGCGAAATCTGCGCCACGCTCACGCCCAGCAGCGCGGGCAGCATCAACTTGAGCACCTTGCGCGTGGCCGGGTCGGTCCACGCGGTCCGCAGCGCCCTGAAGCTCGCGCCGACGCGCGGCATCAGCCCGAGCTTGCGCAGCGCCGGAATCTGCAGGGCCAGCTGCAGCACGCCACCCACCAGCACGCCCACGCACTGCGCGTAGATCGGTTCGATACCCCAGCGGCGAAACAGCGGCGCCCCGACCACGATCGCCAGGATCAGCGCGATGTTGAGCAGCACCGGCGACGCCGCCGGCACCGCGAACTTGCGCCAGGTGTTGAGAATGCCGCCCGCCAGCGCCACCAGCGACATGAAGCCGATGTACGGGAACATCCAGCGCGTCATGATCACGGCCGAGTCGAAGCCGGGCAGTCCGCTCGCCATGGCCCAGACCAGCAGCGGCGCTCCGGCCACGCCGGCCACGCACACGACCAGCAGCGTCCAGGTGAGCAGCGTGGCGACATGGTCGATCAGCTGCCGGGCGCCCTCTTCCCCGTCTTCGGCCTTGCGCGCGGCCAGCACCGGCACGAAGGCCTGGCTGAAGGCGCCTTCGCCGAAGACCCGCCGGAACAGGTTGGGGATGCGGAATGCGACGTTGAAGGCGTCGGTCAGCGCGCTGACGCCGAAAACCGAGGCAAACAGCACGTCGCGCACAAGGCCCGTGATCCGCGAAGCGAGAGTCAGCAGGGAGACGGTGGAGGCGGATTTGAGCAGGGACACGGAGGCCGAGTGTAGGGCCCGCGAAGGTGCCGAAATGGGCCGATTCAGGCGCGAATTGGGCAAAAGGGCCAACCCGGCCTATAATGGAGGGCTTTGCTGCATCATCCTCAGACACCTAAGGAACATTAAATATGGCATCCGCCAAGCCCAAGAAGAAGAACCCGCGCCTCGCCTCCGGCCGTAAGCGCGTCCGCCAGGACACCAAGCTCAACGCTGCGAACACCTCGCTGCGCTCCAAATACCGTACCGCTGTCAAGAACGTCGAAAAGGCTGTTCTGGCTGGCGACAAGACCAAGGCAAGCGAACTGTTCGCGAAGGCCCAGAGCATCGTCGACACCGTCGCCGACAAGGGCATCTTCCACAAGAACAAGGCAGCCCGCGACAAGAGCCGCCTGTCGGCCAAGGTCAAGGCCCTCGCCCTCGCGCCTGAAAAGGCCGCCGCCTGACACCTGTCAGGCAAGCCCGGACCGGAATTCTCCAGTCCGCCGTTTGATCGGGGTGCGCTGCAGCAAAGTGAAAAACCGCCTTCGGGCGGTTTTTTCATGCCCGTTCGATTCATGAACCCGGGCGGATGGACAAGAAAAAAGGCCCGTCAGGCCTTCTTGGGAGGGATGGGCGTGTCGGGCACCAGGCAGGCTTCGGCTACCTGCAGATCGTTGTCCCTGGCGAAGTTCACGCAGAAATCCCAGGCCATCGGCTCGGCATCGCGCAGCTCGCGGTTCACGATCACGCACTTCACGCCGTTGATGGTCGTCGGAATGCACCAGGGCGAGTAGCTCAGGTGGCTGCCCGGATAGGCGCCGCCGGGGCGAAAAGAGCACATCACACCGGCCAGACGCTCGGCCCAATCGCTGGGGCGGAATGTCCGGCCATCCTTGGTGATGCCCTGGATGAAGATTTCTTTGGCAGTGGGGGAAATCATCGTTGAATGAGGCGACCGGAGCGGGTGCTGCGGTGCAGCAAGCGATTCTATCCGCGGCACTTTTTGCATCCTGAACATGGGGCATTGCTGTAATGCGGAATCCTCAACGAAGCCGTCAAACGGCACGCCTAGAATCCGCCTTCCCTATCTGGAGAACCCGAATGAGCGCTACCGCCCAGCCCACCTCGCCCCACGTCATGAACACTTACGGTCGCCTGCCGATCGCACTGTCGCACGGTCAGGGTTGCCGAGTCTGGGACACCACGGGCAAGGCCTACATCGACGGCCTCGGCGGCATCGCCGTGAACACGCTGGGCCACAACCACCCCGAGCTGGTGCCCGCCCTGCAGGACCAGCTGACCAAGCTGATCCACAGCTCCAACTACTACCACGTGACCGGCCAGGAACAGCTCGCCGCCAAGCTGACCGAGATTTCGGGCCTCACCAACGCGTTTTTCTGCTGCACCGGCCTCGAAGCCAACGAAGCCGCCCTGAAGCTGGCGCGCAAGTTCGGCCACGACAAGGGCATCGAGCGCCCCGAAATCGTCGTCTACGAAGCCGCCTTCCACGGCCGCAGCATCGCCACCCTCTCGGCCACCGGCAACCCCAAGGTGCAGGCCGGCTTCGGCCCGCTGGTCGAGGGCTTCATCCGCGTGCCGCTGAACGACATCGAGGCGCTGAAGAAGGCCACTGAAGGCAACCCGAACGTGGTCGCCGTGTTCTTCGAAACCATCCAGGGCGAAGGCGGCATCCACCCGATGCGCGTCGAATACCTCAAACAGGTGCGCGCACTGTGCGACGAGCGCGACTGGCTCATGATGATCGACGAGGTGCAATGCGGCATGGGCCGCACCGGCAAGTGGTTCGCCCACCAATGGGCGGACATCTTGCCTGACGTGATGCCGCTGGCCAAGGGCCTGGGCTCGGGCGTGCCGATCGGCGCCGTGGTGGCCGGCCCCAAGGCCGCCAACATCTTCGGCCCGGGCAACCACGGCACCACCTTCGGCGGCAACCCGCTCGCCATGCGCGCAGGTGTCGAAACCATCCGCATCATGGAAGAGCACAAGCTGCTCGAGAACGCCGCCGCCGTCGGCGCCCACCTGAAGGCCGCGCTGGAGCGCGAAATCGGCAGCCTGCCCGGCGTGAAGGAAATCCGCGGCCAGGGCCTGATGCTCGGCATCGAGCTCGACCGTCCCTGCGGCGTGATCCTGAACCGCGCCTGCGACGCCGGCCTGCTGCTGAGCGTGACGGCCGACAAGGTGATCCGTCTCGTGCCGCCGCTCATTCTGAGCATCGCCGAGGCCGACGAGATCGTCGCCATCCTCGCGCCCATCGTCAAAAACTTCCTGTCGGAGCCTGCCGCCCAATGACGACCGCCACGACGACCGCACCCGCCGCCATCCGGCACTACCTGCAGTTCTCGGACTTCACCGCCGACGAGTACGCCTACCTCTTCGATCGCATGGCGATCATCAAGAAGAAGTTCAAGACCTACGAAAAGCACCAGCCGCTGGTCGACCGCACGCTGGCCATGATTTTCGAGAAGGCCAGCACGCGCACCCGCGTGAGCTTCGAGGCCGGCATGTACCAGCTCGGCGGCAGCGTGGTCCACCTGACCACGGGCGACAGCCAACTGGGCCGCGCCGAGCCCATCGAGGACAGCGCCAAGGTCATCAGCCGCATGGTCGACATCGTGATGATCCGCACCTACGAGCAGACCAAGATCGACACCTTTGCGGCGCACTCGCGCGTGCCCGTCATCAACGGGCTGACCAACGAGTTCCACCCCTGCCAGATCCTCGCTGACATCTTCACCTACATCGAGCACCGCGGCTCCATCCAGGGCAAGACGGTGGCGTGGGTGGGCGACGGCAACAACATGGCCAACACCTGGCTGCAGGCGGCCGAGATCCTGGGCTTCACGGTGCACGTGAGCACGCCCAGTGGCTACGAGGTCGACCAGTCGATCGCCGGCATCCGCTCGGGCGACAGCTACAAGGTCTTCAAGGACCCGATGGAAGCCTGCCGCGGCGCCGACCTCGTCACCACCGACGTCTGGACCAGCATGGGCTACGAGGCCGAGAACGAAGCGCGCCGCAAGGCCTTTGCCGACTGGTGTGTCGACGAAGACATGATGCGCATCGCCCAGCCCGGAGCCCTGTTCATGCACTGCCTGCCCGCCCACCGCGGCGAAGAAGTGCAGGCCGAAGTCATCGACGGGCCGCAGTCGGTGGTGTGGGACGAGGCCGAGAACCGCCTGCACGCACAAAAGGCGCTGATGGAGTTCCTGCTCCTCGGCAGGCTCTGATTCTCTGAAGCACAAGGCGCAGCCGCATGTCCGATTGCCAGCAATGCGGCGCCTGCTGCGCCAGCTATCGCGTCGACTTCAGCGTGCATGAGCTCGACGACAACGGCGGCAAGGTGCCTTCGGGCCTCGCCGTCGAAGTGAACGACGCCATCTGCCGCATGCGTGGCACCGACCACACGCCCATGCGCTGCGCCGCGCTCACCGGCAAGATCGGCCAGGCCGTGGGCTGCGGCATCTACGAATGGCGCCCCAATCCGTGCCACGAGTTGCAGGCCGGCAGCGACGCCTGCGAGCGGGCGCGGGCCCGGCACGGGCTGCCCGCGCTGTCGTCGTCGCACTGAGTCGGTTCAACTCGTCACGTTCGGTGTTGGAAATAACCGACACCACGACCCCTCGCCCGGCGCTAACTTCGCGCCATGGCTCCATCACATCAGCAACGCATCTGGGACATCTCGCCGCCCGTGCATGAAGGCGCGCCGGTCTTTCCCGGCGACACGCCCTACCAGCAGCGCTGGGCGGCGACCATTTCGCCGGACTGCCCGGTGAACGTCAGCGAGATCAAGCTCTCGCCCCACGTCGGCGCGCACGCCGATGCGCCGCTGCACTACGACCCCGAGGGCCAGACCATCGGCAACGTCGACCTCACGCCCTTTCTCGGCCCGTGCCGGGTGATCCATGCGATCGACAAGGGCCCGCTGATCGAGTGGGATCACATCGCCCATGCCGTCGACAGCACCCTGCCCCCGCGCGTGCTGGTGCGCACCTACACCACCATGCCGGTCGGCCACTGGGACCCGCAGCTCGCGGCCTATGCCCCCGCCACCGTCGAGCGCCTCGCGGCCATGGGCGTGAAACTCATCGGCATCGACACCGCCAGCATCGACCCGGCCGACAGCAAGACGCTGGAAAGCCACCAACGCATCCGCCGCCTCGACCTGCGCGTGCTCGAGAACCTCGTGCTCGACGACGTGCCCGAGGGCGACTACGAACTCATCGCGCTGCCGCTCAAGCTGGTCAGCGCCGATGCCTCCCCCGTTCGCGCCGTGCTGCGCGAACTCCCCCGCTGAAACCTCCACCATGACGACACTTGCAGACTGCCGCGCGCTCGACGCGCAAGACCCGCTGCGCGCCCTGCGCGACCAATTCACCATTCCCGAAGGCGTGCTGTACCTCGACGGCAACTCGCTCGGCGTGATGCCCAAAGCCGCACCGGCGCGCATCGCCGAGGTGGTGACGAAGGAATGGGGCGAAGGCCTGATCCGTTCGTGGAACACCGCGAGCTGGTTCGACCTGCCGCAACGACTGGGCGACAAGGTGGCCCGCCTGATCGGCGCCGCGCCCGGCGAAGTGGTGTGCACCGACAGCACCTCGGTCAATCTCTACAAGGTGCTGTTCGCCGCGCTCTCGCAGCAGAAGGACAGCGGCCGCAAGCTGGTGATCAGCGAGCGCAGCAATTTCCCGACCGACCTCTACATCGCCGAATCGCTGTGCCGCGAGCGCGGCTTCACGCTGAAGCTGATCGACGCGAGCGAGCTGCAAGGCCCGGATTCGGTGCTCACCGACGAAGTGGCCGTGCTGATGCTCACGCACGTCAACTACCGCACCGGCGCCATGCACGACATGAAGGCCATCACCGCCGCCGCTCACGCCGCGGGCGCGCTGACCGTGTGGGACCTCGCGCACAGCGCGGGCGCCGTGCCGGTCGCGCTCAATGACAGCGAGGCCGACTACGCCATCGGCTGCGGCTACAAGTACCTGAACGGCGGCCCCGGCGCGCCGGCGTTCGCGTGGGTGAACACGAAGCACGCAGGGCAGTTCGAGCAGCCGCTGTCCGGCTGGTGGGGCCACGCGGCACCCTTCGAGTTCACGCCGCACTACCGGCCTGCCCCGGGTGTCGGCCGCTATCTCTGCGGCACGCAGCCGATCATCGCGCTGGCTGGGCTCGAATGCGGGCTCGACACCGTGCTCGCGGCCGAAGCCTTCAACGGCACGAACGGCGCGATGGCCGCGCTGCGCGCCAAGTCGCTCGCGCTCACCGACCTGTTCATCGCACTGGTCGAAGAGCGCTGCGCCGGCCAGGGCCTCTCGCTCGTCACCCCGCGCGACCACGCACTGCGCGGCTCGCAGGTCTGCCTGAGCCGAGAAGAAGGTGCCTACGCCATCGTGCAGGCGCTGATCGCACGCGGCGTGATCGGCGACTACCGCGCTGGCGACTCGCAGATGCCCGACATCCTGCGATTCGGTTTCACGCCGTTGTACCTGAGCTTCGAAGACGTGTGGAACTCGGTCGAGCACCTGGCGCAGGTGCTGGAGACGGGCGAGTGGAAGCGCGAAGAATTCAACCGCAAGAACGCCGTAACCTGAGACGAAGCCAGCCATGAAATCCCGACTGATCATTCTGTACACCGCCTTGCTGATGCTGGCGGCACCCGCCCTTGCACAGCAACCGGCGTTCACGCTGCCGCAACTGAAGGCCTTCGCCGAACTGACGCCCGACGCCTTTCGCCAGCAGATCAAGAGCCAGGGCTTCTCGTATGCCGACAAGACCGTGACCGACGAGGTCAGCATGATCGAGTACGAGAAGTTCGTCGACGGCCAGACCACGCACCTGATGAAGTCCACCTACGTGGAAAGCCGCCGCAGCGAGGACGGCGTGCAGCTCTCGCTGACCGACAAGGCCGCCTTCGAGCGCCTCGTGAAGGAGGCACGCGACACCGGCTACAAGCCGGGCGAGAAGGGCCGCATTCCCGGCGGCGAGACCTACCAGGAATACAAGCGCAAGAACGAGGTCGTGCGCTTCGTCTATCCGAAGAAGGAGTCCGGCATGGGCCTTCCTTCCTATACCGCCGTGGTCTGGCGCTGACCCGCCAGCAAACATCATGAACACCGACAAGTCCCCCGAGAACATCGTCCACGAGGAAAAAGCGCAGCTGGACTTCAGCAAGTCCATGAGCTACGGCGACTACCTGCACCTCGACGAGATCCTCAACGCGCAGCACCCGCTTTCGCCCGCACACGACGAGATGCTGTTCATCGTGCAGCACCAGACCAGCGAACTCTGGATGAAGCTGATGCTGCACGAACTGCGCGCCGCCACCGCCCACATCGCCGAAGAGAAGCTGGCCGACGCCTTCAAGATGCTCGCGCGGGTGAGCCGCATCATGGAGCAGTTGGTGAGCGCATGGACCGTGCTCTCGACCATGACGCCGCCCGAGTACACGGCGATGCGCCCCTACCTTGCCAACTCCAGCGGCTTCCAGAGCGCGCAGTACCGCTGCATCGAATTCGCGCTCGGCAACAAGAACGCCGCCATGCTCAAGCCGCACGCGCACCGCGCCGATCTGCTTGCGCAAGTCGAGGTAGCCTACCGCGCGCCTTCGCTGTACGACGAGTCGCTGCGCCTGCTGGCACGCCACGGCCTGCCGGTGCCCGCCGACCGGCTGGAGCGCGACTGGACGCAACCCTATGAATCGAGCGACGGCGTCGAAGCGGCGTGGCTCACGGTCTACCGCAATCCGCACGACTACTGGGACCTGTACCAGCTCGGCGAAAAACTCACCGACCTGGAAGACGCGTTCCGCCTCTGGCGCTTTCGCCATGTGACGACGGTCGAGCGCGTGATCGGCTTCAAGCGCGGCACCGGCGGCACGGGCGGCGTGAGCTACCTGCGCAAGATGCTCGACGTGGTGCTGTTCCCGGAAATCTGGAAGCTGCGCACCGATCTTTAGCCCGCGAGGCCGGGCGCGAAGTTGACTCCTACAATCCGCGCGGCACCGGCACTTCAAGACTCGACAAGGCTTTGCGATTCGTCGCCCGGTCTTGTACTGCGGGGGAACCCCGTGGTGGATGGATGGCTACACATTTCGGCGCGCAAGCGGACCTGCGCTACCGCGCAGCGCAGCTAACGCATCACCGGCTGGTTGACGGGCTGGTTGCCACCCACCTTCAACGTCCTCGCACCATCATTCATGACGCGTGAACTGAGCTACAGCGAATGGATCGCCCAAAGCCTAGCGCGCGCATTGCTTGCCGATGCAAGGCAGCCCGGCGGCACCGCGCCCGGTGCGTTGCGTGCGCGGGCCGCGGCAACGCTGGGCGCCGACGCGCCCTGGCTGAAGCCGCTGGCGGAAGCGCTCGGCAACCGGTCGCAAGCCACGTGGCGGCGCACCGATCTGCCCGCGCTGGCGAAGGCGATCCATGAAATGCCCGAGTTCGATGCGGCCTTCGAGCAGGACGAGGAGCCACGCGTGCGGCGAATCATCCTTCGGCCCGCGGAGATGTTCCCGCGCCCGATGGGGCTGGACCATTTCGCACTGCCGAACATCCCGACGCTCGCCGATCTCGCGCAGTGGCTGGAACTCGACCCGGATCGGCTGGCCTGGCTCACATCGCCGGCACAGGCCTTTCGCGCCCCCACCGATCCCAGCGTGCAGCCCGCATCGCACTACCGCTACCAGTTGCAGCCCAAGCGCCTCGGCGGCCTGCGCCTGCTCGAGATTCCCAAGGCCGACCTGAAGCGCGCGCAGCGCCGCATCCTCGACGACCTTCTGCAGCACGTGCCCGTGCACGAAGCAGCGCACGGCTTCGTGCCGGGCCGCTCAGTCGCGAGCCACGCAGCCGCGCATGCCGGCAAGGAGGTCGTGATCGGCTTCGACCTGCGCGACTTCTTCCCCGCCGTTCGCGCCTCGCGCGTGCATGCCACCTGGCGCACGCTGGGCTACCCCGAAGGCGTGGCGCGCGCCCTCACCGCGCTGTGCACGCACCGCACCGACGCCGACGTGATCGAGCGCCTGCGCGACGACGGCGGGCTCGACTGGATGGGCGCCAAGCGCCTGGCCACGCCGCACCTGCCCCAGGGCTCGCCCTGCTCGCCCGCGCTGGCCAACCTCTGCGCCTTCAGGCTCGACCTGCGGCTCGAAGGCCTGGCGTGGGTCTTCGGCGCCACCTACACGCGCTATGCCGACGACCTGGTGTTCTCCGGGCCGGCCTCGCTGCGCGCGCGGTTCACCGCCTTGCGCGCCTGGGTTGATGGCATCGCGGCCGACGAGGGCTTCGAGCTGCATCCACGCAAGGTGCGCTGCATGCCTCAACACCGCCAGCAGCACGTGACCGGCGTGGTCGTCAACGACAAGGCCAATGCGCCTCGCGAAGACTTCGACCGGCTCAAGGCCGTGCTGCATCGCTGCGCGCTCGACGGCCCCGCCGGCCAGAACCGCGCGAAGGTGGTCGACTTTCGCGGCCACCTGCTGGGCCACATCGCGTGGATCGGCCAGTTCAGCCCGACGCGCAAGGCACGGCTGATGAGGCTTTTCGACCGCATCGACTGGACGGGCACTACCCGAACTTCCTCATAAACGCCCTCATGAAGCTGGGGTGGACCTGATTGTTCCGTCGGCGCAAAGCGCTACAGTTTTGAAAACAACGGAGGCCTACGCCATGCACGACATCCGGTTCACACCCGACGAGCTCTCCACCCTGCGCGAACATGGCGTCGTGCTGTTCGCCGACCGCGTGATCTTCGACGCGCAGCCGCCAATGCCGCCGCAGCAGATCGACGCCGTGCAGGCCCTGTGCGCAGGCCCCATTCCCGAAGCGCTGCTCGCGCTGTGGCAGCAGACGGCGGGCGGTCGGCTCGACTACGACCTGTCGCTCGAAATGAACGGCAACCTCGAAGCCATCAGCTGGAACGAGCTGTTCTGGAACGGCAGCGACGGCTACCACGGCCTGCAGGGCTGGATCGAGCACGAACTGGAGCTGGCCAAGGAAGCCGCCGAGGACGGCGGCAAGCCATCGAGCGGCAAGCTCACGCACCTGCCCTTCGGCGGCTTCGAGTACACCGACCGCATCTACGCAGTGGTCGAACCCGGTGCCGGGCACGGGCAGATCGTCGCGTGGAAGAAGGGCCTGCCACCGGCCTGGACGCACGCGCTGCATGAAGACAGCGTGAACACCATCGCGCCCGACTTGCGCGGCGCATTCGCGGCGCTGCAGCTCGACGAAGACCCGCTGGCGCCCACGAGCGACTACTTCTCGGGGCAGACACTGCTCGGCTACCTCGACGACCGCCACCAGGACCACGGGCTCGACCTCGACCTGATGGACAAGCTGGTGACCTTCTATTGCCACGCCGTGGTCGACTGGCGCACGCCGCTGGCCGAAGGCACGCTGCGCCACCATCCAGCGATCGCGCGCGTGGCCCTGCGCCATGCGATCGCGGCCGACGACGCCGGGCTGGTCGCCGAACTCGCCGCCTCGGGCGTGGGCTTCAACGGGCCTCATCAGGGCAGCGCGCTCGCGACCGATGTCGCGGTGGGGCACGGCGCCTTCGCCGCCGCAGCAGCGCTGGTGCGCGCAGGTGCGCCAGTGGCGGCCGACGCACTGCGCAACATCGACGGGCAAATCGCCCCCGAACTCACGAGCGCCCTGCTGGCCAACGGCGCGGAGCCCAACGTGACGGCCATCGTCAAGTGCGCGGCGTGTGGTGCACCCGCGAGCGCGCACCTGATCGCGGATGCCTGCGCGCAGGCGGGCATCGACGTGGCACCCGCATTCGTTGCGGAGCGCGATGCGATGCTGCTCGAATTGGAGACCACGCTCGCGCAGATGCAGGACGGCACGCACGGGCACTACCTCGGGCAAGAGGGGCTCGCGGAACGCATCGAGCATCTGCAGACATTCCGGCTCTGAAAGGCGCCGGCGCGTCGTTCGCTCAGCCGCCGTACAGCCAGGGCTGGTCGAGCAGCTTTGCGCCCAGCAGGCGCATCGCCATGTCGCGGCCCAGGCGCACTGCCCCCGTGGCGTGGAAGATCTCGCCGTTGCGGCGCGCACGCGCCTGCA
Source organism: Variovorax multivorans (assembly GCF_051216835.1). Classification (NCBI taxonomy): domain Bacteria; kingdom Pseudomonadati; phylum Pseudomonadota; class Betaproteobacteria; order Burkholderiales; family Comamonadaceae; genus Variovorax; species Variovorax multivorans. Next base: position 220,336 of record NZ_JBPJZL010000002.1, read on the forward strand.
CCTGCGCGTTGCGTGCCCAGCGTGCCTCGGCATAGCGCGCGAAGGCAGCGGGCACGCCGGTCGCACTGCTGTCACCGAGCGCATCGGCCAGCGCCACTGCATCCTCGATGGCCATGCCCGCGCCCTGCGCGAGGTACGGCACCATCGGATGCGCGGCATCGCCCACCAGCGCGACACGTTCATGCGCCATCTCGGCTGCGCTGGTCACGGGGGCCCGGTCTCCGAGCGACCATGCGCGCCAGCCGGGCATGGCATCGAGCAACGACTGCAGTCCAGCGCAGCTGCGGCCCATGGCCTGCTTCAGGGCGGCGATGCTGCTGGACTGGTCCCAGTCGCGCGCATCGCCGGCCGGGGCCGATTCGGCGATCACCACCACGTTGAGCCAGTCGCCGCCGCGCACCGGGTACGCCACCGCATGCAGGCGCGGACCGAGCCACACATCGACCTGCTTGCGGCGCAATGCGGCGGGCAGGCTCGATTGCTCGATCAGCGCGCGCCAGGCCGTGTGGCCGGTAACGCGCGGCGGCTGCGCGGCAGACGCGCAATCGAGCTGCCGCCGTACCATGCTCCAGAGGCCGTCGGCCCCGACGACGGCTTCGCCCTCCCAGGCGCGCGCGTCGGTGCTCGACAGGCAGACGAGGTCGTCGCTGGTTTCCACCTGCTTGATCTGCGCGCCAGTCACGAGCGTGCCGGTGCCGCGCGCGCGCACGGCATCGAGCAGCAGACCGTGCAGGTCGGCGCGATGTACGCAGAAGTAGGGAGAGCCGTAGCGCTGCTGCATGGCATCGGCGAGCGGCATTCGGGCGAGTTCGGAGCCGCTTTCGGCGCTGTGCACCACCAGCGCATCGGGCCGCGCCGCGATGGCCGCGAGCCCGGGACCCAGATCGAGTTGCTGAAGACGCCGCGTGGCATTGGGCCCGAGCTGCACGCCGGCGCCGATTTCACCGAAGACGGCCGCCTGCTCGAAAACATCGACCCGGTGCCGGCCCTTGGAAAGCGCCAGCGCAGTGGCCAGCCCCCCGATGCCGCCCCCGGCGACGAGGATGTGCGCGGGCATCGGTCTCAGCGGCCGTGCATGGACGGGCTGGTGGTGGCCTGGTCGGCTTCCGGTTGTTTGAGGGGGGTCTTGGGAGCGCAGCTGCCGCAGCTGTCGCACGAGCCGCAGCCCGAGGTCTTGGCGAGCGATGCAGCCAGTTCCCTGGCGCGTTCTTCGTCGACCCAGCCCGCGCGATGCGTGCCGGCCGCGAGCTTCTGTGCGGCGCCGCGGCGCCAGCCTGCGGGCATCCAGCGCCAGACCGCGTAGAACGCGGCGGCCGCGACGATCAATCCGACGATCAGTTGCTGTGCCATTTCTTCTTCAAACCTTTCATGACAGGTTTTAACCCGCTCCGAGTGCCACTGCAACGCGGTACGTAATGAAGCAGGCGGCGTAGGCCAGCGCGAACAGGTAGCCAGCCATGATCCAGACGTATTTCCACGAACCCGTCTCGCGCTTCACCGCGGCCAACGTCGAGATGCACTGCGGCGCGAACACGTACCAGACCAGCAGCGACAGCGCGGTAGCCAGCGACCAGCTGCCAGCAATGAGCGGCTCCAGCTGGCCCGCCACGTCGTCGCCCGTAGCCGACAACGCGTACACCGTGCCGAGCGCGCCCACCGCCACTTCGCGCGCAGCCATGCCCGGCACCAGCGCGATAGAGATCTGCCAGTTGAAGCCGATGGGCGCGAAGATGTGCTCCAGCCCTCGGCCGATCATGCCGGCCAGGCTGTACTGGATGGCCGGGCCGGTCGCGCCCTCGGGCGGCGACGGGAAGGTCGACAGGAACCACAGCAGGATCGTCAGCGTCAGGATGATCGTGCCCACGCGCTGGATGAAGATCCACGCACGCTCGTACAGGCCCAGCGCCAGATTGCGCGGGTTGGGCCAGCGGTAGGCCGGCAGCTCCATCAGCAACGGCGAATGCTGCGTGTTGTCGCGGAAGCGCTTCATCACCCAGGCCACGGCCATCGCCGAGACGATGCCGAACACGTACAGCGCGAACAGCACCACGCCCTGCAGGTTGAACACGCCGCCCACGGTGCGCGCCGGAATGAAGGCCGCGATGAGCAGCGCATACACCGGCAGCCGCGCCGAGCAGGTCATGAGCGGCGCGATCATGATGGTCGTGATGCGGTCGCGCCAGTTGCTGATGGTGCGCGTGGCCATCACGCCGGGAATGGCGCAGGCAAAGCTCGACAGCAGCGGAATGAACGAGCGGCCCGACAGGCCCACGGTGCCCATCACGCGGTCGAGCAGGAAGGCCGCGCGCGGCAGGTAGCCCGAGTCTTCGAGCGCGAGGATGAACAAGAAAAGAATCAGGATCTGCGGCAGGAAGACGATCACGCCGCCCACGCCTGCAATCACGCCGTCGACCAGCAGGCTCTGCAGCATGCCCTCGGGCATGGCCGTCTTGAGCAGGTTGCCGAGCCCCTCGGTGCCGGCCTTGATGGCGTCCATCGGCACATTGGCCCAGCTGAACACGGCCTGGAACATCAGGAACATGGTGACGGCGAGCACCAGCATGCCCCACACGGGGTGCAGCACCACGCGGTCGATGCGGTCGCTGGTGGCCAGGCTGCCGACCGGCTCCTTCACCGTGAGACCGAGGATGCGGCGCACCTCGCGCTGCGTGGCCAGCACGTCGTCGAGGCCCGGCGCCTGCCAGGGCTGCGGCGTGGCGGCGGCCACTGGCGTGTCGAGCGCTGCGAGCAGGCCTTGCGCGCCGCCGGTGTGCACGCCGACAGTCTCGATGACCGGCACGCCCAGCTCGCGCGAGAGCACGGCCGTGTCGACCACGATGCCCTGCTTCTTCGCCATGTCGGTCATGTTCAGCGCCACCACCATCGGCAGGCCAAGCCGCTTGGCTTCGATCACAAGCCGCAGGTTCAGGCGCAGGTTGGTGGCGTCGGTGACGCACACCAGCAGGTCGGGCAAGGCTTCCTTGCTCTGGCCGGTGACGATGTCGCGGGTGACGGCCTCGTCGGCGCTCAGCGCGTTCAGGCTGTAGGCGCCCGGCAGGTCGAGCACGAACACGCGGCGGCCCGAGGGCGTGCGAAGCGTGCCCTCCTTGCGCTCGACGGTCACGCCGGCGTAGTTGGCCACCTTCTGGCGGCTGCCGGTGAGCAGGTTGAACAGCGCGGTCTTGCCGCAGTTGGGGTTGCCCAGCAGGGCGATGCGGCCCGGCTGCGCGGTGGCTGCGAGGCGGCCCGGGCCCTGGATGACGGCTTCAACCATGGTTTGTGGCTCCCGGCGTGACGTGGATCAGCGCGGCCTCGTGGCGGCGCAGCGCGAAGGTGGTGTGGCCGAGGCGCACCGCCAGCGGCTCGCGGCCCGGAATGCCGCTGGCGACGATGCGCACGGCCTCGCCCGGCACGAAGCCGATTTCGGTCAGGCGCAGGACGAGTTCCCGGTCGTCGGCGTTGTCGGGGCGCGCCACGTCAAGCACGGTGGCCCATTGATTGTTCGGAAGCTGGTCGAGGCGCAGGGCGACGGCGGTGGTCGGCGCTGCGCCGAAATCGTTGGTTCGCACGGTGAGAGGACGCCCGGGATATCGGGCGCGCCGGTAAGCAAAACCTAGATGCTAGCAATTCTCACTCACAAATACCTGACCAACCCCTCGAAATCAGGCTCTATCGGCCCAGAAACATCAAGAAACCGGCTCAAGGCCGGATCTCAGGTGCCTCCCCCGGTAGAGGGAAGACCACCCTGCGGGTCGATCGAGACGACGCGCGCAGTCACTGAAGCACCGTCGATAACGAGTTCGGCGACGGAAATCGGCAGCTTGAACCGTCGCGGGCCCGCGCTGCCTGGATTGACGTAGAGCACACCATCGCGCTCTTCGACTTTCGGCTTGTGCGAATGACCCGAGACGACCACGCGCACGCCGGCCGCGGGCGGGTCGATGTCGAGCTGCGCAAGATCGTGAATGGCATAGAGGTGCACGCCGCCGAACTTCGCGAGTTCGGTTTCCGCGATGGCATCTGCCCACGGCTCACGGTCGTTATTGCCGCGCACGACCGTCAGCGGCGCGATGGCCGCGAGCGCTTCGAGGATGCCGACGTTGCCGATGTCGCCGCCGTGCACGATGAAGTCGCTGCCCTTCAGGAAGGCGATGGCCTCGGGCCGCAGGAGCCCGTGCGTGTCGGAGATGAGACCGATGCGAAGCATGGGCAGAAGAAGAAGAAAGTTATTCAGGCAAACCCGGGGCGACAGCCGGCAAGAAGCACGGCCCCCAAGGGCATGATCGACGACATGCCCGAAGACATCATCGCACCGCAACAGCCCACCGAGAACACCGAAGAAGCCCCCGCTTCGCCATCGCCCACGCAGGACACCCCGCCGCGCGCGAGCCTGCTGCGCTGGCTGGCCGGCGGCCTGCGCGCCTCGCTCCTGCTGGAGCCGCGCGTCGATGCACGGCCCGCGCCCTGGCAGTTGCTGCTGCTCGTGCTGCTGCCCGAACTCGTTTGGACCGGCTTGGCGCGCCTCGAAATCGCCGGCCCCGCACGGCTCTACGAAACCGTCGGCCTCAACACGCTCTGGGTGCTGGGCGTGCTCGCGTGGCTGGGCTGGTTCGCGCTGTCCGGGCGGGCCCGCGGCGGCGGACTGGCGCGCTGGTTTGTGCTGGCCACCTGGGCGATGTTCCCGGCCAACCTGGCGCTCGGCGTGCTGGCGCTGGGCTACACGCGCGGCTGGTTGCCGTCGGCAATCGCCACCTCGCCTGGCTACTGGGTTGTCTTCGGCCTGGGATGCGCGTGGATGGTGCTGGCGCTGGTGCGGTTCACCGCGCGCGAAGCCGGCGCACGCTGGCGGCTCGCGATCTTCGCGCCCGCGTTCGTGGCCTTGCTGACGCTGACCTTCTGGCAATCGCTCAACACGCAGGACCGCATGTGGCAGCCCGATGCGAGCACCGCATCCACCGAGCCCGAGCGTGCGCGCATGCAGCTGACGCAGGAACTCTTCGAGGAGCAGCAGGCGCTGTGGGAGCGCACGGTCGCGGCGCTGCCCGCCGGCAAGCCGGGGCAAACCAACGTCTACGGGCTGGTGTTTGCGCCCTACGCGTCTGAAGACGTGTTCCTGCGCGAAAGCAACATGGTCACCCAACTGCTGGAAGAACGCTTCGACGCCAAGGGCCGCGTGATCCACCTGATGAACCACGCGACCACAGCCGAGACGCTGCCCTGGGCCACCCCGCTCAACCTGCAGCGCGCCATCGCCGCGCTGGCCGAGCGCATGGACCGCGAGAACGACGTGCTGATCGTCTACCTCACCTCGCACGGTGCGCGCGACCACCAGCTGGCCGCCGCGCACTGGCCGCTGGCGGTGCCCTGGCTCACGCCGGAAGAACTGCGCAAGGCTCTCGATGAAGCCGGCATTCGCCACCGGGTGGTGGCAGTGTCGGCTTGCTATTCAGGGGGTTGGATCGAACCGCTGGCCAACGAAAACACGCTGGTGATGACCGCCGCCGACGCCACGCACACCTCGTACGGATGCGGCCGGCTGTCGGAGCTGACCTTCTTCGGCCGCGCGATGTTCAACGAGGAACTGCGCAAGACTCGCTCCTTCGAAACCGCCTTCGCAGCGGCCGTGCCGCTGATCAAGCAGCGCGAGATCGAGGCCGGCAAGGAAGACGGCTTCTCGAACCCTCAGATCAGCGTGGGCGAAAAGATCCGCCCGGTGCTCGACCAGCTTGCGCAGCGGCTGGACGCCGCCTCGAAGTAGCAGCACCGACGGGCGTGCTCCCGGGAGTTATTCCAGCAGCTGTCGCAGCACGAAGGGCAGGATGCCGCCGTGCTTGTAGTAGTCGACCTCGATAGGCGTGTCGATGCGCAGGCGCACCGTCACCTCCTGGTGCGTGCCGTCGGGGCGGTGCACGACCAGCTTCACGTCCATCTGCGGCTTCAGCTCGCTGCCGATCACCACGTCGATCTGCTCGTCGCCCGTGAGGCCCAGCGTCTGCCATGAATCGGCGCCGCGGAACTGCAGCGGCAGCACGCCCATGCCGACCAGGTTGGCGCGGTGGATACGCTCGAAGCTGCGCGCCACCACGGCCTTGATGCCCAGCAACTGCGTGCCCTTGGCAGCCCAGTCGCGCGAGGAGCCGGTGCCGTACTCTTCGCCGCCGAACACCACCGTGGGCACGCCCTGCTCCATGTACTTCATGGCGGCGTCGTAGATGAACATCTTCTGGTTGCCCGGCTGGAACAGCGTGACGCCGCCCTCTTCCTGCGTGCCGTTGGCATCCGGCGGAATCATCAGGTTCTTGATGCGCACGTTGGCAAAGGTGCCGCGCATCATCACGTCGTGGTTGCCGCGGCGCGAGCCATAGCTGTTGAAGTCGGCCTTGGGCACGCCGTGCGCTTTGAGCCAGATGCCCGCGGGCGAGCTTTCCTTGATGGAGCCTGCAGGCGAGATGTGGTCGGTGGTGATCGAGTCGCCGAACAGCGCCATCACGCGCGCGCCCTTGAAGCCCGCGTCCGACGCATGCGGCTTCATCTTGAACCCCTCGAAGAACGGTGGCTCGGCGATGTAGGTCGACTTCGGCCAGTCGTACACCTGACCGTTGGTGCCCTTGATGCTGCTCCAGAACTTGCCCGGGTCGGTCTTGACCTTTTCGTAGTTCTCGCGGAACGACTTGGCGTTCATCGCGTAGCGCAGGTTGTCGTCGATTTCCTTCGGCGTGGGCCAGATGTCGCCGAGGTACACGTCCTTGCCCTTCTTGCCCTTGCCCACGGGCTCGGTCATCAGGTCGGTCATCACGTTGCCGGCAATGGCAAAGGCAACCACCAGCGGCGGCGAGGCGAGGAAGTTGGCCTTCAGGTTCGGGTGGATGCGCGCCTCGAAGTTGCGGTTGCCCGACAGCACGGCCGCGCCGATCAGGTCGTTCTTGGTGATCGCTTCGTTGATCTCGGGCGTGAGGTCGCCGGCATTGCCGATGCAGGTGGTGCAGCCGTAGCCCGCGAGGTAGAAGCCGAGCTTTTCGAGGTACGGCAGCAGGCCGGCCTTCTCGAGATATTCGGTCACGATGCGCGAGCCGGGAGCCAGCGAGGTCTTGATGTGCGGCTTGACCGTGAGACCGGCTTCAACGGCCTTCTTGGCCAGCAGGCCGGCGGCCAGCATCACGCTCGGGTTCGAGGTGTTGGTGCACGAGGTGATGGCAGCAATCAGCACGTCGCCGTTGCCGATGGTGACTTCGCCCTTGGGCGCCGAAGGCGCGGTGGCGCTCACGTGCGCGGCGGCGTTGGTCGAGCGGTTCGCCACCATCTCGACCACGTCGAGCGGCGCGCCTGCCGGCGGCGGGGCGGCTTCTTCGTCACCGGCCTTACCGGCCGCGACCAGCGGATAGCGCAGCTTGAGCTTGTCGGCCGGCTGGTTGAAGCCGTTGGCGTCGTTGGGCTTGCTGTAGAGCTCAGAGAACTTGGTGGAGAGGTGGCCGAGGTCGATGCGGTCCTGCGGGCGCTTCGGGCCGGCCAGGCTGGGCGAGACGGTGCCCAGGTCGAGCTTGACGATCTTCGTGTAGTCGATGTCGCCCGGGTTGGGCATGCCGTAGAGACCCTGCGCCTTGTAGTAGGCGGCGAAGCGCTCGACTTCTTCCTTGGTGCGGCCGGTGCCTTCGAAATACGCCACGGTCATGTCGTCGACCGGGAAGAAGCCCATGGTCGCGCCGTATTCGGGCGCCATGTTGCCGATGGTCGCGCGGTCGGGCACGGCGATGGATGCAGCGCCGGGGCCGAAGAATTCGACGAACTTGCCGACCACCTTCTCGGCCCGCAGGATGGCGGTGACGTACAGCACCAGGTCGGTTGCCGTGACGCCTTCGCGCAGCTTGCCGGTGAGCTCGAAGCCCACCACGTCGGGCGTGAGCATGTAGACCGGCTGGCCCAGCATGGCCGCCTCGGCCTCGATGCCGCCAACGCCCCAGCCGACCACGCCGATGCCATTGATCATGGTGGTGTGGCTGTCGGTACCGACCAGGGAGTCGGGGTAGTACGTTGGTTTGTCACCCTTGTCGCTCGGGCTCTTGTAGACGCCGCGCGCAAAGTATTCGAGGTTGACCTGGTGCACGATGCCGAAGCCCGGCGGCACGACACGGAAGGTGTCGAAGGCCTGCATGCCCCATTTCATGAACTGGTAGCGCTCGTTGTTGCGCTGGAATTCCAGCTTCATGTTCAGGTCGAGCGCCTTGGGCGTGCCGTAGTAGTCGACCATCACCGAGTGGTCGACCACCAGGTCGACGGGCACCAGCGGCTCGATGGTCTTGGGCGACTTGCCCAGCTTGGCGGCCACGCTGCGCATGGCGGCCAGGTCGGCCAGCAGCGGCACCCCGGTGAAGTCCTGCAGCACCACGCGGGTAACGACGAAGGGAATTTCGTCTACGCGCTCGGCGTTCGGCGCCCAGTGGGCCAGCTCTTCGACGTGCTTGGCCGAGACTTTCTGCCCATCGCAATTGCGCAGCACCGATTCGAGCACGATGCGGATGGAGACGGGCAGGCGGTCGATGGTGGGGTATTGCTTGGCCAGCTCCTTCAGGGACCAGTATTTGCCGGACTTGCCAGACGGGGTCTTGAAGGTCTTGAGGGTGGACGCAAAGGCATGCGCCGGGGCTTTGGCCATGGAGGGACTCCTGTTTGTTCGTGGAAGCTCCTCAAGGATAGCGGGGATGAATGTCAACTGTTGTAGTCGGCCTTCGCCGCCACGCCTGTGCAATGCCACGTTCCTCATGGCGAAAAATGCCGGGTGCAAAGGCGTCGCCGGCATTCCTCGCAACCACCTTCAGGCAAGGGCCATGTTCGAGCCGCCACGGGTGCGGCGCAAGCCAGTCCATTGCAGCTCGGCCAACACAACCACGCACGCCACCTGCGCCAGCACCCATGCCATGCCCAGCGCAGTGACCGCAAACATGCCGCTCACCAGCAGCGCAATGCAGGCCACGGCCCAGCCGAAGTTGCCGGCGACGACCAAGCCGATCAGCATGCGCGGCGGCGTGCTGCGGCTGGCCATGAAGGCCGCGAGGGCGGCGTAAGCCAAAAGAAACACACCGGTGCCCATGAGCAGCGGCGCCGGCAGTCCGGTCAAGCCGGCCAGCGCGCCGGTGAAAGCCACCTGCAGCGCACCGGTCGCGGCGCAGGAGGCGGCGTCGGCCCACATCACGGCGGGCAGGAAGCGGGGGGATGCGAAGACGGACATGTGAATCTCCTTGGGTCTGGGTGGTTACGCCGCAAGCCAGTCCTGCCGCGTTGGAGCCAATGATTCCGGCGGGCGTGGATCGCGTCGATGACCTGGGAGGTCATGGCGCCGCGCCGCCGTCACGCCAGAATGCGGCTCATGAACACCACCCGCTCCCACCCGACCAAGGCCAGCCAGCCCGGCGCGCGCGATCCGTTCGGCGCCCACCTGCGGCACTGGCGCACCCACCGCCGCCTGAGCCAACTCGACCTGGCGCAGGAGGCCGAGGTCTCGACCCGCCACCTGAGCTACGTGGAAACCGGCCGCGCCGCGCCCAGCCGAGAGATGGTGCTGCGCCTGGCCGATCGGCTCGAGGTGCCGCTGCGCGAGCGCAACGCGCTGCTGGTGGCCGCCGGCTTTGCTCCGATGTACCGCCAGCGCTCGCTCGACGACCCGGCAATGGCCTCCGCGCGCCGCGCCATCGACCTGGTGCTGAAGGGCCACGAGCCCTTCCCCGCGCTGGCCGTGGACCGCCACTGGAACCTGGTGGCGCACAACGCGCTGGTGCCGCTGCTGATGGAAGGCGCCTCGCCCGAGCTGCTGAAGCCGCCCATCAACGTGCTGCGCCTGAGCCTGCACCCCGACGGCGTGGCGCCGCGCATCGCCAATCTCGCGCAGTGGCGCACTCATCTGCTCGAACGACTGCAACAGCAGATCGCCGCCACCGGCGACGTGGTGCTGCAAGAGCTGCACGACGAACTCGCGGCCTATCCCCCGCCCGCCGTGAGCCATGACGCACCCATCATCGACACCGCGCTGTCGGCGGTGGCCGTGCCCTTTCAGGTGGTCATGCCCAGCGGCGTGCTGAGCTTCATCAGCACCATCACGATCTTCGGCACGCCGGTCGACGTCACATTGCAGGAACTCGCGGTGGAGTCGTTCTTTCCGGCAGATGAGCAGACGGCTGCGGCGCTGATGGCACTGGCTGCGCAGCAGCAACAGGCGGGCTGAGGTCGGCCCTGCCGTCTGCATCGCGCGGCGGGCCTTCGAAGTCGTCCACCTGGATGACCTTGTCGGCCGCCTTCAGATAAGCGAGCGCCAGTTCGGGGTCAGGCGCCGAGTGGGCCGCTTCTTCGAGCGAGTTCGTGCGGCGCAGCGCCTTGTTGAGCGCGGCCGTGGCGTCGCCTAGCTGTGCGCCCAATTCCATCGCATACATCAGGTCGCGCAGGCCGCCCGCGGCGGGCTCGCTCAGGTCGGGCGCCAGGCGTTCGACGATGCGCGGGTTCTTGCGCAGCAGGTCGGCCAGTTCGAGCAGTTGCACGTCGCGCAGCGGTGCCAGGTGCGCGGTGCGGCGCTGCACCAGCGCACCGATCACGCGCCGGCCCGCCGTCGGCAGGTTCGCGTAGAGATCGCGCAGGATCCTGCCGGCCTCGTCGATCTGCAGGCGGATCGCAGCCCGCGCGAAGGGCAGCAGCTCAGGCGCCGCATCGGCGCGATAGCGCCAGATGCACGAGCTGGCCAGGTACAGGTGCGCGAGCACGTCGCCCAGGCGCGCCGACAGAAGTTCCATGCGCTTGAGCTTGCCGCCAAGCATGCCCATCGCGAGATCGGCCGTGAGCGCGTACTTGGCGCTCATGCGCGCGAGGAGCCGCGCTTCGTGCGCCAGTCCATCGGGCGGCGTGCCGAGCACCGGTGCGCCGAAGAGGCTGTGCCACAGGTTCAACGCCACGTGCCTGCCGTGCGCCATCAGCGCCTTGCCGAGCGCGGCCTCGTCCTTCGCCTGCACGGCCGCCATTTCGTCGAGCACATGCGGATGGCATCGCACCGCGCCCTGCCCGAACACGATGAGCGCGCGCGTGAGGATGTTCGCGCCCTCCACCGTGATCGCGATCGGCGCCTGCCGGTAGGACACGCCGAGCAGGTTCGAGGGGCCGGAGATGATGCCCTTGCCGCCGAGGATGTCCATGCCGTGGTTGACCGCGCGGCGCCCGGCTTCGGTCAGCTGCACCTTGAGGATGGCGCTCGCCACGCTGGGCCGCTCGCCCTTGTCGAGCGCGGCGGCCGTGAAGCGCCGCGCCGCATCGGTCGCATACAACTCGGCCGACATCTGCGCCACCAGCCCCGCGACCGCATGGAACTTGCCGACCGGCATGCCGAACTGCTCGCGAATCTGGCCGTAGCCATTGCTCACGTAGAGCGCGGTCTGCTGCATCGCCGAGCCCAGCGCGGGCAGCGAGATTGCGCGGCCCGCGGCCAGGCATTCCATCAGCATGCGCCAGCCCTGCCCGACCTGCCTCTCGCCGCCGATGATCCAGTCCATCGGCACGAACACCTGCCGGCCGTGGATCGGACCGTTCATGAAGGCGCTGTCCATCGGGCGATGGCGACGGCCGATCTCCATGCCCTCGTGCGGCACGGGAATCAGCGCGCAGGTAATGCCGAGTTCGCGCTCGGCTTCAGGCCTGCTTTCGTCGATGGCGTGGAAGGCCAGCCCGACCACGGTGGCGACCGGCGCGAGCGTGATGTAGCGCTTGTCGAAATCGACAAGGAAGCCGCGCGTCGGCTTGCCGTTGAACTCGCGCTCGACCACCACACCACGGTCAGGAATCGATGCCGCGTCCGAGCCCGCATACGGCGATGTCAGGCCGAAGCACGGTAGCTCGCGGCCGTCTGCAAGGCGCGGCAGGTAGTGGCCTTTCTGCGCATCGGTGCCATAGCGCAGCAGCAGTTCGGCCGGGCCGAGCGAGTTGGGCACCATCACCGTGACGGCTGTGGCCACGTTGACGGTGGCGATGCGCGCCACCACCGTGGCGTGTGCATGGTGACCGAAGCCGAGGCCACCGAATTTCTCGGGAATGATCATTCCGAAGAAGCGCTTCTCGCGCAGGTAGCGCCACACCTCGGGCGGCAGGTCGTGCGCCTGGTCGATGGCGTGGTCGTCGAGCATGTGGCACAGCTCGCGCACTTCGTTGTGGAGAAAGGCCTGCTCGCGTTCGGTGAGTTGGTTAGGGCCCATGGCCGCCAGTGCATCGAAGTCCGGGCGGCCTGCGAAGAGCTGGCCTTCGAAGCCGACGGTGCCCGCCTCGAGCGCGGCGCGCTCGGTGTCGCCCAACGGCGGGAGCGCCTTCGAGAATGGCTGCATGGCCCATCGGCCGATCAGTGTCGCCAGAGGCATGGTGCGTCTCCTTCCGCGACGAATGCGCGCGGATTGGCACCATTCTTGAGGCTTGTGACTGGCCCCGAGGGCCGGTCAAGGGCTCCCCGGCCTGTCGGAGACGGACGCGCCTACCGCTTCTTCGGAGGCTGGGCCGCCGCAGCAGCAGCCGGATCCCGCCAGCCATATTCGACATAGCGCCGGATGACCAGGCAGCCCGGCGGCGAATCGATCAGCGAGACCGACGAGGTCGGCTCCTTCTCGTCGGTGTAGACCGCGTAGTTGGGCAGCAGCCGCGTCATCTTGTAGCTCGCCAACTCCTGCTGGCCGACGCTTGCGCAGGTGAAGGGCGCCACAGAGATGCGCTCGGCCGACACGGTGCAGGCGCCGCTTTCATCGGGAATGGCGGTGATCGACGCGGCCACGCCGGCGTTGGGAAACTCCATGCCGATCAGCGAGAACATCGGCCCGCCGTCGGGGCGCTTGCGGTCCCAGTCGAGCAGCACGTCGTGGCTGCGGGCGCCCTGCACGGCGAGCGTGGAAAGCCGCGTGATGGCCGGCAGGCAGCGCTTGATGCCCACGCTGGTGGCGGCGCGCGTGAGCGTGTCCTGCGGCGCCGCGGGCGGGGCCTGGGGCACCAGCACGCCTTGGGCAAGCGCGGTGCCGGCGGCGGCCCATGCAGCGGTGGTAATCAGCAGGCGGGAAATTCGTTGGGTCGGCTTCATCCCGGTCCTCATGCGTAAAGGTTTTCGATGGCGGCGGTGTAGGCGCGCACGTTGTCCTCGCCCTCGGGGTCGAGCGTGGCGATGAAGCGGCGCGCGCGCTCGCGGTAGGCCGGCAGGTCGGCGTCGTGCTCGGCAAAGGCGCGCTGCAGGGCGCGGCCGCCCTCCTCGCAGTCGAAGCCGTGGTAGCGGTAGCCGCAGTCGCCGATGAGGTGCGAGTTGTGGACGAGCGGATAGCCGCCGTACAGCGCCTCGTAGTAGAGGTAGTTCTGCGCGTTCTCCCAGTGGTGCGCGAACACGGCGTCGATCTTGCCGGGCATCACCTGGTACACCGGAAAGCGCCCCTCGAAGGTGGCCAGCCCGTGCTGCACGATGTCCAGGCTCTGTGCGAAGCCGATGAACAGCGGCTTGTCTTTCAGGTGGAAGCTGTTGTAGACCCACATCTTCTCGATCAGCCGCGGCTGCGCGCGGTGCGCCGCCTCGCAGCCGAGCATGGGGATGAAGCTGGTCTTCACCATGCAGATGTTGGGCTCGAAGATGGCCACGCGCCACTGCTTGCGACCGGGCTTGTAGGCAAAGGCCGGGCTGTCCGCCGGCGCGCGGGTCATGGCGCGTTCGAGAACCATCGGGCTCCAGAGATGCGGCATGAGCCGCACCGGCGCGCGGAAGGTGCTCTCGAAGTAAGGCTTGCACGACACCTCGTACTCGGGAATCGTCCAGACCTCGTCGTAGGGCGCGCCCGAAATCAGCAGGCCGTGCGGCTTGTTGAAAATCATGCGCTCGATGTCGATCACGTAGTCGTTGCCCACGCGCATCGAGACGACCTTGCCGCCACGCTCGCGAAACGCCACGGACCACGGCATGGCCAGTTGGGCGCTCATCTCGATCATGAGGTCGAGCTCCTGAGCTGCCGTGGGCATGTCGATGATGGGCACCGGCGAATCGGCGAGGAAGTTGGTGGCGTCAGCCGGGCCGCCGTCGCCACCGCCGGCAACCAGCACGGCGCTTTCCACGCGCGGCGAGCGCAGCAGCAGCATCACGAGGAACAGGCAGTTCTGGTAGACGCCGTTCTCCCACAGGCTCTGCTCGCCCTTGCGGATGAAGATGGAAACGCCGACCTTCAGCTTGGCCGGCATCATGCGGCGGCCCTCACGCCGTCGGCACGGAATGCGGCATTGCCGCCCACCAGGTGCAGCAGGCGCTGCGCATAGCCGTCGACGTTCGCGGGGTTGAGCGGATCGACCGCATCGAAAACGCGTTGCGAGCGGGCGCGGTAGTCGCCCAGCTGCCGGTCGTGATCGCGCACGGCCTGCAGCAGCTGTGCCGCGCCAGCTGCCACGTCGAAATCAGGGTAGTAGTAGCCCGCATCGCGCAGCCAGGGCGAGTTGTGCACCAGCGGGTAGTTGCCGTAGAGCGCATCGAGGTAGCTGTAGTTCTGGTCGTTCTGCCACTGATGCGAAACCACCGCGTCGGCGAACTGCACCATGAAGCCCGCGAAGTCGTGCCGGCCGTGGAAGATCGCCTTGTGCTGGCGCACGATGTCGAGCGAGTTCGCCAAGTACAGCATGGTCGGGTGGTCCTTGATGTGCAGGGTGTTGAGCACCTGCATCGAGGTCACTGCCGCCGGGTCGGCGCGGTAAGCCCCGTCGCAGATCAGCATCGGCACGCTGCTGGACTTCACCACCGAGATGTTGGGCTCGAAGATCGCCACCCGAAAGCCCGGCTGCTCCACCGTGCGCGGCGTGTAGCCGAAACGATGGCCCGCAGCCTCGACCTCCGCGACGCGCTGGGCCAGGAACTGCGGCGACCAGAGGTACGGCACCTCGAACACCGGGCAGCGGTGCATGGTGCGCATCATGGGCGTGAACACTTCGTCCTTGGGCAGCAGCCACACCTCGTCGCAGCGGTCGGGCTTGCTGAAGTGGCCCTTGTCGGTGAACACGATCGGCTCGGCCAGCGCCGCGAAAGGCTGGCCCACGCAATGGAACACCACGCGGCCGCCGCATGCGCGAAAGTAGGAGAGCCATTGCACGTCGAGCGCGCCGGCCATCTCGATGACCACGTCCAGCGCATCGGTCAACTCGCGCGCCCGCCCGAAGGTCAAGCCCATGGCAGCCAAGTCGACCTGAGGGGGCATGTTCGGCTGGTCGCCGGCGTCGATCAGGGTGACGGATTCGACGAACCCGATGCGTTGCAGCAGCCGGGCGAGGAACAGGACGTTCTGCCCCATCCCGTTCTCCCAGATGTTCTGCCCTGCGTGGGTGAGGACTGAAATACCAATGCGCATGGGGGCGAAGTGTGTACCAAAAGAAAAGGCTCCCGCACCATCACAGCGCGGGAGCCGGCCGGTCGCTGGCCGATTCAGTGGCTTATTTCCACTTCCAGCCGATGCCGGCGTTGACGCCCCACTCCTTGCCCGTGGTCGTCAGGCCCGCGCCCCAGGACATCTTGCCGTCGTCGGACAGCGCCTTGAAGGTCAGCGCCACCGCGCTGTAGCCCTTGTAGCTGCCGAGGCCCACGCCCACCGTCTTCTCGCCGGGGTACAGCGTCGGCAGATAGGTGCCCGACATCGCGAAGGCCATGGCCGTGCCCGAGTAGGCGATGCGGGCCACGTCGCCGACCTGGCTCTGCACCTGGTTCAGCTGCTGCACGTTGACCGCGTCGCCCGGCAGGATGCCCGGTGCCACGTTGCTGATGCGCGTGCCGCCAGTTGCCTGGCCGTTGCCCAGCGTGATCTGGTTGTAGTTGACCGAGCCGTCCGGGTTGGTCGCGTACTGCACGCTGCCGGCCTTCGCGGCGGCTGCCGATGCCTTGAGCTGCGCCACGTTGGTCGCGTCGCTGTCGGCCGTGCCTGCTGCTACGCCCGTGATCTGGCGGTACTGCCCGTTGGCTGCATCGCCCACCGACACCGCGGCCTGCGTGCTGGTGGTCGCATTGACGGCTGCTTGCTGCTGTGCCGACGCACCGCCCGGCACGTAACCGGCCACGCCCGCCGCGGTGGAAGCCACCGAGCCCGAACCCAGCGCCACGCCGCCGCTTTGCGTCACGATCGCGCCGAAGCCGATGGCCGTGCCCTGCGAGATGTTCTGCGCCTTGCTCAGCTGCGTGCCGCCGGCATCCGCGTTGTCGCCCAGCGCCACGCCGCCGCCGCCCGCGCGGGAGTTCACGCCGATCGCCTGCGAGCCCGTGGCCAGCGCTCCGGTGCCGATGGCGATCGCGTTCGCACCCGTGGCCTGCGCGCCGAAGCCCACCGCCACCGCGCCGTCGGCCGTCGCCTTCGCACCGTTGCCGGCCGCGAAGGAGTTGGCGCCACTGGCCACCGACTGCGGGCCAATCGCCACGGCTTCCTGGCCGGAGGCGTCTGCGTCTGCCGCCGTCGAGTTGGCGTGGAAGTACTTGGTGCCGGTGTTGTAGATGTTGTTGACCGACGTGCTCAGGCTGTTGACGTTGACGTTGGTCGTGCTCAGGCTGGTCGACAGGCTACCGACGCCCGTCGAGAGACTGGCGATGTTGCTGGTCGCAGTGCTCAGGCCCGACGAGGTCGACGTGGACAGGCTTGCGAGGCTGCTGTCGGTGGTGCTCAAGCCGGTCGACAGGCTGCCGATGCTGCTTGTCGCGGTGCTCAGGCCCGTCGAAGTCGACGTGGACAAACTGTCGATGCTGCTCGTGGCAGTGCTCAGACCTGTGGAGGTCGAGGTCGAGAGGCTGGCAACGCTGCTGTTTGTCGTGCTCAGGCCGGTCGAGGTCGAAGTCGACAGGCTGGCAATAGCGCTCGTCGAACCGCTCAGGCTCGTCGACAGGCTCGCCACATTGCTGTTCGTCGTGCTCAGGCCGGTAGACAGGCTGCTGATGCTGCTGGTCGCCGTGCTCAGGCCCGTCGAAGTCGACGTGGACAGGCTGTCGATGCTGCTCGTGGCAGTGCTCAGGCCCGTGGAGACCGAGGTCGAGAGGCTGGTCACATTGCTGTTTGTCGTGCTCAGGCCGGTCGACAAGCTGCCGATGCTGCTGGTCGCCGTGCTCAGGCCCGTTGAAGTCGACGTGGACAGACTGTCGATGCTGCTCGTGGCAGTGCTCAGGCCCGTGGAGACCGAGGTCGAGAGGCTGGAAACGTTGCTGTTGGTCGTGCTCAGGCCGGTCGACAGGCTGCCGATGCTGCTGGTGGCTGTGCTCAGACCGGTCGACGTCGAAGTCGACAGGCTGGAGACGCTGCTGTTCGTCGTGCTCAAGCCGGTAGACAGGCTGCCGATGCTGCTGGTCGCGGTACTCAGGCCCGTTGAAGTCGACGTAGACAGGCTGTCGATGCTGCTCGTGGCAGTGCTCAGGCCCGTGGAGGTCGAAGTCGAGAGGCTGGAAACGTTGCTGTTGGTCGTGCTCAGGCCGGTAGACAGACTGCCGATGCTGCTCGTCGCGGTACTCAAGCCAGTCGAAGTGGAAGTCGACAGGCTTGCAATACCGCTGGAAACCGAGGTCGACAGCGAAGTCAGCTGGCCGAAGTTCACCGCGTCGGTGGGGTTCACACCCGCGGCAACGTTGGTGAGGATGACCGGCGATGTCGCACCGACGCCGCCCAGCGTGACCTTGGTGTGAGTCGCATCGTCGTACTGGACCGAGTTCGCGACGCCCGTGGACAGGCTGCCGATGCTGCTGTTGGCGGTGCTGAGGCCGGTGGACAGGCTGCCGATGTTGCTGGTGGCGGTGCTAAGGCCGGTCGACGTCGAGGTCGACAGACTGGTCACGTTGCTGTTTGTCGTGCTCAGGCCAGTCGACAAACTGCCGATGCTGCTTGTGGCTGTGCTCAGGCCCGTCGAGGTCGAGGTCGACAGGCTGGTCACATTGCTGTTCGTCGTGCTCAGGCCGGTCGACAGACTGCCGATGCCGCTGGTCGCCGTGCTCAGGCCCGTGGAGGTCGAGGTCGACAGGCTGGTCACGTTGCTGTTGGTCGTGCTCAAGCCGGTAGACAGGCTGCCAATGCTGCTCGTCGCCGTGCTCAGGCCCGTGGAAGTCGAAGTCGAGAGGCTGGTGACGTTGCTGTTCGTCGTGCTCAGGCCCGTCGACAGGCTGCCGATGCTGCTGGTGGCTGTGCTCAGACCGGTCGACGTCGAGGTCGACAGGCTGGTCACATTGCTGTTTGTCGTGCTCAAGCCCGTGGACAGGCTGCCGATGCTGCTTGTGGCTGTGCTCAGGCCCGTCGAGGTCGAGGTCGACAGGCTGGTCACATTGCTGTTCGTCGTGCTCAAACCTGTAGACAGGCTACCAATGCTGCTCGTCGCAGTGCTCAGCCCGGTCGAGGTCGACGTCGACAGGCTGGTCACGTTGCTGTTCGTGGTGCTCAGGCCAGTCGACAGGCTACCGATGCTGCTCGTCGCAGTGCTCAGACCAGTCGACGTCGAGGTCGACAGACTGGTCACATTGCTGTTGGTCGTGCTCAGGCCGGTAGACAAGCTACCAATGCTGCTCGTGGCAGTGCTCAGACCGGTCGAGGTCGACGTCGACAGGCTGGTCACGTTGCTGTTCGTGGTGCTCAGGCCAGTCGACAGGCTACCGATGCTGCTCGTCGCAGTGCTCAGACCAGTCGACGTCGAGGTCGACAGACTGGTCACATTGCTGTTGGTCGTGCTCAGGCCGGTAGACAAGCTACCAATGCTGCTCGTGGCAGTGCTCAGACCGGTCGACGTTGAAGTCGACAAGCTGGTCACATTGCTGTTCGTCGTGCTCAAGCCGGTAGACAGGCTGCCGATGCTGCTCGTCGCAGTGCTCAGACCAGTCGACGTCGAGGTCGACAGACTGGTCACATTGCTGTTGGTCGTGCTCAGGCCGGTAGACAAGCTACCAATGCTGCTCGTGGCAGTGCTCAGACCGGTCGACGTTGAAGTCGACAAGCTGGTCACATTGCTGTTCGTCGTGCTCAAGCCGGTCGACAGACTGCCGATGCTGCTCGTCGCCGTGCTCAGACCGGTCGACGTCGACGTCGAGGTCGACAGGCTGGTCACGTTGCTGTTCGTCGTGCTCAGGCCGGTCGAAAGGCTGGCAATGCTGCTCGTTGCGGTGCCGATGCTGCTCGACAACGAAGCTGTGACGGTCTTGACTTGCAGGACGTTGACGGCGTCCTGGTCCGCGCTGCCCGGCGCCACGCCTGTGACTTGGCGGTTGCCCACGTTCACTTCACCCGACGAGCTTTGCTTGCTCGTCAAGCCGAACGCGTCGTAGTTGGCCAACGCGCCCACGCTCGCAACCGAGTTCGCACCCAGCGCCACGCTGTCGGGCTTGGTGGTCTGGGCGTTCTTGCCGACCGCCACGCTGTTGTCGCCGTTGGAGATCGCGTTCTGGCCGATGGCCACGCTGTCGGCGCCGTTGGCCTGGCTGTCCGCGCCAATGCTGTTGGCGTGGAAGTACTTCGTACCGGTGTTGTAGATTGAGCTGACCGACGAGCTCAGGGTGCCAAGGTTGCTGTTGGTCGTGCTCAGGCCAGTCGACAGGCTGCCGATGCCGCTCGTTGCGGTGCTCAAGCCGGTGGACAGGCTGGAGACGTTGCTGTTCGTCGTGCTCAGGCCCGTTGACAGGCTGCCGATGCTGCTCGTCGCAGTGCTGAGACCTGTCGACGTCGAAGTCGACAGGCTGGTCAGGTTGCTGTTCGTCGTGCTCAAGCCGGTAGACAGGCTGCCAATGCTGCTCGTGGCGGTGCTCAGACCCGTCGAGGTCGAAGTCGACAGGCTCGCAACGTTGCTGTTGGTCGTGCTCAGGCCTGTAGACAGACTGCCGACGCTGCTCGTCGCTGTGCTCAGACCGGTCGACGTCGAGGTCGACAAGCTGGTCACGTTGCTGTTCGTGGTGCTCAGGCCAGTCGACAAGCTACCGATGCTGCTCGTCGCTGTGCTCAGACCGGTCGAGGTCGACGTCGACAGGCTGGTCACGTTGCTGTTCGTGGTGCTCAGGCCAGTCGACAAGCTGCCGATGCTGCTCGTCGCAGTGCTCAGCCCGGTCGAGGTCGACGTCGACAGGCTGGTCACGTTGCTGTTCGTGGTGCTCAGGCCAGTCGACAGGCTGCCGATGCTGCTCGTCGCCGTGCTCAAACCGGTCGAGGTCGACGTCGACAGGCTGGTCACGTTGCTGTTCGTGGTGCTCAGGCCAGTCGACAAGCTACCGATGCTGCTCGTCGCCGTGCTCAGACCCGTCGAGGTCGACGTGGACAGGCTGCTGACGGTGCTGTTGGTCGTGCTCAGGCCAGTCGACAGGCTGCCGATACCACTCGTCGCAGTGCTCAGACCGGTCGAAGTCGAGGTCGACAGGCTGGAAACCCTGCTGTTGGTCGTGCTGAGCCCGGTCGAAAGGCTGCCAATGTTGCTCGTCGCAGTGCTCAGGCCGGTAGACGTCGAAGTCGACAGGCTGGTCACGTTGCTGTTCGTCGTGCTCAGGCCCGTGGACAGGCTGCCGATGCTGCTCGCGGTAGTGCTCATGCCCGTGCTCAACTGAGCCACGGTCACGGCGTCCTGGGGCGCCGCGCCATCGGCAACGTTCGTGATTCGCCGCAGGGCGGAAGACGAACCCACCGAAACCTCGGACGCAGGCGCGTTGGTGTTGGTGAGGAACCCCTTGCCGGTAGGCGCCGCGGCGCCGGTCACGCTGCCCGCGCCGATTGCGACGCTGTTTGCATACGCTGCATTGGCGCCGTCGCCAACGGCAACACCGGCTGTGCCGCTGACGATCGAGCCGCGACCGACCGCGATACCGGAGTTGGCGGCAGCCGCCACCGAAGACTGACCGCCGATGGCGATGCCGTCGACGGCCGCCGACTTGGCCACGTCGGTAGTGTTGCTGCCGATGGCGATGGAGCCGGTGTTCGAAGCCAGCGTGCCATTGCCCGCTGCCAGCGAGTTCTGGCCCGTGGCCTTGGCTCCCACCCCGAAGGCGGTCGCGCCGCTGGCAGAAGCCGTGGTGCCGTTGTTGCCGATCGCCAGCGTGTTCAAGGCACTGGCCGTGGTCTGGCCGCCGACGGCGGTCGAATCCTGGCCGGTGGCCTTGGCACCTGTGCCAACGGCGGTGGAATCGCCCAACCCAGCAGCCGTACCCGTCGCCACGGCGCCCCAGCCGATCGCAAGATTCGAGGCGCCGGTAGTCGCAGCATTGGCATTCGTGCCGATGGCGATGGCATTGCTGCCGATCGCGTTCGCGCCGTCACCGAGCGCAATCGCACTGGTACCCGCGACGTTGGCGCCGCGGCCGATGGCTACGCCCGAAGTGGCCCCGGAACTGACAAAAGCCTGGCCGCCGATGGCGATGGAATCCGTCGCGGTCGCCTGCGCGCCCTTGGTCGCGTTGCTGCCGATGGCCACCGCCCCGCTGCCCGAGGCGGTGGTCGAGTTGGCAACGGTCAGCGGGGTAGTGCCGTCCCCGCCCGCGCCGCCAATGGCTACGGCATTGAGCGCGGCAGCATTGCTGCCGAAGCCCATCGCGATGCTGGAGATGCCGCCCGCGTTCGACTCCAGCCCGTAGGCGCTGCTCCACTTGCCGCTCGCGTTGCTGAGGAAGCCGAATGCGGAAGCTCCGGTTGCCCGGCCCTGGGCGAATGCGCCGTACACAGTCACTGCAGTCGAGCCCGTACCGGTCGCGTTGCATCCCGACACCAGCGAGTAGGTGCCGGTACCGTCTTGCGTCGGTGCACCGGTCGCTCCACTGGTGCTCCCGGGATTCACGCGGCCGACGATGCCACTCGATCCCGTCACGCAGGTGCCGTCCGTATTGATGACGTTGGCGTACGCCACCCCGGCTCCGCCCTGCATCACCCCATAGATGGCGGCCACGGCCAGGAGACGGAACGTCGACCGCTTCGCGCTACCGCTTTGCTTGCCGCGCGCCGAGGTGAGCTCGGAAGCCGCCACCCATGCTCCCAGGGCTTCGTTCCATATGCTTCTGTATGACTTGTTCATTTGCTATTCGGCTCGCGGTGAATGGATTGACGGGTTCAGATCGACAAAAAATGCGATGCCCCTGCGTCAGGTTCCATCGCTGAAGGCACGCGCTTGGGAGTGCCTCGATTACAGGAATGCTGGAATGTACGGACTTGTTTACATTTCAGTTCGCATGCCGCAATAGGGAAATTTCGAACCAATGATTTAGTTCACAAAAATGAAATATGAGTGAACTCATTCAGGCCTGAGGGTTGCCGACAAGCCACTGAAAGCGGGAGGCCACATAGAATCCAAAGTTCGGCTTCAGCGGACTTTTTTCACACAACTTCGCCGATAAGCCCTCTTTTTCCTTCTTCTCGCGGCCGCCTCAAAGAACAGTGCATCTACTCTTTGCAAGCCTCAAAGAATGACAAAGCCCGCCAAAATAGGAATTTCGTCACACAGCAGTTAATTAATCGCCAATTCCAGAAAGCGATCTCCAATCGCCGAGGGTGGCAATTAACATTTTTGAAACAATTAAATGAGGTCCGCCATTCAACTGCGCATCGGCATCACCATCGGCCTCCACCACGAGGCCGAAACCCTCTGGAACAACGGCATCAAGCAGAACGCCGTGTTCCTGGCGGAAGCGCTGAAGCACTGCCCGGACGTGGCCTCGGTGGTACTGGTCAACACCACGGCGATCCCGATCACCCCGGCCCTGCCCTGGGACCAGACACGCTGGCCCACCGTGACCTTCGAGGCAGCCAAAGACAGCGTGGACGTGCTGATCGAGCTCGGCGGCCAGATCGACGCGGCGCAGACCGACTACCTGAAGCAGCGTGGCGCGCGGCTGGTGTCTTATTGCTGCGGCTTCGAATACGTGCACGCCATGGAGTCGATGCTGTTCAACAAGCCGCTCTGGGGACAGAACCTGTTCGTGAACCAGCGTTATGACGACATCTGGATGGTTCCGCAGGTGGCGAACATCAGCCAGCCGTACTTCGAGGTGCTGCGCCGGGCCGAGGCGCGCCCCGTGCCTTTCGTGTGGAGCCCGCTGTTTTTGGACGAACGCACGCGCGGCCTGCCCGATGCCGGCGTCTACCAGCCGCACGCCGGGCCGCGCCGTCTCAGCGTGATGGAGCCGAACATCAACGTGGTGAAGTTCTGCCTCTACCCGGTTTTGATCGCGGAATTGGCCTACCGCGCGCGGCCCGAAGCCATCGCGCTGCTGCAGGTCACCAATGCCGAGCGGCTGGCCAAAGAGAACATGGAGTTCATCACGCTGATGAACCAGCTCGACCTGGTGCGCGAGCACAAGGCGGTCTTCCTGGGCCGACATGAAACGCCCGTGTTCCTCGCACAGAACACCGACATCGTGGTCTCGCACCAGTGGGAGAACCCGCTCAACTACTTCTACCTCGAGACCTGCTGGCAGGGCTATCCGCTGGTGCACAACGCGCACCTGTGCGCGGACCTCGGCTACTACTACCAGGGCAACGACGTGGCCGGCGGCAGCGCCCGGGTGCTCGAAGCCATCGACACCCATGATGCGCAGGCAGCCGCCTATCGCAAGCGCCAGCGCAGCCTGATCGACCGCTACCTCCCCGGCAACGCCGAGGCCACCGAGGTCTACAACAACCTGCTGCTCGGCCTGATGCAGCGCCCCGCCCAATAGACACGGAGCCCCGAAATGCTTGACCCGTCCGAACTCCAGCAGTTCTTTCCCGTGGTCGTGACACCGAGTCACGACGGCAAGTTCTTCCAGAACTACGTCGCCTCGATGCTGAACTTCACTGTCCAGGCCGAGCGCGCCGGCATGCGGATGCAGGTGCTGATGCACCAGGGAGAGAGCCTGGTGACGCGCGCGCGGAACAACTGCGTGGCCCAGTTCCTCGCCAATCCACAATGGACCCACCTGTTCTGGATCGACGCGGACATCGGCTTCTCGGCGCAGGCGGCCTTCCGGCTGCTGCTGTCGGGCTACGACATCGCGGCCGGCGTCTACCCGTTGAAGCGGGAGAACTGGCCCGATGGCGGCGTGGCCGCGGGCACGACGCAGCAGCAGTTCGAGGCCACCTTCACCCGCTACACGGTCAACGCCAAGGCTTCGGAGACCACTTCGCAGGTCGAACTCAAGATCCAGCCCGACGGCTTCATGGAGATGACCGAGGCGCCGACCGGTTTCATGGTGATCAAGCGCGCCGTGTTCGAGCGGCTCATGGCGAGCTACCCCGATCTCGCCTATGTGCCCGATAGCATCGGCGAGGCCGACCTCGGCCTGCACTACCGCTTCTTCGACGTGATGGTCGACCCGCAGACGCGCCGCTATCTCTCGGAAGACTACGGCTTCTGCCGCCTGTGGTCAGGGCTGGGCGAGTCGATCTACATCGACGCCAACTCCAACCTGACGCACCAGGGCGCCAAGCTGTATCGCGGCGACTTCGCCAACTCGCTGCTGACCTCCCTGCCCCATGCGGTGGGCGGCCCGGTCGGCGCAAAGATGGTGCTCACGGGCCAGGAGTACCTGCAGCCCAACGCACCGTCGCTCTGAGCTGAACGAAGGCGCATCGCCCACAAAAAAGCCCCGCCGAAGCGGGGCTTTTTGATTGGAGCGATCCGAAGAAGATCAGGCCGCGACCGAATCCGCCACGCCCTTGTAATCCTCGATCTTGTCGAAGTTCAGGTACTGGTAGATCTGCGCGCTGGACGCGTCGAGTACGCCCGTGGCGGCCATGTACTCCTCGCGGGTCGGGATGCGACCCAGGCGCGAGCAGATGGCGGCCAGTTCGGCCGAGCCGAGGTACACGTTGGTGTTCTTGCCCAGGCGGTTGGGGAAGTTGCGGGTGCTGGTCGACATTACCGTCGCACCTTCGCGCACTTGTGCCTGGTTGCCCATGCACAGCGAGCAGCCCGGCATTTCGGTGCGGGCACCGGCATTGCCGAACACGCCGTAGTGGCCTTCCTCGGTGAGCTGCTGCGCGTCCATCTTGGTGGGCGGCGCGATCCACAGCTTGACCGGGATGTCGCGCTTGCCTTCGAGCAGCTTCGATGCGGCTCGGAAGTGGCCGATGTTGGTCATGCACGAGCCGATGAACACTTCGTCGATCACGGCGCCGGCCACGTCGCTGAGCGTCTTCACGTCATCGGGGTCGTTCGGGCAGGCCACGATGGGTTCGTGGATTTCGGCCAGGTCGATCTCGATCACGGCGGCGTAGTCAGCGTCGGCATCGCCCTTGAGCAGTTGCGGGTCCGCAAGCCAGGCTTCCTGCGCGGCAATGCGGCGTGCCAGCGTGCGGGCATCTGCATAGCCTTCGGCAATCATCCACTTCATCAGCGTGATGTTGCTGTTGATGTACTCGATGATCGGTTCTTTGTTCAGGTGCACCGTGCAGCCGGCGGCCGAACGTTCGGCCGAGGCGTCGCTCAGCTCGAAGGCTTGCTCCACCTTCAGGTCGGGCAGGCCTTCGATTTCGAGGATGCGGCCCGAGAAGATGTTCTTCTTGCCCTTCTTCTCGACCGTCAGCAGGCCGGACTTGATGGCGTACAGCGGAATGGCGTTGACCAGGTCACGCAGCGTCACGCCGGGTTGCATCTTGCCCTTGAAGCGCACGAGCACCGATTCGGGCATGTCCAGCGGCATCACGCCGGTGGCGGCAGCAAAGGCCACGAGGCCCGAGCCCGCCGGGAAGCTGATGCCGATGGGGAAGCGCGTGTGGCTGTCGCCGCCCGTGCCCACGGTGTCGGGCGTCAGCAGGCGGTTGAGCCAGGAATGGATCACGCCGTCGCCGGGGCGCAGCGACACGCCGCCGCGGTTGGCCATGAAGTCGGGCAGTTCGTGGTGCATCTTGACGTCGACCTTCTTGGGGTACGCCGCCGTGTGGCAGAACGACTGCATGACGAGGTCGGCCGAGAAGCCCAGGCAAGCCAGGTCCTTCAGCTCGTCGCGCGTCATCGGGCCGGTGGTGTCCTGCGAGCCGACCGAGGTCATCTTGGGTTCGCAGTACGTGCCCGGGCGAACGCCCTGGCCTTCAGGCAGGCCGCAGGCGCGGCCGACCATCTTCTGTGCGAGCGAGAAGCCCTTCTTGGTGTCGACCGGGCTTTGCGGCAGGCGGAACAGCGTCGAAACGGGCAGGCCCAGCGCTTCGCGCGCCTTGGCCGTGAGCCCGCGGCCGATGATCAACGGAATGCGGCCACCGGCGCGCACTTCGTCGAACAGCACGTCGCTCTTGACCTGGAACTCGGCGATGACCTTGCCGTCCTTCAGCGCCTTGCCTTCATAGGGACGCAGCTCGACCACGTCACCCATGTTCATTTGCGCCACGTCGAGTTCGATCGGCAGCGCGCCGGAGTCTTCCATGGTGTTGTAGAAGATGGGAGCGATCTTGCCGCCGAGGCAGACGCCGCCGAAGCGCTTGTTCGGCACGAAGGGAATGTCTTCGCCGGTGAACCAGAGCACCGAGTTGGTGGCGCTCTTGCGCGACGAACCCGTGCCGACCACGTCGCCGGCATAGGCCACGAGGTGGCCGCGCGCGCGCAGGTCTTCGATGAACTTCACCGGGCCGCGCTTGCCGTCTTCCTCGGGCACGATGCCTGGGCGCGCGTTCTTGTGCATCGCGAGCGCGTGCATCGGAATGTCGGGACGGGTCGTCGCGTCGGGCGCGGGCGACAGGTCGTCGGTGTTGATTTCGCCAGCCACCTTGAAGATGCTGACGGTGATGCTTTCGGGCACTTCGGGGCGGCTGGTGAACCACTCGGCGTCGGCCCAGCTCTGCAGAACGCCCTTGGCGTTGGCGTTGCCCTTGTCGGCCTTTTCCTTGACGTCGTGGAACTGGTCGAACATCAGCAGGGTTTTCTTCAGGCCTTCTGCTGCCGTACTGCCTACTTCGGCGTCGTCGAGCAGGTCGATCATGGGGCTGATGTTGTAGCCGCCGAGCATGGTGCCGAGCAGTTCGGTCGCGCGGGCGCGCGAAATGAACTCGCTCTTCTCGGTGCCGTGGGCCACGGCCGCGAGGTAGCTCGCCTTGACCTTGGCGGCGTCATCAACGCCGGCGGGCACGCGATAGGTGAGCAGGTCGAGCAGGAAGGCGCCGTCCTTGGCGTTCGCGCTCTTGAGGAGCTCGATCGCTTCAGAGGTCTGCTTCGCGCTCAAGGGCAGCGGCGGGATACCGAGCGCGGCGCGTTCGGCAACATGGTCAACGTAGGCTTGCAACATCTTCTTTTCTCCGGAAACTGAGCTGGCGGGCGTGCAGTACGGCAAGCAAGAGCCGCGCCGCACGCCGTTTCGTTACTTACTTCTTTTCGCCGTCGGCGCCTTCGAACAGGGCCTTCGGCGGGTTCTTCTTCATTTCTGCGGCAAATGCGACCTGGGCGTCGGTCTGGCATTCGTCGGCAATGCGCAGGCCGGCCTTCTGGTTCATCAGCATCGACTTGTTGCCGAGCTGGAGCCACATGGCGCCGGCACGCGGGTCTTCGAGGCGGATGGCACCGGTGCGGCTTTCGACCGGGTGCATGCGGTACTTCAGGCCCTTGGTGGTGACGGTGAAGAAACCGGGCTTCTTTTCGTCGGGCGTGACGGTCACGTCGGCGCCGAGTTCGCACTGGGCGCGGCCGATCGACACGCGCTGGGCAACGGCCAGGTCAGCGTCGGTGAGCACGACGTTGGTGTCGTCAGCGATCGGCGTGACTTCCTCGACAGCCTTGGCCGCCTTGCGGGTGACCTGGCGCTTGGGAGGCGTCTTCTTGGCTTCGGCCTTTGCCGCAGGCTTGGCCGCGGGCTTGGCGTCCTGCGCGACTGCTGCAAGCGGCAGGGCCAGGGCGACGGCGGCGATCAGGGCAATTTTCTTCATGTGTGGGTTTCCTTGAGGCTGGATTCAGAGAGTTTCAGGAGGCCGCGAGCGCAAACCAGGCTTTCGCCTCGGGGGGCAACGCGCGCCCTGTTGCGTGGGCGCGCGTCAAGACCTGCCAAAAGTGGCGGTAGCTCGCGCGGTCGTGCAATGTGCCATCAATTTGTGTCGGAGCCCAATCGGCAAGCGCCGCTTTTGCAATGATTTGTGTGGCAACCTGAATCTGCGCCTCGTCGGGCGCAAAGGCCTCGAGGATGGGGCGGATCTGGTTCGGATGGATGCTCCACATGCGCGTGTAGCCGAATTCGGTGGCCGCCTTGCGGGCCGCCGTGCGCATGGCATCGGTGTTGCTGAACTCGGTGACCACGCAATGCGAAGGCACCTTGCCGTAGGCATGCGCGGCCGATGCGATGGCCAGCTTGGCGCACACCACCAGCGGGTGGCTGAACTGCCCTGTCGCGCCCATGCCATCGGCGGGGATCGCACCAGCGTGGGCCGAGACGAAATCCATCAGGCCGAAGCTCAGCGACTGCACGCGCGGATGGGCGGCAATCTCGAAGGCGTTGTGCACGGCGAGCGGCGACTCGATCAGCACGTGCAGCGGCAATGCATCGGCATCGGCCGCCTCGAGCGCCGCGACAGCCTGCAACACATCGGCCACCGACTCGACCTTCGGCACCATCAGGTGGCTCAGGCGCTGGGCGGCACGGCCGGCGATGGTGATCACGTCGCCGACAAAGGCGGGATGGTCGACGGGATGCACGCGCACGCCGACGCGCATGCCGGGCCTGGCGGCCAGCGCCAGTTCGGTAACGAGCGCGGCATGCTCGGCTTCGCCGCCCACCGGGGCGCCGTCTTCGCAATCGAGGGTGACGTCGAACACGCAGGCGCCGAACTCCTCGGCCATTTCGGCCTGGAGCGCGAGACTCTTCTTCATGCGCGCCTCGACGCCGCTGTAGTGGTCGCACACAGGCAGCGTCACGGCGCCGGCCTGTGCGCCGAGCAGCACTTCAGCGGGATGAGCCGTCTTGGTCATGCCTTTTTCTGCGCCACGATGAACATGCGCGGGAAGGCGAGCAGCCGCTTGCCGTCGGTGCGCACCGCATAGGCTTCGTTCACGCGACGTTCGTACTCGGCGAGATAGCTCGCCTGCAGGTCCGGCGGCAGGCGGTCGACGAAAGGTTTCAGCCCCGTGCCGCGCACCCATTCGACGATGGATGCGGCATCGGCCATGCGGTGCTGGTAGATCGTGTGCCAGACATCGACATGCACCGCACGTGGCGCCAGCAGGTCGTAGTAGCCGCCGAGATCGAGCAGCAGGGTGCGCAGCTTGTCGGCGTCGCCGATGCGTTCGGCCCACGGTGCTTCAGCGGCCACCGCACGCATCAGGCGGTGCGTGGGCTCCTGGCGGTTGTCGGGCATCTGGATGGCAAGCACGCCACCCGGGGCCAGCGCATCGAACAGGCGCGGGATCAGCTTTTCGTGATCGGGCACCCACTGCAGGGACGCGTTGGCATAAATGAGGTCGGGCGCTTCTTCTTGGGATTGCAGCGCCCAGGTCGCAATGTCGCTCAACTCGAAGCGCGCCTGCGGCAGGCGCTCGCGCGCGCTGACCAGCATGGCTTCGGAGTTGTCGGTTCCGAGGACTTGCGCCTTCGGAAACCGGTTGACCAGCAGCTCGGTGGAGTTGCCCGGTCCGCACCCGAGGTCGACCACGCGGGCGGCCTCGGTCAGTGGCACCCGCGCCAGGAGTTCCTGTGCAGGTCGGGTGCGCTCGTCCTCGTAGCGACGGTAGAGCGCGGGGTTCCAATCGAGCATGCTGGCTGACCGTGCTTAGAGCAGGTGAGCGACGCCGGCGCGTTCGCCTTCCAGTTCTTCCAGGGTCTTGTTGATGCGTTCCTGGCTGAATGCATCGATCTCGAGGCCTTCGACCAGCTTGTATTCACCGTTTTCGCAGGTAACGGGGAAGCCGAACATCACGTCCTTCGGAATGCCGTACTGGCCGTCCGACGGGATGCCCATGGTGACCCACTTGCCGTTGGTGCCCAGGGCCCAGTCGCGCATGTGGTCGATGGCGGCGTTGGCAGCCGAGGCAGCCGACGACAGGCCGCGTGCTTCGATGATGGCCGCGCCGCGCTTGCCGACGGTCGGCAAGAAGGTGTTGGCGTTCCATTCCTGGTCGTTGATCATCTTGGCGACGCTTTCGCCGTTGATGGTGGCGAAGCGGTAGTCGGCGTACATCGTGGGCGAGTGGTTGCCCCAGACGGTGAGCTTCTCGATGTCGGCCACGGCCTTGCCGGTCTTGGCAGCGATCTGGCTGGCAGCACGGTTGTGGTCCAGGCGCAGCATGGCGGTGAAGTTCTTGCGCGGCAGGTCGGGGGCGCTCTTCATCGCGATGTAGGCGTTGGTGTTGGCCGGGTTGCCGACCACCAGCACCTTGACGTTGCGGCTGGCGACGGCGTTGAGGGCCTTGCCTTGCGCGGTGAAGATGGCGCCGTTGACGGCCAGCAGTTCGGCACGTTCCATGCCGGGACCGCGGGGACGCGAACCGACGAGCAGCGCGTAGTCGGCGTCCTTGAAGGCGGTCATCGGGTCGCCGTGGGCTTCCATGCCGGCCAGCAGCGGGAAGGCGCAGTCGTCGAGCTCCATCATCACGCCCTTGAGCGCCTTCTGGGCCTTCTCGTCGGGGATTTCGAGCAGTTGCAGGATGACCGGCTGGTCTTTGCCGAGCATTTCACCGGAGGCGATACGGAACAACAGGGCGTAACCGATTTGACCGGCGGCACCGGTGACGGCAACGCGGACGGGCTTTTTGCTCATGGGAAGACTCCAGAAGGTAATGAAACGGTGTCGGCGCTCTCGTGGGGCGCCAGGGGTTCTGCGGGCTGGGAATACTTCCCGCAGCGCGAGACCGGCCGCATTTTAAGCCGATTCAATGAGCCTCGTCTTATGTCTTATATAAGATATCCTCCGGGGGTCCGCCAAGGCGCACCCCACCGCTGCCATGAACACGCCCACCACATTCGACGAGCCCGCGACGCCGTCCTTCAGTCCGCTCTACCAGCAGATCAAGACATTGATCCTGCAGAGCCTGCAGGCGGGCGAGTGGAAGCCTGGCGAACCCATCCCGAGCGAGATGGACCTGGCCGTGCGCTATCGCGTGAGCCAGGGCACGGTGCGCAAGGCTATCGACGAACTCTCTGCCGAAAACCTCGTGGTGCGCCGCCAGGGCAAGGGCACCTTCGTCGCCACGCATGCCGAGCAGCATGTGCAGTACCGCTTCCTCAAGCTCGTGCCCGATGCGGGCGACCCGAACACCGAGGGCCCGGCGGTGCGCACCATCGTCGACTGCAAGCGCCAGCGCGCATCGGCCGACGTGGCGCGCGCGCTCGGCCTGCGCACGGGCGACGCGGTACTGCAGGTGCGGCGCGTGCTCGCCTACAGCGGCGTGCCCACCATCCTCGAAGACCTCTGGCTGCCCGGCGCGCCCTTCAAGGGACTCACCGCCGAGCGGCTGCGCGCATGGCCCGGTCCGATGTACGCGCTGTTCGAAACCGAGTTCGGCGTGCGCATGGTGCGTGCCGAAGAAAAAATTCGCGCCGTGCTGCCCGATGCCGAACAGGCCGCGCTGCTCGACGTGACGCTGCAGATGCCCCTGTTGAGCGTGGAACGCGTGGCGCACACCTACCATGACATGCCGATGGAGCTGCGCCGCGGGCTCTATCGCACCGACACGCACCACTACAGGAACCAGCTGGGCTGATCCCGATGCAGACGAAGGCCGAATACCGCCGCGCGGATGTGCGCATACAAGCTGCGCATTGCGCTACGAAGTCAATAGCATCCGACTGCAACGGTGCGCCGACTCGTGCGTGTCCGCTGCCCGATGGTGCATTGCAATAGAATTTTGCGTTGTTTGCATTTCCGCAGAAGAAACAAAAGCGTTCGCTCTCAGAACAAGCCAACAAGTCACAAAAGCCACGAAAGCACTTCCCCCAATGACAGAGCTTGCAACTCCCCCCCGGCCTCCGCGTCGCGAATTCCGCAACATCAATGCCTTCACCGACCTCACGACCTACCGGCTGCCGCCGGCCGGCATCGTGTCGATCCTGCATCGCGTCAGCGGCGTGCTGATGTTCCTGCTGCTGCCGTTCATCATCTGGATGTTCGACACCTCGCTGTCTTCCGACTATTCGTTCGCCAAGTTCAAGGCCGCCTTCAACAGCGGCCTTGGTTTCGTTCCGGGGTGGTTCTTCAAGCTGGTCGCGCTCGCGCTCATCTGGGCCTACCTGCACCACTTCATCGCCGGCCTGCGCCATCTGTGGATGGACGTGAGCCACGCCGCAGTGACCAAGGAGTTCGGCCATACCTCGGCCCTCTTCACGCTGGGCGCAAGCATCATCCTCACGCTGGTGCTCGGCGCCAAGCTGTTCGGCCTGTACTGAGAAGGAGCCAACCATGTCTGTGAACTACGGCTCCAAGCGCATCGTCGTCGGCGCGCACTACGGTCTGCGCGACTGGCTCAGCCAGCGCATCACGGGCGGCCTGATGGCGCTCTTCACGATCGTGCTGCTCGCGCAACTGATCTTCACCCGCGGCCCCATCGGCTACGACCTCTGGGCCGGCATCTTCGCCGCGCAGTGGATGAAGGTGCTGACGTTCTCCGTGATCATCGCCCTGCTCTATCACGTGTGGGTCGGCATGCGCGACGTCTGGATGGACTACGTCCAGCCCGTCGGCATCCGTCTCGTGCTGCAAATTTTCACCATCGTCTGGCTTGTCGGTTGTGCGGGTTGGGCCATTCAAGTGCTTTGGAAGATCTGACCCCACCATGACCTACACAAAAGAAAAAATCACCAAGCGCAAGTTCGACGTCGTGATCGTCGGTGCCGGCGGCTCCGGCATGCGCGCCTCGCTGCAACTCGCACGTGCCGGCCTCAATGTGGCCGTGCTCTCCAAGGTGTTCCCGACCCGTTCGCACACCGTCGCCGCTCAAGGCGGCGTGGGTGCATCGCTCGGCAACATGAGCGAGGACAACTGGCACTACCACTTCTACGACACGATCAAGGGTTCCGACTGGCTCGGCGACCAGGACGCGATCGAGTTCATGTGCCGCGAAGCCCCGAAGGTCGTGTACGAGCTCGAACACTTCGGCATGCCCTTCGACCGCAACCCCGACGGCACGATCTACCAACGCCCGTTCGGCGGCCACACGGCCAACTACGGCGAAAAGCCCGTGCAGCGCGCCTGCGCCGCGGCCGACCGTACCGGCCACGCGATGCTGCACACGCTCTATCAGAAGAACGTCGAAGCCCGCACCCAGTTCTTCGTCGAATGGATGGCGCTCGACCTCATCCGTGACGACGAAGGCGACGTGGTCGGCGTGACCGCACTCGAAATGGAAACCGGCGACCTGCACATCCTGCAGGCCAAGACCGTGCTGCTGGCCACCGGCGGCGCAGGCCGCATCTTCCAGGCCTCGACCAACGCCTTCATCAACACCGGCGACGGCCTCGGCATGGCGGCCCGCTCGGGCATCCCGCTGCAGGACATGGAGTTCTGGCAGTTCCACCCGACCGGCGTGGCCGGCGCGGGCGTGCTGCTGACCGAAGGCTGCCGCGGCGAAGGCGCGATCCTGCTGAACAGCAACGGCGAACGCTTCATGGAGCGCTACGCGCCCACCCTGAAAGACCTGGCGCCGCGCGACTTCGTCTCGCGCTCGATGGACCAGGAAATCAAGGAAGGCCGAGGCTGCGGTCCCAACAAGGACTACGTGCTGCTGAAGCTCGACCACCTCGGTGCCGAGACCATCCACAAGCGCCTGCCCTCGGTGTACGAAATCGGCGTCAACTTCGCCAACGTCGACATCACCAAGGAACCGATTCCCGTCGTGCCGACCATCCATTACCAGATGGGCGGCATCCCGACCAACATCCATGGCCAGGTCGTCATCCAGAAGGGCGAAGAAAACAGCGCCGTGGTGAACGGCCTCTACGCTGTCGGCGAATGCTCCTGCGTGAGCGTGCACGGCGCCAACCGCCTGGGCACGAACTCGCTGCTCGACCTGCTGGTGTTCGGCCGCGCGGCTGGCAACCACATCGTCGAGTTCAACGACAAGCTCAAGGAACACAAGCCCCTGCCCAACGATGCGGCCGACCGCACGCTGGAGCGCCTGAACCGCCTCGAGTCGACCACCACTGGCGAATACGCCCAGGACGTGGCCGGCGAGATCCGCGCCGTCATGCAGCAACATGCGGCAGTGTTCCGCAAGCAGGCCTCGATGGACGAAGGCGTGACCAAGATCGCCGCCGTGCGCGAGCGCGTCAAGGCCATCGGCCTGAAGGACAAGTCGAAGGTGTTCAACACCGCCCGCATCGAAGCGCTGGAAGTCGACAACCTGATCGAAGTGGCGCAGGCCACCATGGTCTCGGCCGCCGCCCGCCGCGAATGCCGCGGCGCCCACACGGTCGAAGACTACGAACGCCCGGCGGACGACCCTGTCGCACCGCTCGGCCGCGACGACGTCAACTGGATGAAGCACACGCTCTGGTACAGCCAGGACAACCGCCTCTCGTACAAGCCGGTCAAGCTGCAGCCGCTCACCGTGGCCTCGGTTCCACCCAAGGTCCGCACGTTCTAAGTAAGAGAACGCGGCTCACAGTCAGCTCATACAAAGCATTCACAAGGTCACTACGATGAAGCGCACATTCCAGATTTACCGCTACGACCCGGACAAGGACGCCAAGCCCTACATGCAGACAGTCGAGATCGAACTCGACGGCCACGAGCGCATGCTGCTCGACGCCCTCATGAAGCTCAAGGCGCAAGACCCTACGCTGTCGTTCCGCCGCTCGTGCCGCGAAGGCGTCTGCGGCTCCGACGCGATGAACATCAACGGCAAGAACGGTCTGGCCTGCCTGACCAACATGAACACGCTCAAGGGCACCGTCGTGCTCAAGCCGCTGCCGGGCCTGCCCGTCATCCGCGACCTGATCGTGGACATGACGCAGTTCTTCAAGCAGTACAACTCGATCAAGCCGTACCTGCAGAACGACACCGTGCCGCCCGAAAAGGAACGCCTGCAGTCGCCCGAAGAGCGCGAAGAGCTCAACGGCCTGTACGAGTGCATCCTGTGCGCGAGCTGCTCCACGAGCTGCCCGAGCTTCTGGTGGAACCCCGACAAGTTCGTCGGCCCCGCCGGCCTGCTGCAGGCCTACCGCTTCATCGCCGACAGCCGCGACGAAGCCACCGCCGAGCGCCTGGACAACCTGGAAGACCCGTACCGCCTGTTCCGCTGCCACACGATCATGAACTGCGTGGACGTGTGCCCGAAGAGCCTGAACCCGACCAAGGCCATCGGCAAGATCAAGGAATTGATGGTGCGCCGCGCCATCTGACCCTGATCCATTTGTTCGAGAAGCCACCATGCAACCCGCCGCCGACTCTGCCGACCTGCTCAGTGAACGTGCTCTGAGCAAGCTCAAATGGCGCTGCCGGCGCGGACTGCTCGAGAACGACCTGTTCATCGCCCGCTTCTTCGAGCGGCACGAATTCCGCATGACCGTGGGTCAAGCGGGAGCGATGGAGACACTGATGGACCTGTCGGACAACGACCTCCTTGACCTCCTTCTGCGCAGGAAGGAGCCCGAGCCCGAATGGGCCGGGGCCGAGGTGGTCGCATTGCTGCAGCTGATGCGTACCGACGGCGCGCAGCGTCCCGCAATCTCTCCTTCGTCCTGAATCCACCTCTGAAAGTAAACCGAAATGAAAGCATCCGATACCAAGGCCACGCTGTCGTTCAGCAACGGCGGCGACAGCGTCGAACTGCCGATCTACAAGGGCACCGTGGGCCCCGACGTGATCGATATCCGCAAGCTGTACGCACAGACCGGCATGTTCACCTACGACCCGGGCTTCATGTCGACCGCCGCCTGCCAGTCGGCCATCACGTACATCGATGGCGACAAGGGCGAGCTGCTGTATCGCGGCTACCCCATCGAGCAGCTCGCGACCAACTGCGACTTCATGGAGACCTGCCACCTGCTGCTGTACGGTGAACTGCCGGACACCGCCAAGAAGGCCAACTTCACCAAGCTCGTGACCAACCACACGATGGTGAACGAGCAGATGCAGTTCTTCCTGCGCGGCTTCCGCCGCGACGCGCATCCGATGGCCATCATGACCGGCCTGGTGGGCGCCCTGTCGGCCTTCTATCACGACAGCACGGACATCAACAATCCCGAGCATCGCGAGATCGCCGCGATCCGCCTGATCGCGAAGATGCCCACGCTCGTGGCCATGGCCTACAAGTACACGATCGGCCAGCCGTACATGTACCCGAAGAACGACCTGAGCTACGCCGGCAACTTCCTGCACATGATGTTCGCCACGCCGTGCGAAGAGTACAAGGTGAACCCGGTGCTCGAGCGCGCGCTCGACCGCATCTTCATCCTGCACGCAGACCACGAGCAGAACGCCTCGACCTCGACGGTGCGCCTGTGCGGCTCGTCGGGCACGAACCCCTTCGCGGCCATCGCGGCCGGCGTGGCCTGCCTCTGGGGCCCCGCCCACGGCGGCGCCAACGAAGCGGCGCTGAACATGCTCTACGACATCCAGAAGGAAGGTGGCGTGGAGAAGATTGGCGAGTTCATCAAGAAGGTCAAGGACAAGAACTCGAACGTCAAGCTGATGGGCTTCGGCCACCGCGTGTACAAGAACTACGACCCGCGCGCCAAGCTGATGCAGGAAACCTGCAACGAAGTGCTGACCGAGCTGGGCCTGGAACAAGACCCGCTGTTCAAGCTCGCCAAGGAACTCGAGAAGATCGCCCTGGAAGACGAGTACTTCGTGTCGCGCAAGCTGTACCCGAACGTCGACTTCTACTCGGGTATCGTGCAGCGCGCCATCGGCATCCCGGTGCCGCTGTTCACCGCGATCTTCGCGCTGGCCCGCACGGTCGGCTGGATCGCCCAGCTGAACGAAATGATCGGCGACCCCGAGTACAAGATCGGCCGCCCGCGCCAGCTGTTCGAAGGTTCGCCGAAGCGCGACGTGAAGCCGATCACGGCTCGCTGAGCTTCCGTCGAATCTCGATGATCAGAAAAGCTGCCTTCGGGCAGCTTTTTTTTGGCCTGTAAATTGCGATCTCTTTGGGCTCAAGAAGGAGAAGGCGAATGTCAGTTTTTCAACGCGTGACATGGTTTGGCGCAAGGGCGGCATTCATCGCCTTCGCGACAACGCTGCTGTTCGGCTGCGCTACCGATGCTCCCGGCGCAAAGCCGCCGCAGCAGATTGCGGTGAAAGTTCTCATCATCAGCATGTTCAAGCCCGAGGCGCAGGTGTGGTTCGAGCCGCTGAAGCTGACCCGGGAGATCAAGGTGCCGGGCCTGTCCGCCGACGATCCGCTGGTCAGGTGCAACGCCGATTCGGTGTGCCAGGTGACCACCGGCATGGGCCATACCAACGCGGCTGCTTCCATCACGGCACTGGTGTTCAGCGGGAAGTTCGACCTCTCGAAGACTTACTTCCTGGTGGCCGGCATCGCGGGCGTCGACCCGAATGTCTCGACCATCGGTTCTGCCACCTG
The DNA here is from genome assembly GCF_051216835.1 of Variovorax multivorans. Taxonomy (NCBI): domain Bacteria; kingdom Pseudomonadati; phylum Pseudomonadota; class Betaproteobacteria; order Burkholderiales; family Comamonadaceae; genus Variovorax; species Variovorax multivorans. The sequence goes on from NZ_JBPJZL010000002.1 coordinate 257,731, forward strand.
GGCCCGGTTCCTGGTCGACTTCGGCATCGCGCACGAGATCGATGCGCGTGAAATGCCATCGACCTGGCGCACAGGTTATTTCGGCATCGGCGCCAAGGATCCGGACTCGAAGCCCAAGTTCGAATACCGGACCGAGGTCTTCCGCCTCAACGAGAAGCTGCTGCAGAAGGCCCTGAAGCTCTCGGCCAATGCGCCGCTGGCCGACAACGACAAGGCACGCGCCTACCGCGCCAGGTATTCGCAGCCAACCGCCAAGGCTCGCCCATCGGTCCTGCAATGCGACACCGCGGCCGGGGACACCTACTGGCACGGCAGGTTCCTGGGCGAAACCGCCACGCGCTGGGTTTCACTCGTGACCGACGGGCAGGGCAAGTACTGCACCACCCAGCAGGAAGACAACGCCACCTACGAGGCATTGAAGCGAGGCGCCAGCGCGGGGCTGCTCGACCTGCAGCGCGTGGCGGTTCTCCGCACGGCCTCCAATTTCGACCGGCCCTACCAGGGGCAGACCGCTTACGCCTCGTTGAATGTCGAGTCGGGCGGTTTCCCCATCGCCACCGGCAATCTCCTGATCGCAGGCCGTCCTCTGGTGGACGCTATCGTGGGCAACTGGCCTGCCTGGAGCGCGGGGGTTCCCGCGGACTGATCCGGGCTCGCAAGGCAGCCCACCGCAGCTGCCGATTGCCGTCGCCTCCCGGCAACAAGGTCATCTCGTATCACGATGCCTGACACATAAAAACAAGGAGAAAATAGCCTCCTCATCGCCAGACGCGATGCCCCACAGCCCCATGAGCACATCCGAACGCAACTTCGCCCGCCGCATCGACCTCACGTCGCTGCAGCTGTTCGTTGCCGTGTGCGAACTGGGCAGCATCGGCCGTGCGGCGGAGCGCGAGTTCATCGCGGCCTCGGCCATCAGCAAGCGGCTGTCCGACCTCGAGGCCACGCTCGGCACCACCCTGCTCTACCGCCACGCGCGCGGCGTCGATCTCACGCCCGCCGGCGAAAGCCTGTTGCACCACGCCCGCTCGGTGCTCTATAGCCTGGAGAAGATGCAGGGTGAGCTCAGCGAGTACGCCGACGGCGTGCGCGGCCACGTGCGGGTGCACGCCAACATCTCGGCGATCGTGCAGTTCCTGCCCGAAGACCTGGGCGTGTTCACACGCGCCCACGAGGCCATCAAGATCGACCTTGAAGAACACCTGAGCAGCGAGGTGATCCGCGCGGTGCAGGAAGGCGCGGCCGACCTCGGCGTGTGCCACGTGGCCGGCGGCGCGGGCGAATTGCAAAGCCTTTCTTACCGGCACGACCGCCTCGCACTCATCGTGCCCACGGGGCATGCGCTGGCGGCGCAGGGCGCCATCGACTTCATCGATTCGCTCGACTTCGACCATGTCGGCCTGCACACCAACAGCTCGATCTACGTCGCGATGCACGAGGCCGCGCTCGACGCCGGCCGCAGCATCAAGCTGCGCATCCACGTGACGGGTCTCGACGCCATGTGCCGGATGATCGAGAACGGCCTGGGCATCGGCGTGATGCCGCAGCGCGCCTTCGAGCTCATGCAGAACGGCATCGGCCGCGGCCTCGTGAGCGTAGCGCTCAACGACGCTTGGGCGGCGCGCGAGATCCGCCTGGTGGCGCGCGACTTCTCCACCCTGCCAGTGGCTGCGCGCTCGCTGGTGAATCACCTGCACGCGGCTGCGGACGGCACGGAACAACTCGCGGCCTGAACCACGAACACAGACAATCCATTTCCCCACGAAAGACAAGAGACCGACATGGCACGCACGCTCTACGACAAGATCTGGGACGAACACGTCGTCCACACCGAGGAAGACGGCACCGCGATCCTCTACATCGACCGCCACCTGGTGCATGAAGTCACCAGCCCGCAAGCCTTCGAAGGCCTGCGCGAAGCCGGCCGCAAGCTGTGGCGCATCAGTTCGGTCGTGGCCACCGCCGACCACAACACGCCCACCACGGGCTGGGAGCGCGGCTACGAAGGCATTGCCGATCCGACCAGCAAGGAACAGGTCACCACGCTCGACCACAACATCGCCGAATTCGGCGCAGCCGCGTTCTTCCCGTTCCTGAGCAAACGCCAGGGCATCGTGCACGTGATCGGCCCCGAGTCGGGCGCGACGCTTCCGGGCATGACTGTCGTCTGCGGCGACTCGCACACCTCCACGCACGGCGCATTCGGCGCGCTCGCGCACGGCATCGGCACCAGCGAGGTCGAGCACGTGATGGCCACGCAGACGCTGCTGGGCAAGAAGGCGAAGAACATGCTCGTGAAGGTCGAGGGCAAGCTGCCGCTCGGCTGCACCGCCAAGGACATCGTGCTGGCCATCATCGGCAAGATCGGCACGGCCGGCGGCACGGGCTACACCATCGAGTTCGCTGGCTCGGCCATTCGCGACCTGAGCATGGAAGGCCGCATGACGGTCTGCAACATGGCCATCGAGGCCGGCGCGCGCGCCGGGCTGGTGGCGGTCGACGAGAAGACCGTCAGCTACGTGAAGGGCCGCCCGCTCGCGCCCACCGGGGTGGAGTGGGACCAGGCCGTGACCTACTGGCGCACGCTGCAGTCCGACCCAGGCGCGACCTTCGACGCCGTGGTCGAGCTCGACGCCACGCAGATCCAGCCGCAGGTGACCTGGGGCACCTCGCCCGAAATGGTGGTCGACATCAACGGCCGCGTGCCCGATCCCGACAAGGAAAAAGATGCGAACAAGCGCGGGGCCATCGAGCGCGCGCTGGTCTACATGGGCCTGGAGCCCAACAAGGCCATGAACGACATCTTCATCGACAAGGTGTTCATCGGCTCCTGCACCAACAGCCGCATCGAGGACATGCGCGAAGCCGCGGCCGTGGTGAAGAAGCTCGGCCAGAAGGTTGCGAAGAACGTGAAGCTCGCGATGGTCGTGCCCGGCTCGGGCGTGGTGAAGGAACAGGCCGAGCGCGAAGGGCTCGACCTGATCTTCAAGGCCGCTGGCTTCGAATGGCGCGAGCCCGGCTGCTCGATGTGCCTGGCGATGAACGCCGACCGGCTCGAACCCGGCGAGCGCTGCGCATCCACCAGCAACCGCAACTTCGAAGGCCGCCAGGGCGCCGGCGGCCGCACCCACCTCGTGAGCCCGGCCATGGCCGCCGCCGCTGCGGTGCACGGCCACTTCGTCGACGTGCGCACCTTCGCCTGATCTGGAGACAACACATGCAGAAATTCACCGTGCACAAGGGCCTCGTGGCCCCGATGGACCGCGAGAACGTCGACACCGACGCGATCATTCCGAAGCAGTTCCTCAAGTCGATCAAGAAGACCGGCTTTGGCGTGAACCTGTTCGACGAGTGGCGCTACCTCGACGCCGGCTTTCCGGGCCAGGACCCGGCCAGCCGCAAGCCGAACCCCGACTTCGTGCTGAACCAGCCACGCTACGCCGGCGCCTCGGTGCTGCTGGCGCGCAGGAACTTCGGCTGCGGCTCGTCGCGCGAGCACGCACCGTGGGCGCTCGACCAATACGGCTTTCGCGCAATCATTGCGCCGAGCTACGCCGACATCTTCTTCAACAACAGCTTCAAGAACGGCCTGTTGCCGATCGTGCTGCCCGAAGCGCAGGTGGCCCAGTTGTTCGACGAGACCTTCGCGTTCCCAGGCTACCAGCTGACCATCGACCTGGAGCGCCAGGTGGTCGTGAAGCCCGATGGGCAGGAGTTCGCGTTCGACGTGCAGGCCTTCCGCAAGTACTGCCTGATCAACGGGCTGGACGACATCGGCCTCACGCTGCGCCACAAGGACAAGATCAAGGCCTTCGAGGCCGAGCGCCTGGCGCAGAAGCCGTGGCTCGCGCACACGATGATTTCCTGATCGCGCGCATTTCCGTTTTCAAAAAACCTCAGACCAATTTATGAAAATCGCAGTTCTCCCGGGTGACGGCATCGGCACCGAAATTGTGGCGGAAGCCGTCAAGGTGCTCGACGTGCTCGACCTGAAGTTCGAGATGGAGTCGGCACTGGTCGGCGGCGCGGCCTACGAGGCGCACGGCCACCCGCTGCCCGAATCGACGCTCAAGCTGGCGAAGGAAGCCGACGCGGTGCTGTTCGGCGCCGTCGGCGACTGGAAATACGACAAGCTCGACCGCCCGCTGCGGCCCGAGCAGGCCATCCTGGGGCTGCGCAAGAACCTGGGCCTGTTCGCCAACTTCCGCCCTGCAATCTGCTACGAGCAACTGGTGGGCGCGTCGAGCCTGAAGCCCGAGCTGATCGCCGGCCTGGACATCCTGATCATTCGCGAGCTGACCGGCGACATCTATTTCGGCCAGCCGCGCGGCCGCCGCACCGCCGTCGACGGCCACTTCCCGGGTGCCGAGGAAGCCTTCGACACGATGCGCTACTCGCGCCCCGAGATCGAACGCATCGCCCGCGTGGCCTTCGAGGCGGCACGCAAGCGCAGCAAGCGCGTGACCAGCGTCGACAAGAACAACGTGCTGGAAACCTCGCAGCTGTGGAAAGACGTGATGCTCGACATCGCGAAGGAATATCCGGACGTCGAACTCGACCACATGCTGGTCGACAACGCGGCCATGCAACTCGTGAAGGCGCCCAAGAAGTTCGACGTGGTGGTCACCGGCAACATGTTCGGCGACATCCTCTCGGACGAGGCCGCGATGCTCACCGGCTCCATCGGCATGCTGCCTTCGGCATCGCTCAATTCGAGCAACCAGGGCCTGTACGAGCCCAGCCACGGCAGCGCTCCCGACATTGCCGGCAAAGGGGTTGCCAATCCTTTGGCTACAATCCTGTCCGCTGCCATGATGCTCCGCTTCTCACTCAACCAAGCCGAGGCTGCCGACCGTATCGAGTCGGCGGTCAAGGATGTGCTCGCCTCCGGGCTGCGCACTGGCGACATCTGGTCAGAAGGTACGAAGCGCGTCGGCACCCGCGAAATGGGCGACGCGGTCGTTGCAGCAATCACCAAAAAGACGATTACCGGCTAACCGCAGCCCGCTTCGTCACGCCCCTCCCCGGCTCGACGAGTCGGGGGCAAGAAAAGACAAATTTTTCTTTTTTCATAAGGGCAAACTGAAATGGCGAACGCATCTCAACCTCTGGTCGGCCTCGTGGGCTGGCGTGGCATGGTCGGCTCGGTCCTGATGGACCGCATGCAGGCCGAAGGCGACTTCGGTCTCATCGAGCCGGTCTTCTTCTCGACCTCCAACGCCGGCGGCAAGGCCCCGGCGATGGCCAAGAACGAAACCGCGCTGAAGAATGCGAACGACATCGAGGCACTGAAGAAGTGCGACATCGTCATCACCTGCCAGGGCGGCGACTACACCAGCGAGGTGTTTCCCAAGCTGCGCGCCGCCGGCTGGAACGGCCACTGGATCGACGCCGCCTCCACCCTGCGTATGCAGGACGACGCGATCATCGTGCTCGACCCGGTCAACCTGCCGGTCATCGAGAACGCGCTCGCCAAGGGCGGCAAGAACTGGATCGGCGGCAATTGCACCGTGAGCTGCATGCTCATGGGCGTGGGCGCCCTCTACAAGGCCGGCCTGGTCGAGTGGATGACCAGCATGACCTATCAGGCAGCCTCGGGCGGCGGCGCACAGCACATGCGCGAGCTGCTGACCCAGTTCGGCACCATCAACGCCGAAGTGCGCGCCCTGCTGGACGACCCGAAGTCGGCCATCCTCGAAATCGACCGCAAGGTGCTGCACAAGCAGCAGACCCTCAGCGCTGCTGAAACGGCCAATTTCGGTGCGCCGCTGGGCGGCTCGCTGATCCCCTGGATCGACAAGGACCTGGGCGACGGCATGTCCAAGGAAGAGTGGAAGGGCGGCGCCGAAACCAACAAGATCCTCGGCCAGGGCCCGGGCTTCAGCACCGCTGCCACGCCGGTCGACGGTTTCTGCGTTCGCATTGGCGCGATGCGCTGCCACAGCCAGGCCCTGACCTTCAAGCTCAAGAAGGACGTGCCGGTCGCCGACATCGAAGCGATGATCGCCGCCGACAACCCCTGGGCGAAGGTCGTGCCGAATACGCGCGAAGCCACCCTGAAGGACCTGACGCCGGTGGCCGTGACGGGCACCATGGACATCCCGGTCGGCCGTATCCGCAAGCTGGCGATGGGCCCGGAGTATGTCGGTGCCTTCACCATCGGCGACCAACTGCTGTGGGGCGCCGCGGAGCCGCTGCGCCGCATGCTGCGTATCCTGCTCGAAGCCTGATGCGGGCTGCTCAGGGCCTTTTGAAACATGAATTGTTGCCTTACGGCAACATCCAATGTGTGCGTAAGTATGCGCGCACTGGGTAGAACAAGCGCATTGCCTTGTCAGTGCCCGGTGATGGTGCTAACGTCCTCTTACAAATTCTGGGCCTGAGCCGCCCCCTATCAGCATGACAAGACATCTGTTGCCTGCGGCCAGCCCATCGGCCGCTCGCCCGCCTCTGCCATCAAACGGTTGGCGCCTTTCCATCCTTGGTGCGGCGGCAGCCGTGGCACTGGGCATCGTCAGCACCGACGCCAGCGCATTCGCGCTGGGTCAGCTGAAGGTGCAATCGGCGCTGGGCGAACCCTTGCGCGCCGAGATCGACGTGACCGAAATCGCCGCCAACGAGGCGGACGGTCTGAAGATCAACATCGCCACGGCCGAAGCCTTCAAGAACGCGGGCGTTCCGTACAACTCGGCCCTGAGCGACGTCAAGGCAACGCTTCAGCGCCGCGCCGGCGGCCAGTACGTGGTGCGCCTGAGCGGTAACCGCCCGTTGAACGATCCGTTCATCGACCTGTTGCTCGAGGCCAACGGTTCGTCGGGCCGCATCGTGCGCGACTACACCGTGCTGCTCGATCCGCCGGCCACGCGCCAGGCGGCCGCACCGGCCACGCCCATTTCGCCCCAGATCGCCACGCCGACCGAACGCGCTGCCCCGGCAGCCCGTGCTCGCCGCGAACGCCCCCCCGTAGTGGCGGCTGCGCCTTCGGCAGCCCCCGCAGCAGCCGCACCTGCGCCGGCCGCGGCAGCCCCCGCCCCCGTCACTGCAGCCGCTCCGGCGATTCGCAGCGGTGGCGGCGAACAGGTCACCGTTCAGCGCGGCGACACCGCCAGCAAGATCGCCGGCGCCCACAAGCCAGCCGACGTGTCCCTGGACCAGATGCTGGTGGCGCTGCTGCTCACCAACCCCGATGCATTCGTTGGCGGCAACGTCAACCGCATGCGCGCCGGCGCGGTGCTCGATCTGCCGAGCGGTGCCGAGGCGGCGGCCATTCTGCCGGACGAAGCCCGTCGCACGGTCACGGCACAGAGCCGCGACTTCGGCGCCTACCGCCAGCGCCTGGCCGACAACGCGCCGACCTCGAACGTGGCAGCCGCGAGCCGCAAGGCCTCGGGCAAGCTGCAAGCCAACGTCGAAGACCGCAATGCAGCGGCCAGCGCACCCGACAAGCTCACGATCTCGCAAGGCAACGCGGCTACCCGCGCCGCCGACGAAAAGGTCGCGCAGACCCGTCAGGCACAAGACAACAACAACCGCGTTGCGGAGTTGTCGAAGAACATCAACGAGCTGAACAAGCTCAAGGCTGCAACGGGCACCGGTTCGTCGGCACCTGCCGCAGCCGCTGCGCCGGCAGCACCGTCGACGCCGGGCATCCCGGTTCCGGCACCGACCACCAGTGCCACGACCGCTCCCCCGGTCACAAGCCCTGCTCCGGCACCTGCCGCTGCACCAGTCCCGGCTCCCGCCCCCGTTGCGGCAGCCGCACCGGCCGCTCCCGCCGCAGCAGCACCGAGCCCCGCGCCCACACCCGAAGCAACGGCTGCAGCCCCTGCTGCTGCCGCTCCTGCCCAGACGGCCGAGGCCGCAGTCGCAGCCGCGCCAGCTGCAACCGACGCCGGCGCCGCTCCCGCAACGGCGGCAGCGAGCGCTGCAGTGGCCGCCGCTGCACCGAAGCCAGCCGTGAAGAAGCCCGCTCCGCCGCCCCCGCCGGAGCCCACCTTCCTCGAAGAGCTGCTGGACAACCCGCTGATGCTGGCTGGCGCGGCGCTGATCGCGCTGCTGATCGGCTTCCTGCTGTACCGCGTGCTGGGCCGTCGGCGCGAGGAAATGAGCGAAAGCGTGTTCCTCGAAAGCCGCATCCCGAAGGATTCGTTCTTCGGCGCCAGCGGCGGTGAATCGGTCGACACCAAGCACCGCGGCGACTCCACCGTTTCGTCGCTGTCGTACTCGCCGAGCCAACTCGACGCGGGCGATGTCGACCCCGTGGCCGAAGCCGACGTGTACCTGGCCTACGGCCGCGACCTGCAGGCCGAGGAAATCCTGCGTGAAGCGCTGCGCCTGAACCCGGACCGCACCGCCATCCACCTCAAGCTGCTCGAAATCCACGCCAAGCGCCGCGACGTGCGCGCCTACGAAGGCCTGGCCACCGAAGTGCACAAGCTGACTGGCGGCCTCGGCTCCGACTGGACCCGCGTGGTCGACATGGGCAAGGATCTCGATCCGGGCAACCCGCTGTACGAATCGGGTGCTCCCCGCAGCAGTGGCGGCGCCAGCGCTGCCGAGACGGCTGCTTTTGCGGGCGCCCTCGCCTCGGCCGCCAAGCCGGCAGCAGTTCCGCCTCCCGCAGCACCACCGGCGGCCGTTGCACCGCCCGCCTTCGTGCCCTCGGTGGCACCGCTGGACTTCGACCTCGACCTGACCACGCCGCCGGCCCCCGCCCCTGCGCCGGTCCAGCACGCACCGGTCGGTGCCAGCCTGCCGAAGTCGGTCTACGCGCCCGCTCCGACGACAGCACGCCCCGCACCACCCCTGTCGAACGGCCACGCCGCAACGCCTGTCGATCTCGAGAACGACTTCGACACCGCCCCCGGCGCGCTGTCGGCAGACACGCTCCCCAGCTCGCTGAGCGACGCGGAACACAACACCCGCCCCGCCGCGCTACGCAATGCGCTGCCGGCCGACTCGGGCTTCATCGAATTCGACATGAGCGCACTGGCTGGCCTGCCCGCTGCCCGCTCGGCCGAAACCGCAAGGCCTGCAGCTACCGCGCCCGACGACGAAGGCGATGAGAGCCCGCACGCCGTCAAGCTGTCTCTCGCTCGCGAACTGCAAGCCATCGGCGACGTCGAAGGCGCCCGCTCGCTGGTCGAGGAAGTCGAAGCCGAAAGCGCTGGCGACCTCAAGTCGCAAGCCCGTCAACTGCTCGCAGAACTGCGCTGAGCGGTTGCCGCTCCTGTCGTTCTTCCTGAATTCGTGAGGCTGGCGCTCGGCATCCGGTACAACGGCCAAGCGTACGAGGGCTGGCAAAGCCAGCGCTCGGGCCGCACGGTGCAGGACAAGCTCGAAGCGGCCCTCACGAAGTTCGCCGCGCAGCCCATCGGTACGCTGTGCGCCGGTCGCACCGATGCCGGCGTGCACGCGCTGATGCAGGTGGTGCACTTCGACACCACCGTCGAGCGCGAACCCTTCTCCTGGATGCGCGGCACCAACCGCTTCCTGCCCGACGACATCGCGGTGCAGTGGGCGCAGCCGGTGCCCGATGAATTCCATTGCCGTGCCAGCGCCCTGGCGCGCCGCTACCTCTACGTGCTTTCGCAATCGCCCGTGCGGCCCAGCCTCGATTCGGGCCGGGTCGGCTGGTCGATGCATGCGCTCGACGGCGATGCGATGCGCGCCGCGGCCGCGCTACTCGTCGGGCAGCACGATTTCAGTTCGTTCCGCGCCTCGGCCTGCCAGGCGCGCTCGCCGGTCAAGGACCTGCGGCGCATCGAGATCACGCGCGTGGGCGACGGCGAACGCTGCCGCTGGCATTTCGAATTCGAGGCCGATGCCTTTCTGCACCACATGATCCGCAACCTGATGGGTTGCCTGGTGCGCATCGGCCATGGCGACGAACGGCCCGAGTGGATTTCTGAAGTGCTCGAGGCACGCAGCCGCAAGGTGGCGGCGCCCACCTTCTCCGCGGACGGCCTGTACTTCCTGGGCCCGCTGTACGACGCCAAGTGGGGTCTGCCGGCGGAAGCCACGCTGCAGGCCGGCGGGGCTCCGTATGATGGCCCGCCATGACCGCGCTTTCCGTTCCCCGCACCCGCATCAAAATCTGTGGCCTGACACGTGAGGCCGACGTGGATGCGGCAATCGAAGCCGGCGCCGATGCCATCGGCTTCGTGCTCTATGCGAAGAGCCCCCGCGCCGTGACGCTCGAACGCGCCGCCGAACTGGCCTCGCGCCTGCCCCCGTTCATCACGCCCGTGCTGCTGTTCGTGAATGAGGATGCTCCCAAAGTCATAGCGGCACTCACCCGTGTGAAGGGCGCCATCGCCCAATTCCACGGCGAGGAAACGCCCGAACAATGCGAAGAAGCCAGCGGCCCAGGGCGCTTTCGCTACATGCGCGCGGCCCGCATTCCGCTGGGGGCTGCCGGGGCCGGCTTCGACCTCGTAAAATACGCGTCCGATTACTCCCACGCCCAGGCCATCCTGCTCGACGCTCATGTCGAAGGTTATGGCGGTGGCGGCAAGGCATTCGATTGGTCACTTCTTCCACCCGCCGTCGACGCTCACCTCGTCTTGAGTGGTGGGCTCACACCTGCAAACGTGAGCGATGGCATTCGCATCCTGCGGACGCGCTGCAAGACGCTGTCCGTTGATGTGAGCTCGGGCGTCGAAATCGACGGTCCCGGGAACAAGGGCCTCAAGGACGCCGGAAAGATCCGGCAATTCGTCGCAGCCGTCAGGGCTGCCGACGCGTCCTTCTCCAGTTAGCCGCCGCAGCCGATCGTCGTCGGGCTGCGGCTCACCGATCGAGAACCATGCAAAGCCAATTCCAGGACTACCAGCAACCCGACGCCACCGGCCACTTCGGCAACTACGGCGGCACCTTCGCGAGCGAAACGCTCACCCACGCGATCAACGAACTGCGCGACGCGTATGCGAAGTTCAAAGACGATCCGGCGTTTCTCGCCGAATTCCACTACGAGCTGAAGCACTTCGTCGGCCGCCCCTCGCCGATCTACCACGCCGCGCGCACCAGCCGTGAAATGGGTGGCGCGCAGATCTACCTGAAGCGCGAAGACCTGAACCACACCGGCGCGCACAAGATCAACAACGTGATCGGCCAGGCGATGCTCGCGCGCCGCATGGGCAAGCCCCGCGTGATCGCCGAAACCGGCGCCGGCCAGCACGGCGTGGCAACCGCCACCATCTGCGCGCGCTACGGCCTCGAATGCGTGGTCTACATGGGCAGCCAGGACGTGAAGCGCCAGAGCCCCAACGTCTACCGCATGAACCTGCTCGGCGCGACCGTGGTGCCCGTCGAATCCGGCAGCAAGACGCTGAAGGACGCGCTCAACGAGGCAATGCGCGACTGGGTCACCAACGTGGAAAACACCTTCTACATCATCGGTACCGTCGCCGGCCCGCACCCCTATCCGACGATGGTGCGCGACTTCCAGAGCGTGATCGGCACCGAGTGCATCGAGCAGATGCCGGCCATGCTCGCAGCCGACGGCATCACCGGCGAGGCCGAAGGCAAACAGCCCGATGTGGTCGTCGCCTGCGTGGGCGGCGGCAGCAACGCCATGGGCATCTTCCATCCGTACATTCCGTTCGCGGGCACGCGCCTGATCGGCGTCGAAGCGGCTGGCGAAGGGCTCGACAGCGGCAAGCACTCGGCGTCGATCCTGCGCGGCAGCCCCGGCGTGCTGCACGGCAACCGCACCTACCTGCTGCAGAACGAAGACGGCCAGATCACCGAGACCCACAGCATCAGCGCGGGCCTCGACTACCCTGGCGTGGGCCCAGAGCACGCGTACCTGGCCGACATCGGCCGTGCCGAATACGTCGGCATCACCGACACCGAAGCGCTCGAAGCCTTCCACTACCTGTGCCGAACGGAGGGCATCATCCCCGCGCTCGAATCCAGCCATGCCCTGGCCCATGCAATGAAGCTCGCCAAGACCATGCGCCCCGACCAGTCGATCCTGGTGAACCTCTCGGGCCGCGGCGACAAGGACATCGGCACCGTCGCCGACCTGTCGGGTGTCGATTTCTACGACCGGCCCTCGATGCGCGGTCTGAGCGTGAAGGGAGGCAAGTGATGAGCCGCATTGCCACCACCTTCGACGCGCTGAAAAAAGACGGCCGCCGCGCCCTGATTCCCTACGTGACCGCCGGCTTCCCCTTTACCGACATCACGCCCGAGCTGATGCACGGCATGGTCGAGGCCGGCGCCGACGTGATCGAGCTGGGTGTGCCCTTCTCCGACCCCATGGCCGACGGGCCAGTGATCCAGAAGGCCGGTGAAGCCGCGCTGGCATTGGGCATCGGCATGAAGCAGGTGCTCGCCATCGTGGCCGCCTTCCGCCAGAAGGACACGACCACGCCCGTGGTGCTGATGGGCTATGCCAACCCCGTCGAGCGCTACGACCTCGTGCACGGCAAGAAGGCCTTCATCCGCGATGCGGTCGCAGCCGGCGTCGACGGCCTGCTGGTGGTCGACTACCCGCCGGAAGAATGCGAAGACTTCGCCGCCGAGCTGAAGGCGGCCGGCATCGACCTGATCTTCCTGCTGGCCCCGACCAGCACCGACGAGCGCATGGCGCAGGTCGCGCGCATCGCCAGCGGCTACGTCTACTACGTGTCGCTCAAGGGCGTGACGGGCGCCGGCCACCTCGACACCGAGGCGGTCGGCCAGATGGTCCCGCGCATCCGCCAGCACTTGAGCATCCCGGTCGGCGTGGGCTTCGGCATCCGCGACGCGCGCACCGCGCAGGCGGTCGGATCGGCCGCGGATGCGGTCATCATCGGCACCAAGATCATTCAACTCATCGAAGACCAGCCCCGCGAGCGGGTGGTGCCGGCGGTGCGCGAATTCCTTGCGGGCATCCGCGAGGCGCTCGATGCACTGCCTGCCGCCACGGCCAAGAACGCGGCTGGTCGATAATCACCGCCAACACAAGGAGCCCCTTATGAGCTGGCTTGAAAAACTTCTACCCGCCAAGATCGCACAAACCGACCCGTCCGAGCGCCGCCAGGTGCCCGAGGGTCTGTGGATCAAATGCCCCGCCTGCGAGACCGTTCTGTACAAGACCGACCTCGAGCACAACCAGAACGTCTGCCCCAGCTGCAGCCACCACCACCGCATCGGCGCCCGCGCGCGGCTCGACGCGTTCCTCGACGCCGAGGGCCGCTACGAAGTCGGCCAGGAAGTGCTGCCGGTCGACGCCCTGAAGTTCAAGGACAGCCGCAAGTACCCCGAGCGCCTGAAGGAAGCCCTGGAAAACACCGGCGAGACCGATGCGCTGGTCGTCATGGGCGGCTCGGTCCATAGCATCAGCGTGGTCGTGGCCTGCTTCGAGTTCGAATTCATGGGCGGCAGCATGGGCAGCGTGGTCGGCGAGCGCTTCGTGCGCGGCGTCGAGACCGCCATCGAGCAGAAGGTGCCCTTCATCTGCTTCACCGCCACCGGCGGCGCGCGCATGCAGGAAGGCCTGCTCTCGCTGATGCAGATGGCCAAGACCAATGCCGCGCTCACGCGCCTGGCGAAGAAGGGCCTGCCCTACATCAGCGTGCTGACCGACCCGACCATGGGTGGCGTGTCGGCAGGCTTCGCCTTCGTGGGCGACGTGGTGATCGCCGAGCCCAAGGCGCTGATCGGCTTTGCCGGCCCGCGCGTGATCGAATCGACCGTGCGCGTGACGCTGCCCGAAGGCTTCCAGCGTGCCGAGTTCCTGCAGACCAAGGGCGCCATCGACTTCATCAGCGACCGCCGCGAACTGCGCAAGACCATCGCCAGCACGCTGGCCATGCTGCTGCGCCAGCCGGCCGACGCGGTCAGCTGAACGAGACAGGTCAAAAGCAAAAGGGCCCGGGTGCATCGCACCCGGGCCCTTTTTCTTGGGGAATTCAGAAGTTCAGAAAGTCAGTTGATAGGCAAACACCAGCAGGTTGCCCAGCACGATCGCGATCACCTGCAGCACGACGATGGCGGCCAGCGGCGACAGATCGACCCCGCCGATCAGCGGAATGAAGCGGCGAAACGGCCGCACCAGTGGCTCGGCCAGGCGCGAGATCAGGTCGAGCAGCATCGGCGAGGCGTTTGGAATCCAAGACAGCACCGCGTAGACCACCAGCAGCGCGGTCAGGCCGGAAACCGCCAATTGCATCAGCCCGACCAGCGACACCAGCGGCAAGGTCGCGATGCGCCCCAGGTTGCCCACCAGCAGCCACAGCAGCAGGAACTTCAGCATCACCAGCAGCCAGGCCGCGATCAGGCTTGCCAGGTCCCAGCGCTTCACCGCGGGCACGATGCGCCGCAGCGGCAGCACGATCCAGTCGGTGATGGCGAACACGAAGCGCCCGAGCGGATTGCCGAACGGCACCCGGTGGTACTGCATGTAGAGCCGCAGCAGACATGCGCCGCCGAGGAGGCCGACGATCACGTCGAGAAGGAACGAGGGAATCTGATAGAGCATGGGGCGTGGCCGTGAGCGGAATGCGATGATAGCCACGCAAGGCTCTTCGATGACGACACAACCCTTTTTGCATTCACTGCCATTGTTCCCGCTCGGTACTGTCCTGTTTCCGGGTGGCCTTCTTCCACTGCGCATCTTCGAGGTTCGTTATCTCGACATGATCGGCAAGTGCCGCAAGGCCGATGCGCCCTTCGGTGTGGTGAGCCTCACCAGCGGCAGCGAAGTGCGCAAGGCTGGTGCCGACGCGGAAAGCTTTGCCGCCATCGGCACGCTGGCCATGATCCGCGAGTTCGAATCGCCGCAGAGCGGCCTGCTGCAGATCGAATGCGTGGGCACGCAACGCTTTCGGGTTCGCAGCAACGAGCTGCAGAAGCACGGCCTGTGGGTCGCCGAGGTCGAGGCCGTGAGCGACGACATCGCGCTCGAAATTCCCGACGACTTGCGGCATACCGCCGCCGCGCTGCAGCGCCTGATCGACACGCTGGAAGAGCGCCGCCGCGCGCAAGGCGAAGCGGTGCGGCTGCCGATCGGCGCACCTTACCAGCTCAACGATTGCGGCTGGGTGGCCAACCGCTGGTGCGAACTGGTGCCGATGCAACTCGAACTGCGCCAGCGCCTGATGGAGCTCGACAGTCCGCTGATGCGGCTCGAGCTGGTCAGCGATCTGCTCGCACGCACGGGCATCACTGAATAGGTCGCTACTTTTTTTGTAGCACATTGCACAGGATTGACGGGCGCTGGGCGCAGGTTTTATTCAAACCCGATGGGCTAAAATGCCAGCCCCGCGCACGCTCCCGGATGCGCGCCACCCGCCTCCCATGTCCGATCAAAAGACCCCCTCGCCTCCTCCGCCCCCCGTCGACGAAAACCAGCTCATCGCAGAACGCCGCGAAAAGCTCAAGCTGCTGCGCACGGCGCAGGCCGAGGGCAAAGGCGTTGCGTTCCCGAACGACTTCAAGCCTGGCCACCGTGCAGCGGCACTCGCCGAAGCGCATGACGCCACCGAGGCCGAAGCCCTCGAGGCGCAAGCCGTTTCCGTGAGTGTGGCCGGCCGGATGATGCTCAAGCGCGTGATGGGCAAGGCCAGCTTCGCCACGCTGCAAGACGCCACCAGCCGCATCCAGCTCTACGTGACGCGCGACGCGGTCGGCGAAGAAATCTACGCCGACTTCAAGCGCTGGGACCTGGGCGACATCGTCGGCGCCGAAGGCACGCTGATGAAGACCAAGACCGGCGAGCTCTCGGTCAAGGTAACCAAGCTTCGCCTGCTCACCAAGAGCCTGCGCCCGCTGCCCGACAAGTTCCACGGCATGGCCGACCAGGAGCAGAAGTACCGCCAACGCTACGTCGACCTGATCACCGACGAATCGGCGCGCGTGCGCTTCACCGCGCGCAGCAAGGCTGTAAGCGCCCTGCGCGAATTCATGGTGGCCAACGACTTCCTCGAAGTCGAGACGCCCATGCTGCACCCGATTCCGGGCGGCGCGAACGCCAAGCCCTTCAAGACGCATCACAACGCGCTCGACCAGGAGATGTTCCTGCGCATCGCGCCCGAGCTGTACCTCAAGCGCCTGATCGTCGGCGGCTTCGAGCGCGTGTTCGAAATCAACCGGAGCTACCGCAACGAGGGCATCTCGGTGCGGCACAACCCCGAGTTCACGATGATGGAGTTCTACGCAGCCTACTGGAACTACCGCGACCTGATGGACTTCACCGAGACGCTGATCCGCACCATCGCCGACAAGGCCGTGGGCACGCAGCAGCTCACCTACCAGGGCAAGCCGGTCGACCTGACCCAGCCCTTCGAGCGCCTGACGATCCGCGAAGCGATCCTGAAGTACACCGACGCCGAGGGCGTGGCCCAGGGCGTCGACGACGCCGCCTGGCTCATCAACGCCCTGCGCAAGATCGGCCTGAGCGAAGAGAAGGACAAGCTCTCGCAGCGCAGCCTCGCCAGCCTGCAGGTGATGTACTTCGAAGAAACCGTGGAAGAGAAGCTCTGGCAGCCGACCTTCATCATGGAGCACCCGACCGAGATCTCGCCGCTGGCGCGCGCCAACGACGAGCGCCCCGAGGTCACCGAGCGCTTCGAGCTGTACATCACCGGCCGCGAGTTCGGCAACGGCTTCAGCGAGCTGAACGACGCCGAAGACCAGGCTGCGCGCTTCAACGCGCAGGTGGCCGCCAAGGACAGCGGCGACGACGAAGCCATGTTCTACGACCACGACTTCGTGCGTGCACTCGAATACGGCATGCCACCCACCGGCGGCTGCGGCATCGGCATCGACCGGCTGATGATGCTGCTGACAGACTCGCCGAGCATTCGCGACGTGATCCTGTTCCCGGCGCTGCGCAGGGAATCTTGAGCGTGCTGTCACCGTCGTCGCTGCCGACGATCGGCATCGACTTCGGCACCTCCAATTCCGCCGTGGCCTGCCGGGTCGACGGCGAGGCCCGCCTGTTGCCCATCGAAGGCGCGGCCACCACCCTGCCCACCGCGATCTTCTTCAACGCCGAAGACCGCACGACCCACTTTGGCCGCGATGCCATCGGCCAGTACCTCTCGGGCACCGAAGGCCGCCTGATGCGCTCGCTGAAGAGCCTGCTCGGCAGCGCGCTGATGCAGGAGAAGACTGCCATCTACGACGGCCTCGTGAGCTTCGAGGACATCATCGCGCGCTTCCTGCGCGAACTGGCCATGCGCGCCAGCCGCGAGCTCGGCCGGATGCCCGAGCGCGTGGTGATCGGGCGGCCCGTGCATTTCGTGGACGACGATGCCAAGCGCGACGAACGTGCCGAGGAAAGCCTGCGCCACGCAGCGCGCGCGGCGGGGTTCCGCGAGATCGCCTTCCAGCTCGAACCGATCGCAGCCGCGTTCGACTACGAACAGCGCATCGCCAAGGAGTCGATCGTGCTCATCGTCGACATCGGCGGTGGCACTTCGGACTTTACCGTCGTGCGCGTCGGCCCCGAGCGTGCCGCGCGCGAGGACCGCAGCGACGACGTGCTGGCCACCAGCGGCGTGCACATCGGCGGTACCGACTTCGACCAGCGCCTGAACCTCGAGCGCGTGATGCCGCAATTCGGCTTTCGCCACCACGGGCCACAGGGGCGCGAGGTGCCGAGCAAGGTGTTCTTCGAGCTTTCGTCCTGGCACCTGATCAACTGGCTCTACGCCGCCAAGGCGGTACGCCAGGCGAAAGACCTGCGCACGAGCTACAGCGACACGCGACTGCACGACCGGCTCATGACCGTGCTCGAAGAGCGGCACGGGCACCGCATCGCGAGTGCGGTGGAAGCCGCCAAGATCGATGCCTCGGTGACCGATGCAGCGACGGCCATCGACCTTTCCTGCGCCGAGCGCGGGCTGGAGGCCTCGCTCACGCCGGACGACATGGCACAGCAGCTGGCCGGACCACTCGAGAACGTGATTGCGTGCGCCCACGCCTGCGTCAAGCGCGCGGGCTTGCGCAGCGGCGACCTCGACGCGATCTACCTCACCGGCGGCTCTTCAGCGCTGCGACCGTTCCAGCACGCCCTGCGCAAGAGCTTTGCGGGCGTGAACCTGGTCGAAGGCGACCTGTTCGGCGGCGTGGCCACGGGGCTGGCCTGCGCGGCGCGCACGGAGCGCCGTCGCGCATGAAATACCTGGCGGGCTATCCGGCGCCCCTGCTGGACCAGGTCCGCCAGCTGATCGCCGAAGACAAGCTCGCCGCGCTGCTCGGCAAGCGCTACCCCGACGGGGCGCACAACGTGCAGACCGACCGCGCGCTTTATGAGTACGTGAGCGAGCTCAAGAGCGAGTTCATGCGCAAGGCCGAACCGCTGTCGAAGGTGATGTTCGACAACAAGCTGCACGTGATCCGCAACGCGCTGGGCACGCACACCACGGTGTCGCGCGTGCAGGGCGGCAAGCTCAAGGCCAAGCGGGAGATTCGGGTGGCGAGCCTGTTCAAGGGCGTGCCGCTGGCCTGGTTGCGGATGATCGTCGTGCACGAGCTGGCGCACATGAAGGAGCGGGAGCACGACAAGGCCTTCTATGCGTTGTGCACGCACATGGAGCCGGACTACCAGCAGCTTGAATTCGACCTGCGGCTGTATCTGACGCACCTGGACATGAACGGCCGTCGGCTCTGGGACGCCAGCGCCCGGCCCTGATCAGTCGGACGCGAAGAACGCGGACAACTCGCGCGCCAGCACCTCGACCTCTTCCTGGGACATGGTCTCGATGGCATGCGACGCACGCAGGTTCTCGGTGCCATGAAGGCTCTCGATCAATTCATTGCGCGAGCCCGAGTCGTGGTGCAAGTGGAAAAGGGGCACGTGCATCGAGTGCCAACGCAGACCCAGCCGCCCTGCCCTGCGCAGCAGTTCGTCGTCCTCGCCGCCCCATCCTTCCAGGCGTGCGTTGTACCCGCCGACACGGATGTACTCGCTGCGCTTGAACAGCACGATGCCCCCATTGGCATTCGAGTACAGCACGCCGGCATCCGGAGGCAGTTGCTCCACGTTGATCGACGCGAATCGGGCGTAGTCGGGCAACTGCATGAAATTGCGCTTGAGTTCACCCGTCACGTTGATGACGCTCCAGTAGGGGCACAGCACCTCGCTGCTGTCCCGGTCCAGCAGCACATCGACACAGCCACGCAGCGTTGAAGGCTGGGCAATGGAATCGGCGTCGTGGAAGCAGATCACAGGGCTGCGGGCCAGCCGGACGCCCGTGTTGTAGAGCATCGATTTGGGAAACGGCCCGTCGTGATGGATGAAGACATGCCGGATCTTCGGATCGCGCAGCCGCTGCCAGTCGAAGCGCGGCGCCGTTGCCGCCTCCATCAACCACAGCCGGTAGTCGGTATAGGTGTAGGCCAGATGCGCCAGCACGGCATAGAGGTTCTCGCGCCGCTCTTCGGTCGCCTCCCTGTACGAAACGATGATGTCTATATCGCGAAGGGAGATCTTGTCGGTTGCCGTCATGAAACAACGTCCGTCAGAAGGGGCGGTACAGCACGACGTTGTGTTCGTCGGCCGGCTCCTTGTAGCGCGTGTCGTGAATCGTCAGGTTGACGGCCTGCTTCTTGTCGCTGGAATGGTCGTTGAAAATTCCCGCTCCATTGACCGCACTCACTACCTCCGCCAGACCGGGCCCAGCCCAGTTGTCGTGCCCCCTGAGCAGATAGAAGTGCATCACGCCGCACTGCTGGTGCGCCCAGTAGTCGTGCCAGCCAAATGAATCCGGACGCCACAACGAGTTGTGGCCTTCGAAGAAGATGGGACGGCTCATCGGCATGCATTCCGGCGTGGAAATGATGAGATAGCGGGAGCGGTAGTTGAGAAATTCCAGCAGGTCGCGGCCTTGCGAGTGGAGCATGTGCTCGATGACATCGCCCAGGATCACCACGTCGTAGAGATCGCCGCTGCGTTCATAGAGCTTGTCAGCCGTGATCGGAAGAATCTGGTGGTAGCCGACCTCGCGCAGTTGAGGAAATGCCACTTCGTCGCACTCCAGCGCGGTCAGCTCGCATTCGGGCACGACGTTCTTGAGCAAGGCGCCATATTTGCCGCCCCCGGCACCGATGTCCAGGATGCGCTTGGGATTGATCGTCTTGACGACGTGCTGAGTCAAGCTGTCGAAAGTCAGCCAGGATTCGCCGATGTGCGCCATGAGAAATGCCCCCCGAAACTGCCTGATTCAGAACATTTGACTCTATAGGACGGCGCGGCCGACTTATCTAGCGTATTTGCCAGCTTGTTCACAAATGCGCCAATTCCGGATCGACTGAACAGCCTTCAAACGTCCACCGTCCGCCTTGCATCGCGGTACCCGCGCGAAGTGACGAGCGTCGGCCAATCGGGTGCGGCGCCCTGCGGCAGCAGCGCCTGGCGGCGCGCCTCGCTGCTCGCGTCCGGCTGCCATCGGCCCGCGCGCGCGGCAGCCTCGAAGCCCTCGAGGAAGTCGTCGAGCAGACGCCCCTCGCCGATGCTCTGGTTGCACAGCAGCGCCATGTCGCAACCGGCGTCGAGCGCGGCCAGCGCCGCATCGGTAAAGCTGAGCAGCCGGCCATCGATGTAGCGGCCCGCCTCCATGCTCAGGTCGTCGCTGAACACCGCCCCGCCGAAGGCAAAGCGCTGCCGCAGGATCGCCTTGAGCCATTTCGACGAAAACCCTGCCGGCCGCTTGTCGACCTTCGGATAGATCACGTGCGCCGGCATCACCGCGCCGAGCGTGCCTGAGAGCCAGTCGTAGGGCCGCGCATCGTCATCCAGGATGGTCTTGAGGCCGCGCTTGTCCACCGGGATCTCGACATGCGAATCGGCCTGCACGAAGCCATGCCCCGGAAAATGTTTGCCGCAGTTGCGCATGCCCATCTGCAGCATGCCGTGCATCACGCTCTTGGCCAGCAGCGCCACCACGCGCGGATCGCGATGAAAGCTGCGGCTGCCGATCACGCTGCTGCCGCCGTAGTCCAGGTCGAGCACCGGCGCAAAGCTGAAGTCGACGCCACAGGCGCGCAGCTCGCCCGCCAGCACCTGCCCGACCGCGGTCGCGGCCTGGGTGGCGCGCATGGCATCGCGCATCCACAGCTCGCCGAGCACGCGCATCGATGGCAGGTGCGTGAAGCCGTCGGTACGAAAGCGCTGCACGCGGCCGCCCTCGTGGTCGACGCAGATCAGCAGGTCGGGGCGGATCGCCTTGATCTCGGCATTGAGCGCGGTCATCTGCGCGCGGTCTTGCCAGTTGCGGGCGAAATGGATCACACCGCCGACCAGCGGATTGGCGAGGCGGCGGCGGTCGGCGTTGTTGAGCTCGGTGGCCGCCACATCGATGATCAGCGGCGCATGGGGGCGAGCAGCGGGCCCGGCAGTCATAGCTTCTCCACCACCACGAAGCTCGCGGCGTATTCGGTTTCGTCGGTCACGGTCACGTGGGCGGTGAGGCCCTGCGCCTCGAACCAGTCCTTCAGGCCGCCATGCAGCACGATGACAGGCTTGCCGCTGCGCAGGTTGGCGATCTCGCACAGGCGCCAGCTCATCGGCATGCGCATGCCCAGCCCGATGGCCTTGCTGAAGGCCTCCTTGGCGGAGAAGCGGGTCGCCAGATAACTCAGGCCTCGCTTGGGCCAGCGCTCGCTGCGGGCTTTCCAGACCGCGAATTCGCCATCGCTCAGCACCTTGCGGGCAAAGCGTTCGCCCTGGCGCTCGAAGGTCGCGGCGATGCGACGCAGGTCGCAGATGTCGGTGCCGATGCCGTAGATCATGCGGCGCGGGCGTTCATTGCGCCTCGTTGATGCAGCGCAGGTAGTCGCGCGTGGCGGCCGTATAGCCGAGCTCCAGCGCGTCGGCCACGAAGGCATGGCCGATCGAGACCTCCTGCACACCGGGCACTGCGCGCAGGAAAGCCGTCAGGTTGTCGCGGCTCAGGTCGTGGCCGGCGTTGATGCCCAGGCCTGCGGCATGGGCCGCGCGCGCCGTATCGGCATAGCGCTGGAGCACGGCCTGCTCGTCGGGCGTTCCGCGCGATGCGGCATAGCCTTCGGTGTAGAGCTCGACGCGATCGGCGCCCACGGCCTTGACCGCAGCCATCATTTCGGGAATCGGGTCCATGAACAGGCTGACGCGCACGCCCAGCGCCTTGGCTTCGGCGATCAGGGGGCGCAGGCGCTCGGCGTCGTCGGGGAAGGTCCAGCCGTGGTCGCTGGTCGACTGGGTTTCGCTGTCGGGCACGAAGGTGGCCTGATGCGGCTTCAGCGTGCGCACGAAGTCCATCAGGTTCTGGAAGGGGTTGCCCTCGATGTTGAATTCGATCGCGGGCCAGTCTTTGGCAAGCAGCGCCGACAAGTCGCTCACGTCGTGTGCGCGAATGTGGCGGGCATCGGGCCGCGGGTGCACGGTGATGCCATGCGCACCGGCTGCCAGGCAGGCCTGCGCGGCTTTCACCACGCTCGGAATGCCCAGGTGTCGCGTGTTGCGGACCAGGGCGACCTTGTTGAGGTTGACGGACAGCGAGGTGGCAGTGCCGGTGGTGCCTGAAGTGCTCATAGTGCTTGCAGATCTCTCATCATTTGCCGCGTGCGCAGCGTGGACACGCCGCAATGGTAGTTGAGCAAGGTGCGCAACTGGTTTCGCAGGGCACTGTTGCTGCCGGCGTTCATGGTGGCAATTTCACGCAACGTGGCGGTAAAAGGGGCGCGGTCGTCGAGAACTGCCTGCAGAGCCTGCCAGTCGGCACCGTTCAGTGCGGCCTCGTCGTCGGCGGCTTGGCGCAGGCCGGCTTCCGGCATGAGGCTGTAGCGCTGCTCGGCGGCAAGCGGCTCCAGTGTGAGAGTCTGCACATCGAGCGACGGCAGCAGGCCGACTTCGCGCAGCAGCAGCAGTTCGAAAGCACGCAGCGCAGCAGCC
Organism: Variovorax multivorans; assembly: GCF_051216835.1. Taxonomy (NCBI): domain Bacteria; kingdom Pseudomonadati; phylum Pseudomonadota; class Betaproteobacteria; order Burkholderiales; family Comamonadaceae; genus Variovorax; species Variovorax multivorans. Next base: position 280,598 of record NZ_JBPJZL010000002.1, read on the forward strand.
TGGGTCGCGGCCTGCGCGCCGACGTGGTCGCCTGCCAGCACCTGCACGATCCCGGCGTAGGCGTCGAACAGCGCTTCGTGGGCATCGTCGCGCGCCAGCAGGCGCAGCAGCAGCTCGTTGACGTAGTAGCCCGACAGCAGCGCCTCGCCGGTCGGCATCACATGGCCGCCCATCCATTCGGCGCCCTTGAGCGTGCGGATCTCGGCGTCGCCGCCGTAGTTGAGCTGCAGGGGCTGCAGCGGCAGCAGCACCGGCCGGAAGTTGGAACTCGGCCGCTTCGCCCCCTTGGCCACGAGCGCGATGCGCCCGTGGTGGCGGGTGAAGACTTCGAGAATCAGGCTCGACTCGCTCCAGTCGTAGCGATGGAGAACGTAAGCCGGTTCGTGCGAAACGCGGTGGGCAGCGGCCACTTCATTCGTAGCCGAACGAACGGACACGGGCTTCGTCGTCGGCCCAGCCCGAGCGCACCTTCACCCACAGTTCGAGAAACACCTTGGCGTCGGCCAGCTTCTCGAGCTCGACGCGGGTTTCCATGCCGATGCGCTTGATGCGCTCGCCCTTGTCGCCGATCACCATGGCCTTGTGGCCATCGCGTTCGACCACGATGGTGGCGGCAATGCGCAGCAGGCGCTTCTGGCCCTTTTTCTGGGGCGGCTCTTCCTCGAACTTGTCGATGATGACGGTCGAGGTGTAGGGCAGCTCGTCGCCGGTGAGGCGGAACAGCTTCTCGCGCACGAGCTCGCCGGCGAGGAATTTTTCGCTGCGGTCGGTCAGCTCGTCCTCGTCGTAGAACCAGGGCTGCTCGGGCAGGTACTTCTCGCAGATGCCGAACAGGCGCTCGACGTCCTTGGCATTCTTCGCCGACATCGGCACGAACTCGGCGAAGCTGTGCTTCTCCTGCATGGTCTTCAGCCAGGGCGCGATGTCGCCGCGGCGGTGCACGTTGTCGAGCTTGTTGGCCAGCAACACGGTCGGGATGCCCTTGCCGAGCAGCTTGAGCACACGCTCGTCGGCCGGCGTGAAGCTGCCGGCCTCGACCACGAAAAGAATCAGGTCCACGTCGCCGACCGCGCCCTGCACCGTTTTGTTGAGCGACTTGTTCAGCGCGTTGGCGTGCAGGGTCTGGAAGCCCGGCGTGTCGACGAACACGAACTGCGTGGCGCCCAGCGTGCGCATGCCGGTGATGCGGTGGCGCGTGGTCTGTGCCTTGCGCGAAGTGATGCTGATCTTCTGGCCGACCAGCGCATTGAGCAGCGTCGACTTGCCTACATTGGGCTTGCCGACGATAGCGATGAGGCCGCAGTGTTGAGGTCCAGCGGCAGGCGCATCGCCTGCAGTGTCTTCGGGTCCCGCTACGGGATTGATAGCATCGTTCATTCTGATTTCACGCGGCGCCGCGTGCCTTGAGCCGGATCAACATGGCGGCCGCGGCCGCCTGCTCGCCGGCGCGGCGCGAGCCGCCGATGCCGCGTTCGCGAAGCCCCAACTCGGGCACCTCGCACTCGACATCGAAAGTCTGCTTGTGCGCTGCGCCCAGTGTGGCGGCCACGCGATACACCGGCAGCTTCATTTTGTGACCCTGCAGCCATTCCTGCAATTCGGTCTTCGGATCTTTGGCTGCGGCTTCCATGCGCGGATTGATTTCGACCGCCTCGTAGAGCCGGTGCACCAACGACTGCGCGGCAGCAAAGCCGGCATCGAGATAGACGGCGCCGATCAACGCTTCGAGCGCATCGGCCAGGATCGACGGCCGGTTGGGCCCGCCCGAGCGCGCCTCGCCTTCGCCGAGACGCAGCAGCGGCGATAGCGCCAGCCCTACCGCCAGGCGGTGTAGGGTGTCCTGCTTGACCAGGTTCGCCCGCACGCGCGACAGGTCGCCTTCAGGCAGGGCCGACAGGCGCATGTAGAGCAGGTGCGAAACCGCCAGGTTCAGCACCGAGTCGCCGAGAAACTCGAGGCGCTCGTTGTGGTCGGCCGAGAAGCTGCGGTGCGTGAGCGCGAGCTGGAGCAGCCGCGGATCGGAGAAGGTGTGCTGGAGGCGCGCCTGCAGCGCGGCAAGGCTGCCCTCCACCTTTTTGGGCGCCGTGTTCAGCGGGATTCGCCCTTGTACTTGAGCGTCAGGTAGGCCGGGCCGAACAGGGGAATCTCGCGCTCGTATGAATACGACACGACCACCTTGTCGCCGACCTTCTTGATGTCGAGATCCTTGCCGCTGACCGACTTGAAGTCGTCGATGGCCTGGGCGCGATCGAAGATGGCGCGCACTTCAGGCACGGTCGCGCCTTCCTTGGCCTTGTTGGCGGCCTTGTCGATGGCCTGCCATTCGATCAGCGTCGGGATGACCTGCGCGACGACCACGCCCAGACACCCGAGCACGACCGCGACGAACACCAAGCCGATGAACGAAATGCCGCGTTGTTGCGCAGCCCTGCTGCGAACGAACCGATGTGTTCTCATGCCCTCATACCCCTCGAACTGAACTATTCAGATGAATGCTTATTGAAACGGACCGATGCGACCCAGATCGCCGAAGTTCATCCAGACAAAGAACGCTCTGCCCACGATGTTCTTGTCCGGCACGAAGCCCCAGAAACGCGAGTCCGCCGAATTATCGCGGTTGTCGCCCATCATGAAATAGTTGCCGGCCGGCACCTTGCAGACCACGCCCTCGACCGAGTAGCGGCAGTTTTCGATACCCGGGAAATTGAAGCCACTGGCACCGGGAATGTAGGACGGTGTGGTTTCGTCGTTGAGGATCTTGTGCTGCTTGCTGCCGAGGTTCTCGGTGTACTGCTTGAGCAGGCGCATCGATTCGCCGTCGAGGTAGTCGGCATCCGCCTCCTTGGACACCGGCTGGCCGTTGATCGTGAGCTTCTTGTTCAGGTAGGCCACCTCATCACCCGGGACGCCGACCACGCGCTTGATGTAGTCCATGCTCGGCTTGGGCGGGTAGCGGAACACCACCACGTCGCCGCGCGCCAGCGGCGTACCGTCGGTGATCTTGGTGTTGATCACGGGCAGGCGCAGACCGTAGGTGAACTTGTTGACCAGGATCAGGTCGCCGGTCAGCAGCGTGGGCATCATCGAGCCCGACGGGATCTTGAAGGGCTCGTAGAGGAACGAGCGCAGCAGAAACACCACCAGGATCACCGGGAACAGGCCAGCGGTCCAGTCGAGCCACCAGGGCTGCATCAGCAGCCGTTCGCTCGCCTTTGCGTCGGCCGTGTCGACCTGCTTGATACCCTGCCCGGCCAGGCGCGCATTGCGCTCGGTCAGCGAGGCTTCCAGCTTGGCGGCGGCCTGTTCGCGCCGGGGCAGGAAATAGAAGCGCTCGGCCAGCCAGTAAAGGCCGGTGACCACCGTCGCCAGGAACAGCAGCAAGGCAAAGTTGCCTTCGATCGCGTTGAAGTACCAGGCGCCGACATAGGCGGCGAAGGCCGCGAGGACCAGGGTGGTGATGAATGCCATTTTTTTGATCAGTCTTCGACTTGCAGAATGGCGAGGAAGGCCTCTTGCGGGACCTCGACGGAGCCGATCTGCTTCATTCTTTTCTTGCCCGCCTTCTGCTTCTCGAGCAGCTTCTTCTTGCGGGTGATGTCGCCGCCATAGCACTTGGCCAGCACGTTCTTGCGAAGCGCCTTGATTGTCTCACGCGCAATGATGGTGACGCCGATAGCCGCCTGGATCGCTACGTCGTACATCTGGCGCGAAATGATCTCGCGCATCTTCGACACCACCGCCCGGCCGCGGTACTGCGACTGGCTGCGGTGCACGATGATCGACAGCGCATCGACCTTGTCGCCGTTCAGCAGGATGTCGACCTTCACCACGTCGGACGCGCGGTACTCCTTGAACTCGTAGTCCATCGAAGCGTAGCCCCGGCTCACCGATTTCAGCTTGTCGAAGAAGTCGAGCACGATCTCGCCGAGCGGCATCTCGTAGGTCAGCATGACCTGGCGGCCGTGGTAGGCCATGTTCATCTGCACGCCGCGCTTCTGGTTCGCCAACGTCATGACGGAGCCGACGTATTCCTGCGGCATGTAGAGATGGACGGTCACGATCGGCTCGCGGATCTCCGCCATCCTGCCGACGTCGGGCATCTTGGATGGGTTCTCGACCATGATCACTTCGCCGTCGTTCTTGACCACCTGGTAGACCACGCTCGGCGCGGTCGTGATCAGGTCCTGGTCGAACTCGCGCTCCAGGCGCTCCTGCACGATTTCCATGTGCAGCAGGCCGAGGAAGCCGCAGCGGAAGCCGAAGCCGAGCGCCTGGCTCACCTCGGGCTCGTAGCGCAGCGACGAATCGTTGAGCTTGAGCTTTTCGAGCGCGTCGCGCAGCGAGTCGTACTCGCTCGCCTCGGTGGGATACAGGCCCGCGAACACCTGCGGCTGGATTTCCTTGAAGCCGGGCAGCGCCTCGGTCGCCGTTGCCGCAGCGCCGCCGGTGCCGGGCTTGATCAGCGTGACCGTGTCGCCGACCTTTGCAGCCTGCAGTTCCTTGATGCCCGCGATGATGTAGCCCACCTCGCCCGCTTCGAGCGAATTGCGGGGTTCGTTGGCGGGCGTGAAGACACCGACGCTGTCGGCGTTGTACATCGCACCCGACGCCATCATCTTGATGCGTTCGCCCTTTGCGAGCCGGCCGTCGACCACGCGCACCAGCATGACGACGCCGACGTACGGGTCGAACCAGCTGTCGACGATCATCGCGCGCAGCGGGCCGTCGGGATTGCCGCGCGGCGCGGGCATCCTGGCAACGATGGCTTCAAGAATGTCGTCGATGCCCACGCCGGTCTTTGCCGAGCACGGGATCGCATTGGTCGCGTCGATGCCGATCACGTCTTCGATTTCGGTGCGTGCGTTGTCGAGATCCGCGTTGGGCAGATCGATCTTGTTGAGCACGGGCACCACTTCGACACCGAGGTCGAGCGCGGTGTAGCAGTTGGCCACTGTCTGAGCTTCGACACCCTGCGATGCATCGACGACGAGCAGTGCGCCTTCGCATGCCGACAGCGAGCGGCTCACTTCATACGAGAAGTCGACGTGGCCCGGCGTGTCGATCAGATTGAGGTTGTAGACCTGCCCATCGAGTGCCTTGTAGTGCAGCGCAGCGGTCTGCGCCTTGATGGTTATCCCACGCTCTTTTTCGATGTCCATCGAGTCGAGCACCTGCGCTTCCATCTCGCGGTCTGCGAGGCCGCCGCAACGCTGGATCAAACGGTCTGCGAGCGTCGACTTGCCATGGTCGATGTGCGCAATGATCGAAAAATTTCTGATGTGATTCATCAACGGGAACGCTTAAGTACTTGAATTGGCTCGTGCGCAGAGTGCGACAGGCAAGAAAAAAGGGCGCGTCTTCTGGAGACGCGCCCTGAACCAACAAGCAATGGCAACTGCAGTAGTTGGAACTTCATTGTAGGCAAAAAGGGAAGCGCGTACATCCGGGAACGGGGTCCAAAGGGGTCGTTGCAGGTCCACAACATGAAAGATATGAACAGGTTATCAACAGGATCGGTGGAGCAGTCACTGAACAACTTGTGGGCGATCTGTGGAGCACCGGTGGACTGCTGTCTGACATCTCGCATGGTGAAGGTCAGGGCACTCCTTATGCGCCGACCGACCGCCGAGAGCACCCTATTCTACCGAAATCCGTCCTTAGCCTGTTTAAAAGTTAGTGAACACAAACAAATATCGGCATTTCCGAGCCCTCAGATTTTTTTAGGGGCCGGCGCCTGAACGTCGTAAACACCTCAAAAAAACGGCCCCAAACCCGACTGCCGGGTGGGGCCACTTGACGCCAGCGCCAGATCAGCGTGCGGGACGAATCAGGGCGTACTGCGCCCAATCGCCACGACGGAACAGCACGCTGAGCGCCTTGCTCTTGTCGGCCTTGCCGATGGCGGACTCGAATTCACGCGCGTTCGACACCTCGACATTGCCCACCGACAGGATGATGTCGCCCTCGCGCAGGCCTGCACGGGCTGCGGCGTCATTGGCGGCATCGACCTTCACGCCGCCCTTCAGCTTGAGCTCTTTCTTCTGCGCGTCGGTGAGATCGCTCACAGCCAGACCGAGCGACTTGGCGGCGGCGGATGCCGGCGGCTTCGGCGCCGGTTCGTCGCGGTCGCCCGCGCGCTTGCCTGGCTTGTCTGGCTCGATCTCGGCAATGGTCACGCTGAGGTCGCGCGAAGCGCCGCGGCGGAACACGGTGAGCGTGCTCTTGGTGCCCGGCTTGGTGTTGCCCACCAGGCGCGGCAGGTCGCTCGGCTTCTCGATCGGCTTGCCGTCGAACTTGGTGATGACGTCGCCCGGCTCGACACCAGCCTTTTCGCCCGGCGAGCCGGCTTCGACACCGCGCACCAGCGCGCCCTGTGCCTTGCCCAGGCCGATGGCCTCGGCCACGTCCTTGGTGACCTGGTCGATCTGCACGCCAATGCGGCCGCGCGAGACGCGGCCCGAGGTGCGCAACTGATCGCTCACGCGAATCGCCTCGTCGATCGGAATCGAGAACGAGATGCCCATGAAGCCGCCCGAGCGCGAGTAGATCTGGCTGTTGATGCCGACCACTTCACCGCGCATGTTGATCAGCGGGCCGCCCGAGTTGCCGGGATTGATGGCCACGTCGGTCTGGATGAACGGCAGGTATTCGCCCGTGTCGCGCTGCTTGGCGCTCACGATGCCGGCAGTAACGGTGTTCTCGAGGCCGAATGGCGAGCCGATGGCCATCACCCATTCGCCGACGCGCAGCTTGGAAATGTCGCCAACCTTCACCGCTGGCAAGCCGGTGGCTTCGATCTTGACGACCGCGACGTCGGTGCGCTTGTCCGCGCCGACGATCTTGGCCTTGAACTCGCGCTTGTCCGGCAGCGTGACCAGCACTTCAGAGGCGTCTTCGACCACGTGCGCATTGGTCATCACGTAGCCGTCGGCCGTCAGGATGAAGCCGGATCCGACGCCACGCGGACGCTCTTCTTCCTGCGGCTGCTGCGGGCGCTTCGGGGTCGGGCCCTGACGCGGTTGGCCAGGCAAAGGCTGGCCGAAGAAACGGCGGAAGAACTCCTGCATCTCCTCGTCCATCTCACCGTTGCCGCCGCGCTGGGCGACCTTCTCGACGGTGCGGATGTTGACGACGGAAGGGCCGACCTGGTCGACCAGATCGGTGAAATCGGGCAGCGTGCGCGTTTGCGCGTGGACCGGCTCGACCGGAAGGAATGTGGCGCCTGCTGTCAGTGCAAGCGCGCAAGCCAGCAGACCGGAACGAAACTTGTGTCCCTCGACTTTGAAGATCATCGGTTTTCTTTCAAAAGAACAGAGCGGCTGAAAACAAGTGCTATGAGTTTGCGCTGTGTGCTTGGTTCAGCGCAATTCGCGCTTATTTAGCCTGTCAGCGCGTGCGCGCGAGGCTTTGGGCGAATGCATTGAGCGTCTGCTGCGGCACCTCGCCGACTGCGGTCAGCCACCAGTCGCTGGCCGGCTCGGGCAGGCGCCGGCGAATGGCGTTGGTCGCTCCGATGGTCAGCACACCGTCGCGGGGCGCGCGCGCAGCGTCGTAGCGCTCGATGAAAAGCGACACCGAGGCAAGGCCATCGGAGAAGGTCCACTGGACCGTGGCCGCGTCCTGCTTCGACTTGCCGCTGCTGTCGCCATCACCGCCCGCTGTCGGGCGACGGAAGAAGCTTCGGGGCTTAAATCCGGCCACGGGCGTGCGCAGCGTCCAACCTTCGTCCTGCGCGTTGCTGCGCTCGAGCTCCAGTTTCTCGATGCGATAGCCGGAGGTGTTGGACATCATCTGCGAGAGCGCCTGCGCCTTCACCGGCGCGTCGAGCTGCAGCTCGGAGAACGCCGATTGCTCCACCACGCGGGAGTCGCTATCGATGGTCTGCAGCTTCACCACCAGGCCCGAGCGGCGCTCGCTCCAGATGCGATAGCCGAAGCGCAGCGCGTCGTGCGGCACCAGTTGCACCACGTCGGCGTCGAAGCCGGCCACGCGGTCCTTGCCGATCGCGCGCACGTCGTAGAAATCACCGATCGACGAATCGGGCTTGTCCGGCAGGTTCGGGAAGAGATCGAGGTTCTCGCGCTTCTCGACCTTCACCACCTTCGCCTCCGGCAGGAAGGTCATGACATTGCGGTTGCGCCGGAAAGTCGAGCGCGGCGGCCCCGAGAGAGCTTCGATGCGTTCGATCTGATGCTCGCCGTCGCGCACATGCCAGATGCGTGCGCTCGACAGGTCGCCGCCCGGCGCCGACACCACGAAGGTGCCCACGTAATTGCGCTGCCGGGCGCCCGCATGCATACGCTGCAGCCACTCGGTCACGCTCATTGCCGGCGGCTCGTCCGTCTGCGCAGTTGCCGCGCTCCTTGTATTCGCAGCGCCCGAGCGGGTCTGCGCGGTGGCAGTCTGCGCAAGGCAAAAAGCGGCAAACACAAGCACGAAAGCGCGTGCGGAGATCGGCATCGGAACGGTCATTACGGGCAGCTAGGGGTGCGCGCGCTCAGCGCGTCGGGCCCTCGAAAGTGGCATTGCGCAGGAAACCGGAAGGCATTTGCGAAGCGCCGCCGGCTTGCTGATGCGCTTCAAGCAGTTGATCGAGCCGCGGGTCGCGCAGCATGACCTGCGGATTGCCGTTGCCCACGATCACGCGGGTGGGGGTCAGCGTGTTGCTCGTGGGTTGCGGGCTGTTGACCGCAGCCGCCGCCAAAACCGAATTGACCGCCGGCTGCTGTTGCTGCTGGACCGAAGCCAACTGCGCGCCGCCCTGCGGCACCGCTGTGCCGTTGCCGACCAAGGTCCAGCTGATAGCTGCCACAGCCATCAGCGACGCGGCACCGGCCACCAGTTTCCAGCGGAATACAGGCTCGTTGGCCGCTTCCGCCCTGCGCTGCACGGGCAGTGCCACCGGTGCGGCGACCGGCGCCGGCATGGGGGCGACCATCACAGGCTCCGCCGCCAACCGTTGCTGGAAGCGCGCCAGGAATGCCGAGGTGTCGCTGCACGGCGAATGAGAGCCCGAACGCAGCACATCGCCCACCACGTGGTAGGCCTGCCAAGCCGCGCGCGATTCGCCTTCGGCGCAGACAGCTTCGATCGCCTGCGCGAACGCCTCGCCCTGCAAATGACCATCCGCAAGTGCGGACACCTGTTCCCGAACCGTCATCGTCTGATTCATTTCATTCACCTGCTTACTTACCAACGCTTGCCGGACTGGTTGTCCAGCAGCGGTTTGACCCTCGCCGAAATGGCCTCGCGCGCCCGGAAAATACGCGAACGCACCGTGCCGATAGGGCAATCCATGACCTCGGCAATCTCTTCGTAACTCATGCCCTCGATTTCGCGCAGCGTGACCGCCTGGCGCAACTCGGCAGGGAGTGCTTCCATGGCCGCCTCGACGGCACTGGCGATTTCATTCGCCGCCATGACCGATTCGGGGGTTTCGTCGGTGGTTGGTTCGTTTCCGGGACGGTAAGTTTCATCGTCGTCCTCAGAAGAAGGCCTGAGAGCGGCCTCGGAGACAGTCGGATCACGCTTCATGTCCACCAGCGCCTTCTTGGCGGTGTTGACGGCGATCCGGTAGAGCCAGGTGTAGAACTGCGCCTCACCGCGGAACTGGTGCAGCGCGCGGTACGCGCGAATGAAGGTTTCCTGCGCAATGTCCTCGACCAGGTCGACATCGCGCACCATCCGCCCGATGAGGCGCTCGATGCGGCGTTGGTACTTGATGACCAGCAGTTCGAACGCCTTCTGGTCGCCCGCGACGGTGCGCTGGACCAGTTGGAAATCGACCTCGCCCGGACGCGCCACGGCGGGCGCATCGGTCAGGCCGGAATCCGGCGGCACAGGCGGAGAAGTGGTCATCGACGGAGGATCAGGGCGCGTCGGCGGGAGCCGTCGCGCGCCATGGGTCGCCCGCAGGTGCTGCGGACGGGGCGCGCGAATATACCGCACGGCGCACGTCGCGCCAGCGCTCAGGCATGGCCCGCTGCTCGATCCAGACCCAGCGGCGGGCGCGGCCCGGCTCGCTGAGCCGTACCAGCATCAGCGACTGGAAATCGAGCGCCACGAACGCCCTGGCAGCATGCACGGCCCGAGAGGCATGGCCTCCCGTCAACGACCAGTAGAGGCCGTCGAAATGCAGAACGCCCGCGCCATCGCGTCGCAAGCCGAAGCCCGCGGCGACACCCGCAAACACGACACTGAGAACCAACAGCAGCTGGCGCCATCCGGCGCTATCGAAGAGATAGCAGGATGCGCCCGCGCAGCAAGCGCCCAGGGCCCAGAGGACAACGAGAATCCGGGTTGCACCACGCGAGCGCCCCACCGGATAGGTCACCGACGGTGCGCTGTGCATGAAAGAGCAGTGCTCAAGCGCGCTTGAACACCAGCGTGCCGTTGGTGCCGCCGAAGCCGAAGTTGTTCTTGACCGCGACATCGATCTTCAGATCGCGCGCCTCGTTGGCGCAGTAGTCGAGATCGCACTCCGGATCCTGGTTGAAGATGTTGATGGTCGGCGGGCTCTTCTGCTCGTGCAGCGCCAGCACCGTGAACACCGATTCGATGCCGCCCGCGCCGCCCAGCAGGTGGCCGGTCATGGACTTGGTCGAATTGACGACGAGCTTCTTCGCGTGATCGCCGAATGCCAGCTTGACCGCATTGGTTTCGTTGACGTCGCCAATCTGTGTCGAGGTGCCGTGCGCGTTGAGGTACTGCACCTGGTCGGCGTTGACGCCCGCATTGGCCAGCGCCATGGCCATCGAGCGGCGCGGGCCGTCGACGTCGGGCGCGGTCATGTGATACGCGTCGCCCGTCAGGCCAAAGCCCGCGACTTCCGCGTAGATCTTGGCGCCACGTGCCTTGGCATGTTCGTACTCTTCGAGCACCAGCACGCCGGCCCCCTCGCCCAGCACGAAGCCGTCGCGGTCCTTGTCCCACGGACGCGAGGCCGTGGCGGGATCGTCGTTGCGGGTGCTGAGCGCGCGAGGCGCGGTGAAGCCGCCGATGCCGAGCGGAGAAATGGTCGACTCCGCGCCGCCCGCGATCATCACGTCGGCATCGCCGTACTCGATCATTCGTGCAGACGTGCCGATGGCATGCAGGCCGGTGGTGCAGGCGGTCACGACCGCGATGTTCGGGCCCTTGAAGCCGTACTTGATCGAGACGTGGCCCGAGATCATGTTGATGATCGATGCCGGCACGAAGAACGGCGACACGCGGCGCGGGCCGCGGCTCATCAGTTCGCCGTGCGTCTCCTCGATCATCGGCAGACCGCCGATGCCAGAGCCGATGTTGCATCCGATGCGCACGGCCTTTTCATAAGACAGCGCTTCGCCAGTTGGCAGTCCGCTGTCCTGCACCGCCTGGATGGCGGCGGCGAGCCCCAGATGAATGAAGCGGTCCATGTGACGCGCTTCTTTCTCCGAGATGTATTGGGTGATGTCGAAACCCTTGACCTCACCGGCGAACTTGCAGGCGAAGGCGCTTGCATCGAACGCGGTGATGTTCGCAATACCCGACTTCCCGGCCAACAGGTTGGCCCAGGATTCGGTTGCGGTGTTTCCGACAGGAGCGATGCAACCGAGTCCGGTCACGACGACGCGGCGTTTGGTCATGCCGGCAAACCTTTCTGGAAGCGCTGAACAGTTGCCTGTCGGCGCGTGCGGTTTTTAAAGGAAAAGCCGCCGGCCGCAGTTGCAGTGTTGTCAGCTGGCCAATCAGGCCTTTTGATTCTTGGTGGCGTAGTCGACGGCGTTTTGCACCGTGGTGATCTTCTCGGCATCTTCGTCGGGAATTTCGATGCCGAATTCGTCTTCGAGTGCCATCACGAGTTCGACCGTGTCGAGCGAGTCAGCGCCGAGGTCGGCCACGAAAGCCTTTTCGTTCGTCACTTGGGACTCTTCCACGCCGAGCTGCTCGGCGATGATTTTCTTGACACGTGCTTCGATATCGCTCATTTGGTTCCCTCTGAGGGTTGTAGGTAATCGGTGGATTTTAGCCGGGCGCATTGTGGCATTTGCCGCGCGTCCGGTACGGGAAAAACTTGCGCCTTGCGGCTACATGTGCATGCCGCCGTTGACGTGCAGCTCTTGCCCCGTGACGTAGGACGCCTGGGGCGATGCGAGGTAAGCCACCGCGTGCGCGATGTCGGCCGGCTTGCCCAAGTGGCCCAACGGGATCTGCTGGAGCAGCGCCTGTTGCTGGGCTTCGGGGAGGCTGGCCGTCATGTCGGTTTCGATGAAACCGGGTGCGACGCAGTTGACGGTAATGTTGCGGCTGCCCAGTTCGCGGGCCAGTGCTCGGGTCATGCCCGCAACGCCCGCCTTGGCAGCGGCGTAGTTGGCCTGGCCGGCATTGCCGGAAGCGCCGACCACGCTGGTGATGCTGATGATGCGGCCGTAGCGCTGCTTCATCATCGGGCGGATCACGGCGCGCGAGAGGGAGAAGACGGCCTTGAGGTTGGTGTCGAGCACTGCGTCCCAGTCGCTGTCCTTCATGCGCATGGCGAGCGTGTCGCGCGTGATGCCGGCGTTGTTCACCAGCACGTGGATGGCGCCGTAGGCCTGCACGATCTCGTCGATCAGGGCCTCGACGGCGGCGCCGTCGTTCACGTCGAGCGCACGGCCGCGGCCGCCGTAGGCGCTCAGGGCCGAAGTGATCTTGGCCGCGCCATCGTCGGTGGTGCCGGTGCCCACGATCTTGAGGCCGCGCTGCGCCAGCTCCAGCGCGATCGCCGCGCCGATGCCGCGCGTTGCGCCGGTGACCAGGGCGACTTGCCCTTCAAATTTGGGAATGCTCATAAGAAAAAGTGTCGGAGCCTTGCGCCGGTCAGCCGGCGAGCGATTGTCGGGTGTCCGCGAGCGTGGCCGGGTCGTACACCGACGCGGCTTCCAGATCGGGGGCGATGCGCTTCACCATGCCGGCCAGCACCTTGCCGGGACCGCACTCGATGATGGCGGCTACACCGCGCAGTTTCAAGGCCTGCACGCTCTCGACCCAGCGCACCGGGCCGGCGGCCTGGCGCACCAGGGCGTCGCGGATGCGGTCGGCATCGGTCTCGATGGCGACGTCGATATTGTTCAGCACCGGAATTTGCGGCGCGGCCAGCGTGATGGAAGCCAGCTTCTCGCGCAGCGCTTCCGCGGCAGGTTTCATGAGGCTCGAATGGAACGGCGCCGAGACCGGCAGCAGCAGCGCGCGCTTGGCGCCGCTGGCCTTGAGCAGCTCGCAGGCCTTGTCGACCGCGGCCTTGCTGCCTGCGATCACGGTCTGCATGGGGTCGTTGAAATTCACCGCCTCGACGATTTCCGCGCTGCCGGCGCCAAAGCTCGCAGTGGCTTCCGCACAGCCTGCAACCACCTTGCCCGACTCCATGCCGAGCACCGCGGCCATCGCACCGACACCGACGGGCACCGCCTGTTGCATCGCTTGCGCACGGAAACGCACGAGCGGCGCGGCCTGCGCGAGCGTCAGCACGCCCGAAGCCACCAGCGCCGAATACTCGCCGAGCGAATGGCCAGCCACGACGGAAGGCGCGGCGCCACCCTCGGCCAACCAAGCGCGCCATGCGGCAACACCGGCCACCAGCATCACAGGCTGAGTGTTGGTGGTGAGCGCCAGCTCTTCCTTGGGGCCGTTCTTGATCAGCGCGCCGACGTCTTCGCCGAGCGCCTCGGAAGCTTCGCGCAGCGTTTCGGCCACGGCCGGGTGATCGCCCCAGGCGTCGAGCATGCCGACCGCCTGCGAGCCCTGACCCGGAAAGACAAAAGCAAAGGATTTCATTGTTGTATGCGCCATCTCGCATTGCAGTCACCCTCTTCCAGGGCGCCGCAACGCACTACAGATTCAATAGCACCGCGCCCCAGGTGAAGCCGCCGCCCACGCCTTCGAGCATGAGCGTTTCGCCTTTCTTCACCTTGCCGGAGCGCACGGCCTCGTCGAGCGCCAGGGGAATCGAGGCGGCGGAAGTGTTGCCGTGCTCGTTCACCGTGACGACCAGCTTCTCGCGCGGAAGCTTCAGCTTCTTCGCCGTGCCTTCCATGATGCGGATGTTGGCCTGATGTGGAATGAGCCAGTCGATGTCGGTGTCGACCTTGCCGGCCTTCGCCAGCGTGGCGCGCGCCGCCTCTTCGAGCACGCGAACCGCGAGCTTGAAGACAGCTTGGCCGTCCATGTGCAGCAGCGGCGTGCCCAGCACATTGCCGCCTGAAACGTGACCTGGCACGCAAAGAATGCCGACGTGCTTGCCATCCGCATGCAGATCGCTGGCCAGAATGCCCGGCTCTTCGCTGGCTTCGAGCACCACCGCGCCCGCGCCGTCGCCGAACAGCACGCAGGTGGTGCGGTCGTTGAAGTCGAGGATGCGAGAGAAAACTTCGGCGCCCACCACCAGCGCGCAACGCGCTGTGCCTGTGCGGATCATCGCGTCGGCGACGGTCAGCGCGTAGACGAAACCGCTGCAAACCGCCTGGACGTCGAACGCCGGACAGCCGGCAATGCCGAGTTTATTCTGGAGAATTGCAGCCGACGACGGAAACACCATGTCGGGCGTCGAGGTCGCGACGATGATCAGGTCGATGTCGCTGGCCTTACGGCCGGCAGCCTCCAGGGCGTGCCGGGCCGCTTCAAGACCAAGGTCGCTGCTCGTGACATCCGGCGCAGCGAAATGCCGCGCGTGGATACCGGTGCGCTCGACGATCCACTGGTCGGAGGTTTCGATGCCTCGCGTCGCCAGATCCTTGGCGAGATCGTCATTGGTCACGCGGCGTGGGGGCAGATAGCTGCCGGTGCCGGTAATGCGTGAATAAGAAGGGGTCATCAAACGTGAAGGGCCGTCGCGTCGACCGGCGCCGCCGGTTCCTGTCGCGCTAGCAAAGGCGCGGCGTGGGCGATGCGGGCCCGCACGCGATCGAGCAGGTTGTTGCGAGCGGCATCATAAGCGCGATCCAGCGCATGGCCGAAAGCCACTTCGTCAGCCGAGCCATGGCTCTTGAAAACCAGGCCGCGTAGCCCCAGCAAGGCTGCGCCATTGTACCGACGGTGATCCAGGCGACTTTTGAACGCTTTTAGAACCGGGTAAGCAACAATTGCTGCCACCTTGGTAAAAATGCTCCGGGAAAATTCGACGCGAATGAATTCGCCGATCATCGAAGCCACGCCTTCGCTGGCCTTCAACGCCACATTTCCGACGAAGCCGTCACAGACGACGATGTCGGTCGTGCCCTTGAAGATATCGTTGCCTTCCACGTTTCCGTAGAAATTCAGATCCTTGGAGTTGGCAGCCGTACGCAGCAGTTGGCTCGCTTTTTTGATCGTTTCGCTGCCCTTGATGGCTTCTTCGCCAATATTGAGCAGGCCAACCGAAGGCGCCTCGTTGCCGGTCAGCGCCGACACCAGGGCCGAGCCGAGCACAGCGAACTGGAGCAGGTCTTCAGCGTCGCAGTCGACGTTTGCACCCAAATCGAGCACGGTCGTCGCCCCGCCCTTGGCATTGGGAAGCTGCGGCGCGATCGCGGGGCGGTCGATGCCTTCAAGCGTCTTGAGCAGGTAGCGCGCGATCGCCATGAGGGCACCAGTGTTGCCGGCAGAGATGGCCGCCTGGGCGGCGCCGTCCTTGACCTGCTGGATCGCGACGCGCATCGAAGAGTCTTTCTTCTTGCGCAGGGCGATTTCAACCGGGTCATCCATGCCCACCACTTCGCTTGCAGCGACGATACGGGCACGCGGATGCGCGGCAAACCCCGCCAGTGCGGCCGGCGCGCCGACCAGCAATAACGAGGCTTCGCTGTGCCGCTCGAGAAACGCGCGGCAGGCCGCGAGCGTGACGCGCGGCCCATGATCGCCTCCCATGCAATCCACGGCGAGCGTGATTGCAGAGGGCGCAGCGGTGATTTCGGGGGAAGAAGGCGTAGCCATCAAAACAAAGGCCCGACGCTACAGCAAAAGTAGCTTCGGGCCTTGGCCTTGGAATGCGAGATCAGGCTTCGGACTTGTTCTTGAGCACCTGACGGCCACGGTAGAAACCGTTCGGGCTGATGTGGTGGCGCAGGTGCGTTTCGCCGGTGGTCGGTTCCACGGCGATGCCGGGCACGACCAGCGCATTGTGGGAACGGTGCATGCCGCGCTTGGAAGGCGACTTCTTGTTTTGCTGGACGGCCATGATGGCTCCTGGACTGTTAGGTGAGTGATTGGATGCGGGCTCAAGCGGTGGCAATACAAAAAATTTAACGGCATGTATGGAATGCCTTTATCTGTACTGCTGCTCACGGCGGCGCGCGCGAAGCCCATGATTATAGCCCAGCCTGAGGGAAAGGGCTACTTTCCCTCTTCTGGCTTGCGCGAACGCAACGCGCCGAGCACTGCGAAGGGGTTCGGCTTGGCCTCTTCGGCAGCCTTGAAGTCCTCGTCGCTGGACGAAAGCTGCACCGGCGTGGGGCAGATATCGTGGACGGGCATGACAGGGATTTCCATCAGCAGTTCGTCCTCGATCAGCGCATGCAGGTCGAAATCCCGGCTTATGACGAGCAGGTCTTCCTCGGATTCCTCGTCTTCCGCCTCGGCAGTGGCCTCATCTGCCACAAAGCGGAACCAGCGATCCACGGAAAGCAGCGTGTCGACCGGCGACAGGCAACGCTGACAAACCAATGGCACGGTGGCTTCAGCCTCCAGGTGCAGCCAGGGCGCGGCCTTGCCATCCGCACCGGGGCGCTCTTCCCCGTGGGCCTCCCATCGGACCACCGCATCAGGCGCCGGAGCCGCCAGTTCGGCGACCAGGCGTACATATTTCGGAACCGGATCGGCGGCTTCCAGGGTGGCGGCAGCGGCGGTAAAGCCGGGCACATTGAGCCGTTCGGGGGCAAATTCTCTCTTCATCTGCGCCAGTCTAGCGCGCCGGCCATTTCACCGGCTTGGGGCATACCTGAGAGTTCTGGGCGGCTCACGCACAATCGTCCCCATGCAACGCACTGTGATCCTCGCCTCGACCTCGCGCTACCGCCGCGAATTGCTTACCCGCCTGCGCCTGCCCTTCGATGTGCACTCGCCGGAAGTCGACGAAACGCCCCAGCCCGGCGAAACGCCGCACGACCTGGCCGTGCGCCTCGCGCTGGAAAAGGCCAACGCCGTGGCCGCCCGCTTCCCAGAGGCCGTCGTCATCGGCTCGGACCAGGTGGCCGACCTGGCCGGCGAGGCGCTGGGCAAGCCCGGCGACCATGCCCGCGCCACCGCCCAGCTGCGCCGCATGCGCGGCCAGACGCTGATCTTCCAGACGGCCGTGGCCGTCGTCTGCAAGGCCACCGGCTTCGTCCAGCGCGACATCGCGCCCGTGCGCGTGGTGTTCCGCGACCTCAGCGACGCCGCCATCGAGCACTATCTGCAGGCCGAGCAACCCTACGACTGCGCCGGCAGCGCCAAGAGCGAAGGCCTCGGCATCGCGCTGCTGAGCGCCATCGACAGCGACGACCCGACCGCACTGGTCGGCCTGCCGCTGATCCGTACCTGCCGGATGCTGCGCGCCGCTGGAGTCGATCTGCTGTGACACAACAAAAAGGCAAGCTCTACCTCATCCCCGCGCCGCTCGACTTCGGCTGCGACGTGCAAGCCCCGCTGCAAGACGCCCTGCCGCTGGGCACCCTGCAGACAGCCGCCGGCATCACCCATTGGATCTGCGAAAACGCGAAGTCCGCGCGCGCCTACCTGAAACGCATCGACGAAGTGGCGCCACTGGCCGCTCCGATGCAGGCGCAGAACATCCAGGAACTGCCGCGCGAAGTGCACAAGAAAGGCGATCACGCAGGCCAGTTCGACGCCCGCCCCCTGCTGGCCGCCGCGCTCGAAGGCCACGACATCGGACTGCTGAGCGAGGCAGGCATGCCAGCGGTGGCCGACCCGGGCTCCTCGGTGGCGCGCGCCGCGCACGACCTGGGCCTTACCGTGGTGCCACTGACCGGCCCGGTCTCGCTGCTGCTCGCGCTGGCCGCGAGCGGGCTCAATGGCCAGAACTTCGCCTTCGTCGGCTATCTGCCTCAGGACGCCGGCGAGCGCCAGACCCGCATCCGCGAGCTCGAAGCGCTCGCGCTCAAGTCGGGCCAGACGCAGCTGTTCATCGAGACGCCTTATCGCAACGCCGCGCTGCTACAGGCCCTCGTGCAGACCCTGCAACACAACACCCGGCTCGCCGTGGCGCGCGGCCTGACGCTCGCCACGGCCCACGTGCGCAGCGAGACGGTCAAATCCTGGCGCGCCAAGCCCCAAGCCACGACAGACGAACGCCTGCCCGCTGTGTTCGCGATCGGCCGCTGACGATGGTGGGTGTTACCGCAGCCACGCGCTGGGCATCGCGCGCGCAGTTCTTTGCCGCCGGCTTCATCTTCGCGACCTGGGGCGTGCATGTGCCGACGGTCAAGGCGCACTACGGCATCGACGAAGCACAGCTCGGGCTGGCCATGCTCGCTGCCGGTGCCGGCGCGATGTTCGGCCTGACCAGTGCAGGCCGCTGGATCGGCCGCCATGGCCCGCGCCGCGTGGCCTGCATCTGCGGCTGCATCTATGCGCTGCTTCTGGCCGGCCTGATCGCGATGCCCGGCTATGCCGCGCTGCTGCTTCTGCTGGCGGCTTTCGGCCTCGTGACCAGTGTGTTCGACGTGTCGATCAACACCGAGGCCGCCCAACTCGAACTGCACAGCGACACACCCCTGATGAGCGGCATGCACGGCATGTTCAGCCTGGGCGGCATGGCCGGCGCCGCGAGCGGCAGTGCCGCGCTGGCAGCCGGGCTCGGCGCGCAGGCGCACCTGCTGCTGGTCGCGACCGCGATGGTGCTGCTCGTCGCCCTGGCCTCGACACGCATGCTGCCCCGCCCCGCCACCAGCGGCGCCACCGAGGCCGATCACGGCTTCCTGCTGCCGCGTGGCACGCTCGCAGTACTGGGCGTGCTCGCCGCACTGGGCCTGATCGCCGAAGGCGCGATCTACGACTGGAGCGTTCTCTATATGCAGCAGGAAATCGGCAGCCCGCAGCAACAGGCCGCCCTGGCCTATGCCAGCTTCTCGGCAGCGATGGCCGCGGCGCGCTTCGGCGGCGACGCGCTGCGCGCCCGTTTCTCGCCGAGCACGCTGCTGCTCGGCAGCGGCCTGCTGGCCGCGGCGTCGATGGCGCTGGTGCTCATTACCGACCTGCCCTGGCTGGCGCTGGTCGGCTTCGCGGGCGTGGGGGTCGGCTTTGCGAACGTGGTGCCGATCCTGTTCTCCGCCTCGGCGAAAGTTCCGGGCATAGAGCCCGCACGCGGCATTGCGTCGGTCTCGGCCTTGGCCTACTTGGGGTTCATGGCGGGCCCGGCAGTGATCGGGCTGCTGGCGCGGGCGACCTCGCTGACCGCCGCGCTCTATGTGGTCGTGGTCTTCGCCGCGGCGCTGGCGGCATCTGCGCGCTACACCGCCAGCGGCAAAAACAAATAAGAGATCAGCGCAGGGCCGGCGCGGTGTGCATCAGGCGCACGGTGGTTTCGGCCATCGCCGCGCCAAACTTCTTGGCCAGCTTCTCGGCCACGTTGTCGCGCCGCGTGTAGTCGATCACTTCTTCGGCCTTGATCACTTCGCGCGCCACGTAGTCGACGTTGCCCAGCTGGTCGGCCAGGCCGTATTCAACAGCCTGCTCGCCGCTCCAGAACAGACCGCTGAACAAGCCGGGCGTGTCGAGCTTCAGGCGATCACCGCGACCGGCCTTCACCACGTTGATGAACTGCGTGTGGATCTGGTTGAGCATCGTCTGCGCGTGCGCGCGCTGCGCATCGCTCATCGGGCTGAACGGATCGAGGAAGCCCTTGTTCTCGCCGGCCGTCAGCAGGCGGCGCTCGACGCCGACTTTCTCCATCACGCCGGTGAAACCGAAGCCGTCCATCAGCACGCCGATGCTTCCGACGATGCTGGCCTTGTCGACGTAGATCTTGTCTGCGGCGGCGGCAATGTAGTAGGCAGCCGAGGCGCAGGTCTCCTCGACCACGGCATATACCGGCTTCTTGTACTTGGCCTTCAGGCGCTTGATTTCGTCGTTGATGATGCCGGCCTGCACCGGGCTGCCGCCGGGCGAGTTGATCAGCAGGACCACGCCCTTGGCGCCTTCATCCTCGAAGGCCGTCTTCATCGCGGCCACAACGAACTCCGCGCTCGCATCACCGCCATTGGCGATTTCGCCCTTGATCTCGACGACGGCGGTGTGCGCCGTCGTCTTGGCCGTGCTCGGCGCGCTGCGCGAGAGCGCGAACCACGCCAGGAAGATGAAGAAAGCAAGCCAGGACAGACGCACGAAGGTCTTCCAGCGGCGCGTGGCCTTCTGTTCGTTCAACGAAGCGAAGGCGAGCTTTTCGAGGGTGGCGCGCTCCCAACCGGGGCGCTGCGTGGGATCTTTGGCCATGTTCGTGGGAGGGGCCGGCTCAAATGGTTCGAACCCGGCGGGTTCCGTTCGGTTCGGGTCGGTCATGTCAGAAGGTCAGGGGGTGAAGGTTCCAGCCAGTATGCCAGTGCACTACGCCGTCATGCTCGCTCAAGGCGATCTTCACGAGGCCGCCGCGGCACGGCCCGCCCGCGCATTCGCCGGTGTCGGGCTTGTAGACCGCGCCGTGCGTCGCACACAGGAGCCACTGGCCGGTGTCGTCGAAGAAGCGGTCGGGCTGGAAGTCGAGTTCCATCGCAACGTGGCTGCAACGGTTGAGAAACGCATGCGGCTGCCCCTCGAAACGTATCGCGAAGGCGCGGCAGGTTTCTCCGCCATAGACCACGTCGAAGGGCACGGCCAGGCCGCCTTCGGTCAGGTCGGCGGCATTGCACAGCGGGATGCGTTCTTCGTCGCTCATGGCGGGAGTTTTCAGGCGTTTCCGAGGAGCCACGCCTCGAGGTCGGCTACCGAATGCGCGATGTGCAGCGGCTTGAATTCGTCGAAGCTGGCGGGTTCATGCGCGCCGTAACTCACACCCACGTTGGCGCAGCCGGCGTTCTGCGCAAGCTGCAGGTCATGCGTGGTGTCGCCGATCATCAGGGTGCGTTCCGGCGGCACGTCGAGTTCTTCCATCAATTCCAGCAACATGCGCGGATGCGGCTTGCCGAAGGTTTCGTCGGCAGTGCGAGAGGCATCGAAGCGGTCGCGCAGCGCGACCGACTTGAGCGCCTCATTGAGGCCGCGGCGCGACTTGCCGGTGGCCACGGCCAGTTTGTGGCCGCGCGCGCGCAGGGCATCGAGCATCTGCAGCACGCCATCGAACAGCACGAGGTCGTCCTGGTGCTGAAGATAGTGGTAGCGGTAACGGGCGCCGAGCTCGGGGTACTTTTCTTTCGGCACGTCGGGCGCCGCACGCGCGAGCGCCTCGGCCAGGCCGAGGCCGATCACCCAGGCGGCGTCGTTCTCGCTCGGCTTGGCACCGCCAACGTCGATCACCGCGGCCTGGATGCAGCGCACGATCAGGCGCGTGGAGTCATAGAGCGTGCCGTCCCAGTCGAAGGCGATCAGGTCGAAGCGAAGGGGTCTGGAAGAATCAGTCATGGGCCGTGGGAGTGGGGTGTTGGGCCAGCGCCTCGAGGGCAGCGAGCGGCATCAGCGCGTGCAGTTCGGGCGGCAGGTCGGCCTGCAGCGCCACGCGGTCGCCGCTGGCCGGATGGTTGAATTGCAGCCGCCACGCGTGAAGAAACATGCGCTTAAGGCCGAGTTTCTGAAATGCGCGCTGGCGCTCCGACTCGCCGTACTTGTCGTCGCCGGCAATCGGATGCCCGGCCGACGCAAGGTGAACGCGAATCTGATGCGTGCGCCCGGTCTTGATCGTCACCGCCAGCAACGACAGCGACGCGGCATCGCCAGGCAGCGAAAGCCGAGCCAGCACCCGCACCAGCGTGACGGCGCGCATGGCGTCCGGATGGTCCTTGGCGACCACGCGCACGCGGCGCTCGCCGGCGCCAGCGCCGGAACCGTCGGGCAGCAAATACTTGGCCAGCGGCGCGTCGAGCACCTTCTTGTTGGCCGGCCAGGCGCCTTCGACCAGCGCCAGGTAGGTCTTGCCGGTTTCTCGTTCGCGGAACTGGTCTTGCAGCGCGACCAGCGCGCTGCGCTTCTTGGCGACCAGCAGGATGCCGGAGGTTTCGCGGTCCAGCCGGTGCACCAGTTCAAGAAATTTGGCGGCAGGCCGCGCCGTGCGCAGTTGCTCGATCACGCCAAAGCTCACGCCGCTGCCGCCATGGACAGCCACGCCGGCCGGCTTGTCGATGGCCAGCACGGCTTCGTCTTCGAGCAGTACCGGAAATTCGCGCGCCGGGGCCGGCGGGGTGCCGCCCTCTTCCGCGCGCGGCGAGATGCGAATCGGCGGCAGCCGCAGCACATCGCCCGTCTCGATGCGGGTTTCGGCCTGCACCCGGCCCTTGTTGATGCGCACCTCGCCCGACCGGATGATCCGGTAGACGTGCGTCTTCGGAACGCCTTTCAGATGGCGGAAAAGGAAGTTGTCGAGCCGCTGCCCGGCAGATTCGGCGTCGACCGTGAGGAATGTGATGGCCGAATGCGGCGCCCCGGCTTCGCCTGGGGCTTTTCGGCCTGCGGGATTTGGAGCAGCCGCGGGGCCTTGCTTCGCACCTATAATGTTTTTCACCAGCGCGGTCATGTAAGTGCTTGATTAGACAGAAGTTTAGTCCACTGCCATCAAATACCCAGGACGGCGCTGTGAGGTCGATGCCGCTTTGGCGCCGAGCTGCAAACCCCGCGCAATTGCGCAAAGTGGCAGACCAGGCACCCAAGTCAAGCCGACACCCACGAAACACCGATACGGAATACCCAGCCTGCAGCTTCCAAGCTGCCGGCGGATCGAAGCGAGTCCCTTGTTGTGTTGATGCTGCTGATTCAAATGTGCCTGCGCTGGCCGACCTGGTTTCGACCAGTGGCCTCAGGCATTGAATCGTTGGCAGCGTGCGCCACTCTTGCGCAACCAGCTATCAAAAAGATAGCCGGCCAACACCGAATCTGGCTCGCGCCCATCCACGCGCCCCCACCCCGGCTGTCTTCTTGAGCTAACGCTCGAGAGGCCTGCTCGCGCCTGGCGCGGCAGTGAACAGCATCCGGGGCCCAAGCGGCAATTCCCTGGTTTCGCGGGCGTCGTCCGTGCATCGTTGGCCCATCAAGGGCCGGTAGAACGATACATATA
The DNA here is from genome assembly GCF_051216835.1 of Variovorax multivorans. NCBI lineage: Bacteria > Pseudomonadati > Pseudomonadota > Betaproteobacteria > Burkholderiales > Comamonadaceae > Variovorax > Variovorax multivorans. The sequence continues at coordinate 303,765 of NZ_JBPJZL010000002.1, forward strand.
AGGACAACGCATCATGAAGCGGATGCTGATCAATGCCACGCAGGCCGAAGAACGCCGCCTGGCCATCGTCGACGGGCAGAAACTGCTCGACTACGAAATCGAAATCGAAGGGCGCGAACAGCGCAAGGGCAACATCTACAAAGCCGTCGTGACGCGCGTCGAGCCTTCGCTCGAAGCCTGTTTCGTCGACTACGGTGAAGACCGCCACGGCTTCCTGCCGTTCAAGGAAATCTCCAAGCAATATTTCGCCGAAGGCGTGTCTGCCAGCCAGGCCCGCATCCAGGACGCGATCCGCGAAGGCCAGGAACTCACCGTCCAGGTCGAAAAAGAAGAACGCGGCAACAAGGGCGCAGCCCTCACCACCTTCATCTCGCTGGCCGGCCGCTATGTCGTGCTGATGCCGAACAACCCCCGTGGTGGTGGCGTTTCGCGCCGCATCGAAGGTGACGACCGCGCCGAACTCAAGGAGGCGATGGACCAGCTCGAGTACCCGAAGGGCATGAGCATCATCGCGCGCACCGCCGGCATCGGCCGCATCGCGTCCGAACTCCAGTGGGACCTGAACTACCTGCTCAAGCTCTGGACCGCCATCGACGGCGCGGCCAAGGGCGGCAAGGGCGCCTTCCTGATCTACCAGGAATCGTCGCTCGTCATCCGCGCCATCCGTGATTACTTCAATCACGACATCGGCGACATCCTGATCGACACCGACGACATCTACGACCAGGCGCAGCAATTCATGGCGCACGTCATGCCCGAGCATGCCGCCCGCGTGAAGCGCTACCGCGACGACGCCGCCCTGTTCAGCCGCTTCCAGATCGAGCACCAGATCGAGTCGGCCTACGCCCGCACCGTGCAGCTGCCCTCGGGCGGCGCCATCGTGATCGACCACACCGAAGCACTGGTCTCGGTCGACGTGAACTCGGCCCGCGCCATCAAGGGCGGCGACATCGAAGAAACCGCCACCCGCACCAACCTCGAAGCCGCCGACGAAGTGGCCCGCCAGATGCGCCTGCGCGACCTGGGCGGCCTGATCGTCATCGACTTCATCGACATGGACGAGTCGAAGAACCGCCGCGAAGTCGAAAGCCGCCTGCGCGACGCGCTGCGCCAGGACCGCGCCCGCGTGCAGTTCGGCTCGATCAGCAAGTTCGGCCTGATGGAAATGAGCCGTCAGCGCCTGAAGCCGGCGCTCTCCGAAGGCTCGTCGATCCCCTGCCCCCGCTGCGGCGGCTCGGGCCACATCCGCGACACCGAATCGAGCGCGCTGCAGATCCTGCGCATCATTCAGGAAGAGTCCATGAAGGACAACACGGCCGCCGTGCATGTGCAGGTGCCCGTGGAAGTCGCATCGTTCCTGCTGAACGAAAAGCGCCCCGAAATCGCGAAGATCGAACTCAAGCAGCGCGTCACCGTGCTGATGGTGCCCAACAAGACGCTCGAAACGCCGAACTACAAGCTCGAGCGCCTGAAGCACGACGATCCGCGCCTCGACCACATCGAAGCCAGCTACAAGATGGCCGACGAGATCGAAGACCCGACCTCGGTCACGCGCCGTTCGCAAGAGCCCACCAACAAGCAGACGCCAGTCATCAAGGGCGTGCTGCCCGATGCGCCCGCGCCCGTGGTGCCGCCCAAGCCCGAAGCAGTGCGCGCGCCTGTCGCAGCACCCGCACCGGTCGCACCGCCCGTGGTGAGCGCGCCGGTTCCGGCGCAGACCGGCTTCTTCGCCTGGATCAAGAACCTGTTCGGCGGCACGCCGGCCCCCGCTGCGGCGCCTGCGCCGTCCGCGATTCCGGTCGAGGCACCGAAGCCCCGTCGCGACGGCCGTCCTGGCCGCGATGGCGAAGCACGCGGCGGCGCACGTGACGGCGAACAGCGCCGTGGCGGCCGCGGTGGTGAAGGCCGCGGCGAAAACGGCGGACGCTCCGGCGGTCGCGACGGCGAACGCCGTGGCGGCCGTGGCGGCGAGCGCCGTGAAGGCCGCGAAGGCCGTGAAGGCCGCAGCAGCGAACTGCGCAACGACGCCGCCAACCAGCCGCGTGAACAACGCGAACCGCGCGAGCAGCGTGAGCCCCGCGAGCCGCGTGAAGCGCGCGCACCGCGCGACGGCGAACAACGCCGCAACGGTCGCGGCGAGCGCCGCGAAGGCGAAGGCCGCGAAGGTCGCAACAACGCACCGGCCGAAGCACTCGACGGCAACGTCAACCTCGAAGCCCAGCAACTGGCGACCGGCGCCGTTGCAGGCGACGAAGGCAACGCAGCGGAACGCGCACCCCGCGCCCGCGGCGAACGCCGTGAACGTGGCGAGCGCGGTGAACGTGGTGGCGAGCGCAATGGCGCCGACAACAACGGCGCCCGCGAACGCAACGCCGAAGCCGGCGAAGGCGCCGCGCAAGGCGAGCAACGCCAGCCCCGCAACGGCCGCGACGAGCAGCGCGCACCGCGTGGCGAACGCAGCGACCGCAACGACGGCCGCCGCGAACGCCGCAACGACGCGCCTCAAGCCGAAGCGGATGCACGCGGCGCCGAAGCCGCAGCAGCCGATGTCGATCAAGGCAGCGAAGCCAGCATCAACGGCAACAACGAGCAGGCACCGCGCCGCGAAGGCGACGAACGCCGCGGCCGTTCGCGTGACCGCTACGGCCGTGACCGCCGCGAACGCGGCCCGCGCGATGAAGCCGAAGCCACCGCCGAAGGCGCCGCAACGGAAGCCACGGGCGACGCACAGCAGCAAGCCCCGCAGCAGCAACTGCCGCTGGCGTCGGAACGCTTCGAAGCAGTCGAAGCTGCTGCGGCACCGGAAGTCCGAGAACCCGTGGCAGCGCCGCAGCAGGTCCGCACCGAGCGCCCCGCGCCGGCACCGGCTGTCGTGGCAGCAGCTGCGCCGATCGTCGTCGAAAGCGCCAAGGCGCCCGTCGCCGCCAACGGCCGCGCACTGCCCAAGGTTCAGCCTTTCGAGCTGCCGCTGAACGAGCTCGCGCAGATTGCCGAGAGCTCGGGCCTGCAGTGGGTCAACTCGGATGCCGAGCGCATCGCGCAAGCCCGCGCTGCCATCGCAGCCGAGCCGAAGCCGGTGCACGTGCCGCGCGAACGCCCGCCGGTGGTCGTGCTCGACGAAGGCCCGCTGGTGCTGGTCGAAACCCGCCGCGACCTCGGTTCGATGTCGCTGCCGTTCGAGCAAGAGCAGCAACGCAGCCTCTGAGCGATACACGCTCCCAAGTAAAAACGGCGCCAGTGGCGCCGTTTTTTTATGCCTTGTCGTGCGCCGGCAGTTCGGGCATCTCCAGGATCAACTGGCCGAACCGGCAGGCGCATTCCGTCTTGCCGCCCTCGCTCCAGATCAGCGAAAAATCCACGTTCGGCAAGGGCGGCAGTCCGTAGCGGCCGTCGACGATCTTCATGCCCGGCTCCACGTCCTCGCGCGTGAGCACCGTCACGGCCAACCCCGCCAGCACGGCAGCGCGAATGCCGTGCTGGCTCGCGGAAGTGAAGACCACGTGCCAGTCGACCGGCGTCGCATCCAGCGCTGCGCCGGCAAGTTCACGGTTGACGCAGGGCTTCGGAAAGTACGCCAGCGGCAGCGACGCGCCGGCGGGCGGCTCAAAAGTCTCTGCCGCCACCCACACCAGCTGCGTGCGCCGCAGGCGCGTGCCCTCCTCGCAATCGGACCTCGACATCACCACCGCAAGATCGAGCTCACCCGCCTTGATCATTGCGCGAAAGTCGAGGTGCATGCTCACGCTGACCTCCATGCGCGTGGCGGGAAACGAGCGCGCAAACTGCGAGAGCAGCGGCGGCAGCCGGTCGCCCATGAAGGTGTCCGGTGCGCCGAAGCGCACTACGCCCGAGATCAGCGAGGGTTGAAAGCGCCGCGTCATCGTGTCGAGCGTGTCGAGGATCTGCTGCGCATAGCGAAGGAAGTCTTCGCCGTCTTCCGTCACCGTGAGGCGGCGTGTCGTGCGATGCAGCAGCGGCCGGCCCACCTGCTCTTCGAGCCGACGGATCTGGTGGCTGATGGCCGACTGCGTAAGGTGCAGCCGCTGGGCGGCACGCGTGAAGCCGCCGGTTTCCTTGACGGCCACGAAGGCTCGCAGCAGCGCGGGGTCGAAATCCATGGCAATCAACCAGTCAATGATGAATCGTCATGGATTCTAGGAAATTAAATCATTTCCATCATGAAGAGGCCTTCCCCAGAATCGCCCGGACCTCTTTGCCAAAGACTCCCGAAAGACCTCCGATGCCTCTCTCCCATACCGGCAAGAACCGGATCGCGCTGGCCGCGATCTGCCTCATTGCCCTGATGTTCGGCCTGGAAATCTCCAGCGTGCCGGTCATTCTTCCCTCGCTCGAACAGGCATTGCACGCCGACTTCAGCGACATGCAGTGGATCATGAACGCCTACACCATCGCCTGCACCACCGTATTGATGGCCGCGGGCACGCTGGCCGACCGCTACGGCCGCAAGCGCATCCTCGTCGTCGGCGTGGTGCTGTTCGGCCTCACCTCGCTGGCCTGCGGGCTGGCGCAAAGCGCGCCGTTGCTGATCGCCAGCCGGTTCCTCCAAGGCCTGAGCGGCGGCGCGATGCTGATCTGCCAGCTTGCCGTGCTCTCGCATCAGTTCCAGCAGGGCAAAGAACGCAGCAGGGCCTTCGCCATCTGGGGCGTGGTCTTCGGCATGGGCCTGGGGTTCGGGCCGATCATCGGCGGGGCGATCGTGGCGCTGTCGAGCTGGCAATGGGTATTCCTGGTCCACGTGCCGCTGGCGGCGGTGGCCGTTGCCCTCGTGCTCGGCAGCGTGGAAGAGTCGAGCGACCCCGACGCGCAAAGGCTCGACCTGCCTGGCATCGTCACGCTGTCGCTTGCGGTGCTGGGCCTGACGTACTTCATCACGCAGGGGCCGGGCCTCGGCTTTGCGAGCCCGCTGGCCATTGGCGTGATCGCGGCTTCGGCCGCAAGCTTCGTGATCTTCCTATGGGTGGAGAAGATCAACCCGCATCCGATGTTCGACTTCTCGGTCTTCAAAATCCGCAACTTCTCGGGTTCGATCATCGGCTCCATCGGCATGAACTTCAGTTTCTGGCCGTTCATGATCTACCTGCCCATCTACTTCCAGGGCGCGCTGGGCTACGACGCGGTCACGGTCGGCTCTGCGTTGCTGGCCTACACGCTGCCCACGCTCGTGCTGCCGCCGCTGGCCGAGCGACTGTCGGTGCGCTACCGACCAGGCGTGGTAATTCCGGCGGGCCTGTTCGTCATCGGGCTCGGCTTCATGGCAATGCGCTACGGCAGCGGCATGGCCCACGCCAGCTGGATGACGATGCTGCCCGGCTGCCTGCTGGCCGGCATCGGGCTGGGCCTGACCAACACGCCAGTGACCAACACCACTACCGGCTCGGTGCCCAGTTCGCGCGCGGGCATGGCCTCGGGCATGGACATGAGCGCGCGGCTGATCACGCTGGCCATCAACATCGCGCTGATGGGCTTCATCCTGCTCGAAGGCATTCATGCGCATCTGCGCGGCGCGTTGTCGGCATCGCTGGACGCAATGCAATTGCGCGCGCTGGCGGAGAAGATCGCAGCCGGCAACTTCGCGTCGCTTGCCGAAGGCTTTCCGGCGCTGTCGCAGGCGGACCCGTCCGGCGCCGTCGTGCATGCGGCGCTGGTGCATAGCTTCGGGCTGGTGATGCTCTACGGGGGTGTCGGCGTCTGGGTGCTGGCCGGCGTCAGTCTGCTGATCTTCGGCAGTGGCAAGCCATTGGCGCGGTCATCGGGCCTGAACGCCGAGAGGTCCTGCCCCTGAAAACGCTCAGCTGTTCTCGATCTGCGCCGCGCGCTTCCACGCCTCGGCAGCCTGCTCGGCATCGTCGCGGTCTTCGGCCAACTGGGCCAACGCAAGCCAGGCACGGCGGTACAGATCGGTGTCCTGCAGCCCAAGACCGGCCTGCGTCAACAGCTGCTGGGCCTTGCCCCACAACTGGCGCTTCATGCAAGCCATGCCCGCGAGGTACTGAAGGTTCGGGTCGCGCGGGTTGTTGCGCTGCGCGCTTTCGATGCGCGCCAGCCAGTCGGCATCGACCGAGTCGAGCCCCGCTTCGAGCGCACGCGCCAGTTTGACACGCAGCGCATCGCCGAGCGCGCGCGGGTTGGCCACCATGCGCTCCCAGGCCGGCAGCAGCCAGCCGCGGGCCAGAGCAAGGTCGCCACGCAGCGCGACCATGCGTTGGGCCGCGTGAATCGCCACTTCGGGCATATCGCGCTCGTTGGCATCGAGTTCGGTCCACGCGCGAAGCAGCTGTGCCGGATCGTGCGCACCCGTCAGCAGCTCGGTCGCCAGTCCGCGCACGATGCTCTGAGCCGCGGCGTCCGAGAAGGCGCGGTGCTTGGCCAGCAGGCGCGCGGTTTCGAGCGCCTCGAGCGTGCGGCGATCCTGCCGTGCCGCCTTGAGCCGCAGGCGCAATGCGAGCGTGCGGCGCTGCGCGCCTTGCGGCAGTTCTTCGAGCCGCGCGAGTGCCGCGGCTGCGTCGCGGTCTTCGAGCGCCCAGCGCGCCGCGCGCAGTTGCACGCCTTCGCGCGTCTCCGGGCTGGCGAGCACGGCGCGGTCGGCGCTTTCATTGAGGGCCTGCTGCAGATGCGCGTCGCGCGCTGGCTTGTCTTGCAAGGCCTGTGCACTCTCGGCCGCCAGCAGGTGCGACAACACGCGCACCTGTTGAGCCTGCGGCAGGCTGGCGCCGAGCGCCGACAGCGTTTTCTCTTGCGTGAGCGCGGCCTGCGCGGCCTTGCGTGCACGCGAGAAGCGCCCCGAGATCAGCTGCACCATCGCATCGAGCAGGGCTGCATGCAACGTGCGCTCCTTCTGCTGCAGCCGCCATTGGCGCGCCTGCGTCGGCAGCGAGAACAACGCTGCCAGTGCCCGCAAAGCCACGTGCATCAGCACGAAGGCCACCAGCAGGATCACGAGCACGAGGTTCAGCGACAGGTCGACACGCCAGGGCGGCCAGAACACGGTGATCGTGCCCTGGTTGTTGCCTGCGAACAGGGCGACTGCTGCTGCAACAGCGAACAGTGCGAGGAGCCAGATTGCTGCGCGCATGTCCGATCAGCGTCCTGCTGCGGCGGTAGCCAGTGCCGCGAGCGTGTCGTCGATGCGGACCGGCTCGGCCGTCTTCACCAGCGCCTGCAGTTGCTGCAGCTGCGTGGCGGCGGCCTGGGTGCGGCGCGATGCGGGGTCGAAGTAGCGGTTGAGCGAGGCAGTTACCTGCGACAGCTCGCCGCGCGTGGCTTCCATTTGCCGCGACAGCAGCGACAGGCGCGCATTGAGCAGCTTGAGCTTCAGGTTCTCGCGCAGGAAGTAAGACTGTTCGGGAGCCAGCAGGATTGCTTCCGGGCTCTGGATACGGCCGACGCGCACCAGCGAGCGGGCCTCGCCGCGCACGGTGAGCAGCACGCGGCGCCACCACGGCGCATCGGCAGGAATCGGTTCGGCCTGCCAGGCGTTGGTGCCGGTGCCGCGCACGGCAACGGCGTTGAGCGTGGGCAGGTCGTCCACGCCGCGCATCAGTTCGTCGAGCTTCTGCAGCGCTTCGGCGCTGTCGGTGCTTGCGGTGCTGCGCAGGCGGTCGGCATCGCGCTGCATGGACCTCTGCAGTGGCGTCAGCCGTGGCTGCGCGGCTCGCGCGATGCGCACGTCGCCGGCCTTCAGCGCAGCCAGCAGCGGCTCGACGCTGCCGGTGACCTGCGCCTGCTGCAGGGCAAGGCGCACGGCCGACTCGATGTCGACCACGAGGTTCTCGTCGCGCGAACGCGAGAGGCTTTGAATGAGTTCTTCGAGCTGCGAGCGTTGCAGCGCGACTTCGGCCACGCGGGTCTCGACCAGGGCCACGCGGGCCGAAGCCTCGCGCACGGTGTCGCTTGCCTGGCGGGCCAGCGTGCGCGCCTCCATCGACTGCGCGATGGCATCGGCGCTCTGGCGAGCCAGCTGTTCCTTCATGCCGCCAACCTTCTGCCACAGTGCGATCGTCATCAGCAAGGCGGCCAGCGCCAAGAGGGCCACGAGGCCGAATGCGATGCGGGAGAGGATCAGCGCCCCCGCTGCCTGTGCGGCTGGCGTCTGGTGCGGTGCCAGCGTGGCGGGCACCGGCGCCGTGGCAGCGGTTGGGGAAGGAGAGGAAAAATCGTCTGACGGGGACGCGGCGCTCATGCCAAGGATTCTATAGACGCGATCAGCGCATCCCGCAGCGGTGTGCATACACGCAACGCCCCGAAACCCGCAGCCCGCGCGGCTTCGCCGATTCGTGCATGCGTGGCGACCGCACTCGCGGCATGCCACTGCACACCGGGCATCGCGCGCTGCAGATTGCCGATGGCCTCTGAGCTGCTGAAGAGCCAGATCGCGCGGCCTTCGGCACCGTCGATAGCCAGCTGATGTTGTACGACATCCAGCGATGGCGGCAACCGGCGATAGGCCACCACGGTGTCGCGATAGCCGCCCGCGGCATCGATTTCATTGGCGAGCCAGTCGCGCCCTGTGGGGTGTCCGGCTTCGTCGCCGCCACGCACGATGAGCACTCGCACACCGGCCGACACCTGGGCCTGCACGCGCTCCCACAGCGCTTCGGAGTCGAAGCGCGTGGCCTCGGGGGGCGGCGCGTCGATGAGTTCCGACGGCACGCCGGCGCGAAGCAAGGCGCGCGTGGTGCCAGGGCCCGTGGCCCAGAAGCGGCGCCCTGCCAGCGTATCGGCAGCGTTCTTGTGCTGGAAGAAATGTTCGACGGCCGTGGCGCTCACGAACATCAGCGCCGCGTAATCCGCCAGTTGCCGCCACGCGGCGCGCAGCGGCTCGGCGTCGGCCACCGGTTCGATCACGATGAGCGGCAGCGCCACCGCATCGAGCCCCGCGGCGCGCAGGTCGCTCACCCATTGCGCCGCCTCGCGCGCCGGCCGCGTGACGATGACGGGACGGGCGGTCATACGATGACCACCGGTATCAGTGGGCCCCGGCGTCGCGCAGCAGCGCCGCGGCGTGCTCGCCGAGCGCATCGGCCTGCGCGAAATCGCCGGCCTGCGCCAGCGCATGCACCTTCACCAGAGGCGCATTGCCTTCCGGGTCGCCCCAAGCGGCGTCGATGCGCAGCGCGCCGTCGGCCTGCCAGCGCGCATGGGCCGCCAGCGGCATGGAGCAGCTGCCGCCCATTGCGCGGCTCACAGCGCGCTCGGCGGCGGTGGAAAGCCAGTCGCCCTGGTGGGCCAGCGAGCGCAGCAGTTCGATGAGTTCGGTGCGATCCGCGCGCACCTCGATGCCCAATGCGCCCTGCCCTGCGGCCGGCAGCATGGTGTCGGGATCGAAGGCCACGCGGATGCGGCTTTCCAGCCCCAGCCGCTTGAGCCCGGCCGCCGCCAGCACGATGGCGTCGTATTGCCCTTCGTCGAGCTTGCGCAGGCGGGTGTCGAGGTTGCCGCGCAGCGGTTCGATGCGCAGGTCGGGCCGCAGCGCGCGCAGCAGCACCACGCGGCGCAGGCTCGAAGTGCCGACGACCGCACCCTGCGGCAGTGCGTCGAGCGATTCATAGCGGGGGGAGACGAGCGCGTCGCGCGGGTCTTCGCGCTCCAGCACGCAGGCCAGCGCGAAGCCTTCGGGCAGGTCCATCGGCACGTCTTTGAGCGAATGGACCGCGATGTCGGCGCGCCCTTCTTCGAGCGCGAGTTCGAGCTCTTTCACGAAGAGCCCCTTGCCGCCCACCTTGCTGAGCGTGCGGTCGAGGATCTGGTCGCCGGTGGTCGTCAGGCCGAGCAGGCTGACCGTGTGGCCCTTTTCTTGCAAAAGCGCCCGGACGTGTTCGGCTTGCCACAGTGCCAGGCGGCTTTCGCGCGTGGCGATCACGATATTGCTCAAGACCGGTTCCAAAAGTACATGTTCTAAACCGCCGGAATGCTAGCATGTTGCGCCGCAACAACGCAGGCGGCGCATCCATTCAAGAAGTCAAAAAGTCCAGGACAAACATCGAATGAAAGCCAGCAAGACCCCTGCTCCCCCCAAGCGCCGCCAGGCCGAAGACCAGCCACTGATCGACGATATCCGGCTGCTGGGCCGGATCCTCGGCGACGTGATCCGGGAGCAGGAAGGAGACGAGACCTACGCGCTGGTCGAAAAGATCCGCACCTTGTCCGTGGCTTTCCGCCGCGATGCCGACCACGCCGCCGACCGCGCGCTGAAGAACCTGCTCAAGGGCCTGAGCGCGGCCGAAACGGTGCGCGTGATTCGCGCCTTTACCTATTTCAGCCACCTGGCCAACCTCGCTGAAGACCGCCACCAGATCCGCCGCCGCACGGAAACGGAACGCGCCGGCGAAAGCGTCGAGGGCGACCTGCAAACGGCACTCGCCCGTATCCGCAAGGCCGGCGTGAAGCCCGACGACATCGTCGCCTCGCTGGCCCACAGCTACGTTTCGCCGGTGCTCACCGCGCACCCGACCGAAGTGCAGCGCAAGAGCATCCTCGATGCCGAGCGCGCCATCGCGCAATTGCTCACGGTGCGCGACGAAATCAGGCTGCGCCAGAGTGCCTATGCGGGCGGCAAGGATGCGCTCTCGCCGCTCGAATTTGCCGAGAACGAAACGCAGATGCGCACCCGCGTCACGCAGATCTGGCAGACGCGCATCCTGCGCTTTTCCAAGCTCACCGTGGCCGACGAAATCGAGAACTCGCTGAGCTACTACGAGGCCACCTTCCTGCGCGAGATTCCGCGCGTCTACGCCGACCTGGAAAAAGCCCTCGCCCAGGGCGGCCACACGCCATCGGTCGCGCCCTTCCTGCGCATGGGCCAGTGGATCGGCGGCGACCGCGACGGCAACCCCAACGTCACCGCCCAGACGCTCGAATACGCCCTGGGCCGCCAGTGCGAACTGGCGCTGCGCCACTACCTCACCGAAGTGCACTACCTGGGCGGCGAGCTGTCGCTGTCGGCCACGCTGGTCGATGTGACGGTCGAGATGCAGGCGCTGGCCGAACGCTCGCCCGACACCAACGAGCACCGCAAGGACGAGCCTTACCGCCGCGCCCTCACCGGTGTGTATGCGCGCCTGGCGGCCACGCTGCGCGAGCTCACCGGCGGCGAGGCCGCGCGCCATGCCGTCGCGCCCCAGAACCCGTACGCCAAGGCCGAAGACTTCCTGGCCGACCTGCGCACCGTGGCCGAGTCGCTCGAGGAAAAGCACGGCAACGTGCTCGCCGCGCCGCGCCTGCTGCCGCTGATTCGAGCGGTCGAGGTGTTCGGCTTTCACCTGGCCACGGTCGACCTGCGCCAGAGCTCAGACAAGCACGAAGCGGTGATCGCCGAGCTGCTGGCCACCGCGCGCATCGAGCCCTCGTATGCGTCGCTTGCCGAAGAAGCCAAGCAGACACTGCTGCTCAGGCTGCTCGACGACGCCCGCCCGCTACGCGTGCCCGACGCCGACTACTCGCCGCTTGCGAAGAGCGAGCTGGCCATCTTCGCCGCCGCTCGCGTTGCGCGTGCGCGCTATGGCGCCGCGGCCATCCGTCACTACATCATCAGCCACACCGAAACGGTGAGCGACCTGCTCGAAGCACTGCTGCTGCAGAAAGAAGTGGGCCTGCTGCGCGGCGCGATGGACAGCAACGCGACCTGCGACCTGATCGTGGTGCCGCTGTTCGAAACCATCGAAGACCTGCGCAACGCCGCGCCAATCGTGCGCGCCTTCTATGCACTGCCGAACATCCAGGCGCTCGTCGAACGCTCGGGCGCCGAGCAGGACGTGATGCTAGGCTACAGCGACAGCAACAAGGACGGCGGCATCTTCACCAGCAACTGGGAGCTGTACCGCGCGGGCATCGCGCTGGTGTCGCTGTTCGACGAGCTCAACAAGAAGAAGGCCAACCCCATTCGCCTGCGCATGTTCCATGGCCGCGGCGGCACCGTGGGACGCGGCGGCGGCCCGAGCTACCAGGCCATCCTCGCGCAGCCGCCCGGCACCGTGCGTGGCCAGATCCGCCTGACCGAGCAGGGCGAAGTCATCGGCTCGAAGTACGCCAACCGCGAGATCGGCCGGCGCAACCTCGAAACGCTGGTGGCCGCCACGCTCGAAGCCACGCTGCTGCCGCAGGGCAAGTCGGCGCCCGCCACCTTCCTCTCGGCCGCGGGCGAGCTTTCGACCGCGAGCATGGCCGCGTACCGCAAGCTGGTCTACGAAACCCCGGGCTTCGGCGACTACTTCTTCGGCTCCACACCGATCCGCGAGATCGCCGAACTCAACATCGGCTCGCGCCCCGCCTCGCGCAACCCCAGCCACAAGATCGACGACCTGCGCGCGGTGCCATGGAGCTTCAGCTGGGGCCAGTGCCGCCTGACCATTCCGGGCTGGTTCGGCTTCGGCTCGGGCGTCGAACAGTTCCTCGCTGCAGCGGGCACGGCCGCGGGGAAGAAGGAGCGCCAGGCATTGCTGCAGCGCATGTACGAGCAGTGGCCCTTCTTCCGCACGCTGCTGTCGAACATGGACATGGTGCTGGCCAAGAGCGACCTCGCACTGGCTTCGCGCTACGCCGAGCTGGTCACCGACCGCAAGCTGCGCCAGAAGGTGTTCTCGATGATCGATGCCGAATGGCACCGCACGTCGGATGCGCTCACGCTCATCACCGGCGCAAAGCAGCGGCTCGAAGGCAATGCCGAAATGCAGCGCTCGGTGCGCCACCGCTTTCCGTACATCGACCCGCTGCACCACCTGCAGGTCGAGCTGATGCGGCGCTACCGCGCGGGCGACGGCGGCGAGCGGCTGCAGCGCGGCATCCACATCTCGATCAACGGGGTGGCAGCGGGGCTGCGCAATACGGGCTGACCACACCCATTCCGGCCACGGCAAAGGGCGCTTCGGCGCCCTTTCCTACGTCCGGCATCGGCAATCAGGCACCTGTAAGGTCATTTAAAAGGGTACGGTCGGACACGTTCACAGTTCTCGCAATCGCGCGGCAGCTCGAAGTCGTTACAAGGAGCCCGTTGCCATGCCAGTCCCGCAGTCCCTCACCCATTCGCCCATCGACTTCGTCGGCAACGACGCCAAGGCGCTGGCCTCCCACATGCGCCACTGCGCGCGCGCTCACGGGCGCTGGTTCTCGCTGCGAAGCCACATGCAACGGGTGCGCGCGCTCGCTGCGGGCCGCATCGTCACGATCGCCTGCGTGGCCGTGGTGCTGGGTATCGGTCTCTTCGCCATCGCTTGAGCGCCGCAGCCGTCGTCGATCGTCTCCAGGGACTCAGTCCGTACGCCCGGGCGCTGCTGCTCGGCCCGCATGATCCGGTAGCCGCACCGATCCGCGCCGAACTCTTCGGCATCCAGCGCTTCGAGCAGCACGGCCACAGCCTCGCCCGCGCCCAGGCGGTGGAAGAAGACCGCCGCCTCGCGCGCGAGGGGGCGCCCTTCTTTCCGCGCGTGGACGAAAACCTCGCGTCGCTGCGCAACGCCTTCGACTACATCGCGCTGATCTCGCTCAGCGGTCGCTATGTGTCGCCTGCGGCCGAGTGGCTGCTCGACAACTTCCACCTGGTCGAGGCGCAGCTCCAGCAGATTCACGACGGCGTGCCGCGCAGCTACTACGCGCGCCTGCCCAAGCTCGCCGCGCCGCCGCTGGCGGGCCTGCCGCGCGTGTACGGCATTGCCTGGGCCTACGTGGCCCACACCGACAGCGTGCTCAACAAGACGCTGTTCACAGCCTTCCTCAACGCCTACCAGGACATCGACGAGCTCACGCTCGGCGAGCTGTGGGCGCTGCCCACCACCCTGCGCGTGGTGCTGCTCGAAAACCTGCGCCGCGTGGCCGAGAGCATTGCCGAGAACAAGGTGGCGCGCGAGATCGCGCATGCCGCATGGGACGCCGCGCCGCACCTTTCGGTGCAGGACCTCGACGTGCTCTACCGCGCGCTGCAAAGCCACGGCCTGCAGGACAACTACCTCACGCAGCTGTGGCAGCGCCTGCCCGTCGAGCATGGCGAAGACATGCCCGCGCTGGTGCGCTGGACCGAGCAGCACTGCCCCAACGGACCGGCGCTGATCGGCGAAGCGCAGAACGCGCAGGCCGCCGCCAATCTCACGGTCGGCAACATCATCACCACGCTGCGCATGATCGGCCAGGTCGAGTGGAGCGACCTGATCGAGCCTGTGAGCCGTTCGCTGCGCGTACTGCGCGAACTGCCGAGCTTCGCCAACGAGAGCGAGCTCACGCGCCAGCAGATCACGCATGCGATGGAGCAGGTGGCGCGCAGCAGCGAACAGCCCGAGCGCGCCGTCGCGCAAGCCGTGGTGCAACTGGCCGCCAGCGCGCCGGCCGACGACGCGGGCGCGGAGACCGACCGCGCCGACGGCACCGCCGGCTACTACCTCTTCGGCAAGGGCAGGCGCGCGCTGATCGCGGCGCTGCAATCGAACGGCCATGCGGGCCGCGCCGGGCGGGCGCCCGACACGCGACAGGCACGCAGCCATCGCGGCTGGCGATTGCCTGTCTACGTCGGCTCCGTGGCGCTGGGCACCGCGCTGCTGCTGTTCGCCGTGGTGCACAGCCTGCCGCACCGCGAAGACTGGACCACCGTGCTGGCGCTCGTCCTTCTGGCATGGCCGCTGTCCGAAGCGCTGCTCGCGCTTGCGCAGCGCATCATGGCCGAGTCGGTGCGAGTGCAGGGCCTGCCGCGTCTGGATTTTGCGAACGGCATTCCCGAGCGGCACCGCGCGCTCGTCGTCATGCCCACGCTGCTGGGCTCGAACGCGAACAACGCACAGCTCGCACACCGGCTCGAACTGCACTGGCTCGCCAACCGCGAAACGCACGCGCAGTTCGCGCTGCTCACCGACTGGGCCGATGCACCGCTGGCCTCGCTGCCTGAAGACGGCCCGCTGCTCGACGACGCCCTGCAACGCATCGCCGCGCTCAACACCAAATACCCCGTGGCGCCCGGTGAGGCGCCGCGCTTCCTGCTGCTGCACCGCCCGCGCAGCTGGAGCGACACCGAGCAGCGCTGGATGGGCTGGGAGCGCAAGCGCGGCAAGCTGGAAATGCTGGTGCGCCTGCTCGCAGCCGGCGACGCCAGCGGCTTCCTGCCGCTCGCACCGGGCCTGCGGCTCGCCGCCGGCCGCACGCCGTATGTGCTGACGCTCGACAGCGACACCGGCCTGCCGCCCGGCGCCCTGCGCGACCTGGTGTCGATTGCCGCGCATCCGCTCAACGCACCCGAAATCGACGTGCAACGCCAGCGCGTGGTCGCCGGCTTCGGCATCCTGCAGCCGCGCATCGTCACGCCGTTTCCACAGCGGCACGAGCGCTCCTTCTTCCATTGGGTGTTCGCCGGCCAGTGCGGGCTCGACCCCTACGGCAGCGGCGCCTCCGACATCTACCAGGACGTGTTCGGCAGCGGCTCCTTCACCGGCAAGGGCCTGCTGAACGTGCGTGCGCTGCACGCCACGCTCGATCGCCGCCTGCCCGACGGCGCGGTGCTCAGCCACGACCTGCTCGAAGGCACGGTCGCGCGCTGCGCGATGGTGAGCGACGTAGTACTTGTCGAGGACCATCCGCACCATGCCGGCGTTGCGGCGTCGCGTGTGCACCGCTGGGTGCGCGGCGACTGGCAGCTGCTGCCGCTGATGTGGCGCGCGCGCCGCTTCGGCATCGACGCGCTGGGCCTCTGGAAGATGAGCGACAACCTGCGCCGCTCGCTGGTGGTGCCGGCTTCTTTCGCGCTGCTGGTGCTGGTGGTCTTCACGCAGGCCATGCCGCTGGGCTGGGCGCTGGCGGCAGTGGCGTCGGCGCTCACGCTGGGGCCACTGCTCGGTGCGCTGGCCGGGCTGGTGCCCACGCGCCGCGCCATCGAGCTGCGCCACTTCTTCGACGTGGGCGCGGTCGAGCTGCTGCGCGCCATGGCCGGTGCGGCCTGGCAGTTCGTGCAACTCGCGGCGCAAACTCGGCTGCTGCTCGACGCATGGTTCCGCGCGACGTGGCGCCTCGTGGTCAGCCGCCGGCACCTGCTCGAATGGACTACGGCCGCGCAGGCACAGGCGCAATCGAGCGGTCGCCTCACGCCCTTCCTGCGCAATGCCGCCGCGAGCAGCGTGGTGTGCGTCGCACTCGCGGTGGCGGCGCTCTGGAGCGCCTACCCGGTGATCGGCGCGCTGCTGTTCGTGCTGTGGGCGCTGGCGCCGGTCGCGGCCTGGTGGGGCAGCCGCACCGAGGCAAAAGCGCCAGACCCGCTCAACGCCGATCAGCGCACGTATCTCGAAAAGCTTGCGCACGACACCTGGCGCTTCTTCGAGCACGTGGTGGGCCCGGACGACAACCACCTGCCTCCCGACAACCTGCAGCTGGAGCCGCAGCCCACCGTTGCGCATCGCACCTCGCCGACCAACATCGGCATGTACCTGCTGGCCACCTGCTGCGCGCGCGAGTTCGGGTGGATCGACACCCCCGCCCTGCTCGCCCGCATCGCCGCCACGCTCGACAGCGTGGACCGCATGCAGAAGCACAACGGCCACCTGTTCAACTGGTACGACACGCAAACGCTGAAGCCGCTGCCGCCAGACTACGTATCGAGCGTGGACAGCGGCAACTTCGCGGGCCACCTCGTGGCCGTGGCGCAGGCCTGCCGCACCTTCGCGTCCGAAGGCTGCCAGCCGCATGAAGCACCCGCGCTAGAAGCACTGGCCGTGCGCTGCGACGCGCTGCACGCCGGCATGGACTTCAGCGGCCTCTACGACCCCAAGCGCCACCTGTTCCACATCGGCCTGCGGGTCGAGGAGAACGTGCTCGACGCGAGCTACTACGACCTGCTGGCCTCTGAGTCGCGGCTGCTGAGCTTCCTGGCGATTGCCAAGGGCGACGTACCGCGCCGCCACTGGATGGCGCTGGGCCGGCCGTTCCTGCTGGTCGGCTTCCAGCCCAGCCTGAAGTCGTGGTCGGGCTCGATGTTCGAGTACGTGATGCCCGCGCTGGTGATGACCGAGCCCACCGATGGCCTGCTGCAAGTGGCCAACGCCGCTGCCATTGCCGAGCAGCAGGCCTTCGGGCGGGCGCAGAACCTGCCGTGGGGCGTTTCCGAATCGGCCTACTTCGCACAAGACCACTCGCTGGCCTACCAGTACTCGCCCTTCGGCGTGCCGCGCCTCGCGCTGCGGCGCACGCCGCCCACCGACCGCGTGGTGGCGCCCTATGCCAGCGCCATGGCCGCGCCGTTCGCGCCCGGGGCGGCGGTGATCAACCTTGAACTGCTCGAATCGCTCGGTGCGCGCGGCGAGTTCGGCTTTCACGACGCGGTCGACTTCACCGTCTCGCGCCAGCCCGAGGGGCAGGACTTCACCGTGGTGCGCAACTTCATGGCGCACCACCAGGGCATGTCGCTGGTGGCGCTGTGCAACCTGCTGTGCGCCGACGCGCCGCGCCGCTGGTTCGGCAGCGCCGCGCTGGTGCAGGCGCACGAGTCGCTGCTGCACGAGCGCACGCCGCGGCAGATCATCGGCAGCGCCGATCCGCGCACGCCGCCCGAGCCCAGCCAGGCCGAGCTGGCGCCGCTGTTCCAGCCCCGCCTGGTCGACCCGATGGCACCCGGCTTTCAGCCCACGCACCTGCTGTCGAACGGCCGCTACACCGTTGCCCTGCGCGCCAACGGCGCCGGCGTGAGCCGCTGGCATTCGTTCAACGTGACGCGCTGGCGCGACGACCCGCTGCGCGACAGCTACGGCACCTTCTTCTTCGTGCGCGACGAGGGCACCCAGGAACTCACCTCGCTCACCGCCCTGCCCGCGCCGGGCGACGGCTGGCGCTACCGCACCCGCTTCCTGGCCGACCACGTGCAGTTCGACGCGACCGGCCCCGGCCTGCAGGTGCGTACCACTGTGCTCATCAGCCCCGAGGACGACACCGAGCTGCGCAACATCACGCTGCACAACTCGGGCGAGGAAACGCGCACGCTCGAACTGGTCTCGTACTTCGAGCCGGTGCTGTCGAACCCCAAGGCCGACGAGGCGCATCCGGCCTTCGCCAACCTGTTCGTCGAGTCGCGCTGGGAGCCCGCGTGGCGCGCGCTGCTGATGTCGCGCAAGCCGCGCCTGCATGGCGACGCGGTGATGGCCGCCGCGCACTTCCTGGCCTCGGCGGACGCGCACGTGCTCTCGGTCGACTGCATGACCGACCGGCGCGCCTTCATCGGGCGCAACCGCACGCTGGCCAACCCCGCGCTCGACGCGCAGCCGCTCACGCCCAACGGCAAGCAGGTCAACGGGCTGGACCCCATCGCCTGCCTGCGCGTGCGGCTGTCGATTGCGCCCGGCACCACCGCGCGCCTGAGCTTTGCCACCGCAGCCGACAAGAACATCGACGCGCTGATGCCCGGCATCGACCGCTACATGCAGCCGATGCACGTGGAGCGCGCCACCCGCATGGCCGCCACGCTGGCGCAGGTGCGGCTGCGCGACCTGAGCATCGCGCCCGCGCAGAACCTGGCGCTGCAGGACCTGACGACCATCCTCACCTACACCACGCCGCGCGTCATGCGCGACCGCGGGCTGATCGACCTGCGGCAGATCTGGCGCTTCGGCATCTCGGGCGACAAGCCCATCGTGCTGGTGCACATCCACTCGATGATCGGCATGGGGCTCATCAACACGCTGCTGCGCGCCCAGCCCTGGTGGGGCTTCGGCGGCGTGGCCTGCGACCTGGTGGTGCTCAACAGCGAGCCCAATTCGTACCTGATGCCGTTGCAGCGTGAAATAGAAAGCCTGCGCGCGCGCGTCGCGCAGCAGACGCAGAACAGCTTTCCGCGCAACGACACGGCCGGCTTCTACCTGCTGCGCGACCAGGACGTTGTGCCTTCGGAAAAGGCCGCGTTCTCCAGCCTGGCGCGCGCGGTCTTCACGGCCGACGGGCGCCCGCTCGAAGTGCAGGTGGCTGCGCTGCACGAGGCCCGCAACGACACGGCGGCATCGACGGTCGCCGCCGCCGCCGCGCTGCCAAGCGTGCCCCTGCTGCCGCGCCCCGCCCCGACGCCATCGGCCAACGCCCCGACCGGTGACTTCGACGCCGGCACCGGCGAGTTCTGCTTCGAGGTCGGCGCGGGCCGGCGCACGCCGCGGCCGTGGATCAACGTGATCGCCAATGCGGGCTTCGGCTTCCAGGTGTCCGAGTGGGGCACGGGCTTCACCTGGGCCGGCAACAGCCGCATGCACCAGGTGACGCCGTGGTCGAACGACCCGGTGCAGGACCCGGCCTTCGAGCACTACCTGCTGCAGGACCTTGCTTCGCGCGAGATGCTGCCGCTGACACCTGCTGGTGGCAACTCAGGCAGCGCACGCCACCGTGTGCGACACGGACAGGGCTACACGGTGTTCGAGCACAAGGCGAATGGTCTCGCGCTGGAAACCACCTTCTTCGCCGACCGCGACGAGGCCGTCAAGCTCGTGCATGTGCGCGTGCGAAACAGCGGCACCGGCACGCGCCGCCTGCGCGCACTGGCCATGGCCGAGTGGCAGCTTGGCGATGCGCGTGGCACGCGGCGCACCGTGCATTGCTGGAAGCCGGAAGACCAGCCGACCGTGTTCGGCCAGCAGCGCGAATCGGGCGCGGGCTTCGGCGGCAGCACTGCCTTCATGCTGCTGGCGGGGCTGCAAGGTGCCACGCAATGGACCTGCGACCGCAATGAATTCTTCGGCGATCGCGGCATGGTCGAAGTGCCCGACACGCTCGCACGGCGTGCCGGCAGCGGACTCGACGCCTGCGCGGCCATCGGCGGCGAATTTGTGGTGGCGGCCGGCGACACCGCCAGCTTCACCTTCGTGCTGGGCCATGCGAACAGCGCAGACGCCGCACTCGAACTCTCTCGCCGCTGGCGCCAGCGCGACGTGCCCGAAGCACTGGCGCAGGTGCGCGGCTTCTGGGACGAGCTGCTCGGCCGCCTGCAGGTGCGCACGCCCGACCCGCTGTTCGACGCGCTGGTCAACCGCTGGCTGATCTATCAGACGCTGGCCTGCCGGCTGTGGTCGAAAGCGGGCTTCTACCAGGCGGGTGGCGCCTTCGGCTTTCGCGACCAGCTGCAGGACGCAATGGCCTTCGCACTCACCGACCCGGCGCGGCTGCGCGAGCAGATCCTGGTCAACGCGGCGCGGCAGTTTCCCGAAGGCGATGTGCAGCACTGGTGGCACATGCCCGGCGGTGCCGGCGTGCGCACGCATTTCTCGGACGACCTGCTGTGGCTGCCGTATGCGTCGGCGCACTATGTCGAGGTGACGGGCGACCCGTCTCTGCTCGACGAGATGGCCGGCTTCATCGAAGGCCCCGCCATTCCCGACGGCGCCGAAGACGCCTACTACGCACCTCAGCGCAGCGGCCAGATGGCCAGTGTGTTCGAGCACAGCGCGCGCGCCATCGACCGCAGCCTGAAGACCGGCGTGCACGGCCTGCCGCTGATGGGCACCGGCGACTGGAACGACGGCATGAACCGCGTGGGCAACGAAGGCCGCGGCGAATCGGTGTGGCTCGCGTGGTTCCTGTGCAGCGTGGTCGCGCAGTTCGCGCCGCTGGCACAGGCACGCGGCGAACACGAACGCGTCGCGCGCTGGACGGCGGCGCGCACCGGCTGGATCGCCGCGTTGCACGATGCCGGCTGGGACGGCGCGTGGTTCCGCCGCGCCTTCTTCGACAACGGCGCGCCGCTGGGTTCGTCGTCCAACGACGAATGCCGCATCGACCTGATTGCGCAGGCGTGGTCGGTGCTGTCGGGCGCCTCGGACGCGGCGCACACGGGGCCGGCGATGGAATCCGTCAAGAAACTGCTGCACGACGAACCGGCCGGACTGCTGCGCCTGCTGACGCCGCCTTTCGCGCGTTCGGGCAACAACCCGGGCTACATCCAGGCCTACCCGCCCGGCGTGCGCGAGAACGGTGGACAGTATTCGCACGGTGCGGTGTGGGCGCTGATGGCGCAAGCGCTGCAGGGCGACCACGAGGCCGCGTGGCGGAGCTTCGAGGGACTGAGCCCCGCACATCGCGCACAACACCCCGAGCGCGGGCCGGCCTACGAACTGGAGCCCTACGTGATGGCGGGCGACATCTACGGTGCCGCGCCCTACGTGGGCCGCGGCGGCTGGAGCTGGTACACCGGCTCGGCCGCGTGGCTGCATCGTGCGGCGGTCGAAACGCTGCTGGGCCTGAGCGTGAAAGGCCGCCAGCTCTCGCTGACGCCGCGCGTGCCCGCGCACTGGCCGGGCTTCGAGATCGCGCTGCGACTCGGCGCGCGCAAGCTCACGCTGCAATGGGGCGATGTGCAAGGTGCTGCCGCCTCCACGCATCAGCTGGCGGTGGGCGAATGGATCGACTGGCAGGCGCTGCCGGCCGATGCGGTGCTGCGGGTGGGATGAGCCGGCACTCACGGTGGGCCTAGACTCGCAACCAGACCTCGCATGAGGTGCCGTGACTCGATCACGCATCCGACATTCCATCGTTTCCCGAAGCGGCGCTACCCAGAACATGAGCACCACCAAGATCCAGTTCCGCCGCAAGGTCATCGTCATCGTCCTGCTGTGCGTGGCCGTCGGTGGCGCCGTCGTCCAGCATTACGCGACACCCGGCACCACCACACGCGACATCGCCACGCTGCTGATGGTGCTGTGGGTGCCGATCATCGGCAACGTGATTGCATGGCTCATCAGCAAGCGCCCGCGCCGTGCGCCGCGCGCACCGGCAGTCGCGTCGCCGAGCTTCGACACGGCCGGTACCTTCACGCCGCATGCACGCGTAGAGCTCATCTTCCGCAAACCCGCGCTGCCCTCGCAGGACGTGCCGATTGCGCCGGGTGAATACCGCTGCGCGCTGGTGATCGACAAGGAAGGCTTCTCGGCGCGCTGGGTCGTTCCACCGGGCGATGCGCTGGAGCGCGGCAAGCCTGCGGCGCTGGAGGTCGAATTCCTCTCACCGGCCGTGGCGCAACCGAAGTTTGCGCAGGGTGCGGCCTTTCGTGTACTGATCGGCGACTCGTTCATCGCCGACGGCCGGGTGCTGTAGCTGCGGACCGTGCCAGCAAAGCCAGCAAATACGGATACGCGGATGGCTACAGCCATCAAAAGGGTCGATTGTTCGCCCCAGGGAAACTGACTACTGCTCCCCGGTGTCTTTGTCGCGGAGGCGACGGCTCGCACACTCCAAAGCCTCTTCACCAGCATTGGCCCACGCGTCGCCGATGCTTCCAAGGACCGCTTCCCATGATGAATTCCCCAAGCAGCAACCCGTGCATCGACGACCTCGCTGCATCGGCGCCGGTCTCCGCACCGGCTCCTGCGTCCCGCTCCGCATGGCTCGCCGTCAGCTCTATCGCCGTCGGCACCTTCGCGATGGTCTCGACCGAGTTCATGCCCATCGGCCTGCTGACCGACATTGCGCGCGGGCTCAACGTGTCCGACGGCACGGCCGGCCTGATGGTCACCATGCCCGGCGTGCTGGCCGCCTTCGCCGGCCCGGCGTTGATCGTGGCGTCGGGCAAGCTCGACCGCCGCACCGTGCTGATCGCGCTCACCACGCTGCTGATTGCCTCGAACCTGCTCGCCGCCTTCGCGCCCAACTTCGGCACGATGCTGGTGGCGCGCCTGCTGCTCGGCCTGTGCGTGGGCGGCTTCTGGACCTTTGCGCCCGCCGCTGCCACGCAGCTGGTGCCACATGCATCGCAGGCACGCGCCATGTCGCTGGTACTGGCCGGTGTGTCGGCCGCCACGGTGCTCGGGGTGCCGGCAGGCTCGTTCCTCGGCACGCTGTTCGGCTGGCGCGCCTCGTTCGCCGTGACCGGTGCGCTGGCGGCCGTCGTGCTGCTGGTGCAGCTGTGGCTGCTGCCCGCGATTCCGCCGGTGCGCGCCATCGGCGCACGCGACCTGCTGACGCCGCTCACGCGCCGCATGGCGCAGGTCGGCCTGCTCGCGGTGCTGTTCTTCATCGCCGGCCACTTCGCGGCCTACACCTACCTGAAGCCGCTGCTGCAACAGGTGTTCGGTCTGGCGCCCAACTCGGTTTCGACGCTGCTGCTGGTCTACGGCGCGGTGGGCTTCGTCGGCACCTTCGTCGGCGGCAGCCTGGTGGCGCGCAGCGTGCGCGGCACCACCCTGCTGGCGGCGCTGATGCTCGCCACCGCCCTGCTGCTGACGACGGTGATCGGTTCCGGCTTCGTGCCCGGCGCGGTGGTGGTCGTGATCTGGGGCGTGGCCTTCGGCCTGATCCCGGTGGCGCTCACGGGCTGGATGATGGAAGCGGTGCCCGACGCACCCGAAGCCGGCCAGGCCCTGCTGGTGAGCGGCTTCCAGGTGGCAATTGCCTCCGGCGCGCTGATCGGTGGCGTGACGGTCGACAGCTTCGGCATCTCCAGCGCGATGGTGCTCAGCGGTGTGCTGGTGCTGATTGCGGCGCTGATCGTCGGCACGCTGGGCCGGGCACGCGGCGGTGCATCGCTGACTGCGGTTCCGGAATAACACGGCACTGAAGACCGATCAGCGGCGGCCGGGCTTCTTTCCGGCCGCCACGATCGCATCGAGCACCACGCGCAAGGCCTTGTTGACGGGCTTGTCCCGCCGGATCACCACGGCCAGCGTGCGGTGCATGCGGGGATTCAGGCGGCTGGTCTTCAGCTCCGGGTGGGCGCCGCGCCCCACCATCGACATGCCGGGCACGATGGCATAGCCCAGCCCCGCGGCCACCATCTCTTTCATCGCCTCGACGCTGCCCAGCTCCATCACTGGCTGCGGCTGCAGGCCACCGGCGGCGAACCAGCGGTCGACCAGCTTGCGCGTGTTGGCGGCGGGCTCGAACAGCACCAGCGGCAGCGCGCCCAGATCGGCCGGTGCCACCCTCGCCTTCAGCGGTGCGAGGTCCGCCCGGCCGATGGCGACGAACTCGTCGTCGAGCACCGGAATCACCGTCAATGGACGACCAGCCGCCGGCAACGTGACCAGCGCAAGGTCGAGGCTGTTCTCTTCCACCTTGCGCGCCTGGTCTTCGGTGTTGCCGGTGCTGACCACTACGCCCAGCTCCGGAAACTGTTCACGCAGGCCACGCAGCACGGCCGGCAGGAAATGCAGGCAGGCCGTCGCGCCGGTGCCAAGCCGCACGCGGCCCGCGATGCCGCTGGCGTGGTCGGCCAATGCATCGACGGCGTTCTCCACCGCGGTCTCGATGTGTTGCGCGTGGCGCAGCAGCTCCATGCCCGCGGGCGTGGCCTTCGCGCGCTTGCCGACCCGCTCGACGAGGCGCACCGCCAGGTGGCGCTCCAGCTGGCGAATCTGCAGGCTCACAGCCGGCTGCGAGATGCCGAGCCGGTCGGCCGCCGCCGAGAAGCTGCCCGTTTCGATCACCAGCCCGAAGGACTTGAGCTGGTCGAGGTTCAGTGATTTGTCCAAAGTATTTCTTATGCCTCGCATAGGTCAGCGAAGCTTCACTTATCAAGTGTGGATCGTCAAGATCGGGCCATGTCATCTCCATGCCTCACTTCCGCTACCGTTGAAATCCTCGACGCCGAGCCGCACCACATGGCCGCGGTGCAGGCCATCTACAGCCACTACGTGCTGCACGACCTGTGCTCCTTCGAGGAAGAAGTGCCCACCGTCGAGCAGATGCAGGCGCGCCGCACCGATGTGCTCCAGCGCGGCCTTCCCTACCTTGTCGCACTGAAGGACGGCCAGGTGGTCGGCTATGCCTACGCCACCGCCTACCGTGCCCGTTCCGCTTACCGCCACACGGTGGAAGACTCGATCTACGTCGCGCAAGGCATGCACGGCCATGGCATCGGCAAGGCACTGCTGCGCGAAGTGATCCGGCGCTGCACCGACGGCGGCTTCACGCAGATGGTGGCGTGCGTGGGCAACAGCGCCAACACGGGCTCGCTGCGGCTGCACGAAAGCCTGGGCTTCGAGCAGGTCGGCGTGCTGCGCGACATCGGCTTCAAGTTCGGGCAGTGGGTCGACACCGTGCTCCTGCAACGTGCATTGCGCTGAGCCCGCCCCGCAGCGCGGCTGGCTGGCGCTGCTGTGCACGAGCCGGCTGCTGCAGGCGATGATCGTCACGGCCTATTCCGGCGTGCTCCCTTTCATGATGGCCGACTGGCACATGACGGCCGCGCAGGCCGGCTCGATCCAGAGCGCCTGGCACGTGGGCTACATGAGCTCGCTGTTCGCCGTGGGCCTGCTGGCCGACCGCTACGGGCCGCACCGCATCTTCTTCGCCGGCAGCGCCATCAGCGCGATGGCGGCACTGGCCTTCGCCGTCTTCGCGCGCGACCATCTCT
Organism: Variovorax multivorans; assembly: GCF_051216835.1. Classification (NCBI taxonomy): domain Bacteria; kingdom Pseudomonadati; phylum Pseudomonadota; class Betaproteobacteria; order Burkholderiales; family Comamonadaceae; genus Variovorax; species Variovorax multivorans. The sequence continues at coordinate 329,059 of NZ_JBPJZL010000002.1, forward strand.
CGGCGATGCTGCTCTACGGCCTGGCCGGGCTGTGCGCGGGGGCCTCGTACACGCCGGGCCTGCAGCTGCTGGCGCGCAACGCCGAGCCCGCCGTGCGCGGACGTGCGATGGGCCTCTTCATCGGTTCGTCGTCGATGGGCTATGCGCTCTCGCTCGCGGTGGTGGCGGCATTCAGCCATCTGCAGCACTGGCGGCTGGGGCTGCTGGTCGCGGCGGGCTGCACCGTGGCGGGCGCATTGCTGACGCTGCAGGCGCTGCGCCGCATGCGGCCGCCTTTGGTGCCCGTGCCCGGCGCGGTCCGCGAAGGCACCTGGCACGCGCTGGCCGCCACGGTGCGCGACAAGCCCGCGATGGCGGGCAACTGGGCCTACGCCTTCCATTGCTGGGAGCTCATGGCGCTGTGGGCGTGGCTGCCGGCCTATCTGGTGGCGTCGTCGGGCACGACGACGTCGTGGCAAGGCGCGGGCATCGCGCTTGCCGCGCTGGCGCACCTCGTCAGCGTGTTCGGCAGCATCGCGGGCGGCGCGGCTTCCGACCGGCTCGGCCGCGCGCGGGTGATGATGATCGCCACCGTCGCGAGCCTGTGCATGTCCTTCGCCTTCGGCTGGATGTGGAGCTGGCCGCTGTGGCTGCTGGCAGCAGCCGCCGCCATTTACAACCTGCTCGCCATTGCGGATTCTTCGGTCTACTCGACCGCGCTGGCCGACGTGGTGGCGCCGCACCGGCTGGGCGTGGCGTACTCGGTGCGTTCGGTGATGGGCTTCGGCGCGGGTGCGCTCAGCCCGTGGGTGTTCGGCCTCGCGCTGGACTGGGGGCAGACGCGCTTCGGCCTGGGCAGCACGCACGGCTGGGTGGCAGCGTGGAGTTCGGTCGGGCTGGGCGCGCTGCTGGGGCCGTTGATGATCGCGCGCTTCTCACGGCTGCACCGTGCGCACGCGGCTGCTGCTCACTGAGCTTCTTCGCCTTCCGACCACTCGGGGCTGTAGCCGCCGAGCGTCGGGTGGTACATCTCGTCGCCCGAATGCTGGGTGAACTCGACATTGAGCCGGTCTTCGCGCAGGCCCAGGATCTCGATGCAGTCGCGGCACAACGCCTTGGCCACTTCGAGCCGCAGTTCGGCCGAACGGCCGCGCCGGATGTCGCACATGAGCACCGACACCTCGGCGGGCTCGCCGTCCACCATGCGCCACACGCCGCCCTCGCCCACTTCGCGGATCGCGATGCTGATGCGGCGGATGTCGACGCTCATCATCTGCGCATAGGTTTCGCTGAGTTTTCTTGCAAGGCGTTTCTTGTCGGCCACGGGATGGCGGCCGTTCACGTCGAGTTGGAGATAGGGCATGTGGGGATTCCTTCAGGCTGATCCTAGTCATTGCGGTTTTACTCTGCAACCGAACGGCCATTGCGGTCTAAACTCGCGCCCAACGCAGGAAGAAAGCCATGGCCCGAAGAAGAAGCCTCAAAACCGACGCATGCCCGATGGCACGCGCGCTCGAGATCGTCGGCGACCAGTGGTCGCTGCTCGTCATCCGCGATGCGTTCGACGGCATGAAGCGCTTCGGCGAGTTCCAGCAGAGCCTGGGTGTTGCGAAGAACATCCTGTCGGACCGGCTGAAAAACCTGGTGCAGGAAGGCGTGCTCGACCTGGTGCCCGCCTCCGACGGCTCGCTCTACCAGGAGTACGTGCTGACGGCCAAGGGCAAGGGCCTCTTCCCCGTGGTGGTGGGCCTGCGGCATTGGGGCGAGGCGCACCTGTACGCCAAGGGCGAGCGGCATTCGGTGCTGCTCGAGCGCGACAGCGGCAAGCCGGTGCCGAAGATCGACCTGCGCACGCGCGACGGAAAGCCGCTGGACCCGGACCTTACCTTCGTAAAGAAGCTGCCGTCTAAAGCAGGCTCTCGCTGATGAACGGGAAAAGCAGCCACAGCTGCAGCCGGTCGCCCGATTCTCGGCGCTGTCTTCGCTGGTGGGTGCAGTGTCGCTGTCGCGCGCGGTCAACGACGAGGCTCTTTCGCGGGAGATCCTCACCGCTGCGGCGGGCGAGTTGAAGGCCTTGCTGGGCCAGGCCTACTCCCCCAGCAGCTCTCCAATCGGCTGCAGGTCTTCCACCCGATCGCAGATCGACTTGATCACCATCGTGATCGGAATGCCCAGCAGCAGGCCCCAGATGCCCCAGAGCCAGCCCCAGAAGATCACGCCCACGAACACTGCCACCGGGTTCATGCGGCTGGTGCGGCTGGTGAGCCAGGGCATCAGCAGGTTGCCGATGATCGTGTGAATCGCCAGCGACACGCCGCCCACCACGATCCCCATCTGCAGGCTGTTGAACTGCAGGAAGGCCACCAGCCCCGCGGCCGCCAGCACGATCACCGAGCCGATGTAGGGAATGAGGTTGGTCACGGCCGCGATGATTCCCCACACCGCCGCGTTCTCCACGCCGAGGGCCCAGAACGCCAGCCCGGTCGCCACGCCCACCACCCCGCTCACCAGTATCTGCACCAGCAGGTAGCGCTCGATGTTGCGGGTGATGTCGTCCAGGACGTGCACGGTGACCTTCTTCTTCTGCAGGCTCGACCCGGTGATCTTGATGAGCTTGCGGCGGAAGGTGTCGCCCGAGCACAGCGCGAAGTAGGTGAGGAAAGCCACCAGCGTGAGCTGCCCCATCGCGCTCAACAGCCCGACGGTGCCGCTCAGCAGGTAGTCGCGCACATTGAAGCCCGGCCGTTCGATGACCACGCGCGCCACGCCCTTGCGCGCGGCGACGCGGGCGGAGTTTTCTTCGGCGGCTTTTTCGAGCTGCGCGGCGGCCTGCTGCACGCTTTCGAGCGGCGTGGCGCTGGCGCCCTTGTCGCGGCGCATGGCCTGGCCGAGCTTCTGCGCGGCCACCGGCAGCGAATCGAGCAGCTGCGAGGCGCTGCCCGAGAGCGAATAGCCGGTCCAGCCCAGCCCACCGAACAGCCCCACGAGAATCAGCGCCGCGCCGATCCAGCGCGGCAGCTTCCAGCGATGGAGCAGGTCCACCAGCGGCGACAGCGCGTAGGTCAGCAGCAGGCTCAGCATCAGCGGAATGAACACGGCCTGGCCCCACTGCAGCGCGAACACGCTGGCCAGCACGGCGAGCACCACCAGCGAGGCGCTACGCACGTCGACGGGCATGTGCAGCAGCAGGCGGTCGCGTGCGGGTGCGGGCGGCTCTGGCTCCGGTTCAGGCTCGGTCACCGGTTCGGGCTCTTGCGCCTCGGGCGCAGGTGCGGGCTCGACCGCTGCGGCCTGCGGTGGCTCGGTGGCCGGCTCCGGCTTCAGTTCCGGCGGCGGTGGCGCCTCGGCAGCCGCGGGCTTGTCGTCGCTCATCGCGCTTCCTTGAGCACTTCGCGCACTGCGGCAAGCTGACGGCGCGACACGGCCACGGGCTCGGGAATGGCGTCCAGCCGCAAGGCCCAGCCTTCGGCGTCCTCGCCGTCGTCGTATTTCTCCAGCGCGCGAATCGCCGAGCGCGCCACCAGCGCATTGCGGTGCACGCGCAGGAAGCGGTTCGGATAGCGCTCCTCGAACTCGTTGAGCGAGCCGTCGAGGATGTGGCTGCGCGTGGCGGTGCGCACGGTGAGGTACTTGTATTCGGACTTGAGATAGAGCACTTCAGACAGCGGCACACGCTCGGCGCGGCCTCGGTCCTGGATCAGCACCGTCTCGGGCACGGCCTCGGCCTGCAGCGCGCGACGCTCCTTCAGGAAGCGCTCTGCCTTCTGCAGCGCCTGCTGCAGCCGCTCGGCGCGCACGGGCTTGGTGAGGTAGTCGACCGCATCGAGGTCGAAGGCCGTCACCGCGTGGGTCGCATGCGCGGTCACGAACACCACGGCCGGCGCATCGGAGCGGCTGCGCAACGCGCGCGCCACCTCGATGCCGTCGACGCCGGGCATGTGCACGTCGAGCAGCACCAGGTCGAGCGCCATCGTGGTCAGGTGCTGCAGCGCCTCGGCGCCCTGCGAGGCCTCGGCCACCACCTCGGCGGCGGGCGATGTGCAGTCGCGCAGCAGCGTGCGAAGGCGCGAGCGCGCCAGGGCTTCGTCGTCAACGATGAGTGTCTTGAGGGTCATGATTCGGCGGGGATCGCTATGCGCACCCGGTAGCTTTTCTGGTCCATGCCGGCGCTGAACTGCATCTGCATGTCGTGCAGCAGCCGCAGGCGGTCGCGCACGTTGGCCAGCGCAATGCCGTGGCCGCGCGGCAGCGGCTCGTCGGCCCAGCGCAGCGGCGGCAGGCTGTTGACCACCTCGATCACCACCATGGAACCGCGCCGCTCGGTGCGAATGCGCAGCCTGGCGCCCTCGGGGCTGGGCTCCACGCCGTGCTTGATGGCGTTCTCGACCAATGGTTGAAGCAGCAGGGGCGGCAGGCGCGCGTTGCTGGCGGCGGCGTCCAGGTCCCAGCGAATGCGCAGGCGGTCGCCGAAGCGCACCTGCTCGATGGCCAGGTAGCGCTCGGCCAGCGCGATCTCGTCGGCCAGCGTGCACGATTCGCCCGGGTCGGCCAGCGCCTGGCGGAACAGCTCGGCCAGGTCTTCGAGCATGGTCTCGGCCTTGGCCGGCTCCTCGCGCACCAGCGCGATGGCGCTGTTGAGCGTGTTGAACAAAAAGTGGGGGCGGATGCGCGACTGCAGTTCTTCCAGCCGGGCGGTGGTCGCCGCCGGCGTCTGGCCACGGGCGCGCAGCACCATCGCGGCCATCACCAGCCCCGCGAACAGGGCGCCGGTCAGCGCACTGGCCAGCCACGGCGCGCTGGCAAGCACACCCGTCAGCCGCAGCAGGCCGCAGCCATATAGCGCCGACACCGCACCGAGCACGGCCCCGGCCGCGTACTGCCCCTGCTTCGGCAGGCGCCGCAGCGGCTTCTTGAGCCCGCAGGCACTCACCAGCCACATCAGGGTGGCTGGCAGGGCCCCGCCCGTGACCGTGGCCGTCTGCACCAGCCATTCGCCGGGCGTGGAGGCCACGAACAGGGTGGCGATGGCCACCACCGCCTCGACGAACACCACGGTGCGCAGCACCACCCCGATCTGGCAGGCGTCGAAGATAGATGGGTCGCCGCGCAGGGGCATGCGCACCCTTTCCGACGATGACGGGGGCGTGGGGGTAGAGCTGGCCGATAAAATCGCCGGGTTGCGCATCGCAGACATCAGATCCATCGGGTGACCAACCCATTATTGCCTCCTGGACGGCTCCCATGACCCAAAACCAATTCGACAAGAAATCCGAAGCCTGGTCGGCCCTTTTCTCCGAACCGATGAGCGACCTGGTGAAGCGCTACACCTCCAGCGTCTTCTTCGACAAGCGCCTGTGGCAGGCCGACATCCAGGGCTCCCTGGCCCATGCCGGCATGCTCGCCGCACAGGGGATCATCGGCGTGCAGGACCACGCCGCCATTGAACGCGGGATGGCGCAGATTCGCGCCGAAATCGAATCCGGCGCCTTCGAGTGGAAGCTCGACCTCGAAGACGTGCACCTGAACATCGAGGCCCGCCTGACCCAGCTGGTCGGCGACGCCGGCAAGCGCCTGCACACCGGCCGCAGCCGCAACGACCAGGTCGCCACCGACGTACGCCTGTGGCTGCGCGGCGAAATCGACCTCATCGGCGACCTGCTGGTCGAGTTGCAGAAGGCACTGGTGGACATCGCCGAGAAGAACGTCGACGTGATCCTGCCGGGCTTCACCCACCTGCAGGTGGCGCAGCCGGTGAGCTTCGGCCACCACATGCTGGCGTATGTCGAGATGTTCAGCCGCGATGCGGAACGTATGGGCGAGGTGCGCAGGCGCGTCAACCGCCTGCCGCTGGGCGCCGCCGCGCTGGCCGGCACCAGCTACCCGCTCGACCGCGAACTGGTCGCCAAGACGCTGGGCATGGACGGCGTTTGCCAAAACAGCCTGGACGCCGTGAGCGACCGCGACTTCGCCATCGAATTCACCGCTGCCGCCAGCCTGTGCATGGTGCACATCAGCCGCATGAGCGAAGAACTCATCCTGTGGATGAGTCAGAACTTCAGCTTCATCCAGATCGCCGACCGCTTCACCACGGGCTCGTCGATCATGCCGCAGAAGAAGAACCCCGACGTGCCCGAACTGGCGCGCGGCAAGACCGGCCGCGTGGTCGGCCACCTGATGGCGCTCATCACCCTCATGAAGGGCCAGCCGCTGGCCTACAACAAGGACAACCAGGAAGACAAGGAGCCGCTGTTCGACACCGTCGACACGCTCAAGGACACCCTGCGCATCTTTGCCGAGATGATCGGCGGCATCACCGTGAAGCCCGAAGCCATGGAAATGGCTGCGCTGCGCGGCTACGCCACCGCCACCGACCTGGCCGACTACCTGGTGAAGAAGGGCCTGCCCTTCCGCGACGCGCACGAAACGGTGGCGCATGCCGTCAAGGCCGCCACCTCGCACAAGGTCGACCTGGCCGAGCTGCCGCTGGCCGTGCTGCAGCAGTTCAACCCGGGCATCGAGAAGGACGTGTACGACGTGCTGAGCCTGCGCGGCTCGCTGAACGCACGCAACATCCTGGGCGGCACCGCCCCGGCGCAGGTGAAGGCGCAAGTGGCGCGCCACCGCGCCCGCCTCGGCTGATCGCACCGGCGGCCGCACCGTGTTCTACGCCATCCCGCTCGAGAACAAACCGAGCTGGCGCAACCCACCGTGGATGACGGTGCTGCTGATCCTCCTGAACATGCTCGTGTTCTGGGGGCCGCAGCGCAGTGAAGAGAACACGCGCGAGCGTGCCGCCAACTACTACACGAAGAGCGTGCTGCCCGAACTGGAGCTGCCGCCCTTCGTCGAATGGCTGGAAAAAACCGACCCAAAGCGCGGCAAGCTCGCACGGCGCATGCTGCCGCATGAAGAGGCCTATCCGCAGCTGCTGGAAGGCCTGCAGAACGACAAGAAGTTCCTGGCGAAGCTGCGGGCCGACGAGGTCATCAAGCCCACGAACCCGCAGTACGGCGAATGGAAGCGCGACCGCCAGCAGTACGAGGCGATGCTGCCGGCGCCCTTCACCGAGCGCTGGTCGCAGGACTACAACAAGGATGCCGAGTTCAAGCCCTGGACCTGGATCACCGCCGCCTTCCTGCACGGCAGCACCGGCCACCTGCTGGGCAACATGCTGTTCCTCTTCCTGTTCGGCTTCTCGGTGGAGCTGGCACTGGGCCGCGGCACCTACCTGACGTTCTACCTGCTGGGCGCCGTCGGCGCCTCGGCGCTGGCCGGCTGGGCCTATGCCGGGAAGGAAGGCTACGGGCTCGGCGCCTCGGGCGCCATCTCGGCGCTGATGGGCATGTACGCGGTGATGTACCGGCTGCGGCGCATCCGCTTCTTCTACCAGCTGTTCTTCTATTTCAACTACGTCACAGCGCCGGCCTTGCTGCTGCTGCCGGCCTGGATCGTCAACGAGCTGATGCAGCACTGGCTGGGCGGCCAGGGCATCGCCTACATGGCCCACCTGGGCGGCCTGCTGACCGGCGCCGCGCTGATGACCGGCGCCATGCTGCTGGGCCGCGTGAAGACGCCCGAAACCGTCAAGTCGGAAATGACGAACGACGACGATCACTTCGATGCGCACGTGGCCGCCGCACGCCGGCTGGCCGCCGCGATGAAGTTCGAGCCCGCCTGCGCCGAGTGGCGCGCCGCCGCCGCCCTGCGCCCCAACGACGCCGACACGCTGCGCGCCTGGTTCAACACCGCGCGGCTGCAGCCCGCGAGCGACGACTTTCATCAAGCCGCGCGCCGCATCTTCCGCCTGCCTGGCACCGACCCCGAGACGATCGCTTTGCAGCACACCAGCTACAAGACCTACCTCGACCAGGCCAAGCCGGGTTTGCGCCTGAAGCCCGACGACATGGCCCGGCTCGCGCGCCGCTTCGCCCGCATCCGCGAGTTCGGCGATGCCGACATGCTGTGCCGCATCCTGCTGAAGACCGCGCCCGACCATCCGCAGCTGGCCGACACACTCTCCGTGTGCGCCAACGGACTGCTGCATGCCGGCGAACGCGAAAAGGCATTGGGCCTGTTGCCGCACCTGCTGCGGCTGGCGCCGAACGACATGGTGACGCGCGCCCTGCAGCGCGCCTGACAAGCAAGGAGACACGCATGAAACAGCCCGTGCTCTCCCACGCCATCGACCGCCGCGCCTTCTGCGCCGCGGGCGGACTCCTGCTGACGGGCTGCGCCGGCACCAAGGCCAGCTCGCAGGCAGCCGCGGCGGCGGAGCTCGGCGCCACCGGCAAGCTGCGCGCCGCCATCAACTTCGGCAACCCGATCCTCGCCAGCCGCGGCGCGGGTGGCGTGCCGAGCGGCGTCTCGGTGGACCTCGCGCGAGAGGCGGCGCGCCGCCTCGGCCTGGCCGTCGAGCTGGTGCAGTTCAACTCGGCCGGCAACGTGGTCGAGGCCGTCAAGGCGCGGCAGGTCGACATGGCCTTTGTCGCCATCGACCCGGTGCGCGCGGCGGACATGGAATACACCGCGCCCTACGTGATCATCGAAGGCGCCTACCTAGTCCGCAACGGCTCGCCGCTGCAGCGCAACGCCGATGTCGACCGCGCGGGAACCCGCGTCGTGGTGGGCCGCGGCAGCGCCTACGACCTGTTCCTCACGCGCGAACTGAAGGCCGCCACGCTGGTGCGCGCACCGACCTCGCCCGAGGTCACGAACCAGTTCCTGGCCCAGAACCTCGACGTGGCCGCCGGGGTAAAGCAGCAGCTTGAAGCGGATGCCGCGCGAGTGGGTGGCGTGCGCCTGCTGCCGGGCCGCTTCATGGTGATCGAGCAGGCCATGGGCGTGCCGAAGGGCCGGGTCGCCGCGCAGGCCTGGCTCAGCGATTTCGTCGAGGAGATGAAGGCGTCAGGCTTCGTGGCCGAAGCGTTGAGGCGGCACGGCATCGAGGGCGCCGCCGTGGCGCCGCGCCTCGTAGTACCGCGCTAGGCCGCCGGGGTCGGCCGCAGCAGCCAGCGCACTTCCTGCGTCTGCTCGCTGTCGGGGTAGCGCGACTCCATCGTGGTGAGGATGGGCTGCGCCATGTCGGCCCGGCCCAGGCCCTGCACCAGCGCGCGCGCTGCCAGCTCATAGGCCTGCGGGATCGCCTCGTTGCCGCGAAAGCGCTTGTCGAAGCCCGACAGCAGCGCCAGCGTGGCGTGCGCGTCGCCGTTGCGCCATTCGGCGCGCGCCATCGCGATCACCATGGCGGCATCGTCGAGCGCGAAGGCCTTGTCCTTTTCCTTGCAGGCCTTGAAGACCTTGAGCGCCTCCGAGGCCAGGTCGCGCCGCATCAGCAGCGGGATGAAGCGCCGCGCCTGGTCGAGCATCGTGTCCTTCTTGTCGGGCATCAGCGCCAGCACGCGGTGGTAGCGGCGCTGCGCCGCGAGGTCGTCGGACGCGGCCGTGCGCTGGGCCTCGTAGGCCGAGCCCAGCGCGGCCGCGAGGTCGCCCTCGGTGATCAGCTGCGCCACCTCTGCGTCCATGCGCTGCGCGGCGATCTGCTCGGGCGTGCGGCGATCGACCGTGGCGCCGTCACCCAGCTCGCTGCCCGGCACGGCGTCGAAGCCGAATGCGTCGTGGTGCTGGAACATCACGTAGCCCAGCAGGCTCGCCATGACCCAGCCGAAGTAGATGAAGGCGAAGTTGACGACCGGCAGCGCAATGCGCCCGTCGAACATCGGCAGCAGCATCGACAGCGCCACCTGCGCGCCCGTGCTCAGCAGGAACAGGAAGAAGCACAGCAGCGCATACGGCCAGCCGATGATGCGCATCGCGTCCATCACGTGGCCGGGGTTCATCGCCTGGAAGAAGCTGGCCGACTGCACCAGCACGATCACCGCCGCCGGGAAGGTGAAGGACATGACGAACAGCCCCACCGTACCCAGGATCGGCGCGTACCAGGCGAGCCAGCCGATCAGGAAGGCCTGCACCAGCGTGATCGCGAACAGCTTCCACGGCAGGTAGGTCCAGTCGTCGCTGGACTCGCGGCCGAAGTCGGCCGAATCGCGGATGCCGCGCGCGCCCAGCGCAATGATCTTGAAGCCGTAGCGGCTGGCCGCCAGCATGATGCCGACCTCGATGACGAAGAGCGCCAGCGCGTCGGGCAGGAAGAAGATCGCGTCGAAGAACAGGCTGCAGAACGACAGCAGCAGCCCGTAGGCCAGCGGCCGCATCTGGAACGGGAAAGCGAAGAAGCTGTTCAGGCGGTGCCAGAACGGCGGTGGCGGCGGCGCCGCATCCTTGATGACGATCATGGCAACGACTCCCTGATTTTTTTATGGATCCGCTTACTTGCGGAAGAAATCGCTCTGGCTCATGGCGCCGCGGCCGCCCAGGCGCACCACGGTGGCCTCCTCGGCATGCACCAGGCGCATCTGGCCCAGTTCGCTCTCCAGGCGCTGCGTGAAGCTGGTCTTGAGCTGAATGACCGACTCGCCCATCTGCAACACGCTAGTGCCCTTGACGATGGCGCTCTTGCGGTTGGGCGCCACTTCGACGGAATCGATGTGGTAGTCGTAGTCGAGGGTGAGGATGCCGCCCATCTGGTCGCCGACGCGGCGCAGGATCTCGAAAGTCTTGTGCTGCGCCTCGCAGGCTTCGTCGCGGTTGTGCGAGGTCTCCTCCGTGCGGCCCATCATGGTCGTCTTGCTGTCGATGACGGCCTTGCGGCTGAGCTGCTTGCACAGCTTGTCGGCGTCGCGGGCGGCAATGGCGCGCGCTTCCTTCTGGTAGTAGTCGCGCACCATCGGCTCGTCGAGCTTGCGACCGCCAATAAAGAAATACCACGCGCCCACGCAGAGCACGATCGCAATCGCAATTTGCTTCATTTCCCCGCTCGCGCGTGTGCGCGTCCCTCTGAATTTTGCGGGCAGTATACGTTGCCGAATGTTTCCTAAAGACTGCATCCGGCCTCAAATCGGGCCTGCGGCATGAATCCGGCCACCCGGGCGCCCCGTATATCTGGCATGTGCATCGATGCCCCACAATCCGCGGATGCCAGCTCCCAGCCCCGACGCCGAACTGATGGCGCTGATCGACCGGATCGGCCATCGCGACGAAGCCGCCCTGCGCCAGCTGTACGACCGCACCTCGCCCAGACTGATGGGCCTGGCGATGCGCGTCGTGCGGCAGCGCGAATGGGCCGAGGACGTGCTCCAGGAGGCCTTCCTGACTGTCTGGCGAGTCGCCGGCGACTATCGCGCCTCGCTCAGCCCGCCGCTCGCATGGCTCGGGCTGATCGTGCGCAGCCGGGCGCTCGACCTGCTGCGCCGCCGCACCGCCGACCGCGCCCAGCTGACCCAGGAATTCGACGAGCTCATGGCCGACCAGCTCGAATCGGACGCGCCCAACCCGGCCGACACCGCCGATGCGAGCGAGCAGGCCTGGGCTCTGCACCAGTGCCTGAGCCAGCTCGAGAGCCGCCAGCGCGAGGTGGTCAGCCTGGCCTACCTGCGCGACATGAGCCACGGCGAGCTGGCCGAACAGCTCAAGCTGCCGCTAGGCACGGTCAAGACGTGGATCCGGCGCGGGCTGGAAAAGCTGCGCGTCTGCATGGGGCGCTTTGCGTGAGAGCGATGACGACGAACAAGGCAGCCTCCCAATGAACCTTATCGCTCACCCCGAACTGCTCGAACTGCTGGCCGCGAGCCATGCGCTCGGCACCCTGCGCGGCGGTGCCCGCCGTCGTTTCGAAGCCCTGGCCCGTGAACAGGCGCCGGTGCGCGCGGCTGCGCTGGTCTGGCAAGGCCGGCTCGCGGGCATGACCGAACTGCAGCCCTCGGTCGTGCCCGACCCGGCCGTGTGGACCCGCATCCGCAACATGATCGACGCCGAGCAGTCCGCGCTCGCCATCGGACGGCAACGCGATGCCGCCAATGCCAGGGCAGACAGCAAGCCGCAGCAAGGCGGCTGGCTGCGCAGCCTCGCGCTGTGGCGCGGCGCCACCGCCGCCGGCGCGCTGGCCACGGTGCTGGCCGTGGCGGTCGGCCTGAACCTGCGCGACCAGCTGCACAACGCCCCGGCGGTGCAGTACGTGGCCGTGCTGAGCGACGACAAGGACGCAGCCTCGATGCTCGTGACCTTCGACCCCAAGAAGAAGCAGCTGGTGCTTCAGCGCGTGGGCGGCTTCAATGAAGGCAACGACAAGTCGCTGCAGCTCTGGGCCCTGCCGCCGGGCGGCGCGCCGCGATCGCTGGGTGTGCTCGACAACGCCCCGGGCCTGCGCCTCGCGGCATCGGAGTCCGATGTGCATGCCGTGCCTGCGCTGGCCATCACGCTCGAAGCCAAGGGCGGCGTCCCGCCGGGTAGCGGGCCGAAAGGACCGGTCCTGTTCAAGGGCGCGCTCATCGAGAAAACCATCTAGGCGAGACTCGGCTGTCAACGATCACGGCCCCTGGGGCGTCGTGATGGAAAATCCGCCTACCGCTCGCTCCCCGCCCTTCTTCCGTTCTTCCGATGCATTCGATGAAAACCGCGCTGGCCGCGATCGCCCTGCTCGCCGCAGCGCTCACAGCGCACGCCCAGTCCAGCTTCTTCCCCCAGGAATCCGAGACGGCCGCCGCCGAGGCCGCGACCGCCCGCGACTACCTGGCCGCCAAGGACCGCTGGCACAACGAGCTCGCGGCCTTCGCGCGCGCCGACCAGGAGCGCTTTCCGGCGCCCGGCGGCGTGGTGTTCGTCGGCAGTTCCACGGTGCGCATGTGGACGCGCCTCTCACAAGACTTCGCGCGCGTGCCCGGCGGCGTGATCAACCGCGGCTTCGGCGGCTCGACGCTGCAAGACTGCAGCCTGTTCGCGCGCGACTTGGTGGTGCGCTACAAGCCGCGGCAGGTGATGGTCTATGCCGGCGACAACGACCTGGCCGAGGGCCGCACGCCGCTGCAGGTGCTCGACAGCTTCGCGCGCTTTGCCAACGCGGTGCGCGCCGAGCTGCCGGATGCGCGCATCAGCTTCATCTCGGTCAAGCCCAGCCCCTCGCGCGAGCAGCTGATGCCGCAGATCCGCGAGACCAACCACGTGATCTCGGCCTACCTGAACCTGCTGCCCAACAGCGAGTTCATCGACATCTACACGCCGATGCTCGGTGCGGATGGACGCCCGCGCATGGAGCTGTTCCGTGGCGACAGGCTGCACATGACGGACGAGGGCTATCGCCTCTGGCATTCGGTGATCGCGCCGCATCTGCCCGTTCCGCCCGCGCCGCCGACGGCCAGCCTGCCCTGAACCTGGGCGCTCAGGCCGGCGCGGGCTCCGACGGCACGTCGTCCGCCGGCGGCGGAACGTCCGCCCCGCGCGTGAAACGCGCCACGAAATACATCCCCGAGAACACCGCCAGCAGCAGCAGGCCGTCGCCCCACCACGGCCGTGCCGTCTGGCTGTCGCCGTAGAAAGCCAGCACCAGCAGCACCGCCACCAGGTGCGCACAGAACACCGGCAGCGAGGCCGAGCCCATCGCCTCCAGCCAGCGTAGCCGCGGAATCCGGCGCATCAGCCACGGCCCGAAGCGCACCGCCAGGATGCCCAGCGCCACCAGGTTCACCAGCCGCAGCGGCCCGAGCTGCCATTTGTCGAACAACAGGTTCAGCTCCACGTCGCCACCGAACGGCGCCTGCCCGTTGATGCCGGTGTGGCGCCAGTAGACGCCGTACAGCGCGATGCCCGCCGCCAGCACCAGCAGCCACGCCGGAAAACGCAGCGGCCGGGCTTCCGGCCCGTTGCGGGTGGCGCCGATGCACAGCCCCGCGAACCACAAAAACTGCCAGGCATAGGTGTTGAACGCGCCCATCTCGTGGAACGGCACCGGCACGCCCAGGTAGCGCTCAGCCAGCCCGTAGACCCATTCGCTGAGCCCGAACTGCGCCGCCGCCCACACGGTCGCGCTCGCCACCATCACCCAGGTCCAACCGTGGCGCATGGCGAAGGCCAGCACCCACGGACTCAAAAGCATGAAAAAGATGTACATCGGCAGGATATCGAGCAGCGCCGGCTCGTAGATGAGCAGCAGCCCGAACAGAAAGCCCTCTCGCGGCTCCGCCAGGTAGTACGACACCAGGTTCTTCACGGCCGGCTGGTCGATGTGCAGCCCCACCGCCGCGATCACCGTGAACAGGAACAGCAAGATCGCCGCCTGGCACAGGTAAACCTTGAGCACGCGCCGCCAGAAGGCCTGGCGCATCGAATCGACCCCGCGCAGGTAGCCGATGCGGCTGTACACCAGCCCGGCCACGAAGGCCGACAACAGCACAAAGCCCTCGGCGGCAGAAACGAAGCCAAAGGGCTGGCCCAACGGATCGGTCAGCCGGGTGGGAAGGTGGGTGACGGTCATCAGCACGAGCATCAGCCCGCGCAAGGCGTCTATTTCCCAGTAGCGTTTCATCGGTCGGCGGCGAGGTCTTGGTGGCGGTCCGCGCGGCGCACGCACGACAGCGGCTGATTGTAAGAAGGCCGGTGTAAAGACGTTTCGGAGCGCATACGAATGACACCGTCGGCGTGAGCGCGCCTCCGAACAGCGCCGACGGCCTATGACTGTTGGCACTGCCGAAGCGTCGCGCAAATCGGCTACGCTGCGCGCTGCCTCAAGGTGGAGATACAAAAAAGTGAACCGTTTCCTTCCAACATTGCTCCTGGCCGGTGGCGTCCTCATGGCCGGCCCGGGCTTTGCCCTCCAGATCACCAGCCTCACGCCCCAGGGCGAGGTCGCGCGCGTACGCCAGGTCGTCGCCAAGTTCGACCAGGCCGCCGTCAACTTCGGTGACCCCAAGGCCCCCGCCCCGCTCACGGTGAGCTGCACCGACGCGCAGGCCGCCAAGGGCACCGGCCGCTGGACCGACGCCAAGGCCTGGGTCTACGACTTCGAGAACGACCTGCCGCCCGGCGTGCGCTGCACGGTCACCCGCATTCCCACCTTCAAGCCCGCCAGCGGCGAGCTGACCGGCCCCGAGCGCTACCAGTTCAACACCGGCGGCCCCTTCGTGCGCAACTACATGCCGGGCAGCTACAGCCGCATCGACGAACAGCAGATGTTCATGCTCGAGCTCAACGGCGCGGCCACGCTCGACAGCGTGCGCCAGAACATCTGGTGCGCGGCCGACGGCGTGGGCGAGCGCATTCCCGTCAAGCTGCTCGACGGCGAACAGCGCGCAGGCCTCCTCAAGGCCTTCGGCCGCGACAAGGCGGCCGAGAAAGACCCGCTGCGCTTCGTCACGATGCAGTGCAACCGCACGCTGACGCCCGGCGCCAAGGTGCAGGTCGTCTACGGCAAGGGCGTGGCCACGCCTTCCGGTGTGCCCAACAACGTGGAGCGCCGCCTCGACTTCCAGGTGCGCGAGCCCTTCGCCGTCTCGTTTACCTGCGAGCGAGAGAACGCGCAGGCTGCCTGCCTGCCGCTGCGCCCGATGCAGCTGACGTTCAATGCACCGGTCACGCGCAAGCTAGCCGCGCAGATCCAGCTCAAGGGCGACAAGACCATCAAGGCCAAGCTCGAGAACGAGGGCGGCGCGCAGAGCGACGATGACGTGGTCAACGGCGTGAGCTTCGAGCCGCCGCTGGCCGAGAGCACGCAGTACAGCATCGAGCTGCCCTCGAAGTTCGAAGACGCCTCGGGCCGACCGCTGGCCTCGCCCGGCACCTTCCCGCTGAAGGTGGCGACCGGCATGATGCCGCCGCTCGCAAAGTTCGCCGCCTCGCCCTTCGGCGTGGTCGAGCGACTGGCCGAGCCCGACACCCCGGCCATGATGCCGGTCACCGTGCGCCGCGTGGAGCCGAAGCTGTTGGTGAACGCCCTCACGCCCGGCAAGGTGAGCGACATGAACCCGAAGACCGACGCGGAAATCATCGGGTGGTTCCGCAAGGTGCGCCGCTACGACAGCTTCACCATCTCGCGCGAGCAAGCCCGCAAGGACGTGAAGGGCCCGCTGCCCCCGGTCATCGACAAGGACGACCGCACCACGCTGCAGACCCGCATGCTGTCGCTGCTGGCGGGCCAGCAGGGCGTGAAGGCGCTCGACATGCCCAAGTCGGACGCGGGCGATCCGCGCCCCTTCGAAGTCATCGGCATTCCGCTGACTCCCGGCTTCCACGTGCTTGAAATCGCCTCGCAGAAACTCGGCGAGGCGCTGCTCGACGAGCGCTACAACGCCGGCCGCACGATGTACGTGCGCACCACCGCGCTGGCCACCAACCTGGCCGTGCACTTCAAGCTGGGCCGCGAGAACTCGATGGCCTGGGTGACCACGCTCGACAAGGGCAAGGTCGTGGCCGGCGCCGAAGTGCGCGTGTCCGGCTGCGACGGCAAGGCCGTGGCCAGCGGCACCACCGACGCGAACGGCATCGTCATGCTGAATGGCGTGTCGCCGCAGCCGCCGTCGTGCAACGGCCCGAACGAATACGAAACGGGCGCCTGGTTCGTCAGCGCCCGCGCCAAGGACGACAAGGGCGTGGAAGACCTCGCCTTCACCTGGAGCGACTGGCAGCGCGGCATCGAGCCCTGGCGCTTCAACGTGCCGACCAACATGCAGGCCGAGCCCGACCGCATCGCCCACACCATCTTCGACCGCACGCTGCTGCGCGCCGGCGAAACGGTGTCGATGAAGAGCCTGATCCGCACCCAGACCAACAAGGGCTTCGGCCTGCCGGAGAACCGGCCCGACACCCTCGTCATTACCCACACGGGCAGCGGCCAGCGCTTCACGCAGCCGCTGAACTGGCGCAAGACCGCCACCGGCGGCCTGAGCGCGGAGAACACATTCCCCATTCCGCCCGCGGCCAAGCTCGGCGTGTACGAGGTGATGCTGCGCACCGGCAAAGGCAAGGACGCCAACGGAGAAGGCGAGTCCGACGGCGACGAGGACTACGCCCGCAGCTTCAGCACCGGCATGTTCCGCGTCGAGGAATTCCGCCTGCCCGTGCTCGAAGGCCGCATCACGCCCACCGAGAAGAAGCCGCTGGTAGCAGCCACCAGCGTGCCGACCGACGTGCAGATCAACTACGTGGCCGGTGGCGGCGCAGCCAACCTGCCGGTGCGCGTGTCGGCCATGGTGCGCGGCAAGGCCCTGAGCTTCTCCGACTACGACGCCTTCAGCTTCAACCCGCCGCGCGCTACGCCGGGCGACGGCACCGAGGCCGCCACCCCGGCCGCGGACACGAGCGCCGGCGAGGAAGACCTCAACAGCGTGAACGACACCCGCGTGATCGCCGACAAGCTGCCGCTCACGCTGAACAAGGACGGCGGCGGCAAGGTCACGATCGACAAGGTGCCCAAGGTCAAGGCCGCGCGCGAGCTGCTGCTCGAAGCCACGTACGCCGACCCGAACGGCGAGGTGCAGACCATCCGCAGCACGCAGACGTTGTGGCCCGCATCCGTCATCGCCGGCATCAAGACCGAGGGCTGGGTTTCCACCGCCCAGAAGCTGAAGTTCCAGGCGCTCGCACTCGACCTCGCGGGCAAGCCCCAGGCCAACGTGACGCTCAACGTGCGTGCCGTGGCGCGCATCACCACCACCAGCCGCAAGCGCATGGTGGGCGGCTTCTACACCTACGACAACAAGACCGAAACCAAAGACATCGGCACCGTCTGCAGCGGCAAGAGCGACGCGCGCGGCCTGCTGCTGTGCGAGTCTGAGCTGAAGGAAGCCGGCGAAGTCGAACTCATCGCCAGCGCCACCGACAGCGAAGGCCGCGACGCCAAGGCCGTGAGCTCCGTCTACGTGACGAAGCAGGGCGAGCTCTGGTTCGGCGGCGAAGACAACGACCGCATCGACGTGCTGCCCGAGAAGAAGAGCTACCAGCCCGGCGAAGTCGCCAAGTTCCAGGTGCGCAGCCCCTTCCGCTTTGCCACCGCACTGGTCGCGGTGGAACGCGAAGGCATCATCGAGACGCACGTGGTGCAGCTCGACGGCAAGGACCCAACCGTCACCCTGCAAGTCAAGCCCGAGTGGGGCCCGAACGCCTACGTGAGCGTGCTCGCCCTGCGCGGCCGCCTGCGCGAAGTGCCGTGGTACAGCTTCTTCACCTGGGGCTTCAAGTCGCCGCGCGAGTGGTGGACGGCCTTCTGGTACGAAGGCAAGGAATACGTGGCGCCGACCGCCATGGTCGACCTGAGCAAGCCCGCCTACCGCCTCGGCATGGCCGAGATTCGCGTCGGCACGCGCGCCCATCAGCTCGACGTGACCGTCACCAGCGACAAGCCCAGCTACCCGATCCGCAGCAAGGCGCAGGTCACCATCAGCGCCAAGCTGCCCGACGGCAAGCCGGCGGCAGGCGCCGAAGTGGCGCTGGCCGCAGTCGACCAGGCCCTGCTGGAGCTGATGCCCAACGACAGCTGGAACCTGCTCAACGCCATGCTGCAACGCCGCAGCTGGGGCGTGAGCACCTCTACCGCGCAGATGGAAATCGTCGGCCGGCGCCACTACGGGCGCAAGGCCGTGCCCGCGGGCGGCGGCGGCGGCAAGGGCCAGACGCGCGAGCTGCTCGACACCCTGCTCGTGTGGAACCCGAAGGTGGTGCTCGATGCCAACGGCCAGGCCGTGGTGACGGTGCCGCTGAACGACGCGCTCACCACCTTCAAGATCGTGGCGGTGGCCGATTCAGGCACCAGCCTGTTCGGCACCGGCCAGGCCAGCATCCAGGCCACACAAGATCTGCAGATCATCAGCGGCCTGCCGCCGCTGGTGCGCGAGGACGACCAGTTCCGCGCGCAGATCACGCTGCGCAACACCACGCAGAAGCCGATGAAGGTCGAGGCCACGCCGCGCGCCACCCTGCTCACGCTGGAGCCGCAGACCGTGGACATCCCGGCCGGCGAGGCGCGTGAAGTGGCCTGGACCGTGACCGCGCCCGCACAGCTCGCGCAGACGCGCGCCGAAGCCATCCTGTGGGAGATCGAGGCGAAAGACATCATCGGCGGCGCGCAAGGTGCGAGAGATGCGCTCAAGGTACGCCAGCGCATCGTGCCTTCGGTGCCGCTCACGGTGCAGCAGGCCACGCTGTTGCAGGTTGATGGACCATTCACGCTCGACGTGGCCCCGCCCGCCGACGCCCTCCCCGGCCGCGGCGGCCTCAAGCTGTCTCTGCAGCCCAAGCTGGCCGAAGGCCTGCCGGGCGTGCGGGACTGGTTCGCGAACTACCCCTTCATCTGCCTCGAACAGAAGACCAGCAAGTCGGTCGGCCTGCGCGACGCGAAGATGTGGCAGGGTGTGCTGGCCCAGTTGCCGACCTACCTCGACAGCGACGGCCTGGCCAACTACTTCCCGCCGCGCGACGGCGAGGCCAACCGCGGCAGCGACATCCTCACTTCGTACCTGCTCGCGGCGACGAACGAGGCTGCGCAGCTCAACCCGGCCTTTGCGCTGGCAGACGACGTGCGCGCGCCGATGGAGTCGGGCCTGATCGCCTTCGTCGAAGGCCGCATCACGCGCGAGTTCTGGAGCCCGCGCAAGGACCTCGACGTGCGCAAGCTCGCCGCGCTCGAAGCGCTCTCGCGCTACGGCAAGGCAAAGGGCAGCATGCTCGGCAGCATCACCATCGCGCCGAACCAGTGGCCCACCAGCGCGGTGATCGACTGGCTCAACATCCTCAAGCGCGTGAACGACGTGCCGCAGCGCCAGCAACGCCTGGACGAAGCCAACAACGTGCTGAAGGCGCGCCTCTCGTACCAGGGCACCAAGCTGATCTTCAGCACCGAGCAGGACGACTACTGGTGGTGGCTGATGACGAATGGCGACGTCAACACCGCCCGCCTGCTGCTCAGCGTGATGGACGACCCGAGCTGGAAGGACGACATCGGCAAGCTCGCCAACGGCTTCATCGGCCGTCAGCAGAACGGCGCATGGCACACCACCACCGCCAACCTGTGGGGCGGACTGGCGCTGGAGAAATTCAGCAAGGTGTTCGAGAGCACGCCGGTGGCAGGCGTCACGGCCGCAACGCTCGGCGCCGTCAAGGCTCAGGTCAACTGGAGCCAGGTCGAACGCGTGAAGACCAGCGACCCGGCCGGCGCACCGAACCAGACCACCTTCTTCGGCGCGCCCGCTTCGCCGGGCAACCTGAAGAACAACACGATGTTCCTGCCGTGGGCTGCATCGCCATCAGGCGCACCGGTGCGCGACACCCTGCTGGTAACGCAGCAGGGCACCGGCAAGCCGTGGCTCACGCTGCAGTCGATTGCCGCCGTGCAGCTGAAGGCGCCGTTCGCGGCCGGCTACGCCATCAAGAAGACCATCACGCCGGTCGAGCAGGCCACCGCCGGCAAATACACGCGCGGCGACGTGCTGCGCGTAACGCTGGAGGTGAACGCCAGCACCGACATGACCTGGGTCGTCATCAGCGACCCGATTCCTGGCGGTGCCACCATCCTCGGCGGCGGCCTCGGCCGCGACTCGCAGATCGCCACCCAGGGCGAGAAGAAGTCGGGCGCCGGCTGGGCGGCCTTCGAAGAACGCAGCTTCGAAGCCTTCCGCAGCTACTACGAGTACCTGCCCAAGGGCGTGGTGAAGATGGAATACACCGTGCGCCTGAACAACGTCGGCGACTTCGCTCTGCCCCCGAGCCGCGTCGAGGCGATGTATGCGCCGGAGATGTTCGGCGAGGCGCCGAATGCGCGGGTGAAGGTGGAGGCGGCGAAGTAACAATTTAGCGGTCATCGCTTCTTCACCGGCGGTCGTCACCATCGCGGCGAACCAACAACCTGGAGGAAAAGATCATGGGTCTGGCTGTCTGTGTCGGCATGCTCGCCGAATTGCTCGAGGACGATCCCGAAAGCGCCGAGGGCTTCGAGGAGGAACTGGCCGAAGCCAACCGCGTGCTGGCCGCCGCGGGGCTTCCCCAGCACACGGAGCCGCGCGAGCCGCTGGAGCTCGACTCGCGCGCTTCGATCGACGGCTTCCCGTACTCCTTCATCCACTACCTGCGCCGCGCCTACGCCCACCGCCTGCTGGCGCCCGACTGGGTGGCAACACCGCTGCCGGACGACGTCGATCCCACGGCGGACCCGAAGATCCAGGCCCTGCTCGACGGCTCGGCGAGCCACCTGCTGTGCCATTCGGATGCAGAAGGCTTCTACGTTCCTGTCGATTTCAAGGATGTGCTGTTCGACGGAGATGACAGCTGCGAGGAGGACGGCGAAGACGAGGAGGGTGAAGAAAAGGAAACCGGCCTTCCTGGCGGCATGCTCGGCTCGTCCTACCGCCTGCTCGAAGAACTCGTGTTCGTGGCCCCGGCCCTGGGCATCCACCTCGACAACGGCAAGCTCTCGGACGAGGAAGCGGAACGCATCGACGCGCTGATCGAGGAAGACGGTGGCCTGTATCGGGAATACGTGTCGTGGCTGCTGCTGTACGAATCTGCTCGGCTGAGCATTGCGCACAAAGCGGCGATTGTTTTCTGCTGAGGCCGTCACTGAACCCCGGCTGACCGCGACACAGGCAGTGTTGAACGCCCTCTGACGCGCCCATCGGCCTAAACTGCCTTCCCACTCCCCCCTTCCTCAGGAGACAACCATGACCACGCTCGAAATCGCGAACAAGCTCGTCGCGCTGTGCAGAGAAGGAAAGTTCGAGGACGCGAAATCGCTCTACGCCGATGACGCGGTGAGCGTCGAGGCGGGCGCCCCGTCCGGGCAGCAGCGCGAAGCCGTCGGCCTGGCGGCCATCGAGGCCAAGGGCAAGTGGTGGAGCGACAACCACGAAGTGCATTCGTTCAAGATCACCGGCCCCTGGCCGCATGACGACCGCTTCATCGTCGGCTTCGATTTCGACGTGACCATGAAGCCCACGGGCCAGCGCTTCCAGATGGAAGAAGCAGGCCTCTACACCGTGAAGGACGGGGCCATCGTGCGAGAAGAGTTCTTCTATTCGATGGGAGGCTGAGGCGCCCCGGGGCACGAACACCGGCAAAATGCCCGCAGGTGCCCCCATGAACACACGATTTGTAGAAGCCTTTCTCTGGGCCGCACGGCTCGGCAGCTTCCGCGCGGCGAGCGACCGGCTCCACATCACGCAGGCGGCGGTGTCCAACCGCGTGGCCTCCCTCGAAGAAGACATCGGCGCGCGCCTGTTCGAACGCGATGCACGCGAGTTGCGGCTCACGCCGGTGGGCGTGCGGCTGATGGACTACGGCGAGCGGCTGCTCGAGCTGCGCCGCGAGATCGTCTCGCTCGGCCGTCCGCGCGGCGACATCCTAGGTCTGGTGCGCATCGGCGCCATCGAGACCGTCGTCCACACGTGGCTGCTGGGCTTTCTCACCAACCTGCGCTCCACCTACCCGGGCATCGAGGTGCAGCTGACCTCCGAGACCACGCTGGCCCTGCACCGCGGCCTGCGCGAGGGCGCGCTCGACATCGCGCTGCAGACCGACCACATCGCCGGCGCGGGCATCGTGAGCACCCCCTGCCTGCCGATGCCCATGGGCTGGGTCGGGCCACCCGGCGCCGAGCCCACGCAGACCGTCGAGCAGTTGCTGCGCCAGCCCGTGCTCACGATGAGCCCCGGCTCGCAGCCGCACGAAGCGCTGAAGAACCTGTTTCGCGCGGCGGGCATTCCGCTGGGCAAGGTGCACTGCGTGAGCTCGATCTCTGCCTTGGCGCGACTGGTGAAGGCGGGCTTCGGCAACGCAATGGTGCCGCTGCCGCCCTGCTATGAATATGTGGCCATCGGCGACGTGCGGATCATCGAGTGCGATGCGCTCATCTCGCCCCAGCGCATCGTGGTGAGCCACCTCGAAGCCGCCGACTCCGACGCCATCCGGCTCGTGGCCGAGCTGGCGTGCCGGGCTTCCGACCAGTTCACCACGTCGGCAATCGCACCAACCTGGAGCGCATCGGCAGAGGGTTAACCCTCAAAACAGCGCATTTCAGCCCCGAAAAGGGGCCAGTAATTCTTGTGGCTGCAGCCCAGAAAAACTCGTTTGTGACAGTTCGCCCCCGCGACGGAAGATCGCGCCTTCATTTTTCGAAGGCCCGCCTGCTCTTCCGCCGCCATGAACACACCTGACCTTTCTTTCCCCGCAGCGAACGCGAACGGCCTGCTGTTCGTCGCTTCCGATGTCGAGCCGGCCGACGATGCCGACTTCAACCGCTGGTACGACCAGGAGCACGTCGAAGAACGCGTGCGCATCCCCGGCTTTCTCTCGGGCGCGCGCTACTTCTCGCTCGAGGGTGGCCGCAAGTACCTCGGGCTGTACCGCACCGAATCGCTGGCGGTGTTCGGTTCGCCCGGCTACCGCGCCGCGTTCGAGAAGCAGACGCCGTGGTCCATCGCCAACCTCGACCGTATGCGCCAGCCGATCCGTCGCGTCTGCGCCGTGCGCGCCGTCACAGGCTTCGGTAGCGGTAGCCACGTGGTCGTGCTGCCCCTGCCGGTGGCCGCCGATGCCGAAGCGCTGGTGGCAAGCGCCGCCCGCACCGGCCTTCAGCTGAAGAAAGAGCAGGCAGGCTTCGTGCAGTCATACCTGCTCGTACCCGACACCGCGCTCAGCACGCCGCTGCCGCGCGAATCCACCGAAGGCCGCGTGCTGCAGCCGCTGCTGGTGATCGAGACCAGCAGCGCCGACGCCGCGCGCACCGCGCGTGCCACGGCCGCCACCGCTTTCGATGCCGATCCCGCCACCGGCTGGCTGCTCGCTCTCGGCTGGAAGCTGAGCGCGGCCGAGCTGGGCTGACCCGACTTCCATCTCTTTCCTGAACAAAGGTATTTCAATGACCGAACATGTTCTCCCCGCTGCGACCACCGCAGCCACGCCGCCCACACCCGGTTCCAGTTCCGGGTCCGCGAAGATGGGCCGCCTGGCCATGGCCAGCTCCATCGGCACCACGCTGGAGTGGTACGACTTCACCGTCTACAACATCATGGCCGCGCTGGTCTTCAACGCGGTGTTCTTCCCGTCGTTCGACCCGCTCACCGGCACCATCCTCGCGTTCTCGACCTATGCGGTCGGCTACATCTCGCGCCCGCTGGGCGGCATGGTGTTCGGCCACCTCGGCGACCGGCTGGGCCGGCGCTTCGTGCTGGTGGCCACGCTGGTCATCATGGGTGTGTCCACGGGCCTGATGGGCCTGCTGCCCACCTATGCAACGTGGGGCATCTGGGCGCCGGTGGCACTGGTGGCGCTGCGCTTCGTGCAGGGCGTGGCGCTCGGCGGCGAATGGGCCGGCGCGGTGCTGCTGTCGATGGAGCACGGCAAACCCGACGAGCGCGGCCGCAATGCCTCTTTCACGCAGGTCGGTCCGTCGTGCGGCACGCTGATCGGCACCGGCTTCATCGCCATCGTGTCGGCCTGGCTGAGCCCGGAAGAGTTCCAGGCCTGGGGCTGGCGCCTGCCGCTGATCTCCAGCGTCGCGCTGGTGCTGTTCGGCCTGTGGCTGCGCCGCGGTGTGGACGAGACGCCCGTGTTCCGCGAGATGGAAGAGAAGAAGGCCACCGCCAAGACCCCCATCAAGGAAGTGTTCACCCAGCACTGGCGCAGCCTGCTGGTGGCCGGCGGCTCGCGCATCGGCTCCGACGTGCTGTACGCGCTGGTGGTGGTGTTCACGCTGACCTACGTGACGACGGTGCTGCACCTGTCGCGGCCGCTGGCGCTCACCGCAACGATGATCGGCGCGGCCTGCAACGCGATTGCGGTGCCGTGGTTCGGCAGCCTGTCTGACCGCATCGGCCGCCGGCCGGTCTACATTGCCGGCGCGCTGCTGGGCATGGTGTGGGCCTTCGTGTTCTTCGTGCTGATGGACAGCGCGCAACCGGTCGCCATCTGCGCGGCGGTGGTGGTGGGCCTCTTGATCCACGCAATGATGTACGGCCCGCAGGCCGCCTTCGTGACCGAGCAGTTCCCCGGCCGCGTGCGCTATGCAGGCGCCTCGCTGGCCTACACGCTGGCCGGCATCGTAGGCGGCGGCTTTGCGCCGCTGATCATCGCGAGCCTGTTCAAGTCGTGGGGCACCACGGTAGCCGTGTCGCTGTACGTGGTGGCCGCGCTGGGCCTGACGCTGATCGCCCTCGTGGTGGCCCGCGAAACCGCCAAGCGCCCGCTGGAGAACTGATGACGACGAACATGCATCATTCCCTGCGCTTCGCCTGCGAGAGCATTTCCGAAGACGGCACGCGCTCCACCGCCCTGCACAGCGTCGCGCCCCGCGCGTTGGTGGTGGCGGGCTGGACAGGCCGCGACATCGCGGCCATCGAGCACCACATCGAAGAACTGGCGGAGCTCGGCGTGCCGCGCCCTTCGAGCGTGCCGCTGTACTACCGCGTCGCGGCCCAGCTGTTGACGCAATCGCCAGCCATCGAGGCGCTGGGTGACCAGAGCTCCGGCGAGGCCGAGCCCGTGTTCTTCTTCTCGCAGGGCGAGTGGTGGCTGAGCGTGGCCTCTGACCACACCGACCGGCATGTAGAGAGCTACTCGGTTGCCGTGTCGAAGCAGATGTGCGCCAAGCCCGTTGCCGAGACCGCATGGCGCTGGCGCGACGTGCAGGCGCACCAGGACACACTCGAGCTGCGCTCGCGCATCTTCGAGGACGGCCGCTGGACCGACTACCAGCGCGGCACGCTCGCATCGATCCGACCGCTGGCCGCACTGCGCGACGGCATGCCCGGCGCCGGCAGCGCACCCGAAGGCCTGTTCATGACCTGCGGCACGCTGGGCGCACTGCCCAACGCGAAGGGCGAAGGCATCCGGCCCGCCGGGCAGATGGAAATCGAACTGCACGACCCGAAGCTGCGGCGCCGCATCGTGCATCGCTATGCGGTGGAAGCACTGCCGGTGGTGGCGTGATGAAGAGCAGTTTCACCATCGCAGCCCTGCGCGAACGCATCGCGCGCGGCGAGCTTTCGCACGAGGCGCTGATCGAACAGGTGCTCGAAGCGGCCACGCAACCCGCCGCCGAGCACGTCTTCACGCGGCTCTACGCCGATGCGGCTCGCGCCGCAGCGCGCCATGCCGATGCCGCGCAAAAGGCCGGCGTCGAACTCGGCCCACTCGCCGGCCTGCCCGTGTCGGTCAAGGACCTCTACGACGTGGCCGGCGAGACCACCATGGCCGGCTCTGCCGTCTGCGCAGGCGAGCCGCCGGCCACGCACGATGCAGTCGCCGTGACGCGGCTGCGCACGCAAGGCGCTGCCATCGTCGGCAAGACCAACATGACCGAGTTCGCGTTCTCGGGCGTGGGCATCAACCCGCACTACGGCACGCCGCGCAATCCGGCCGACGCGGCCACGGCGCGCATTCCGGGCGGTTCGTCGTCGGGCGCTGCGGTGTCGGTGGCGCTCGGCCTCGCTGTCGCGGGGCTGGGCTCGGACACGGGCGGCTCCATCCGCATTCCCGCCGCGCTGTGCGGACTCGTGGGCTTCAAGAGCACGCAGTCGCGCGTGCCGCGCACGGGTGCCTTCGAACTGGCGCGCTCGCTAGACACGGTCTGCGCCATGGCCCGCAGCGTGGAAGACTGCCTGATTGCCGACGCAGCCATTGCCGATGCCGCGCTCGCGGTGCGCCGCCGCCCGTTGCAGGGCATGCGCCTTGCCGTGCCGCGCACGATGATGTTCGACGACATCGAGCCCGCCGTGGCTCGCGCCTTCGACCGCGCGCTGCAGGCCCTCTCGGCCGCAGGTGCGCAGATCGTGGACATCACGCTGGCCGAACTCGCCGAGATCGCGACCGTCAACGCGCCCGGCGGCTTCTCGCCGGTCGAGGCCTCTGCGGTGCACCGCGAGCGCTTCGCCGCAAAGCGCAGCGGCTTCGATTCGCGCGTGGCCGCCCGCATCGCGCTCGGCACTGAAGTGCGCGCCGCCGACTACATCGCCATGCAGGACCGCCGGCGCGACTGGATCGGCCGCGTCGAGCGCGCCATCGAAGGCTTCGACGCCCTCGTGTGCCCGACCGTGCCGATCGTCGCGCCGCCCATTGCGGCGCTGGCGGAAGACGCGGCCTTCTTCAGGGCCAACGGCCTGCTGCTGCGCAACACCTTCGCAATCAACCTGCTCGACGGCTGCGCCTTCAGCCTGCCGTGCCATGCACCGGGCGAACTGCCGGTGGGGTTGATGCTGGCCTCGGTGCGCGGCGACGACGCGCGGCTCGCGGCGGTGGCGCTGGCCGTGGAGGCTGCGCTACCCGAGTCTGGGACAAAAGTCAGGGGCTGACGAATCTCGGGTCGAGCTGCGCCACGGCGAACTTGCGCACGTGATCGACGAAGGCGCTCACCAGCAATGACGAGCTCCGCCGCACCGGCGTGAGCACGGAAAAATCCGTCACCATTTCCGGCTCGAAGGGCAGGAAGCTCAGGCCCTGGCCGGCGTGCTCCAGCGCGGTGATCGGGTCCACCAGCGACACGCCGAGGCCGGCAGCCACCATGGCGCAAACGCCGGCCGACACCTGTGTCTCGACCTGCAGCTTGCGCTCGATGCCGTAGGACGCGAAGAGCGCGTCGACGTGCAGCCGCGATTCGATCACATGCGGATGCGAGACGAAGTGCTCGCCGGCCAGATCCGGAGGGCGGATCACCTTTTTCTTCGCGAGCCGGTGATCGCTGCGCATCACGCAGACCATCCGGGTCGCGATCAGCCGCTCACCGTGCGTGCTCGAATGGCTTACCGGCAGGATGACGAATCCGACGTCGCAGCGCTCGCCCACCACCAGGTCCACCACCGTGCGCGAGGAATGGTTGGCGAGTGACACCCGGATGTCGTTGTGCTCGGCCAGGAAGCCCGCAATTGCGCGCGGCAGGAAAGACAGCGCCAGTGCCGGCGCGGCGGCAATGCGCAGCGCGCCGCGCTGCAGCGACCGGATCTCCTCGGCGGTTCGCGCAATGCGCTCCATGCCGAGCAGCGAGCGCTCGACCTCCTCGTTCAGCGCCTCGGCCTCCGCGGTGGGTTGCAGGCGCCCCCGCACACGCAAAAAGAGCGGGAAGCCCACGCTTTCCTCCAGGTCGGCAATCAACCGCGTGACGGCGGGCTGCGACACGTGCAGCGACTCGGCCGCGCGTGTCACCGTTTGCCACAGCATCACGGCGCGAAAGGCCTCCAATTGACGAATCTTCATGTCTGGCACTCCATACATGAATGTTATGGCCTTCCGAAAAAAAACGATTGTTCAGCGAACGAACGCAT
Source organism: Variovorax multivorans (assembly GCF_051216835.1). Lineage (NCBI taxonomy): Bacteria > Pseudomonadati > Pseudomonadota > Betaproteobacteria > Burkholderiales > Comamonadaceae > Variovorax > Variovorax multivorans. The sequence goes on from NZ_JBPJZL010000002.1 coordinate 357,159, forward strand.
CGTTAATCTGCGTTCTTCGAGTGAAACGAACTGCAGAACCCATTCTGGTGCGCCATAAGAGAAACGCATCACGATAGGGAAAACCCGGACTTTTTGGTGCGCAACAAAGGAAATCCCATGATGCTTCGTCCCGTTTCCGCGGCCGTGAATGCGGCGCTGTCCACCGTGCTGGCCTTCTGCGCCCTGACCGCTGCGACCACCGCATCGGCCCAGCAGCCGACCACGCTCTACGTTGGCTCCTACGGCGGCTCGACCGAGAAGGCCTTCAAGGAGAAACTGATCCCCGCGTTCGAGGCCAAGCACAACGCCAGGATCGTCTACGTGTCGGGCAACTCGACCGACACACTGGCCAAGCTGCAGGCACAAAAGGGCAAGCAGGAACTCAACGTCGTGCTGCTCGACGACGGCCCGATGTACCAGGCCGTGCAGTTCGGCTTCTGCGACAAGCTGGGCAACCAGCCGGTACTGAAAGACCTGTACCCCGTCGCACGCATGACCGACAGCGCAGTCGGCGTGGGCATCGTCGCCGCCGGCATCGCCTACAACACCGAAGCCTTCAAGAAGGCGAACCTGCCTCCGCCGGATTCGTGGGAGGTGCTCACCGACAAGCGCTTCAAGCAGAAGGTCGCGATCCCGCCGATCAGCAACACCTACGGCCTGCAGACGCTGCTGACCTTCGCCAAGCTGCGCAAGGGCGGCGACAAGAACATCGACCCGGGCTTCACGGCAATGGCACGTGAAGTCGGGCCCAACGTGCTGGCGTGGGAACCGTCGCCGGGCAAGATGACGGAGCTGTTCCAGAACAACGACATCATGCTGGCCGTGTGGGGCAGCGGCCGCGTGCAGGCGCTGAAGGACACGGGCTTCCCGGTGCAGTTCGTGATTCCGAAGGAAGGCGCGCCGGCCCTGCTGATAGCTGCCTGCCCGGTGGCGCAGAACACGGCCCCGGCGCTCTCGCAGGCCTTCGTCAACTACCTGCTGACGCCTGAAGTGCAGGCCATCCTCGCCGACACGCAGGGCTGGGGCCCGGCCAACTCGACCACCAAGCTGGCACCGGCGGTCGCGGCCAAGGTGCCGTACGGCAAGGAGCAGATGGACAAGCTGCTGCCCACCGACTGGACGCTCGTCAACGAGAAGCGCGCCGAGTGGACCAACCGCTGGAACCGCACCGTCGAACGCTGAGCAGCGCATGACCTTCCTTCAACTCGATCAACTCGGCAAGACCTTCGGCGACTTTCGCGCCGTGGAGAGCCTGAGCCTGGACGTCGAGCGCGGCGAGTTCATCTCGCTGCTCGGCCCCTCGGGCTGCGGCAAGACCACCACCCTGCAGATGGTGGCGGGCTTCGTCGAGCCGACGCGCGGACGCATCCGCCTGAACGGCGTCGACATCACGGCCATGCGGCCGGAGAAGCGCGGCATGGGTGTGGTGTTCCAGAGCTATGCGCTGTTTCCGCACATGACCGTGGCCGACAACATCGGCTTCGGCCTCGAGATGCGCGGCATGCGTGGTGCCGAGAAGTTGAAACGCATCGACGAGACGCTCGAGCTCGTGCGGCTGCCGGGCCTGGGCAAGCGCTATCCAAAGGAACTCTCGGGCGGCCAGCGGCAACGCGTTGCCATCGCCCGTGCGCTGGCGGTGCGCCCCGAGGTGCTGCTGCTCGACGAGCCGATGTCGAACCTCGACGCGAAGCTGCGCGAGGACATGCACGTCGAGCTGCGCGGCATCCAGCGGCAGCTTGGCATCACCACGATCCTGGTCACGCACGACCAGGTCGAGGCCATGACCATGAGCGACCGCATCGCGGTCATGCACGGCGGGCGCATCGTGCAGCTCGCCACGCCCTACGAGGCGTACGAGCGACCCGAATCCGCATTCGCCTCGTCCTTCCTCGGCAAGACGAACGTGCTGAAGGGCATCGTCGAAGCCCGCAACATGCGCTGCTGCGAGGTACGCGTCGGCGATTCGCTGCTGCACGTGCCGCATCAGGAAAAGCCGCTTGCGCGCGAGGTCAACGTCTATGTTCGGCCCGAGAAGGTGCAGCTTGCGCCGGCCTCGGCCGCGAACGGCATTCCGGCCACCATCCGCACGAGGCTCTTCCTGGGCAACCACTGGCTGGTCGAGGTCGACAGCGCGCTCGGGCCGATGCGCGTAAGCCATCCCAACATCGGCGCGGTGCCACCGGCCGAAGGCGAAGCCGTCGCGCTGCACTGGCTGGACGACGACCTGCGCCTGCTCGACACGGAGGCCGCGAATGGCTGAGGCAGCCTCCGGGCCGCGCGCGGGTTCTGCGCCCTGGTTCCTCAGCGCGCCCGCGCTGCTGCTGTTTCTCGGGCTGCTGGTGATTCCGCTCGCGCTCACCGCGGTGTTGTCATTCCATTCGTTCGACGGCACGCGCGGTGTGCTGCCGGACTTCACTGCTCGCAACTACCTCGAGGTTTTCTCGGACCCGTACTACTACGAGATCTTCCTGCGCACGGCCGGCCTGGCGCTCGCGGTCACGCTGCTGTCGGTGCTGTTCGGCGTGCCGGAAACCATCATCCTGTCGCGCATGAAGGCGCCGTGGCGGGGCATCTTCCTGATCGTCATTCTTGGGCCGCTGCTGGTCTCGGTCGTGGTCCGCACGCTGGGCTGGGCCATCCTCATGGGCAACAACGGGCTCATCAATGCGGGCCTGCGGGCGCTCGGCCTCACGGACGAACCGGTACGCCTGCTGTTCACGATGACCGGGGTGGTCATCGCGCTCACGCACGTGCTGATGCCGTTCATGGTGATCTCGGTGTGGGCCTCGCTGCAGAAGCTCGATCCGCAGGTCGAGAACGCAGGGCTCTCCTTCGGCGCGGCGCCTTTCACGGTGTTTCGCCGGGTCATCCTGCCGCAGATCCTGCCAGGCATCCTGTCGGGCGGGATCATCGTGTTCGCGCTGGCGGCCTCGGCCTTCGCCACGCCGGCCATTCTTGGCGGGCGCCGGCTCAAGGTGGTGGCCACGGCCGCGTACGACGAGTTCCTGAGCACGCTGAACTGGCCGCTGGGCGCGTCGATCGCGATCCTGCTCCTGGTGGCCAACGTCATCGTCATCGCGGGCTTCAACCGCTGGCTCGAGCGGCGCTACGCGCAGGTCTTCGAAGGCTGAGAAAAAGAGGCACGACATGCGCAAGAACGGACTGCTCTCCCTCGTCTACCACGCGATCTTCATCGCCTTCATCCTGGCACCGCTGGTCGTGGTGGTGCTGGTGTCGTTCACCGGCAAGGGCTATATCTCGCTGCCGACCGACGGCTTCTCGCTGCGCTGGTTCCGCGCCATCGGCGGCGCCACCGAGCTGGTCAACGCGTTCTGGATCTCGCTCTGGCTCGGCCTTGCGAGCGCGACCGTCGCCGTGGTGCTGGCAGTGCCGGCCGCGCTGGCGCTGGTGCGCTACCGCTTTCCGGGGCGCGGCGTGCTCGCGGCCTTCTTCATGTCGCCGCTGATGATTCCGCATGTGGTGCTGGGCGTGGCGTTCCTGCGCTTCTTCACCACGGTGGGCGTGTCGGGGTCGTTCGCGTGGCTCGCGCTGACGCACGTGGTGGTGGTCATGCCCTACGCACTGCGGCTGGTGCTGGCCTCGGCCACGGGCCTCGATCGCGATGCAGAGAAGGCCGCGCTCTCGCTCGGCGCGAACCGCATGACCGCGTTCCGCCGCATCGTGCTGCCGCTGATCCTGCCGGGCGTGGTCGGCGGCTGGATGCTCGCCTTCATCCAGAGCTTCGACGAGCTCACCATGACGGTGTTCGTCGCCACGCCGGGCACCACGACTCTGCCGGTCGCCATGTACAACCAGATCGCGCAGACCATCGACCCGCTGGTGGCGTCGGTATCGACCGTGCTCATCGCCGGCACGGTGGTGCTGATGGTGCTGCTCGACCGCCTCGTCGGCCTCGACCGCGTGCTGATCGGCAAGGGCTGAGCGCGCCCTGCCCGCCTCTGCCCATCTCTGCCCATCTGCTCGCATCCGGGCATTTCTTTTTCTGCATTCCATGAACACAAGTGATTTGATCGTCGTCGGCGGCGGCCTGGTCGGCACCGCGCTGGCCTACGGCGCGGCGCGCAACGGCACTCGCGTGACCGTCCTCGACGAGGGCGACGATGCCTTTCGTGCGTCGCGCGGCAACTTCGGACTCGTATGGGTCCAGGGCAAGGGCTTCGGCATGACGCCGTATGCGCGCTGGACGATGAGGTCGGCCGCGCGATGGCCGCAGCTCGCCGAGGCACTGAACGCCGACACCGGCATCGACGTGCAACTGCGCCAGCCTGGTGGATTCCATTTCTGCTTTTCCGACGAGGAGATGCAGGCACGCGAAGCGCGCATGCGCAGCATCAGCGACGCGCTCGACGGCAACTACGCCTTCGAGATGCTGGACCACGCATCGCTCAAGGCACGGCTGCCCGGCATCGGGCCCGCGGTCGCGGGCGCGAGCTACACGCGGATGGACGGCCACGCCAATCCGCTGAAGCTGCTGCGGGCACTGCACGCGGCCTGCCGCCATCACGGCGTGCGCTTCGCGCAAGGCAGCCGGGCGACGCGGATCACGCCGCAGGCCGGCGGCTTCGAGATCGAGGCCGGCGCGGCCATATGGCACGCGCCGCGCGTGGTGCTCGCGGCCGGCCTCGGCAACCGCGAGCTGGCGCCGCAGATCGGCCTCCATGCGCCGGTGCAGCCCAACCGGGGCCAGGTGCTGGTCGGCGAACGCGTCGCCCGCTTTCTGGACCATCCGACCACCTACGTGCGCCAGACGGACGAAGGCACGATCCAGCTCGGCGATTCGCTCGAGGACGTCGGCCTCGACGACAGCACGACCGCCGACGTACTGAGCACCATCGCGCGTCGCGGCGTGCGCAGCTTTCCGGTGCTGGAGAGCCTGCGGCTGGTGCGCGCATGGGGCGCGCTGCGGGTGATGACGCCCGACGGCTTTCCGATCTACCAGGCATCGACGCAATGTCCCGGCGCTTTCGTCGTGACCTGCCACAGCGGCGTGACGCTGGCCGCCAACCATGCGTTCTCCATCGCGCCGTGGATCACCGGCAGTGCCGGGGACGGCGCACCGGCCGGCATCGAATCTTTCAGCGGTGACCGCTTCCTCAACGGCAACGAGACCTTCCAACATGCCCACTAACGTCCGCTTTCGCTCCCTGGTTCCGGTAGATGCTTCGCCGCGCGGCGAGCCGATGGTCAACCTGTTTTTCGACGGCCGTGCCCTGCAGGTGCCGGCCGGCTGCAGCGTGGCCGCGGCCCTGCTCGCCAACGGTGTCTCGACCTTTCGCACCACGCCCGTGAGCGGGGCGCCGCGCGCGCCCTACTGCATGATGGGCGCGTGCTTCGATTGCCTGGTCGAGATCGACGGCCAGCCCAACCGCCAGAGCTGCCTCGTCGCAGTGGCCGAGGGCATGCAGGTGAAGACGCAGGCCGGCCTGCGTTCCTTCGACGGCGCCGATGCCGTGATTGCCGAAGAGGCCGCGCATGTCGAATGAGCGTTGCGACATCGCCATCGTCGGCGCCGGACCGGCCGGCATGTCGGCCGCCATCGTTGCCGCGCGGCTCGGCGCCAGCGTCGTCGTGCTCGACGAGCAACGCGGTGCAGGCGGGCAGATCTATCGCGCCATCACCGACGCGCCGGCGCGCCGGGTCGACCTGCTCGGGCCGGACTACGCCGCCGGCCGCTCGCTCGCCGATGCCTTCGCCGCAAGCGGCGCCCGGCATCTGACCAACGCCGCCGTCTGGCAGGTCACGCCCGAAGGCGCTGTGCATTACCTGCGCGACGGCGCGACCTCAACGCTGCAGGCCGGACGCGTCGTGCTCTGCTCGGGCGCCATGGAGCGTCCGTTCCCGATCCCGGGCTGGACGCTGCCGGGCGTGCTCACCGCTGGCGCTGCGCAAATCCTGCTGAAGAGCGCCGACGTGGTGCCGGCCGAGCCCGTCGTGCTCGCGGGCTGCGGACCGCTGCTCTACCTGCTCGGCTGGCAGTACGTGCGCGCGGGCGTGCCCATTCGCGCGCTGGTCGACACGACGTCGATGGAAGACTACCGCCGCGCGCTCTCGCACCTCGGCGGCGCGCTGGCCGGCTGGCGCTACCTGAAGAAAGGGCTGTCGCTCATGCGTGTGCTGAAGCGCGCCGGTGTGCCCTTCCACACCGGTGCCGAGAACCTCGCAGCGGAAGGCGATGACGGCGTGGAGGCGCTGCGCTTCACGGCCGGCGGCAAGGCGCATCGCATCGAAACCTCGACCCTTCTGTTGCACCACGGCGTGGTGCCGAACACGCAATTCACCTGGTCGCTGCGGGCCAGGCACACGTGGGACGATGCACAACTGTGCTGGCGGCCCGAGGCGGATGCCTGGGGTGCACTCGACGTGCCCGGCATCCACGTCGCCGGCGACGGCCTCGGCATCGGTGGTGCGCTGGCGGCGGCGCAGCAGGGCGAGCTTGCGGCGCTCGGCGCGATGCACGGGCTCAGCCGGATCACGACCGCGGAGCGCGACAAGCTTGCCGAGCCGCTTCGCGCGGCGCTGCGCGAGCACCTGCGCATCCGCCCCTTCCTCGATGCGCTGTACCGGCCCAAGAAGGCCAACCGCATTCCGGCAGACGACGTGATCGTGTGCCGTTGCGAGGAAGTCGCTGCCGGCGCCATCCGGCATTTCGTGGCGCTCGGCTGCGACGGACCGAACCAGGCGAAGGCCTTCGGGCGTTGCGGCATGGGCCCGTGCCAGGGGCGCCAGTGCGGCCTGACCGTGACCGAGCTGATCGCGGACGCGCGCGGCGTGACGCCGGCCGAAGTGGGCTACTACCGCATCCGGCCGCCGATCAAGCCGATCTCGCTGGGCGAACTCGCGGGCGCGGAATGAAGCGATCGGCGGATGTGATCGTCGTTGGCGGCGGCCTGCACGGCCTGTCGAGCGCGCTGCATCTTGCGCAGCGCGGGCTGGCGGTCATCGTGCTCGAGGCCGAGTTCTGTGGCCGCCATGCTTCCGGCGTGAACGCGGGCGGCGTGCGAACCCTCGGGCGCCACGTCGCCGAGATTCCGCTCGCGCTGGCGTCGCGAACAATGTGGCACCGGCTGGCCGAACTCGTCGGCGATGACGCGGGTTTTGCGCCCAGCGGCCAGCTGAAGGTTGCCGAGACCGATGAGGAACTGCAGACGCTGCGCGACACCGTTGCGCGTCTGCATTCGCTTGGCTTCGGCCATGAAGAACTCGTCGACGCCAAACAGGTGCGCGAACTCGTGCCCGCCATTGCGCCGCACGTCGTCGGCGGCATCTGGGTGCGCGATGACGGCCATGCCTTGCCGTACCGCGCCGTCACCGCATTCCGGCTGGCATCCCAGCGCGCCGGCGCAGAAGTGCACGAGGAGACGCGCGTCGAACGCATCGACCATCGCACCGGCCGCTGGCACGTGGCAACCACGCGTGGCAGCTTCGATGCCACCCATCTGGTCAACGCCGCCGGTGCCTGGGCCGGCACGCTGGCCGCGCAGGCCGGTGACCCGGTGCCGGTCGAAGGGGGCGGGCTGATGCTCATGATCACGCACCGTGCACCGCCCTTCGTCACGCCGGTGCTCGGCGCGACCGGCCGGCCGCTGTCCTTCAAGCAGTTCGCGAACGGCACCGTGCTGATCGGCGGTGGGCTGCGCTGCACCGCGGACCTCGACGCGCGGCATGGCATCGTCGACATGCCGAAGCTCGCCCGCAGCGCGCGCACGGTGACCGACCTGTTCCCGCACCTGAAGCCGCTGGGCGTCAACCGAGCGTGGGCCGGCGTCGAGGCCTTCATGCCCGACGGTATTCCCGTGATCGGCCCGAGCCGCGCGGCGCCGAACCTCGTGCATGCATTCGGCTTTTCTGCGCACGGCTTCGAGCTCGGGCCGATCGGCGGGCAGATCGTTGCCGAGCTCGTGACCGAAGGCCGCAGCACGCTGCCCATCGAAGCCTTTGCCGTCGACCGCTTCGCGCGTCGGGCGGCCGCAACTTTTCAACCACTCCAGCAAGGACAACCATCATGAGCGACATCCAGCGCTACGACTCCAACGCACGCCTTTCCCGCATCGTCGTGCACAACTCGGTGGTCTACGTCGCAGGCGTCACTGCGAACGACCGCAGCGGTGATGCCCAGGCGCAGGCCGCCGACATCCTCGCCAAGATCGACGGCTACCTTGCGAGCGTCGGCACGAACAAGTCGCGCCTGTTGTCGGTGCAGATCTGGCTGCAGGACATCGACCGAGATTTCGCCGGCCTGAACGCCGCCTGGGCAGAGTGGATTCCCGCCGATGCCATGCCCACACGGGCCACCTGCGAGGCCAGGCTGGCAGCGCCCGACCTGCGCGTCGAGATCATCGTGACCGCGGCGCTGTAGGGCGCTGCGTCAGGGCGCTTCGCACTCGTCGATGAAGTTCTCGAGCAGCTTCTTGAGCTGGCTGGTCTTGCGCGGGCCCAGCGCTTCTTCGATGACATCGTGGTGCGCGTCCACGCTTTTCTTCAGGCGCGAGACCGTTTCCAGGCCCAGGTCGCTGATGTAGACCAGCACCCTGCGGCTGTCGGTGGCGTCGGCTGCGCGCTGCACCAGCCCGCGGCTCACCAGCTTGTCGATGTTCTTGGTCAGCGCCGGGTGGTTCAGCAGGACGGTTTCCGCCAGGTCGCCCATGGAACGCCCCTGCTCGTCGGCCAGCACCTGCAGGATGCGCCAGTGCTCTTCCGTCACCTCTTCCGCGGCGATGGATTGGGCCAGGCCGATGCGCATGCGCCGGTTGGCGGAGGCCAGCAGGTAGGCCAGGTACTGGGAAATGTCTTGCTCGGGCATGGGCGGCGGGGCGGTCTGCGTCGGAATCGGATGCGGGCGAGTCTACGCAGAATCGTTTGCCTTGGAAAGTATTGGCGCGATTTTTGCAGCATGCTCAGCCCCCAGTCGCCGTCCTTCCATCCTCCGCACCGGTCACCCGTCCCATGCCCGCCCTCTCATCGAACAGGATTGCGGCCCGCGCGCAACGGCCGCGGCCCCTGCTTGCGCGCCAGGAACTCAACATCGCGCTGTGCGTGCCGCTGGGCGGCACGGCCGGCATATGGGCACCCTCTTCCCTGGCCTGCGCCAAACTGGCGCAGGCCGAGCTCAACCGCGACGCGGGCATCGGGGGCCGCTCATGCCGGCTGCTGACCGTCAATGCCGCGGGCGATTCGGCCGACATCGAAGCCACGCTGACCGAACTGGTGCAGGCCGGCGACATCGACGCCATCATCGGCATGCACACCAGCGCCGTGCGCCATCGCATCCTGCGCGCCGTGGGGGGACAGATCCCGATCGTCTATACGCCGCTGTACGAAGGCGGGGAATCCACGCCAGGCGTCTTCGCGATCGGCGAGACCGCCGCACGCCAGTTGCAGCCGGCGATCGGCTGGCTGGGCCGCCACAAGCACCCGCGGCGCTGGTTCGCGGTCGGCAACGACTACATCTGGCCGCACGTCTCGCACCGGATGGCGCGCAGCTACATCGCGCAAGCCGGCGGCGAGCTGGTCGGCGAGATGTACGTTCCCTTCGGAACCACGGATTTCTCGCAGGTGCTCGACGCGCTCCACAAGGGCAGCGTCGACGCCGTCCTGCTCTCGCTCATCGGACAGGATGCCATCGAGTTCAACCGGGCCTTCGGCCGCACGAGCCTGTCGCGCGCCATGCTGCGGCTGTCCTGCGCCATCGGGGAGAACGAACTCCTGGGCATCGGCGCCGACAACGCGGAAGACCTCTACATGGCCTGCGGCTACTTCGCCACGCTCGACACGGAGGCCAACCTGGCCTTCAAGGAGCGCTACCACGCACATTTCGGCGAGCGCGCGCCGACCCTCAACACCTTCGGCCAGTCGACCTACGAGGGCATGCATTTCCTGGGCGCGCTGTTCGCCGGAAGCAGACAGCCCATGGCCTGCCTGGAACACCCGGGCGGCACGCCGATTCACTACCGCAGTGCGCGGGAAGCCAGCTACCAGGGCGGCGGAGTGAACCGCACGCCGATCTATCTGGCCCGGGCCGAAGGCAATGCGTTTCGCGTCATCACGCGACTTTGAGCGATCGGAAAACAGTTGTGTTTTATTTTCCAAGGAAAACAAAATCCTTGACTTGGAAAATATCGGCACACAAAATCGGGCTGTGACGAGCCTGTAGGCGCCCGCTGTTTCGCACGGTGCGGCAAGGCCGACGCAACGCCGATCCGGCCGCCTCTTCGGGGCTGCCGGCGCCCATTCAACGAAGAACGCGGAGTCCGCTCATGGCCATCAAGCGCCCCACCCTCGACCAGTTGCAGGACGTTGCCCTGGGCCTGGGCATCCATCTGTCCGAAGCGCAGGCCAGCAGCTACAACGCGCTGCTGCAGGCCAACTTCGATGCCTACGACGCGGTCGACGCGATGCCCGACTACCTGCCTGTCGTGAGCTATGCGCGCACGCCCGGCTACCGCCCCCTGGGCGAAGAAAACAAGTACGGCGCCTGGTACGTCAAGACCACGATCAAGGGCAAGGCCGAGGGCAAGCTCGCCGGCAAGACCGTGGTGCTCAAGGACAACGTCTGCCTCGCCGGCGTGCCGATGATGAACGGCGCCTCCACGCTCGAAGGCTATGTGCCGAACGTCGACGCCACCGTCGTCACCCGGCTGCTCGATGCCGGCGCCACGGTGGTGGGCAAGTCGGTCTGCGAATACTTCTGCTTCTCGGGCGGCTCGCACACCAGTGCCTCCGGGCCGGTCCACAACCCGCACCGCATGGGCTACTCGGCCGGAGGCTCCTCGTCGGGCAGCGCGGCGCTGGTGGCCGCGGGCGAGGTCGACCTGGCGATCGGCGGCGACCAGGGCGGCTCCATCCGCATGCCGGCGTCCTATTGCGGCATCTACGGCATGAAGGCCACCCACGGCCTGGTGCCCTACACCGGCGTGATGCCGATCGAACTGACCATCGACCACACCGGCCCGATGACGGCCAACGTGACCGACAACGCGCTGATGCTCGAAGTGCTGGCCGGCCCCGACGGGCTCGATCCGCGCCAGCATGCGGGCCAGGCCGCCAAGCCCTACAGCGAGCTCATGAAGGACGGCGTGCGCGGCCTGCGCATCGGCATCGTCAAAGAAGGCTTCGGCTGGCCCCAGTCTGACCCCGCCGTCGGCGCCAAGGTGCGCAAGGCGGCCGAGGTGTTCACCCGGCTGGGCGCGATCGTCAGCGAGGTGTCGGTCCCCATGCATTCGGTCGGCCCGGCGATCTGGCTACCGATTGCCGCCGAGGGCGCCACCCAGCAGATGATGAAAGACAACGGCCACGGCTTCAACTGGAAGGGGCTCTACGTCACCAGCATGGTCGACTTCCACGCCGGCTGGAAGCACCGCGCCGACGAGCTCTCCGAAACGCTCAAGCTCACCATGGTGCTTGGCGAGTATTTCATCAAGCACTACCGTGGCCACTACTACGCCAAGGCGCAGAACCTGGCCCGCCAGCTGACCGCGGCCTACGACAGCGCCCTGTCCGATGTCGATCTGCTGCTGATGCCCACGCTGCCGATCACGGCCACGCCGCTGCCGGCGCCCGGCGCCAGCATCGAGGAGGTGGTCACGCGCGCCTTCGAGGTGCTGCCCAACACCTGCCCCTTCGACGTCACCGGCCATCCCTCGATGAGCGTGCCCTGCGGGCTGATCGACGGCCTGCCGGTCGGAATGATGCTCACCGGCCGCTGCTACGACGAGGCCACCATCTACCGCGCCGCCTATGCCTTCGAGCAGGCCGGCGACTGGAAAGCCATCTGACGCTTTCGCCCGCTTTTCTTCTGTTCCTGCCTTTCTCAACAACACAGCGGCGGCTGCGCCCGCCGAGCAACGAGGAGTTAGTTCCATGGATCGTCGTTCCTTCATCCAGTCTTCGGCCGCTGCCCTGGCGGGCACTGCGGTGCCGCTGTTTCCGATGGCAGCCATGGCCGCCGACGAGATCGTCGTCGGCAGCATCGTCGACATGTCGGGCGGGCTGGACATCTACGGCAAGCCGATGGCCGACTGCATGACGCTCGCGGTCGAAGAGCAGAACGCCGCCGGCGGCCTGCTGGGCAAGAAGATCAGGCTGGCCACCTACGACCCGCAGTCGAACATGCAGCTCTATGCGCAGTTCGCGCAGCAATCGGCGCTGAAGGACAAGTCGACGGTCGTGATGGGCGGCATCACCTCGGCCTCGCGCGAGGTGATCCGGCCGGTGCTCACGCGCAACAAGACGCTGTACTTCTACAACACGCAGTACGAAGGAGGCGTGTGCGACCGCAACACCTTCTGCACCGGCGTCACGCCCGGCCAGACCGTCGCCAAGCTCATTCCCTACGCGATGAAGAAGTGGGGCAAGAAGGTCTACGTGGTGGCGGCCGACTACAACTACGGCCAGATCACCTCGCAATGGGTCAAGAAGTTCGTGCAGGAGAACGGCGGCTCGGTCGCCTCCATCGACTTCTTCCCGCTCGACGTGACCAACTTCGGCCCGACCATCTCGAAGATCGAGGCGGCCAAGCCCGACATGATCGTCTCGGCGCTGGTCGGCGGCGCGCACATCTCCTTCTACCGCCAGTGGGCGGCCGCGGGCCTGACGAAGAAGATCCCGCTCGCGTCCACCACCTTCGCCGGCGGCAACGAGCACATCGTGCTGTCGCAGGCCGAGGCCGACGGCTTTCTCATCTCCTACAACTACTTCCAGAACCTCGACACGCCGCAGAACAAGGCCTTCAAGGAGCGCTTCTACAAGCGCTTCGGTGCCGACTATCCCAACATCACCGAACTCGCGATGGGCACCTACCAGGGCTTCAAGCTCTGGGCCGAGGGCGTGAAGAAGGCCGGTTCGCTCGACCGCGAGAAGATGATCGCCGCCCTGGAGACCGGCATCAGCATCGACGGCCCAAGCGGCAAGGTCTCGCTCGACCCGGCCACCCACCACTGCGTGCTGAACGTGAGCATCGCGGAGGTGCGAAACAAGCAGCTCAACATCGTCGAGACCTTCCAGCAGCAGCAGCCGGTGGACACCAGCGCGGTCTGCAACCTCGTGAAGAACCCGAAGGACAACCAGCAGTACGTGATCAAGGTCTGAAGGCAAGGCACCGGCATGGATCTCGCACTCGTCGTTCTCATCCAGGTGCTCTACGCGGTGGCGAGCCTGGTCATCGTCTCGGCCGGGCTGGCCGTCATCTTCGGGATGATGAAGGTCATCAATCTCGCGCACGGCGAGTTCATGATGCTCGGTGCCTATGCCGTCATCGCGGCGCTCAAGATCGGCATCAACCTGTGGATCGCGATGTTCATCGTCGCGCCGATCGCGGTGGGCCTGGTCGGCGTGGTGCTGGAGCGGCTGGTCATTCGCCGCCTCTACGGCCGCATGGTCGACACCATGCTGGCCACCTGGGGGCTGTCGCTGCTGCTGGTGGGCATCGTCACCTCGGTGGCGGGCAATACCACGGCCGGCGTCTCGGCGCCGCTGGGCAGCTTTTCCATCGGCGCCTACTCGGTCAGCGGCTACACGCTGGTGATCATCGCGGTTGCCGTGGCGCTGTCGCTGGCGATCCGCTTCGTGCTCACGCGCACGCAGCTGGGCCTGATCGCGCGCGGCACCATGCAGAAGCCCGATATGGCGAACGCACTCGGCATCAGCCCGAGCCGCGTGTACTCGGTCACCTTCGCGGTGGGCGCCGCGCTCTCCGGCCTGGCCGGCGGGCTGCTCGCGCCGCTGACCGGCGTGGTGCCGACCATGGGCGCCGCCTTCGTGGCCAAGGCCTTCATCACCGTGATCGGCGGCGGGCCGGCCATCCTGGCAGGCCTGATCGGTGCATCGACGCTCTTCGGCGCCATCAACCAGCTCGCGACCTTCGTGACCACGCCTGTGCTGGGCGAGGTGGCGCTGCTCGTGGCCGCGATCGTGATGCTGCGGCTGCTGCCGCAAGGCATCACCGGACGTTTCTTCAAGGGGTCGCTGTGAACCGTTTTGCCAAGTCCTGGGCCAGCGCGGCGGTCAGCCTGGCCGTGGGCGTCGCGCTGCTCTTCGGCCTGCCCGGCGTGATGGACGACTACACGCTGATCGAAGTCACGATCTACGCCGTCATGTCGATCCTCGGCGTGAGCCTTGCCTTCATCTGGGGCTTCGGCGGCATCCTGTGCTTCGGGCAGGCAGCCTTCTTCGGCCTCGGCTCGTACACCTATGCGATCGCGATGATGAACATGGGCGACAGCACCGTGCCCTTCCTGCTCGCGATCGTGGTCCCCGCGCTGTTCGCCGCGCTGCTGGGCTACGTGATCTTCTACGGCCGCCTGTCGGACGTGTACATGGGCGTGATCACCCTCACCGTCACGCTGATCCTGTTCAACCTGATCAACTCGACCGCCGGGCCGGAATGGCGCATCGGCAGTGCGCCGCTGGGCGGCTTCAATGGCATCCCGGCGATACCGACGCTCAACTGGCCCGGGCAGCAGGACGAGGTGCTCACACCGAAGGACCTGTTTTACGTCACCTTCAGCTGCCTGCTGCTGGTCTACCTGGGGCTGCGCGTGCTGATCAGCTCGAAGATCGGCCGCGTGATCGTCGCGGCCAAGGAGAACGAGCAGCGCGTGCTGCTGCTGGGCTACGACGCGCGCGCCTACAAGCTCTTCAGCTTCACGCTGGGCGGCGCCATCGCGGGCCTGGCGGGCTGCCTGTTCGCGAACTGGGGTGCATTCACGAGCCCCACCATCTTCGGCCTCGGGCAGTCGGCGCAGATCATCATCTGGGTCATCGTCGGCGGCCTGGGCACACTGGTCGGGCCGATCGTCGGCTGCATCGCCATCCAGTGGCTCACCTCGCAGATCGGTACGCAGCAGACCTTCAATTCCAACCTGGTGCTCGGCGGCATCCTGGTGGTCTTCGTGCTGCTGGTGCCGCGCGGCATCGTACCGACCCTCGGCGACCTGATCGACATGGCGTGGCGCCGCCTGCGCAAGACGCCGGCACATGCCCCGAAGGTGGCCTCGCCCGCGGCGGCCCCCAAGGCCCCGGTCGAAGCGCCGCACGCGCTGACAGCAACGGAGACGGCCCCATGACGACGCCCCTGATCGAGACCCGCAACCTCAACGTGCGCTTCGGCGGCGTGCACGCCACGCGCGACGTGAACTTCACGCTGGCCGAAGCCGAGCTGCGCTGCGTGATCGGCCCGAACGGCGCCGGCAAGAGCACCTTCTTCAAGCTGCTGACCGGCCAGGTCAAGCCGACCTCGGGCCAGATCCTGTTCCGCGGCCAGGACATCTCGAAGATGCAGCCGCACGACCCAGGCCGTCTGGGCATCGGCATCAAGACCCAGGTGCCCAGCCTGTTCAACGGGCTGAGCGTGTGGGAGAACGTGTGGCTCTCGGCGCGGCGCCTGAACAGCACCGCGCAGGCCGACCGCATCACGCGCGAGACGCTCGAACGCGTAGGCATGCATGCCTACCGCGACGTCACGGCCGGGCTGCTGGCGCACGGCATGCGGCAGTGGGTCGAGATCGGCGTGGTGATCGCGGCCGATCCGCCGCTGATCCTGCTCGACGAACCGGCGGCCGGCATGAGCGACGGCGAGGTGGCGCGCACGGCCGAGCTCATCCTGGAGATCAACCGCCAGCATGCGCTGGTGGTGGTGGAACACGACATGAACTTCATCCGCATGATCGCCAGGAAAGTCACCGTGCTGCACCAGGGCGCCGTGATCAAGGAGGACACGCCGGACCGCATCATGAGCGACCCGCTGATCCAGCAGATCTACCTCGGCAAGAAGCCGCACTGACCCCGAAGGCGCACCACAACATGCTGGACGTATCGGGTCTTCACGCAGGCTACGGGGCCATTCCCGTGCTGCACGACATCTCGCTGAAGATCGCCCAGGGCGAATCGGTCGGCATCCTCGGCCACAACGGCATGGGCAAGACCACCATGCTGCGCACGCTGATCGGCGCACTGCGTGCCACATCGGGCACCGTGCGCTTCGGCGATGCCGACGTCACGCGCCTCGCGCCGCATGCGCGAGCCCGCCTGGGCATGGCCTACGTGCCGCAGGGACGCGAGATCTTTCCGACGCTGAGCGCGATGGACAACCTGCGCATGGGCCTGGTGAAGACCGGCGAGCGCACGCTGCACACCATCGAGGCACTGCTGGAGGACTTTCCGCGCCTCAAGCCGCTGCTCGAACGGCCCGGCGGTTCGCTCTCGGGCGGCGAGCAACAGCTGCTGGCGCTGGCCCGCGCGCTGGCTGGAAAGCCCACGCTGCTGCTGCTCGACGAGCCCACCGAAGGCATCCAGCCTTCGATCATCGAGGAGATCGCCGAAACGCTGGCGGCGCTGCGCGACCGCATGAAGCTCACGATCGTGCTGGTGGAGCAGAACCTCGAATTCATCGCCGCCGTGTCGCAGCGGGTGCTCGTCATCAAGCGCGGCCAGATCGGCGGGGAGATTCCGCGCGAGCACCTCGGCGATTTCGAAATCATGAGTCAATACACAGGAGTCCATGGATGAGCAACGAACTGCATTACCTCGAGCTGGTGGACATCGGCCAGCGCATCCAGCGCAAGGAGCTCTCGCCGGTCGAGGTCACGCAAGCGCAACTCGACCGCATCGAAAAGGTCGACGGCGCGCTGAAGAGCTACGCGATCGTGATGGCCGAGCAGGCGCTGGCCGAAGCGCGCCGCGCCGAAGCCGAGATCGCAAAGGGACAGATCCGAGGGCCACTGCATGGCGTGCCGGTCGCGGTAAAGGACCTGTGCTGGACCGAGGGCGTGGCCACCGCCGCCGGCATGACGCTCTACCGGGACTTCGTGCCCACCGAAGACGGCACGGCCGTGCGCAGGCTGCGCGAGGCGGGCGCCGTGATCCTCGGCAAGCTGCAGCTCACCGAGAGCGCATATGCCGACCACCACCCCACGGTCACGCCGCCGGTCAATCCGTGGAATGCGGCGCACTGGTCGGGTGCGTCGTCCAGCGGCTCGGGCGTCGCGACCGCGGCGGGACTTTGCTATGGCTCGCTGGGCACCGACACGGGGGGCTCGATCCGCTTCCCCAGCGCCGCCAATGGGCTCACCGGCCTCAAGCCGACCTGGGGCCGCGTGAGCCGCCACGGCGCCTTCGAGCTGGCCGCCACACTCGACCACATCGGCCCGATGACGCGCAGCGCCGCCGATGCGGGCGCGATGCTCGGTGCCATCGCTGGCGCCGACCCCAAGGACCCGACCGCGAGCCTGGCGGCCGTGCCCAACTACCTGGCGGGAATGCAGCGGGGCCTGCGCGGCTTGCGCGTAGGCATCGATGCACGCTGGAATGGCGAGGGCGTCGATGCGCAGACCCTGAAAGTGATGGAAGGCGCGCTCGCGGCTGTGCGCGAGCTCGGCGCCGAGGTGCGCGAAATTGCCTTCCCCGACCCGGCGCAGGTCATCGCCGACTGGTTTCCGCTCTGCGGCATCGAGGCGGCCGTGGTGCACGAGTCGACCTACCCCGCACGCAAGGACATGTACGGCCCGGCCCTGTCCGGCCTGCTCGACCTCGGCCGCGCACAGAGCGGCATGGACTACCAGAAGATCGTGCTGAACCGCCATGCCTTCAGCGGCCGGGTGCGGGCGATGTTCGAGGGCATCGACTTGCTGCTGGTCCCGGCCCACGGCGTGGCGTCGCCCACGCTCGCACGCATGGCCACCTTCGGCGAGGACGCCGCGCTGATGTCCGCCATGCTGCGCTACACCTGCCCCTTCGACATGAGCGGCAGCCCCACCATCACGCTGCCGGGCGGTTTCACCGAGGCCGGCACGCCGGTTGCCTTCCAGTTCGTCGCCCGCCATTTCGAGGAAGAACTGCTTGTGCGCGCGGGCTGGGCCTTTCAGCAGGCGACCGACTGGCACCAGCGGCATCCGGCGCTTTGAAGACGTACGACACGATCATCGTGGGTGCCGGCACCGCAGGCTGCGTGCTGGCGAACCGGCTCTCGGCCGATCCGGCCCGCAATGTGCTGGTGCTCGAGGCGGGCAGGGCCGCGCCCCGCGCCTCCAGCATTCCGGCGCTGTGGTCGTCGATGTTGAACACTGAGGTGGACTGGAGCTTTCATACCGAGCCGCAGCCGGGTTGCAAGGGAAGGCGCCTGTACTGGCCCAGAGGCAGGATGGTCGGCGGATCGGGCGCGCTGAACGCGATGATCTACATGCGCGGCCTGCCCTCCGACTACGACCGCTGGGCAGCGGCCGGATGCGCCGGGTGGAGCTGGAAGGAGGTGCTGCCGTTCTTCAAGCGGTCCGAGCAGAACCTTCGGCTTGCGGCTTCGCCCCTGCATGGCTGCGAAGGGGAACTGGTCGTCTCCGACATCGCGCACGTCGACGCGGTGGAGCGCCTCTGGCTGCAGGCCGCGCAGGCGGCTGGCTTGCCGGCCAACGAAGATTTCAATGGCCCGGGCCAGGAAGGCGTCGGGCTGTTCCAGGCCACGGTGAAGGACGGCGCGCGCTTCGGCACCGGCAGTGCATTCCTGGCGCCCGCGCTGGCGCGTTCCAACCTGTCATTGCACACTGGCGTGACGCTCCTGCGCCTGATCTTCGAAGGTACGCGGGCGACCGGCGTGGAGTTTCTTCACAACGGGGTTCCCGGACGCGTTACCGCCTCTTGCGAGGTGGTGCTCTGTGCAGGCGCCGTGGGCTCGCCTCACCTGCTGCTGAACTCGGGCATCGGTGCGGCCGACGAGCTTTCCCGTGTCGGCATACGCCCGCTGATCGACCTGCCCGGCGTCGGCAAGAACCTGCAGGACCACGTCAACGCCTCCATCACCTGTGCCACGCACGAGCGGTTCGGCATTGCACAGGCTTCGGACGAAGAGGCGGCGCTTCACATGAAGCTGTGGGAGCAAGACCGCAGCGGACCGCTCGCCTCGAACTGGTCTTCATGCGGGGGCTTCGCGCGCGTCGGACTCGGCACCGGCGACCCCGACCTGCAGCTCTATTGCATCCCGAGCGCCAACCGCGACCACAACCGCCATCTCTCGGCAGGCCCGGGCATCACGCTTTTCTCGGTCCTGCAGCGACCGCAGAGCCACGGCGAGCTGCGCCTGCGTTCCGCCGATCCGCTCGAGGCGCCGGCCATCGATCCGCGGTACTTCAGCGACGCGCAGGGCAGCGACCTGCAGCTTCTGGTGGAAGGCATCCGCCTCAACCGGGAGATCCTGCGCCAGGCGCCCATCGCCGAACACCTCGGCGATGAGATTTCGGCCAGTGCGGGCGCGGTCACCGATGCGCAGCTGCGCGATTTCGTTCGCGGTCACGCATCCACCCTGTATCACCCGACCAGCACCTGCAAGATGGGCATCGACGATCTGGCAGTCGTGGACCCGACGCTGAAGGTTCATGGCATCGAAGGCCTGTATGTGGCCGATGCCTCGGTGTTCCCTTGCATGGTTTCGGGCAACACGAATGCGCCGACGGTGATGGTGGCGGAGCGTGCGGCCCGCTTCATCGCCCCCTGAGCCGCCCTTTACCGGCTCAGGGCGATGAGGCTCCACACGATCGCCACGAGCTGGGCGAGGTTGATCAGGATTGCGGTGATGTGAGTCCTGCGAAATCCCGGGATCGCATCCATGTAGTTGGACTGGATCTGCTCCCCGAGCGCGTCCATCTTGGGAATGACCTTCTTGCGCAGCGCGATGGCAATCAACGCCAGCGCCGCAGCACCCACCGCAAGCCCCGGGCGACCCGCAAATGCAAAGCTGATCGCCGTTGCAGCCGCGGTAAGGAACGCGGCGCGGTAATAGATGTTGAAGAAGCCACGCACAAAGCGGGCGTCTAGCGGCGTGTCGTGCTTCAGCACCAGGAGCGGGATGGAACCCATGATGAAGTAAGCCGTCGTGACGAGAAGTGCCACCGTGAAGAACAGGGCGGCAAACATGGCAGCAGACATCTTGGTTTTCCTCCACGCCATGGGGCTTGGGACGACCGGCACATTATGGGCATTGGCCCGCCGCCGTCCACTGGTGGCTGCCCTGCCCCCGGGCCATCGGCTATCGTCCTGTTCATGTCGCTCGCGCAACCTTCACTCACCGGCCCCCGCCTTACGCTGCGCCCGCTGCTCGCTTCAGATGCGGCGGCGCTGGTCGAGGCCGCTTCCGACGGCGAACTCTGGAGCCTGCCGTTCACCGTCGTGCCTTCGGCCGAAACCGTCGACGCCTACATCGGCAACGCCCTCGCCGGCCGGGACGCCGGCACCGTGATGCCCTTTGCCACCGTGCTGCGCGAGACCGGCAAGGTCATCGGCTCCACGCGTTTCTGGAAGATCGACCGCGTCAACCGCAAGCTGGAAATCGGCAGCACCTGGATCGCGGCCTCGTGGCAAAAGACCTTCGTCAACACCGAGGCCAAGCTGCTGATGCTGCGCTACGCTTTCGAAGAACTGCAATGCGTGCGCGTGCAGCTCACCACCGACGAGATCAATGCCAAGTCGCGCGCGGCCATCCTGCGGCTCGGTGCGAAGCAGGAAGGCGTCGTGCGCAACGAACGCATCATGCCCGACGGCCGCAAGCGCAATTCGGTGCGCTTCAGCATCATCGACGACGAGTGGCCGGCGGTTGAACAGCAACTGGAAGCGCGAATCCGTGCATGAATGTCGCGCATGAACCAAATGGAGAGTGCCCATGTGCCGCAGCATCAAGACCCTCTACAACTTCGAGCCGCCCGCCACCGAGCAAGAGATCCGCGCCGCCGCGCTGCAGTTCGTGCGCAAGCTCAGCGGCTTCAGCGTGCCGTCCAGGGCGAACGAGGAAGCCTTCGAGCGAGCGGTCGATGAAGTGGCCGCCACCGCGGCGCGGCTGATCGACTCGCTGGTCACCACGGCCGAGCCGCGCGACCGCGCCATCGAGGCCGAGCGCGCCAGGGCCCGCGCCGCCATGCGCTTCGGCAGCAGCCCTGCCGGATAACCTGCCGCCAGCGTAGCGGCATCGCCTTTGATATGGTGCTCTAAAGCACCACCATGCGAATTCCGAGCGTATGAAAAAGACCTACACGGGCGGCTGCCATTGCGGCGCCGTTCGATTCGAAGCCGATATCGACCTGAGCCTGGGCACCCTGCGCTGCAACTGCTCGATCTGCACCAAGACCCGCTTCTGGCCCGCCATCGTCGCGACCGATGCCTTCCGGCTGATCGAAGGCGAATCCGAACTCAGCGAGCAGATGCTCGACACCCGCAACAGCCACTACATCGTCTGCAGGCATTGCAGCGTGCGCTCCTTCGGCGTGGGCCATTCCCCCGAGACCGGCGCGAGCGCCTATGGCGTGAACGTGACCTGCCTGGACGACGTGGACCTCGACGACCTCGCCAACTCGCCGATAAGCTACGTGGACGGACACCGCGGCACCTGGCACATCGCGCGCACAGCCATCGGAATCTGACGAAGAGAATCGCTTCCCGCACAACCCACCATCTGGAGATATGCACATGCCCATCGAACTCTGGCTCGCCTTCGTCGCGGCCTCCGCCGTCATGCTGATCATTCCGGGGCCGACCATCCTCACGGTGATCAGCTATTCCATGTCGCACGGCCGCCGTGCCAACGTGCCGTTGGTAGCGGCCGTGGCGCTCGGCGACTCGACGGCGCTGGTGGTGTCGCTTCTGGGGCTGGGCGCGCTGCTGGCCACATCGGCCTTCTGGTTCACGGTGGTCAAGTGCGTGGGCGGGCTGTACCTGCTGTACCTCGGCATCAAGCTGCTGCGCGCGGGCATCTCGTCCACCGAAGTCGCCGCGCCGGCCGCGCCCGCCTCGCGGCTGCGCCTGTTCGCCAACACCTACCTAGTGACGGCGCTGAACCCGAAGGGCATCGTGTTCTTCGTGGCCTTCCTGCCGCAGTTCATCAGCCCGGCGGCCGACGTAACACGCCAGCTCTGGGTGCTGGCCGTCACCTTCGTCGTGCTGGCAGCGACCAATGCCACGCTCTATGCGGTGTTCGCGGGATCGGCGCGCAAGCTGCTGTCGTCGCCGCGCGCGCAGCGGCGCTTCAACTTCGCGGGTGGCTCGTTGCTGAGCGCGGCGGGCGTCTGGGCTCTGATGGCACGCCGGCCGGTGTAGCCACCCCGCGCAGCCCGTGAAAAAGGCCGCGAAGCGCCATGCTTCGCGGCCTTTTTGTTTCTCGTCGATCAGTTGCGGTACGGGTTGTTCGGATTGCGGTCGTAGCGATTGGGAACGCCGTCGTTGTCACGGTCCCTGTCATAGCGGTTCGGCACGCCGTCGCGATCGCGGTCGCCGTAGTGCTGGCCACGCGGCGGTGGCGGACGGTCGTAGGGTGCGACCACACAGCCGGCCAGGATGGCCGATGCGGCCAGCAGGATCGCCAATGTCTTCGTCATGTGAGTTCTCCTTGGAGTGTTTGTGAAACCGGGGTTCGCCTCCTGCGAGCCGGTACTGCATTGAAGGCCACGCCGGTACGCGTTGGGTTTCCGCATTGAAGCCCCCGCGTGAAGTTCGTTACCGGATGTGGAACCTGTAGAGAACTCTGAGCCGGAGTTCCAGCTCCGGCAAGGCGGCGGGCCGCCCGTCCGGGAGTAGGCGCGGTTCCCGTGGTGCATCGCCGAGAATGTCGTGGCCTCACGCCTTTCGGACACGAATCTTTTCGATGCAGCTCGCGCCCCTCATTCCCGCCCGCAAGACCCTCGCCGCTGCCCTGCTGGCCGTGGCTTGCGCGCACCCTGCCTGGGCTCTCGTGAGCTTCGAGGAAGTGAAGCGCGATTTCCGCTCGTCCGACACCGCAGTGCTCGACCGCAACGGCGAGCTGCTGCAGCGCGTGCGCACCGACCCCACCGTGCGTCGCGGCCAGTGGACCGCGCTGGCCGATGTGTCGCCCGCGCTGCGCACGGCCATGGTGCTGAGCGAGGACAAGCGCTTCTACGAGCACAGCGGCATCGACTGGCGCGCAGCTTCGGCCGCTGCCTGGGGCAACTTGTGGAACACGCGCACGCGCGGCGCCTCGACCATCACGATGCAGCTGTCGGGCCTGCTCGACGAAGACCTGCGCCGCAACTCGGGCGGGCGCAGCTTCACGCAGAAGATCGGGCAGACGGTGGCGGCCGCGCAGCTGGAGCGCAACTGGCGCAAAGACCAGATCCTGGAGGCGTACCTCAACACCGTGCCGTTCCGCGGCGAGATCGTGGGCATCGACGCGCTCTCGCGCACGCTGTTCGGCAAGGCTCCGAGCGGGCTCGATGCACGCGAGGCGGCCGTTGCGTCGGCGCTGGTGCGTGCACCGAATGCCAAGCCCGCCGTGGTGGCGCAGCGCGCCTGCGAGGTGCTGCGCGCAATGGAGCCGCAGCAGAAGACCGACTGCGAGGCGCTCGACATGTTCACCAGCGCGGCGGTGCAGCGAAAGGCCTTCGAAGCGAACGAGGGGATTGCGCCACATGCAGCGCGACGTGTGCTGCGGGAACTGAGGGACGCGAATGCGGGAGCAGCCCCCACCCCGGCCCTCCCCCAGCGGCCGAAGGAGAAAGACAAGGAAGTCGGTGTGCGCACCACGCTGCGCGCACCGCTGCAGCGCTTTGCGCTCGACTCCCTGCAGCGCCACCTGCGCGAACTGCGCGAGCGCCATGTGGAAGACGGCTCGCTCGTCGTGCTCGACAACGCAACGGGCGAAGTGCTCGCCTGGGTCGGCTCCTCCGGTCCGCTGAGCCAGGCCGCCGAGGTCGATGGCGTTACCGCATTGCGGCAGCCCGGCTCCACGCTCAAGCCGCTGCTCTACGGCCAGGCGATTGCCGAGCGGCGCATCACCGCGGCCTCGCTGATCGAGGACTCTTCGGCGCAGATCAGCACCGCCAGCGGCCTCTACATTCCGCAGAACTACGACCGCCGCTTCAAGGGCCCGGTGTCGGCGCGCACCGCGCTGGCCGCCTCGCTCAACGTGCCGGCGGTACGCACGCTGGTGATGGTGTCGCCCGAGGCCTTCGCGCGCGAACTGCGCGCCGCCGGTCTGCCACTGCGCGAGAGCGGCGACTACTACGGCTACAGCCTCGCGCTGGGCAGCGCCGAGGTGTCGCTGCTGTCGCTCACCAATGCCTATCGCATGCTGGCCAACGGCGGACGCTACGGCACGACGACCCTGACCGCGCGGCCACCTGTGCCTGCGGACAAGACGAAGACAAGCGCCCCGCCGCTGCTCGACCCACGCGCCGCCTTCATCGTCGGCGACATCCTCTCCGACCCGAACGCGCGCACGCGCACCTTCGGCCTCGACAGCATCCTCTCCACCCGTTTCTGGACGGCCGTGAAGACCGGCACCAGCAAGGACATGCGCGACAACTGGGCCGTGGGCTGGTCGCAGCGCTACACGGTGGGCGTGTGGGTCGGCAACGCCAGCGGCGAATCGATGTGGGACGTGAGCGGCACCAGCGGCGCCGCGCCGGTGTGGGCCGAGGTGATGCGCTTCCTGCACGCACGCGAGCCGAGCCGCGCGCCCGCGCCGCCGCCGGGTCTCGTCGAAGCGCGCGTGAGCTTCGGCCCCGGCGCCGACGGCAACCCGCTCGAAGCGGCGCGCAGCGAATGGTTCCTGCAAGGCACCGAGCAGCCGCTGTTCGCGCTCGACACCGGCATGGCGGCCGACACCGTCTCGGCGCGCATCACCGCGCCGACCGACGGCACCATCATCGCGCTCGACCCCGACATCCCGCCCCTGCGCCAGCGCGTGCGCTTCGACTCGGAAGGCCGCGGCGTGCAGTGGCGCGTCGATGGCAAGCCGTTTGCGCGCGGCAACAGCGTGCAGTGGTTTCCCTGGCCGGGGCGCCACGTGATCGAGCTGGTGGACGCCAGCGGCAAGGTGGTCGACCAGCGCCGGCTCGAAGTGCGCGGCGCGGGCGTGGTGACGAAAAGCGCGCGCCGGTGATTGGCCCGGTTGCCGTCCGGGCCAATCACCGGATGTACAGTCCGGGCTTTGGACGGCAAAATTCGTCCAATCATTGAATGACCAGGCCCACCTGATGCTCGCCCAAGCCCCTCGCACTTCCCTGGCGGACACCGCCGCAGACAGCATCCGCGCCGAAATCTCCGCCGGCCGCTGGGCCGTCGGCTCCCGCATTCCCATCGAGCCGCAGCTCGCACAACTGCTGGGCGTGAGCCGCGGCACGGTGCGCGAGGCGGTCAAGACGCTGGTGTCGCGCGGGCTGCTCGAAGTGCGGCAGGGCTCGGGCACCTACGTTCGCTCGGGTTTCGACCCGTCTTCCAGCCTGCAGAAGATGCGCCTGGCCAGCCTGCGCGACCAGTTTGAAGTGCGCCGCGCGCTCGAAGTGGAGGCCGCGCGGCTTGCCGCCGTGCGTCACACGGCGCGCGACCTGCGCCGCCTGCACACCCTGCTCGACAAGCGCGGCGCGTTCGACGCCAGCGACAACGGCGCGGGCTTCATCGAACGCGACCTCGCCTTTCACCTCGCCATCGTCGACGTGTCGGGCAATCTCGCACTGGCCGAAACCTGCCGTTTCATCACGGGCTACATCAAGGAGACCATCGCGAGCTCGCTGGGCAGCGGCAGCCTGCCCGAGCCCGACGTGGCCGCGCACCGCGCCATCGTCGAAGGCATTGCCAGCCGCGACCCCGACGTGGCCGCCGCGGCGGTGCGCACCTTCATGGCGCCGATGATCAACGCGCTGGCGCTGGGCACGTGATGAATTCAGCCGCTCTAGCGTCGGGCAACGGCGCCACCGCGCGCCATGCAAGCAACGACCTGCTGATCGACGCCGAAGCCGACAGCCTGCCCATGCCGCGCCCCACACCCGCGCCCACCCTCGCCCGCCGAATCCTGCTCGGCGCGAGCGTGGTGCTGATCGCCTTCAACCTGCGCCCGGTGTTCGCCAGCCTCTCGGTGGTGCTGCCGGAAATCATCAAGGCCACCGGGCTCTCGTCCACCGCCGCGAGCCTGCTGACCACGTTGCCGATCGTCTGCCTCGGCGTGTTCGCGCCGCTCGCGCCCGGCCTGGGCCGGCGCTTCGGCACAGAGCGCACGCTGCTCGCGTGCATGGTGCTGATCCTGGTCGGCACGGTGCTGCGCGGCACCGGCAACATTCCGCTGCTGTTCCTGGCCTCGGCCATCGCGGGCAGCGGCATCGCGGTGTCGAACGTGCTGCTGTCGGGTCTTGTGAAGCGCGACTTCGCGGCGCAGGCAGCGCTGATGATGGGCCTGTACACCATGGCCGTGTGCGGCGGAGCGGCCAGCGCCGCCGGCCTCACGGTACCCATCGAGCACGTGATGGGCGGCGGCTGGACCATGGCGCTCGCAATGTGGGCGCTGCCGGCCGCGCTGGTCACACTCATCTGGGCGCCGCAGGCGCTGCCGCTGAAGCCGGTGGCGAGCGAATCGGGTTTCACCGTGCGCGGCCTGTGGCGCGACAGGCTGGCGTGGCAGGTCACCTTCTTCATGGGGCTGCAATCAGCCCTCGCCTACATCGTGATGGGCTGGCTCGCGCCGATATTGCGCGAGCGCGGGCTAGGTAGCGAAACGGCCGGCTACGTGGTGTCGCTGTCGGTCATGACTCAGGTGGTCACCTGCCTCGTGGTGCCGGCGCTGGCGGTGAAGCTGCGCAACCAGCGCGGCTTGGCCGTGGTGCTGGCGATGCTCACGGTGGGCGCCATGCTGGCGATGCTGTTCGCGCCGCTCGGCGGGCCACTCGGGGTATGGGCCTGGGCCGTGCTGCTGGGCATCGCGCAGGGCGGCACCTTCGCGCTGGCGCTCACGATGATCGTGCTGCGCTCGCCCGACTCGCACGTGGCCGCGCACCTGTCGGGCATGGCGCAGGGCGTGGGCTACATGGTGGCGGCTTTCGGTCCGCTGGTGGCCGGGCTGCTGCACGGCTGGACGGGGAGCTTTCGCGCCTCGTCGTGGCTCTTCATCGGGTTGGGCATCGCGCTCGTCATCGCGGGGCTGGGCGCCGGCCGCACGATGCACGTGGGCACGACGACCGTGCCCCGGCACTGAGCAGGTCTGCTTCCTTACTGCGGCCCGCCGCAGAAATCCGCGCGCTCGGTGGTCTTCGCGGTGAAGCGGATGCGCGTGGTGCTCGCGGAGCTTTTCGGCTCGTTCTGCGGCCACTCGCTCTGCAGCCAGGTGTATTGCCACTCGTACGGCGCGCCCGGCTTCGCGGCTTCGCCGTAGGCGATGCGCAGGCTGCCGTTGCTTTCGTCGTGGCAGTGCTTCGAAGTCTTGTATTCCTTCTCGCTGAAGCAGGCGCGGATCATCTTGAAGCACGAGAACGGAATGCCTTCTTGCACAGCCTTGCCGCCTTCGAGCGGCACGAAGTCGGCCGTGTCGAACGAGGCGCCGCCGCCGGAATACCCTTCGAACACGGTCTGCAGCACGGCCACGGCCCACTTGCCCTCGGCCAGCGGGTAGAGCGCGGGCGCGAGCGACAGGTGCGTGTCGGGTCGGTCGGCGTCCTTCTTCAGGCCTTGCACATAGTCCGAGAAGTCATGGAGGCGATCGAGCTGCCAGCTCTTCGCATCGGCGCCTCGCTTGATGCGCGCCATGACCAACGGCTCGCCAGAGAGCACAACGTAGTCATTGGGCGAAGCGCCGCGCGGGCGGTACAGGCCGAGCTCCTGCACGTCGCAGGGCTGCGGCAGCAAGGCACAGAGGTGCGCTCGCCATTGCGCATCGAGCGACTCGGGCTTCTTCACGGCATCGAACACCTGCGCGGACGGCGCGGCAAGCACGGGGGCGGCGAACGGCAGGGCGAGCAGCAGCGGCAACAGCTTTTTCATGGAGCCGAATGGTAGCCACGGCCCGGGCGTTGCGCGAGGGTCGCTTGCTAAAGTCGGCTCCGACCATGAATCTCTCTTCTGCTCCCCTCCTCCGGATCGATGCGCTGCGCTTTGCCTACCCTGACCAGCCTGCGCTGGTGTCGAACTGGAACGCATCCATCGGCCCGGGCATCACGCTGATTTTTGGCGACACGGGCACCGGCAAATCGGCGCTGCTCCAGGTGATCGCGGGCACGCTGCCCGCCGCCGGGCGGCTGACGGTGGCGGGGGCGAGCCTCGATGCCGCGCCCGAGGCGTATCGCCGCCAGGTGTTCTTCGTCGATCCGGTGACCGACCGCTTCGACCAGCTCACCGCACGCGAATGCACGACCTCGCTCGTCGAGGGCGACGCTGGCTTCAGCGAAGCGAAGTGGCAGGCCATTGCCGACGGCTTTGCGCTCGCCCCGCATCTGGACAAGAAGATGTTCATGCTCTCGACAGGCTCGAAGCGCAAGGTGTGGATGGCGGCCGGGCTTGCATCGGGCCGCCCGCTCATCCTGCTCGACGAGCCGACGGCCGGGCTCGATGCACCGTCGACCCGCTGCCTGTGGGCCACGCTCACCGGCTTTGCGGCGCAGTCGAAACAGGCGGTCATCGTGGCCAGCGCGGCGCGTGTCGACACGGTGCCGCTCGCGGGCACCGTCGAGCTGCCGCTGGGCTGAAGCCGGCCGCCCGGCGCCTTAAAACGCCCGCCGAAGGGGGTCATCGGGCCCCGTCTGGCCGAACCCGGCCCCAGCCGGGCGACAATCGGGGATTCCGGCGAAAACACCCCTATCCCTCTTTCCGCCGGAAGTTCCAGCCAACCCGACAACCCAGGATCTACGGAAGCAAGCGCATGAGCTCGAAGCAACCCACCATCGTCTACACCCTCACCGACGAGGCGCCCCTCCTGGCGACCTACGCGTTTCTGCCCATCATCCGCGCCTTCACCAACCCGGCCGGCATCAACGTAGCCACCAGCGACATCTCCGTGGCGGCCCGCATCCTGGGCGAATTCCCCGAATTCCTGAGCGACGACCAGAAGGTGTCCGACAACCTGGCCGAACTGGGCAAGCTCACGCTCAAGCCCGAGGCCAACATCATCAAGCTGCCCAACATCAGCGCCTCGGTGTCCCAGCTCAAGTCGGCTATCAAGGAACTGCAGGGCAAGGGCTACAAGATCCCCGACTACCCGGAGAACCCGACTTCGGACGAGGACAAGGACATCCGCGCGCGCTACAACAAGTGCACCGGCAGCGCGGTGAACCCGGTGCTGCGCGAAGGCAACTCCGACCGCCGCGCGCCCAAGGCCGTCAAGGAATACGCACGCAAGAACCCGCACAGCATGGCCGACTGGAGCCAGGCCTCGCGCTCGCACGTCTCGCACATGCACGGCGGCGACTTCTACCATGGCGAAAAGTCCATGACGCTGGACCGCGCGCGCAACGTCAAGATGGAGCTGATCACCAGGAGCGGCAAGACCATCGTGCTCAAGCCCAAGGTCGCGCTGCTGGACCGCGAGGTCATCGATTCCATGTTCATGAGCAAGAAGGCACTGCTGGCCTTCTATGAAAAGGAGATCGAGGACGCGCACAAGACCGGCGTCATGTTCTCGCTGCACGTCAAGGCCACCATGATGAAGGTCTCGCACCCCATCGTGTTCGGCCACTGCGTGAAGATCTTCTACAAGGAAGCCTTCGAGAAACACGGCAAGCTGTTCGACGAGCTGGGCATCAACGTCAACAACGGCATGATCGATCTCTACAACAAGATCGCCACTCTGCCCCAGAGCACGCAGGACGAGATCAAGCGCGACCTGCACGCCTGCCACGAGGGCCGCCCCGAGCTGGCCATGGTCGACTCGGCCAAGGGCATCACCAACTTCCACTCGCCCAACGACGTGATCGTGGACGCCTCGATGCCCGCGATGATCCGCAACGGCGGCAAGATGTGGGGCGCCGACGGCCGCCTGAAGGACGTGAAGGCCGTGATGCCCGAATCGACCTTCGCCCGCATCTACCAGGAGATCATCAACTTCTGCAAGTGGCACGGCGCCTTCGACCCCAAGACCATGGGCACGGTGCCCAACGTGGGCCTCATGGCCCAGAAGGCCGAGGAATACGGCTCGCACGACAAGACCTTCGAGATCCCGGAGGACGGCGTCGCCAACATCACCGACCTGGACAGCGGCGAAGTGCTGATGAGCGAGAACGTGGAGCAAGGCGACATCTGGCGCATGTGCCAGGTCAAGGACGCCGCGATCCGCGACTGGGTCAAGCTGGCCGTTACCCGTGCGCGCAACTCGGGCATGCCGGTGGTGTTCTGGCTGGACGCCTACCGCCCGCACGAGGCGCAGCTGATCACCAAGGTCAAGATGTACCTGCACGAGCACAACACCTCGGGCCTGGACATCCAGATCATGAGCCAGGTGCGCGCCATGCGCTACACGCTGGAGCGCGTCGTGCGCGGCCTGGACACCATCAGCGCCACCGGCAACATCCTGCGCGACTACCTGACCGACCTGTTCCCCATCATGGAACTGGGTACCTCGGCCAAGATGCTGTCGATCGTGCCGCTGATGGCCGGCGGCGGCCTGTACGAGACCGGCGCGGGCGGCTCGGCCCCCAAGCATGTGCAGCAGCTGGTGGAAGAAAACCACCTGCGCTGGGACTCGCTGGGCGAATTCCTCGCGCTGGCCGTGAGCCTGGAAGACCTGGGCCTGAAGACCGGCAACAAGAAAGCCGCCATCCTGGCCAAGACGCTCGACACCGCCACCGGCAAGCTGCTCGACAACAACAAGAACCCGTCGCCCAAGACCGGCCAGCTCGACAACCGCGGCAGCCAGTTCTACCTGGCCATGTACTGGGCGCAGGAACTCGCCGCGCAAACGGACGACAAGGAACTGCAGGCCCAGTTCGTGAAGCTGGCCGGCACGCTTGCCAGCAACGAGCAGAAGATCGTCGACGAACTCTCGGCCGTGCAGGGCAAGCCGGTGGACATCGGCGGCTACTACCTGGCGGACCCCGCCAAGTTCGAAGCCGTGATGCGCCCGAGCGCCACGCTCAACGCGGCGCTGGCGTCGGCCCAGGGCTGATGGGTATCGAGCGGGTGGCAGCCGTGAAGCCCTGGCTCGCAATGCTTCCCGCCGCGCTGGCCCTGGCTGGCGCGGCGGGCACTGCGCACGGGGCCGAAGACTGCGAAGCCCTGCGCACCCGCGTCGAATCGAAGATCGCCGCGGCCGGCGTGGCGCGCTTCACCGTCACCGTCGTCGATGCCAACGCATCGGCGAGCGGCCAGGTGGTGGGCAGCTGCGAGCTCGGCAGCAAGAAGGTCGTGTACCTGAAGGACGCCGGGACCGGCCCGGGCTCGGCTCCGGCGGTCCCGCCTACATCGTCGGGCGAACCGATCCTCACCGAATGCAAGGACGGCACCGTGTCCGTCGGCGGCGACTGCAGGAAGTAGATGGGGCAGCGCTCAGCGCTTCCCCACCACCCGCGCAATCCACGCCAGCAACACCGCCTCGACTTCCTCACGATTGACCTCATTCAGCGTCTCGTGACGCGCGCCACCGAACACGTGGCATGACACATCGCGCAGCCCCGCCTCGCGGTAGCGCTGCACCAGCGGATAGAACCACTCGGCCTTGTTGCTGACCGGGTCCTCATCACCGATGAAGAGATAGAGCGGTAGTTCGGGCCGAATGTGCTTCTGCATCGCGGCAGACGTCAGGTCGGCAAGATTCGCGAACATCGAACCCAGCCCCTCGGCCGACACTGTGAACCCGCACAGCGGATCGGCAATGTAGGCATCGACCTGCGCCGGATCGCGGCTGAGCCAGTCGAAGGGCGTGCGAACCTCGGGCAACGCCGCGTTCATGTCTTCCAGCTTGAAGCCTGACTGCAAGGCTGCACCCAGCAGGTCGAGCGCCGAA
The DNA here is from genome assembly GCF_051216835.1 of Variovorax multivorans. Lineage (NCBI taxonomy): Bacteria > Pseudomonadati > Pseudomonadota > Betaproteobacteria > Burkholderiales > Comamonadaceae > Variovorax > Variovorax multivorans. Next base: position 388,855 of record NZ_JBPJZL010000002.1, read on the forward strand.
GTGCCCGAGAGCACCGCACCCGCCAGCAGCGCACTGTGCTTGACGAGGTAGTACTGCGTAGCGAACGAGCCCATGCTGTGGCCCACAAGAATCAGCGGCAGCCCGGGATGCACACCGCGCACGTGGTGGCTCAGCAGCGCCATGTCGTCCACCAGCCCGTCGAACGCGCGCGGTCCGAACTCGCCCAGTTCGCCGCGCTCTGAAGCGCCCTTGCCATGGCCGCGGTGCTCGTTCGCATAGACCACGTAGCCGGCCTGCACCAGCGCATCCGCCAGATGCCGGTAGCGCAGCGAATGCTCGCCCATGCCGTGCGCCAGCTGGATGACGGCCCGCTGCGTCGCGCCCTGCCAGCGATGGACCTCCACCGTGACACCATCGTTGGCGGTCAGTTCGAAGTGCGTCTCGGTGGTTGGCATGCAGGGCTCCGGTGAAAATGGGCTGTCATCCTATGGCGTGCCGATTGCGCCCGGCATCAGGGCTTTCCTGCTCGTTCTCGTTTGCACTCCATGGCCGCTCGCAAGTTGAAAGCGGCGACCTCAAGGCATCCTGCCCCAGTCAGGATCGGCGAACCCTGAACACCGCATTGGCGCCCCACGTCGCAACCATCAGGTGCCCGTCGGGCGCCTGCGTCAGCCCCACCGGGCTGGACAGCCCGTCAGACACGATGCTGCGACGCCCTTGGGTGTCGATTCGGCTAACGGTGCTACCACCGTAGTCCACCACATATACCGCATCGTCGGCCGCACGCACGATGCCGGGGCCGGGGCTACGCAGGTCGGCGTTCACCGTGCGGGCTTGGCGATCCGAGCGCACGAGCGAGATGCCCCCTGCGATGTTGCTGACCATCAGATCGCCGTTGGCCAGTTCAACCGCACCCACCGGTGTTTGCAAGCCCTCGGCGGCGACCTCGATGCGCCCCTCCGGATTGGCAGCCAGGATCTGGTTCGTACGCCGATTGGCGATCAGCAGGCGTCCACGCGCGTCGAAGGACAGACCGGCCGGAGTCGCAAGCCCACGCACGAAGACCGCTTTCTTGCCTTCAGGGGTGAATCGCCACACCAGATCATCGTTGTACGACGCGACGAAGATGTCTCCAGTCCGAGAGATTGCCAAGCCCGAGGGGCCACTGAGCCCACTGGCCAAGGTACTGCGCTCGCCCGACGGCGAGAAGCGCAACACCGTACCAGCCGACCAGTTCGCCACGTACAGTTGGCCCGCGCGGTCATAGCCTGTGCCCACCGGCGAACTCAAGCCATCGTGAATCGGCTGCGACTCCAGTCTCCAAGCCGCTGGACTTGCCAACTGAGCACGGGCAATCGTCAAGGCGGCGGTTGCGCATAGAACGGCAGGACCACCGAGCAACATGCGGCGCTTCATGCAGATACTCCTTCGGCTTGCGTCTGCACGATGACCTCAACGATTTCCTCACGCGTGAAGCCCACGTTGAGCGCGGCGGTGACGGCAATCCCGCGCCGCTTCGCGAGCCCTTTGCGGCAGCGGTCCGATGGGAGATGAATGTTTGGCACGGGGTTTCCTTTCAGTTGGCGTGGATGCGGCCTGAAGGGAAGCCTCGATCGTCCGGCGGCGTCCGGATGCCGTTGCGCTCCCCTCACCGCGAAGCTTGGCGAAGGCCTGCGTCTGCCCTATGGGCATGCAGTTCCCACGCAAGCGCGGCAGGAATCCGATCCAGTCCATGTCCGAGACCGCACAACGACGCTAACCACCAGGGGCCCTCGTCACCGGCGCTATCGGGCCCGTCCGCTCGCGGCAGGGCAGCGTGTGCGTACCCAGACCAGTTCGCTGCGTGACCTCGGCAATGGTTGGATGGGATGCCATGGAAACGATGCTAAAAGTTGGAGCGCGCTCTAAGTCAAGAGCGGGCAGCAAAATCGCGAATCCGGCTTTCTGGTTGGTCGAGGCGGCAGACGTTGCGGATGCCTTGCTCGGAACAACGCGACGCTGTCACCGGGTAGCGAGCAATTGGGCCATCTTCTTCAGCGCCGCTTCCGGCGTCGGCTCGATGTGGATCGAGCAGGCCAGCATCAGGTTCAGCGGTTGGCCGAAGTCTTCGACCGCGATGCCGGTGCCGCTTTCGCGCAGCACGTCGTTCGCGTCGACCTCGCATCGCAAAGCCACACGCGCGCGATCTGCGTAGCTGCCCTCGGGCACGCCGTAGGCCACCACCGGAATCCCCAGCGCGATCGCCGCGCCGACTTCGAACACCGTGCCGGAATCGGGCTCCATGCCTCTGAAGCACTGGAGGTTGGCAACGACACCGTCTGCACTGCGAAGGCGCTGCATGTTGGCTTGGTAGATCTGCTTTTCCGGGGCGTCGGGGGTTTGCTCCTCGTTGCCGTCGGCGGGCAGTAGTGCTGCGAGGCCCAGCGATTCACAAGTTGCTGCGAGTCTGACGAAATGGTTTCTTGCATCTGGACGAAAGACATCGGGGCCAGCCAGATAAATCCACGGACGCATCGAAGTTTCAAGAGATTCATTCATCAACAGAGCATCTTTCATTTTTATGCTCAGCTCAATATGAGCTAAATAGTATGAATCAAGTTTGCCAATCGCGACTACCTCATTCGTCTGGAAACTTCAAGTTGAAGAGCTTCTTGAGTACTTTTTCGATTACATCCCGGTAGTCCTGGATGTCCGCATCCGAAATTGGGATCGTAGCTCTCTGGTGAACTAGATTGTTCCGCAGATCGTAGTAGTGCCCAACCTTCGCAAGAAGAACCTTGGGGAATTTCACATGGACTGAAACCTCCTTAACCACTTCCGTTCGATTCCCAAAAAGCTGACCAAGTTTTACATTGTTGTACTTATAAGAAGGGAATAAATCTTTACGATGAACAATGAATTCTTTCAGCGCAATTTCAAAATTGCTATCCAACAAAATAAGCGAAACACGATTTTTTGTTTCGAATTTCTGACGTCCAATAACCTCGACCATTCCTATGGCTTCAACTAAGCCCAGTGTGTTGAATTCCGCCGATCTCTGACCCTAGATTTCCATTGAATACTGACCCACCCGCTTTGTGAGCTTGAAGGCTTCACGGTGTGGATAAGTGCTTGGTGTTCTCCTTTTTAGGTTGAGTGTGTGGATCTGCCGCAGATTGCGCCGCTGTTTCCGCGATTTGGTGGCCTCGATCGCGAGCCAGGTCGCGAGCTTCTCGGCATAGGGATCGAGCTTGCTCGAGCCCGTCCGCTTGGCGTAGCGCGGCATTTCTTCGCCGCCTCGCAGGTACTTCTTTACGGTGTTGCGAGACAGGCCTGTACGCCTGGCTATCTCGCGGATGGACATCTGCTCGCGCAGGGCCCAACGTCTGATGACACTCAATGTCGCCACGTCTATCACTCCTAGGATCCCCTGCTTTAAAAAACAGCAGGGTAGGGTTTTACGTGGGTCAGTCTTAGACGGAAATTACTGCGCTAGCTGGGTCAATTTTCGACGGTAAACAACACCTCAAGATGAGAGCCTCGCAAGAATTACCCAAACACCTCCAACTGCCAGTGAAGTCAACGGATTTATCGCATTTCGCTCAGAAAATTTTCGCCCCATCAACCGTTCAACACTGCTTTCAATGACTATTTCGGTCAATTATTTTTAAGCACTACGCGGCAAACCTAACTATCGTAAGCCCTGCATTCCGAAATTGGCCCTAGTGATTTACCTCAATCAAGATACCTACCTCACTTTGTCTCACGCCGACATTTGGACGTGCCAACTCAAGATCATTGATGGCCTCAACGCCGATGCTCACTTCGAGCGAGGCCAACGGCGTCAGGGCGGCATTGCGTAATGCGGCAAGTCCGCGCTTGGGCCTGTCCTCTTGCCGCTAGTGGGAAGACCGAGATTCGGGGCGCGACGCACCTCGCACCTCTTTAGGCCTCGAAGAGTGCTTTGCCAACACTGAGCCTCAACAGCGAATCAGTGCCATAGGCAGCGCTACCGTCCTCTTGTACAGAACTCCAACCACCGGGGAATCAGGCAAGAAACTCGCATAAAGCGACTACCGCCCCGCCCGCGCCTTTTTCAAGAATGGACGCTCCCTCCATTCACGAACCAAGGCGCACCATGAACACCGCACATCGCACCGGCGCACTCACCGCGCTCTCGCTGTCCCTCGCCATGGCCTCCGGGCCTTCGCAGGCCCAGTCGCAACGCCCCAGGCTGCTCGAAGACCCGAACCGCTACGTGGGCATGTGGGTGACACAAGACGGCCATATCCGCCACGAACTGCTTCCAAACGGCCGTTACGACGAAGCCCGCGGCACGCGCCAAAGCGCCTACCAGGGCCGCTACACGCTCACCGGCAATCACATCGACTACGTCGACGACACCGGCTTCACGGCCGACGGCGAGTTCCGCAACGGCGTGCTGTACCACGCGGGCATGGTGCTCTACCGCGAAAGCAAAAGCACTATGCGGCGCTGAGCGGCAACCGGATCGGCCTCGCGTTTTGCAGGATCAGGCAAAAACCACGTTCGATTCGGATACCACCTCAGGCACCTCGGAAGCGAAACTTCTTTCCATGCCCGGCTCACGCTCCTTTCTGTGTGAGCCCCACGGCAACCAGACCAGCACGAGGAGTTCTCCATGACCGCAATCCAGGAAAAAGTCGTTCTCATCACCGGCGCGAGCAGCGGCATCGGCGAAGCGACCGCGCGGCTGCTTGCGCGGCGCGGCGCCAAGGTGGTGCTCGGTGCGCGCCGCACCGACAGGCTCGCGGCACTCGTGGCCGAGATCGAGGCCACGGGCGGCACGGCGAGCTTTCAGCGGCTCGACGTGACGCACCGGCCCGACGTGGAAGCCTTTGCCGAGTTCGCCCTCGAAACGCATGAGCAGATCGACGTGCTGGTCAACGCCGCGGGCGTGATGCCGATGTCGCCGCTGTGGAACCGCAAGATCGAGGAGTGGGAACTCATGATCGACGTGAACCTGCGCGGCGTGCTGCTCGGCATCGCAGCCGTGCTGCCGACGATGCAGGAGCAGGGCTGGGGCCACATCGTGAACGTGGCGCCTGTGGCGATGCAGGGCGTGTCGCCCAACTCGGCCGTGTACCACGGCACGCAGTACGCGGTGAACGCGATCTCCGAAGGGCTGCGGCAGGAGCACGCCGGCCGTCTGCACGTGACGGTGGTGAGCCCCGACGTGCACGGCCCAAGCGATCCGCTGGCTGAACGCATCGCGGCCAGCTACGCCCGCGAACGCATGCGCACGAACCGGCGCCTTGCAGTGCCGGTGGATGCGGTGGCCCGGTCGATTGCCGGGGCCATCGAGGGCTACGGCATCACGGCCGGAACGATGCGGCCGCCCGGCAGGCAGAAGCCGCATCCCTCCGTGTACGTTCAGTAGTAATTCAATAGGTCTTGTAGGGCAGGAACTTGCCCGACAGCACCACGTTGACGCGGTCGCCCTTCGGGTCGGCCTGGCGCTGGATGTCCATGCTGAAGTCGATGGCGCTCATGATGCCGTCGCCGAACTCTTCATGGATCAGCTCCTTGATGGTGGTGCCGTACACACTCACCACCTCGTACCAGCGGTAGATGAGCGGATCGGTCGGCACGGGCGTGGGCAGCGAGCCCTTGTAGGGCACCACCTGCAGCCACTTCTGCTCTTCGACGGTAAGGCCGAAGATCTTGCCGATGATCTTGGCCTGCTTGTCGTCGAGCGTCATCTGGCCGAGGCAGGCGGCGGTGGTCCATTCTTTCGAGAGACCGACCTTCCTGGCCACGTCGGCCCACTGGATGCCCTTGCTCACCTTGACGGTGATGATCTTCTCGGTGACGTCGTTGCGGTTCATGCGGGTTTGCTCCTGATTGGATTGAAGAAAAGCGGAAGGCTCACGACGCCTTCGCGCGCGTGACGAGAAAGTCGACGATGTGATTGCGCAGCGCGTAGTAGCCGTCGAGGTGGTGCAGAGAGGCACGCGTGCGCTCGCGCGGCAGCGGGTTGACCACCGTCTCGACGATGTTCCCCGCGCGGTAGCCGCCCTGCGGCAGGTCGGCGCCATTGGTCATCAGCAGGATGCGGTCGGCCAGCAGGATGGCCTCGTCCACGTCGTGCGTGATCATGAAGACGGTCTGCTGCGTCTGCCGCACGATGGCCATCAATTCATCTTGAATGGTGCCGCGCGTGAGCGCATCGAGCGCGCCGAAGGGCTCGTCGAGCAGCAACATCTTGGGCTGGATGGCAAAGGCGCGCGCAATGCCCACGCGCTGCTTCATGCCGCCCGAAAGCTGCGATGGCTTCTTGTCGATGGCTGCCTGCAGGCCGACCATGGCCACGAAGCGCTCCACCTGCGCATCGACCTGCGCGGCCGACCAGTCGGGCCAGCGCGAGACCACGGCGAACGCGATGTTCTTGCGCACGGTGAGCCACGGCATGAGCGCATGGCTCTGGAACACCACGCCGCGCTCCAGGCTGGGGCCCGCCACCTCTCGCCCATCCATGAAGACGTGGCCCGCGCTGGCCTGGTCGAGGCCCGCCAGCACGTTGAGGATGGTGGTCTTGCCGCAGCCCGAGTGGCCGATGATGCAGACGAATTCGCCACGGTCGAGCGTGAACGACACGTCCGCGAACACGGGCCGCGCGGGCACGAAGGCCTTGGCCAGCCCTTCGATGCGCAGGAAGCCGCGGGCGCCCGGCGCCTCGGCGATGGCAGTGGATGCAACGGGTTCGGTCATGACTTCGCCTTGAGTCGGAAGATCGGTGCGCTCACTCCACATACGTCACCTTCCGCTGCAGGCCCGCAAAGGCCTGGTCGAGCAGCATGCCCACGACGCCGATCAGCAAGATCGCGAAGATCACGTTGGTGAGCGACAGGTTGTTCCACTCGTTCCACACGAAGTAGCCGATGCCCGTGCCGCCCACCAGCATCTCGGCCGCCACGATGACAAGCCACGCAATGCTCATGCTGATGCGCATGCCCGTGAGGATGGTCGGCGCTGCCGCCGGCAAGATCACACGGAACGCGCGGCGCAGCGGCTTCACCTCGAGCGTGCTGGCCACGTTGAGCCATTCGCGCTTGACCGAGGCCACGCCGAAGGCCGTGTTCAGCAGCATCGGCCACACCGAGCAGATGAAGATCACGAAGATGCCGCTGACCGACGAGTCCTTGATGGTGTAGAGCGCCAGCGGCATCCACGCCAGCGGCGAGATCGGCTTGAGCACCTGGATGAACGGATCGAAGGCCTTGTGCAGCAGCGGCGACATGCCGATGACGAAGCCCAGCGGCACCGCAACCAGGCACGCCAGCGCAAACCCCAGACCCACGCGCGCCAGCGAATAGGCCAGCTGGATGGCAATGCCCTTGTCGTTGGGGCCGTTGTCGTAGAACGGATTCGACAGGTGCTTCCACGCGGTGGCGCCCATCTCGGCCGGCGTGGGAAAGCCCGAGCTCTTCACCTGGCCCTGCGTCGGATCCTTGCCGAGCATCTTCTGGTATTCGATCTGCTCGGCTGTCATGCCAGTCGCGGCGGAGGCACCGGTAGTCGGCGCGGTAGCCAGCTGCCACACGCCGACCAGCAGCAGGAACATCAGCAGCGACACCAGCGCCGCCTTGAGCGAGAGGGCCTTCTTCGGCATGGCTCAGGCCATCTTCGCAATGGCGAAGCTCTTGACGTAGTCGTCTGGCTTCGCGGGGTCGAACACCTTGCCCATGATGGTGAACTTGGGGTAGGCGCCATCGGGCACGGCCTGGCCCAGGTCCTTCATGCGCTTCTTCGCGTCGGTGAGCAGGAAGACCTTCTCGGCGATCTGCTTGTAGTTGATGTCGCCCTTCACGTAGCCCCAGCGCTTCATCTGCGTGAGCATCCACACGGCCATCGACTGCCAGGGGATAGGGTCGAAGTCGGCGCGGTCGGGCACGGTGCGGATGTTGCCCAGCCCGTCGGCAAACTTGCCGGTGAGCACCTGCATGAGCACGGTCTCGGGCTGGTTCAGGTACTGCGCGGGCGCGATCACCTTCGCGATGAGCTCGCGGTTCTTCGGGTCGCGCGCCATGGCCGATGCGGTGAGCACCGAGCGCACCAGCGCGGCGAAGGTGTTGGGGTTCTTCTCGATGAACTCGGTCGAGGAGCCGAAGGCGCAGCACGGGTGGCCGTTCCACAGCTCTTTGGTGAGCAGGTGGATGAAGCCGATTTCCTCGAACACGGCGCGCTGGTTGAACGGATCGGGGCCGAGGTAGCCGTCGATGTTGCCGGCGCGCAGGTTGGCCACCATCTCGGGCGGCGGCACCACGCGGATCTGGATGTCGGTGTCGGGGTTCAGGCCCGCTTCCGCCACGTAGTAGCGCAGCAGGAAGTTGTGCATGCTGTACTCGAAGGGCACGGCGAACTTCATGCCCTTCCAGGTCTTGGGGTCGCGCCTGTCCTTGTGCTTGTTGGCCAGGGTGATGGCCTGGCCGTTGGTGTTCTGGATGGTCGCGACGTTCATGGGCACCGCGTTGGAGCCCGCGCCCATCGAAATGGCCAGCGGCATGGGCGACAGGAAGTGCGTGGCGTCGTACTCCTTGTTGAGCATCTTGTCGCGGATGAGCGCCCAGCCCGCCGTCTTCACCACCTCCACGTCGAGGCCCTGCTTCTGATAGAAGCCCAGCGGGTGGGCCATGATGAGCGGCGTAGCGCAGGTGATGGGAATGAAGCCGATCTTGAGCTTGGTCTTCTCCAGCGGCGCCTTCTCCTGCGCCATGGCCTGCAGCGCGCCGAGCGGAAACACCGAGGCGATGGCGGCGCGCGCGGTGTTGGCGCCCACGGCGCGCAGGAAGCCGCGCCGCACGCTGTCGACGGGGAACAGCGCCTTCATGAGACTGGCTTCGAGCTTGTCTTCTGGCAGCACACCCGCGCCGTGCACGCGCCCGCAGGCGCAGCGCATGTTCAGTGGCCGGTCGGCATCGTAGGGATCGCAGGCGGTCGGTTCGAGCGGGCTGGACATGGTGGTGCACCTCGTTGGAAAGATGCAGCAGCCGTTGCAAGCGCCGGGCCGGAAATGCCCCGTTTGCGGCCGTCCGGCGCGGTGCGGCTTCAGATCGTGCCGCCGATGTCGAGGCCTTGTAGGGCTGGCACTACAAGCCGGTGCACGCCGGCCGTGTTTTCAGCCAGTCGCACCCTGCTTGCCGTGGCGTTCGGCATACAGGGCGAGTTCCACGTCGTTCTTGGTGCCGGTCTTTTCGAGGATGCGTGCGCGGTAGGTGCTCACGGTGTTGGGCGCCAGGCCCAGCTGTGCACCGATTTCGCTCACGCTGTGCCCGGCGCTGAGCAGGCGGTACACCTGATGCTCGCGGTGCGAGAGCATCTCGGCGCCCTGCCCTGCGCCACGGCCCACGGCAGTGGCCAGCGCCTCGGCCGTGGCCGCCGACACGTACAACCCACCGGCCGCTACCTTGCGCACCGCACCGACCATGTCGTCGGAATCGGCGCTCTTGTTGAGGTAGCCCGAGGCGCCTAGCTTGATGCAGCGCACGGCGTACTGCTTCTCGGGGTAGGTGCTGAGCATCAGCACCGGGAGCGTGGGCCACTGCTTGCGCAGGGCCTGCAGCACGTCGAGGCCGTCGCGGCCCGGGAGCGCGATGTCGAGCAGGACCACGTCGAGTCCTTCCTGGCCTCCGAGCGCCTGTACCGCCTCCAGCACTTCTTGGCCGGTCTGCGCTTCGGCTCGTACGGTCATGGTAGGGAGACCGTTGGAGACATCGCCGAGCATCTGCTTGAGGCCCTCTCGCACGATGCGGTGGTCGTCGGCTATCAGTACGCGGATGTCGGTCATCTCATTGGTCCGTGCTTGTTCTTCTTGTTCGGGGTGCGTGCGAATGACACCGGGTACTCCCCTCCGCGAATGTCCCCCGGCCTGCGGCCTCCTCCTTTATTTCGCTGCGGGGAGCACCCGATGCCATTCGCACATGGACGCGGCTGTAGTGCCGGCCGATCAACCGTTGCGCTGAACGATCACGTCGATGGGGTGCCTTGCGCAGCGAAATAAAGGAGGAGGCCGAAGGCCGGGGGACATTCGCGGAGCAAGGTACCCCATCGGCGTGATCGCGCCCCGAACCAACGCAGCAAATCGAAAGACAGGGCTTCATGGCAGCGGCAGGTGCAAGCAGAAGGTGCTGCCCTCCCCCACACGACTTTCGATATCTATGCGCCCGCCGAAGTGGCGCGCACGCTCACGCATGCCGAGCACACCGTAGGAAGTGGCCGCCTCGAAGGCCTGCGCTGGTGCGCCGACGCCGTCATCACGCACGCTGATGCCCAACTGCCCTTGTTCGACACCGATGCGAATGTCGAGGCTGTGCGCCCGCGCATGCCGGCCGACGTTGCTCAGCATCTCCTGGAAGATACGGAACACTGCAATAGCCGCAGGCTCGGGCAGCTCCACGCCGGGCGGCACGTCGAAGCGCCAATCCAGTTCGAGCTCCGCCGCCTGCACGAACTCGTGCGCCTGCCATTCGAGCGCGGCCCACAGACCCTGGTGGTCGAGGATGCTGGGACGCAGGTCGGTGATGATGCGCCCCACGTTGTCTACCGCGCGTTCGATGAGCTGGCTCATGTTCGTGCACTTGCAGCGCATCTGGTCGCGCATGGCTTGTGCCGCGTCGGGCGTGCGCTCCTGCTGTTCGCCCAAGCGCTTGCCGATCCAGTTGACGTCCATCTTCAGCGCCACCAGCAGGCTTCCGAGCTCGTCGTGCACCTCGCGCGCGATGCGGGTGCGTTCGTCCTCGCGCACCTTGTCGAGCCAGGCAGATAGTTCACGCAGCTGCACCAGCGCGTCGCTGAGTTCGCGGGTGCGCTCCTGCACGCGCAGGCCGAGTTCGTCCTTTGCCTGCTGCAATGCTTCAGCTTGGCGGCGACGCTCGGTGATGTCGACGAAGGTAATGACGGCGCCGCGCACCTGCGCGCCGTCCATGATGGGGTGGCTCGAATACTCGACTGCGAAGGCGGTGCCGTCGCGGCGCCAGAACACCTCGGTGTCGATGCGGCACGGCAGGCCGCGTCTGAAGGCGTTGAAGATGGGGCAGTCGGTGTCGGCGTAGTGCGAGCCGTCGGGGTGCGAGTGGTGTGTGAGCTCGTGCATGTTCGAGCCGAGCACGTCGCGCACCTCGTGGCCGAGCATCTGCGCGCCTGCCCGGTTGATGAACATGCAATGACCGTCGAGGTCGATGCCGAAGATGCCCTCGCCCGTCGACTCCAGCAGCAGGCCAAGCTGGTGCTGCCAGAGCGGGTGGCTGGCGGTGGGGTTCAGTACGGGCGTCTCCATGCACCAAAAGCAAGCAACAGCCGTGCCTGGGGGTCTTGCTCCCTCTCCCCTTGGGGAGAGGGTTGGGGTGAGGGTGCGTCGGCGATGGATGGAGCGCGACGATGTCGAGGCTGCTGCCCTCACCCTAGCCCTCTCCCCAAGGGGAGAGGGAACAATACGGGGTCAACGGGTCCAATGGAACTTGCGCTCCGCCTCCTTGATGGGCTGGTCGTTGATGCTCGCAAAGCGCCTTTGCATCAGGCCGTTCTCCGCGAACTCCCAGTTCTCGTTGCCGTGGCTGCGATACCACTGGCCCGCATCGTCGTGCCATTCGTACTCGAAGCGCACCGCGATGCGGTTGTCCATGAAAGCCCACAGCTGCTTCTTCAGCCGGTAGTCGAGCTCGCGCACCCACTTGCGCGACAGGAACTCGACCACCTGCTCGCGGCCATTGACGAACTCCGCGCGATTGCGCCATTCGGTGTCGGGCGTGTAGGCCAGGCTCACACGCACGGGGTCGCGCGAGTTCCAGGCGTCTTCGGCGGCCTGGACTTTCTTCGTGGCCGATTCGAGGGTGAAGGGCGGCAGCGGCGGGCGGGATTCCATGAGGGTCTTTCGTTGAAGTGGTGAAGGGGAATGCGCCGCAATGTGCCACACGTAGACAGACCTGTCTACATGCCTACAATCGCGGCATGGACATCTCCGCCATCTCTGCGCTCCCCGCACGCGAGCGCATCCTGCTCACCGCGCACGACCTCTTCTATGCCGACGGCATTCGCGCCACCGGCATCGACCGCGTCATTGCCGCGTCGGGCGTCACCAAGGTCACCTTCTATCGGCACTTTCCTTCGAAGGACGATCTGGTGCGTGCCTTTCTCGACCACCGGCACGGACGATGGATGGCATGGTTCATCGATGCGCTGGGCCGGCGCGGCGCGCAACAGCGCATCGGCGATGCGCAGGCGCTGGAGATGCTGGCCGATGTGATGGCCGAGTGGTTTGCCGACCCGGTGTTCCGCGGCTGCGCGTTCATCAACTCGGTGGTGGAAGTGGGCACGAGCGTGGCCGGCGCCAGCGACATCGCGCGCGAGCACAAGCGCGAGATGGTCGAGGTAATTGCGGGCCTCATGCCCGACGGACCACAGCGCATGGCGATTGCGCAAGCGGCTGCGCTGGGTGTCGACGGCGCGATCGTCAAGGCGCAGATGGGCAACGCCGCACTCGCGCGCGAAGCGGTCGACGACCTGCGCCGCTTGCTTCAGGCGCTGACAGCCACGCTCGTCACTTCACGACCATCAGCGTGAACGGCCACACATAAGCCTGCAAGGTCACGTAGAAGCCCACGAGGCAGGCCAGCGCGATGGAGTGGAAGAACACGTAGCGAAGGATCTCGCCTTCATGGTTGAACCAGCGCGTGGCGGTGGAGGCCACCACGATCGACTGCGCATCGATCATCTTGCCCATCACGCCGCCCGAACTGTTGGCCGCGCCCATCAGGTTCGGGCTCAGGCCCAGCTGGTCGGCCGCCACTTTCTGCATGCCGCCGAAGAGCACATTCGACGCAGTATCGGAGCCCGTGAGCGCCACGCCCAGCCAGCCCATCAGCGTGCCGAAGAAGGGATAGAACACGCCGGTGTTGGCAAAGGCCAGGCCCAGTGTGGTGTCCAGCCCCGAGTAGCGCGTGAGCGTGCCCAGCGCGAGCATCAGCATGATGGTGAGCAGCGAGAACTTCACCAGCCACAGCGTGCGGCCATAGGCGGCCACGAGCTGGATCGGGTTGTACTTCATCACCAGCCCACCCACGACGGCCGACAACAGGATGCCGGTGCCCGTGGCCGAGAGCAGCAGCAACTGGTACACCGCGCCTTCCTTCGTCGGCTTGGGCACCACCGGCGCCACCTTCTCGATCATGTTGTGCAGCCCGTCGATGGGAAAGTTGGGCGCGAAGATGCCGTTGAGCCAGGTCTTCACCACCGGCAGGCCCCAGATGAACACGAACACGGTGAGGATGAGCCACGGCGTCCAGGCGCGAATCACGGCAGCGCTCGAATGCTTCGCGGGCGCAACGGCCGGGCCGGCCTCGCCACCGTCGGTTTCGTGCCCCTTGAGCGACACCGAGGTCCAGATCTTCTTCGGCTTCCACACGCGCAGGAACAGCACCAGGCACACCATCGACACGATGGCCGCGATGATGTCCACCAGTTCGGGCCCGATGTAGTTCGACACCAGGAACTGCGGAATCGCGAAGGACACGCCCGTCACCAGGATGGCCGGCCACACCTCAGCCATTCCCTTGCGCCCGGCGAAGGCCCAGATGAGCCAGAACGGCACCAGCAGCGAGAAGAACGGCAGCTGCCGCCCGATCATTGCGGTGACCGCCATCAGGTCGTAGCCGTGCACCTTGGCCAGCGTGATGACCGGCGTGCCCAGCGCGCCGAAGGCCACCGGCGCCGTGTTGGCGATGAGCGAGAGTCCCGATGCCGCAAGCGGCGAGAAGCCAAGTCCGATGAGGATGGCGGCCGTAACCGCCACCGGCGTGCCGAAGCCCGCCGCACCTTCGAAGAAGGCGCCGAAGGCAAAGGCGATGAGCAGCAGCTGCAGGCGCCTGTCTTCTGTGATGCCGGCAATCGAGTCCTGCAGTATCTGGAAGCTGCCGTTCTGCTGCGTGAGCTGCTGCAGGAAGATGATGTTCAGCACGATCCAGCCGATGGGCAGCAGGCCGGTGATGCCGCCCAGAAAGGCCGCCTTGCCCGCCATGTCGGCCGGCATGCCGAACGCGAACACCGCGATGACTACCGCACTCAGCAGGCCGAGCCCCGCCGCGTAGTGCGCCTTGACGTGAAGCAACCCCAGGCACACCAGCATCACCACCACCGGTATCGCGGCCAGTGCCGTCGATACGATCATGTTGCCGAACGGGTTGTAAACCTGTTGCCAGACCATGCGCTTGTCCTCGTTGTTGGAATCTTTTTGAGTCGGCAACACGAGGCGGGAATGGTCCTGCCACGAGCGGCCGAAAGCGTTCGCTACCATCCTAACCCGCTCCCCTCGCCAGCAAAAGATGGTTTCTCCGCGTCTCCCCTCGACCCAGGGCCTGCAGGCCTTCGAGGCCGTTGCACGCCTGCGCAGCGTGAACCTCGCCGCCGAAGAGCTCAGCGTGACGCCCAGCGCGGTGAGCCACCGCATCCGCCAGCTCGAACTGCTGCTGGGCCTGAAGTTCTTCGTGGGTAGCGATTTCAGCCTCAGCGCCGACGGCATGGCCTACCTGGCGCGCGTGCGCGAGGCCATTGCGGCGCTGCAGCAGGTGCCGGGCCGCGAGCCCGAGTCGCAGGTGCGGCGGCTGCGCGTGGCGGTCACGCCGACCTTCTCGCGGCAGATGCTGCTGCCGCGGCTCGCGCGGTTTCGCGACGCGTACCCGAACATCGAGCTGATGCTGCAGGTGACCACGCCGGTGCGCAACATCACGGTCGAAGAAGCCGACATCGAACTGCGCTTCGGCACCGGGCCCTTTCACGACCGCGAGTTCTTCCAACTGCTGGCCGACGAGGTCTCGCCGGTGTGCAGCCCCGCCTACCTGAAGCGCCACGGCCCATTCGAGGGCTTTGCCACCGATGCCGAGGTGTCGCGCGCGCAACTGCTGCGCACGCCGCTGGAGTCGTGGCGCACCTGGTTCAAGGCCTGCGGCGTGGGCCTGCCCGAGCCGGCCACGGGGCACCAGTTCAACGACCTCGGGCTGGCGCTCGACGCGGCCGCTGAAGATTTCGGCGTGGTGCTGATGCACCTGCGGCTGGGCAGCGCCTGGCTCGACAACGGGCGACTGGTGCGGCTGTCGCCGCGCAGCGTGCCCTCGCCGAACGCCTACTTCCTGTGCTGGCGGCCCGGTGCCATGGAACGCTGGGAGTGCGCGACCTTCGTCGAGTGGCTGCGCGAGGCCCTGCGCGAGTGAAGCGGTCGATCTGAATTTTTTTCAGTTGCGAGCCCGGCTTTTTTCAGATGGCGCGCCGGGGCGCCTGCCGATAATGGCCGGTTCGCCTTCGTCAACCCACAAGAACCAGCCAGGAGACAGCCCGTGTCCGACCTTTCCAAGATCACCAGCATCGAAGACCTGCGGGTGATCGCCAAGCGGCGTGTGCCGAAGATGTTCTACGACTACGCCGACTCCGGCGCCTGGACCGAGGGCACCTACCGCTCCAACGAGAGCGACTTCCAGAAGATCAAGCTGCGCCAGCGCGTGGCCGTGAACATGGAAGGCCGCTCCACCCGCACCACCATGGTTGGCCAGGAGGCTGCAATGCCCGTGGCCATTGCGCCCACCGGGCTCACCGGCATGCAACACGCCGACGGCGAAATTCTTGGGGCCCGCGCGGCCAAGGCCTTCGGCATTCCGTTCACGCTGTCGACCATGAGCATCTGCTCGCTCGAAGACATTGCCGAAGGCACCGACCGGCACCCCTTCTGGTTCCAGCTCTACGTGATGAAGGACCGCGATTTCATCGAGCGCCTGATCGAGCGCGCCAAGGCCGCCAACGTCACGGCCCTGCAGCTCACGCTCGACCTGCAGATCCTTGGCCAACGCCACAAGGACATCAAGAACGGCCTTACGGCGCCGCCCAAACCCACCATCAAAAACCTGATCAACCTCGCGACCAAGCCGCGCTGGTGCATGGGCATGCTGGGCACCAAGCGCCGCACCTTCGGCAATATCGCGGGCCACGCCAAGGGCGTGAAAGACCTGTCGTCGCTGTCCTCGTGGACCGCCGAGCAGTTCGACCCCGCGCTGAGCTGGGCCGACGTCGAATGGATCAAGAAGCTCTGGGGCGGCAAGCTCATCCTCAAGGGCATCATGGATGTGGAAGACGCGCGCCTTGCAGCCTCGAGCGGCGCCGATGCGCTCATCGTGTCGAACCACGGCGGCCGGCAGCTCGACGGCGCGCCATCGTCCATCGCGGCGCTGCCCGCCATCGTCGACGCGGTGGGCACCGAGATCGAGGTGTGGATGGACGGCGGCATCCGCAGCGGGCAAGACGTGCTCAAGGCCCGCGCGCTGGGTGCACGCGGCACCATGATCGGCCGCAGCTTCCTGTATGGCCTGGGCGCCTACGGGCAAGAGGGCGTGACGCGCGCGCTGCAGCTCATTCACAAGGAGCTCGACATCACGATGGCCTTCTGCGGCCGCACGAACATCGATGAGGTCGATTCGAGCATCCTGCTGCCCGGTACGTTCTAGGCTTGCCTGAGGGCCTTCCGAAGGCCACTTCGGGGGTAGGCCGATGCGGCGTTGACCGACACGCCGCAGCCCCCTGCCGGCGCAGAATGTTTTGGCAACAACAACATTGCCTGCACGGCACAAGAAGGCACCATGAGCGCAGTCACGCCTGTTCCGGGAGGCCCAGCGGCCTCTGCTTCGCCACCCCCGCACTACACGGCCGAAGAAAAGCGCCATCGCGTCTTCGCGATCATGGCGGCCTCTTCCGGCAACCTGGTCGAGTGGTTCGACTTCTATGTGTATGCGTTCTCGGCGCTGTACTTCGCGCCGGCCTTCTTTCCCAAATCGGACCCTACTGCGCAGTTGCTGAACACCGCTGGCGTGTTCGCGGCCGGCTTCCTGATGCGGCCCATCGGCGGCTGGCTCTTCGGCCGCGTGGCCGACCGGCTGGGGCGCAAGACGTCGATGCTGATCTCGGTGACGATGATGTGCGCCGGCTCGCTCGTCATCGCGTGCCTGCCGACCTATGCGCAGATCGGCGCGTGGGCGCCCTTCCTGCTGCTGATCTGCCGCCTGTTCCAAGGGCTGTCGGTTGGCGGCGAATACGGCACCACCGCCACCTACATGAGCGAGGTGGCACTGCGCGGCCAGCGCGGCTTCTTCTCGTCGTTCCAGTACGTCACGCTGATCGGCGGGCAGCTGCTCGCGGTGCTGGTGATCGTGGTGCTCGAACAGCTGCTGACCGAGGCCGAACTCAAGGCCTGGGGCTGGCGTGTTCCGTTCGTCATCGGCGCCATCGCAGCGGTTGTCGCGCTGCTGCTGCGCCGCACGCTGCATGAAACGCAAACCGACGAAGCGAAGAAGAACAAGGAGGCCGGCAGCATGGCCGGCCTGTTCAGGCACCACACGCCCGCCTTCCTCACGGTGTTGGGCTACACGGCCGGCGGCTCGCTGATCTTCTATACCTTCACCACGTACATGCAGAAGTACCTGGTGAACACGGTGCACCTGCCCATCAAGACCGCGAGCTATGTGATGACCGGGGCGCTGTTCGCCTACATGTGCATGCAGCCGGTGTTCGGCGCGCTGTCTGACCGCATCGGGCGGCGCAACAACATGCTGCTGTTCGGCGGACTGGGGGCACTGACGACCGTGCCCATCCTTACCGCACTGCAGCACACGACGAGCCCGGTGATGGCCTTCGTGCTGATCATTGTGGCGCTGGCCATCGTGAGCTTCTACACGTCGATCAGCGGGATCGTGAAGGCGGAGATGTTCCCGCCCGAGGTGCGGGCCCTGGGCGTAGGTCTGGCCTATGCCGTGGCCAACGCGATCTTCGGTGGATCGGCGGAATACGTGGCGCTGGGGCTCAAGTCACTGGGACATGAGTCGGCGTTCTTCTGGTACGTGAGCGCGATGATGGTGATCGCGTTCCTGGTGAGCTTGCGCCTGCCGAGGCAAGCGAGCTACCTTCATCACGATCACTGACGGCTATTCGCGGCTACTCGGCTTCCAGCCGCTGCACCACTTCGTGCTTGCTCAGCCCGCGCACCGCAGCAAGGTTCTCGAGTTGCGCGGCCCTGGGCCGGGCCTTGCCCTGTTCCCAGTGGTAGATCGTCTGGCCCGACACACCCACCAGCTTTCCATAAGACGCGGCAGAAATACCCAGCTTCGTACGATGCGCAGCCAGGCGCCCGGCACTGAACCGGCGCTTGGTTCCGCCTTCATCCGACTCGTCGGGTTCGCTGGCGCGTGCACTGCGGGCCGTGCCTTTGGCAACGTTGCGCAGTTCCTTCTCCAGCGAACTCACCTGGCGGCGCAATGCCGCTATGGCCGCGCGGTGATGAACCGATGCCTTCTTGAGGGTTTCCATTTCTGCGCGAACTTCCTTGCGGGCGACGCGCGAGATTTCAGATTTAAGGATGGATGCAATGTTTGGCATGCCGGCATTGTGCCCAGCAAATGTAAACACGGGACAAGAATGTCAAATCTTGGATCAAATTTGAATCTTTTGATTACAAAGCGAAGATCCGCGTCATTGCGACCCACTTCTCCCCTTCAGGCGTCCAGGGCGTGGGCGCCTGGAACTTCCACATCAGGTCTTCCCACTCCCTGATCTTTGGGTTGTTCTGCGTGGCAAGCGCCATGGCATCGGCGTCGTAGCGTGCATCGTCCGTTTCCATCAGCATCACCATCCGCGTGCCGAGCCGGTAGATCTCCATGCCCGTTATGCCGTGCGCATTCAGGTGCTCGCGCACCTCGAGCCAGATGCTGCGGTGATAAGCCTCGTACTCGGCGATCAGCGCGGGGTCGTCTTTCAAATCGAGGGCCAGGAAATGGCGCATGGCTTGTTCCGATCAAAGCAGGGAATCAATCAGGTCAGCGCCCGGTCCAGATGCGTATAGCCGCCGTCCACGAAAACCCATTGCCCCGTGGTGTGCGAGGCGCGCTCCGAGAGCAGGAACACGACACTGTCCGCAACCTCCTGCGGCGTCGTCATGCGGCGGCCGAGCGGAATCTTGTCTGTGATCTCCGCGAGCTTGCGATCGGGCTCGTCGAACGCGGAAATCCAGCGCTGGTACAGCGGCGTCATCACCTCGGCCGGAATCACCGCGTTCACGCGAACGCCGTCTTCCAGCAACGAAGCGGCCCATTCGCGCGTCAGCGACAGTTGCCCGCCCTTGGCCGCGGTGTAGCCGCTGGTGTTGCCCTGCCCCGTTATCGCTGTCTTCGACGAGATGTTGACGATAGCGCCACGGCTGGCCTTCAAGTGCGGCAGGCAGTAGTGCGCCATCACGTAGCAATGAATGAGGTTGCGTTCGAGTGAACGTACGAAGGCCTCGCGTCCCGCCTCCAGCCCCACGCTGTCGTTCACGCCTGCGTTGTTGACCAGGCCATCGATGCGGCCGAACTCGGCGGCGGTATCGGCAATGGCCTTCGCGCAGGCGGCCTCTTCCATCAGCTCGAACTGGAAGAACCGCGCACGCGGCTGCAATGCAAGCAATGCTTCTTCAAAAGGCGCTTCGAGCGGGTTCTTCCCGCAGATCACGGGCACCGCACCCTCCTGCGCCAGCGTCATCGAAATGGCCGCACCAATGCCGCTGCCGCCGCCGGTAACGATCACCACCTTGTCTTTCAGATTCAGGTCCATGCTGTGCGATGCCTTTCCTAATCTCTTACCCGCGAAAGCGGTACTGCTCCAGCGACTCGGGCTTCATCGTGATCGAGAAGCCCGCGCCCTTGGGCGGCATGTAGGCCGCATTGCGAATCTCGCAGGGTTCGACGAAATGCTCGTGCAGGTGGTCCACATACTCGACCACGCGGCCTTCGCGCGTACCCGAAATGCAAAGGTAGTCGATCATCGACAGGTGCTGCACGTACTCGCACAGCCCCACGCCTCCTGCATGCGGGCACACGGGCAGCCTGTACTTCGCGGCCATCAGCATCACCGCAAGAATCTCGTTCACACCGCCGAGCCTGCACGCGTCGATCTGCACCACGTCGATGCCGCCACGCATGATGAACTGCTTGAACATGATGCGGTTCTGGCACATCTCGCCCGTGGCCACTTTCACCGGCGCGATGCCCTCGCGAATCTTGCGGTGGCCTTCCACGTCGTCGGGGCTGGTGGGCTCCTCGATGAACCACGGCTTGGCAAACGCCAGCTGGCGCACCCAGTCGATGGCCTGGCCGACCTCCCACATCTGGTTGGCGTCGATCATCAGGTGCCGCTCGGGCCCGAGTACTTCGCGCGCCACGCGCAGGCGGCGGATGTCGTCCTGCAGGTCGCGCCCCACCTTCAGCTTGATGTGGTTGAAGCCCGCATCCACAGCCTCTTGTGCGAGGCGCCGCAACTTCTCGTCGGAGTAGCCCAGCCAGCCGGCCGATGTGGTGTAGCAGGGGTAGCCCTCGGCCTACAGCGCGGCGATGCGCTCAGACTTGCCGACGGCCGCCGCGCGCAGCAGGGCCAGTGCCTCATCCGGTGCGATGCAATCGGTGATGTAGCGAAAGTCGATGCATCGCACCAGTTCCTCGGGGCTCATGTCGGCCACCAGCTGCCACACGGGCTTGCCTTCGGACTTGGCCCACAGGTCCCACATCGCGTTGACCACCGCGCCGGTCGCAAGATGGATCGCGCCCTTGTCGGGACCGATCCAGCGCAGCTGGCTGTCAGAAGTCACGTGCCGCCAGAAGCGCCCCATGTCCTCGGCCACCCATGCCAGGTCGAGCCCCACGACCAGATGGCGCATCGCCTCGATGGCAGCGCAGCAGATCTCGTTGCCGCGGCCGATGGTGAAGGTGAGGCCGTGGCCTTCGAGCCCCGGCTGGTCGGTTTCGAGCACGACGTACGCCGCCGAATAGTCCGGGTCGGGGTTCATCGCATCGGAGCCGTCCAGATGCTGCGAGGTGGGAAAGCGCACGTCGAGCACGCGCATGGATCGGACGATGGTCATGGGACTTTGCAGGCGAGCGATCAGTCGTACAGCACCGAAGCGATCTTCGGATCGGCGATGTTGGTCTTGTCGTACCAGAAGAACCCGGTGTCGACCACCTTCGGCAGCTTCTCTCCCTTGATGGCCTTCACGGCCATTTCGACGGTCTTGTAGCCCATGCCCACGGGGTTCTGCGTGATGGCACCGGCCATGCTGCCGTCCATGATGGCGTTCTTCTGCTGCTTGCCGGAGTCGTAGCCGATGATCACGACCTTGCCGTTGCGCTTCATCTCCTTCACGCCATTGACCACGCCGATGGCGGAGCCTTCATTGGCGCCGAAGATGCCCTTGAGATTGGGCGAGGCCTGCAATATCGACTTGGTGATCTCGGTCGACTTCAGCTGGTCGCCGCCGCCGTACTGCACGCTCACGATCTTGATGTTCGGGTAGGTCGACTTGATGCGGTTCACGAAACCGTCGCGCCGGTCGACGCCCGTGCGGCTGGTCTGGTCGTGCACCACCAGCGCGACTTCGCCGCTCTTGCCGATCAGCTCGGCCATCTTGTCGGCTGCGAGCGCGGCGGCAGCCTTGTTGTCGGTGGTTGTGGTGGTTACCGGAATGTCGCTGTCCACGCCTGAGTCGAAGGCCACCACCGGAATCTTCGCGGCCTGCGCCTTCTTCAGCAGCGGAATGGCCGCCTGGCTGTCGAGCGCGGCAAAGCCGATGGCCTGCGGCTTCTTGGCGAGCGCGGCCGAGAGCATGTCGATCTGCTTGTCGACCATGGCCTCGGTCTCGGGGCCTTCGAAGGTGACCTTGACCTTGTAGTCTTTGGCCGCCTGCTCGGCGCCCGACTTCACGGCCTGCCAGAACTGGTGCTGGAAGCCCTTGGACACGAGCGGGATGTAGACCTCCTGGGTCTGCGCCTGCGCGATGCCGGCAAGGCCGATGAGCGCCGCGCCCAGCGTGCACGCAACGGCTGTTCTTCTCTGGATCATGCGAAGTCTCCTGTGGTTGTAGAACGAAACGAAAACCGGGGATCAGTGCGTCTTGCTGCCGCGGCGGCGCAGGATGTCGGCGTACACGGCCAGGATGATGATCACGCCCGTGACCACCGTCTGCCACTCCTGCGCGACCGAAAGAATGCGCAGGCCGTTGGTGAGCACGCTCATGATGAAGGCGCCGATGATCGTGCCGACGATGGTGCCGGTGCCGCCGCTGAGCGATGTACCGCCGATGACCACGGCCGCGATCGCGTCGAGCTCGTAGCCCTGCCCCAGCGCGGGCTGCGCCGAGTTCAGCCGCGAAGCAATCAGGAGGCCCGCAATGCCGCAGATGCCGCCGCTCACCGTGTACACCACGATCTTCCAGAAGTCGGTGTTCACGCCCGACAGGCGCACCGCTTCTTCATTGCTGCCGAGCGCGAAGGTGTAGCGGCCCAGGATGGTCTTGTTGAGCACGATGCTCGCGGCCACCGCCACCAGGAACAAGATGAGCACCGCATTCGGAATGGGCAGCGCCGGAATGAAGTAGCCGATGAGCGAGTCTTGCGAGATCGCCGGAAAGTCCGGCGTGTCATTGAAGTAGATCGGCTTGGTGCCCGAGATCACCAATGACAAGCCCTTGAGCAGCATCATCATGCCCAGCGTCGCGATGAAGGGCGGTATCTTGAGCTTGGCAATCAGCACGCCCGAGACAAAGCCGGCCAGCGCGCCGAAGAGAATCGCCGCCGCGATGCCGAGTGCGAGCGGCATGCCCATGTAGGTGAGCACCACGCCGGCCATGACCGCGCAGAAGGTCATCAGCGTGCCCACCGAGAGGTCGATGCCCGCGGTGATGATGACGAAGGTGCAGGCGATGGCCAGCACGCCGTTCACCGCGGTCGACTGCAGGATGCTCACGAGGTTGTCGGCCTGCAGAAACTGCGGCGACGCGACGCTGAAAAACACCATCAGCGCGACGAGGCTGGCAAAGGCCAGCAGCTTCTGCCTGGTGGCGGGGCGAAAAAGCCGGGCCCTCAGCGAGAAGCCGGGCGTGACTGCGGTGGTGGCGGTGGGGGTCGTCAAAGGGTGTCTCCAATCGTCATGCGGTGGCGGCAGCAGCAGCGGTGGTTTCACGCCGGGTGGCGAGCTGCATGATCTTTTCCTGCGAGGCTTCGCGCGCCGGCAGCTCGCCGGTGATGCGGCCTTCGCACATCACGAGCACGCGGTGGCTCATGCGCAATATCTCGGGCAGCTCGGAAGAGATGATCACGATGGCCTTGCCCTGCGCGGCAAGCTCGTTGAGCAGGCGGTAGATCTCGGCCTTGGCGCCCACGTCGATGCCGCGCGTGGGCTCGTCGAAGAAGAGCACGCCGCAGTCGCGCAGGAGCCATTTGGCGATGACGATCTTCTGCTGGTTGCCACCCGACAGCAGCCGCACCTGCTGGCGCACCGAAGGCGTCTTGATGCTGAGCTGCTTCACGTAGCGCTCGCCGGCCGCCTCGACGGCGGCCTGGTCGATGAACAGGCCCATCGACAGGAACTTCTTCATGCTCGGCAGCGCGATGTTGGTTTCGACGTCCATGCCAGTGGCCAGGCCGAAGTGCTTGCGGTCTTCCGACAGGTAGCCGATGCCATGGGCCACTGCGTCCTCGGGCGACTTGATCGATACCTTCTTGCCGTGCACGAAGACTTCGCCCGCGTCGATACGGTCGGCACCGAACACCGCGCGCGCCAGCTCGGTGCGGCCCGCGCCCATCAGGCCCGCGAAGCCGAGGATCTCGCCGCGGCGCAGCACGAAGCTCGCGTTGCGCACCATCGTTCCGCGGCAAATGCCCCTGGCTTCGAGCACGATCTCGTTGCCGGAGGTGTCGGGCATGTCGGTTTCCACCTCGGCTAGCTGGCGGCCCACCATCATGGCGATGAGCGAATCCATCGGCGTTTCGGCCATCGGCACGGTGGCGATGTACTGGCCGTCGCGCATCACGGTCACGCGGTCGGCGATGCGCTTGAGCTCGTCCATTTTGTGCGAGATGTAGACAATGGCCACGCCCCGCGACTTCAGCCGCCCGATGATGCGGAACAGATCGGCCACCTCTTCGTTGTTCAGCGCGGCGGTGGGCTCGTCCATGATGAGCACGCGCGAATCGAACGACAGCGCCTTGGCGATCTCCACCATCTGCTGCTTGGCCACCGTGAGCTCGCCGACCGGCGTGCGCGGATCGAGCCGCAGGTTCATGTGCTCGAAGATGCGTTGCGTCTCGGCGCACATGGCCTCTTCGTCGATGAAGAGGCCCAAGCGCCCGCGCGGCTCGCGGCCGATGAAGATGTTCTGCGCGGCGCTCAGGTGGTTCATCAGGTTGAGCTCCTGATGGATGATGCCGATGCCCAGGGCCTGCGCAGCGCGCGGGCTCGCGATGTCCACGGGCTGGCCGTCGAGCAGCACCTCGCCCGAGTCCTTGCGGTACACGCCGGCCAGCACCTTCATCAGCGTGGACTTGCCGGCGCCGTTCTCGCCCATGAGCGCATGCACTTCGCCGGGCAGCAGATCGAACTGCGCCTTGTCGAGCGCGCGCACGCCGGCGAAAGACTTGCTCAGGTCGCGAAGGGTGACGATGGGTTGCGTCATGGGCAATCGATCTCAGTGCAGTGACAGGTCGTAGAAGCGCTGCGC
Source organism: Variovorax multivorans (assembly GCF_051216835.1). Classification (NCBI taxonomy): domain Bacteria; kingdom Pseudomonadati; phylum Pseudomonadota; class Betaproteobacteria; order Burkholderiales; family Comamonadaceae; genus Variovorax; species Variovorax multivorans. The sequence goes on from NZ_JBPJZL010000002.1 coordinate 413,378, forward strand.
GGTGCCGTGCCACACGCTGGCTTGCTCGCTCGGCGAAAGGCTGCCGATGCAGGCCTCGCTCACGGCGATCCAGCCCGCGTAGTCGCCGGCCAATGTGAGCACGGGCCAGTCGCTGCCCCACATCAGGCGATCGGGGCCGAACGCGTCGAGCAGGTGCTCCCACACCGGGCGCACGGCGTGCACCGCCGCATCGACATCGCCGTGCGTGGACGCTGGCGCCTCGCCCCACAGCCCCGAGAACTTGCAGCACACCTGCGGCAGTGCCGCGACCGCTGCAATGCTCTTGCGCCATCGCTCGAAGTCTTCGCTGCCGTGCGCGCCGACCGGTGGCTTGGCCCCATGGTCGACCACCACCGGCAGCTCCGGCCATTGCTCCAGGAAGCGCAGCAGCGACGGCAGGTGCCGTGGCTTCACCAGCGCATCGAAACGCAGGCCGAGCCGCAGCAGGGTGCGCAGCGCATCGGGACGCGGCCGGTGCGCGATCCAGTCGTCGTCGGGCAGGTCTTGCAGCATCGGCCGCACTCCCTTGAACCCGGGGTGCCGCGCCATCCGCTCCAGTGAGGCGACGGCGCCGGGCCGGCTCAGGTCGACCCAGCCGACCACGCCGCCGATGACGTCGTGCGCCGTGGCCAGGTCGAGCAGGAAGTCGGTTTCGGCCGTCGATTCGGCGGCCTGCACCAGCACGGTCCGGCCCACGCCGTGCGCCTGCAGCAGCGGCGCGAGGTCGTCGGGCAGGAAGTCGCGCAGCAACGGCGCCAGAGCCGGCACGTCCGCGCGCAACCACGTGTAGTCGCCGCGTGCGGGCCGCCAGAAATGCTGGTGCGAGTCGATGCGCTGGATCATGTCTGGTCGCGGGCAGCAAATGTGCTGCCGAGCGGCTTGCCTCTTTAGTCCATGTATGAACAGAGTATTTACATACGAACTTTTGGCGTCAAGCGCACTTCATGGGTGCTTACCCGTAGAACGAAACTTGCAAAAAGCGATGTCTGCTGTTGAAATTCATCAGTGAACAAATCGATTCAAACTGACATCCTGAGCAAGCCCGCCGAAGACCCTGAGCGCTACCGCGCGCCCGCGCTCGACAAGGGCCTGGACATCCTCGAACTGCTGGCCGACCAGCCCGAAGGCCTGACGCGCGGCGAGATCGTGAAGGCGCTCGACCGCGGCCCGAGCGAGATCTACCGCATGCTCGAACGGCTGGTGGCGCGGCAGTACGTGCTGCGCTCGCTTGCGGGCGACCGCTACAGCCTGAGCCTGAAGATGTTCGACCTGGCGCACCGCTACCCGCCGAACCACCGGCTGGTCACGCAGGCGCTTCCGGTGATGGACCGCTACGTGAAGGAGGCCGAGCAGTCGTGCCACCTGGGCGTGTACGACCGGGGCAACGTTCAGATCGTGGCGCAGGTCAACAGCCCGGCCGCGAGCAACATGACAGTGCGGCCCGGCACGCGCGTGAACCTGCTCGACACCGGTTCGGGCCAGGTGCTGCTGGCCTGCGAATCGGATGAGCGGCGCAAGCAGATGGTGGCCGAGCACGTGGCACTCGACGGCGAAGTGCAGATTCCGCCCGACGAACTGGAGCACATGCTCGAAGCCGTGCGCGCCACCGGCTACCGGCAGCGCGAGAGCATGCAGTACTTCGGCGTGATCGATATCTCTTGCCCCATCCTCGGCCCGCACGGGCATGCGCTGGCGGTGCTCACCACGCCGTACATCCGCCGTATCGACCGCCATGCCATTCCGTCGCTGGACCGCGCGCGCGAACTGATGCTGCAGGCTGCGCGCGACCTGTCGCTGCTGGCGAACGCCTAGTTTCCGGGCGGCTTGGGCGCCTTCTTCTTTCGCCCGCCGATAGCCCCGGACGCCGCAGCCCCGAGGATGCGGCGAAAGGTAGGGCACTCCATGTGGCTGGGCGCGCGGCACACGGCCGCGTGCCGCAGGCCGTCGCGCATGGCGCTCAGGCTGCGGATCGTCCTGTCCAGTTCTTCCGCCTTGGCCGTGAGCATCAACCGGTCGATGCGCGGCTGCCCGTTGGGCCCGAACATGCGCGCGATCTCGTCCAGAGAGAAGCCAGCGGCGCGCCCCAACGCAATGAGTGCGAGCCGCTCCAGCACGCCGGCATCGAACAGGCGGCGCAGGCCCTGCCGTCCGGTCGAGGCGATCAGCCCCTTCTCGTCGTAATAGCGCAGCGTCGAGGCGGGCACGCCGGAGCGCTGCGCAACCTCGCCGATATCCAGATGTTTCATTGCCCTCTTGACCTCAAGTCGACTTGAACTTGCATAGTGCGATTTCCGCCTCACGAAGGCAAGCCAAAGGAAACGACCATGGACGACACCACCCCGCAGGCCGGCGACGAACAGGCAAGGCTCTGGAACGGCTCGGCCGGACGCGCCTGGGTCGACACGCAGGCAACGCTCGACCGCCTGTTCCAGCCCTTCGAAGACCTGCTCGTCAAGGCTGCGTCCGCCCGCCCGGGAAGCCGCGTGCTCGATGTCGGATGCGGCACCGGCAGCACCACACTCGCCTTCGCGCGGCTGCATGGCACCGAAGCAGGCTGCGTCGGCATCGACATCTCGGAGCCGATGATCGCCGTCGCCCGCAGCCGCGCCGAGCGCGAAGGCTCGCCGGCGAGCTTCATCTGCGCCAACGCTCAGACCCACGCGTTCGAGCCCGCGAGCTTCGACAGCGTCATGTCGCGCTTCGGCGTGATGTTCTTCGACGACCCCGTGCGGGCCTTTGCCAACCTGCGGACTGCCGCAAGGGACAACGCCGAGCTGCGCTTCATCGCCTGGCGCAGCGCGGCGGAAAACCCCTTCATGACCACCGCCGAGCGCGCGGCCGCGCCGCTGCTGCCCAACCTCCCCGCCCGCCGGCCGGATGCGCCGGGCCAGTTCGCCTTCGGCGACAAGCGCCGGGTCCAAGCCATCCTCGAAGAGAGCGGCTGGGCCGACATCGACATCCAGCCCATCGACGTGCCCTGCACCATGCGCGAGACAGAACTGCTCGGCTACCTGAGCCGGCTCGGCCCTGTCGGCAATGTGCTTCAGCAGGCGGATGAGCACGTGCGTGCACAGGTCATCGACACGGTGCGTGCCGCCTTCGAACCTTTTGTGCATGGTGACGAAGTGCGCCTGACCGCGGCTTGCTGGATGGTCGTTGCACGCGCACCTTGAAAGCACCGGAGCGCACCGCGCGAACTCCTGCAAGCCTTGCACACGTATCGCCTCCCTTACACTGCCCTTCATGAGTACGCAGGGCTCACCCTCATCCGCGCCAGGCAACACGATCACGGGCGCAGATGCACCGCCTGGCCCCGGCGACTCCCATGCCCAGCTGGTTCGCGAACGCCTGTTGCGCCGCATGTTCGTGATGGGCCCGCCCACGGTGCTCACAGCGCTGGCCGCGGCCATCGCGATGGCCGCCGTGTTCTTCTGGATGACGCGCGGCCTCGGCGCATTGATTTGGGGCTTCGTGATCTGCGCGCTGCTCGGCCTGAGACTGGTGTTCATGCGCTGGAACGCGCGTCTGTACCCGGAGCCCGAGTTCACCTTGCGCCAGCCCGACGGCGCGTGGCGTTTCATGTTGCCGCTGGGCGCTTACATGTCCATGTGGACGCTGGCGCCCTGGGCGCTGATGCCGCCGGGCACGGAATCGCCCATGCGCATCCTGATCCTGCTGCTGGGCATGTTCGCCGTGCTGATGGGCTCGGTACCGGTGATCGCCACATGGCGCGCCATGGTGCCCGTGGTCACCATTCCGCTCACGCTGGGAGTGGTGACGCGCTTCGCGTGGATGGGCGGTACGGACGGCTGGTTCACCTGCGTGGTCGGCCTGCTGTTCGGCGGCTCGATGGCGCGCTACGCACTGTCGCAGCACCAGCTCATCCGGCGCAGCCTGTCCGACCAGATCGACAAGGAACTGCTGAGCGAGCAGCTGCTGCGCCAATCGTTCGAGCTGCAGCGGCTCAACCGCGAGCGCAGCCGGTTTTTCGCGTCGGCCAGCCATGATCTGCGCCAACCCGTGCATGCACTGGCACTGTTCTCGCGCTCGCTGGAGCGCGACCTCGCGGACCACCCGCTCGCCCCCGTGGCCGGCCGCGTCGTGCAGGCGACCGACGCAGTGAGCGGCCTGCTCAACGCGATGCTGGACATCTCCAAGATCGACGCGGGCACGGTGGTGCCCCAGCCCATGGAGTTTGCAGTGGACCCGCTGTTCCTGCGGCTGTCGCAGCTCTTCGAGCCGCGTGCCCAGCAGGCAGGGCTTTCGCTGCGGTTCCATACCGGGCCCGAATGGCTGCAGACCGATGCCGACCTGCTGCTGCGCGTGCTGACCAACTTCGTCGACAACGCGCTCAAGTACACGCGCAGCGGCGGCATCCTCGTGAGCGCGCGACCACGCGGCGACCGCCTGCGCCTGGCCGTGTGGGACACAGGCCTGGGTATCGCACCCGAGCATCTGCCTCATGTGTTCGACGAGTTCTACCAGGTCGACAACCCGCAACGTGATGTCGCGCGTGGCCTGGGCATCGGGCTGGCCATCGTCAAGCGCCTGGTCGACCTGCTCGGCGGTGAAATCGGCGTGCGTTCCCGGCAGGACAGTGGCAGCGTGTTCTGGGTCGACCTGCCACGCCGGCCACCAGCAGCACCGGCAGCCCTGGCCCTCGCGCCCACGGCTGCGCCTGCTCCCGCCGCGATCGACACCACGGAACTACCGCTGGTGCCACCACGCGTGCTGCTGCTCGACGACGAGCAACCTGTGGGTGAGGCGGTGCGCATGTGGCTGGCGCCCTACTGCGAGCGCATCGAAATCACCACCCGGTTGGCCAATGCCTGCGCACAGGTGCGGGCAACGCCGGAAGACTTCGACGCTTTCATCGTCGACTTTCGGCTTGCTGACCCGCAGGACGGCATCGAGGCGACCGCGGAGCTGCGCCAGCTTGCCGGCCGCCGCGTGCCCACCATCCTGGTCACGGGCGATACCGACCCTGAGCGTGTGCGTGCCGCCTACGCCAGCGGCCTGGTCGTGATGTTCAAGCCGGTTCAGCCGGAGGTGCTGCTGCGCACCCTGCACCAGATCATCCGCAGCGAGGAAAGGGAGCCAGCCCTCAGTCCGCGTAGACGCCAGCCGCCTTGATCACAGGCGTCCACTTCGCGATCTCGTCGATCACAAACTTCTTGTGACCCGCAGGCTCGATGCGCCCGTCGGTGGCCACCACAGCGCCCAGCAGCTCTTCGCGGTGGATGAAGTCCGGATCCTTCAGCGCAACCTTCAGAGCGTCGTTGAGCTTCTTCAGCACCGGCGCAGGCGTGCCCTTCGGCGCATAAAGGCCGTGCCAGATCGTGACCTGGAAGTTCTTCAGCCCGGCTTCGTCGAGCGTCGGCAAGTCCTTCAGCATCGGCAGCGCAAGCCGCTTCGGCGTGGTGACGGCAAAGGCCTTCACCTTGCCGGCCTGGATCTGCGGCGTGGTGTTGGTGGTCTGGTCGCACAGCAAGTCGATCTGGCCGCCGATCAGGTCGGTGATGGCCGGGGCCGTGCCCTTGTAGGGCACGGGCGTCATCTCGGTCTTGGTGGCGCTCTGGTACAGCAGGCCGCACAGGTGCGAGGCCGAGCCCACGCCCGCGTTGCCGATGTTGATCTTGCCCTTGTTGGCGGCGATCCAGGTGCTCAGCTCCTTGTAGTTGCTGGCGGGAATGCTGGGCTTGGAGATGAGCGTCATCGGCACATCGTTGACGATGCCCAGGTATTCGAAGTCGGTCTCGACCTTGAACGGCACGTTGCGCACCAGGCTCGGCACGGTCGCCATCGCGATGTGGTTCAGCAGCAGCGTGTAGCCGTCGGGTGCGGCGCGCGCCACCTTGGCCGCGCCGATGGAGCTGCCGGCACCGGGCACGTTGTCGATGATGACGGTGTTGCCGCCGAGCGGCTTGCGCAGCGCCTCGGCGAGGTCGCGCGCTACGCGGTCGGTCGGGCCGCCCGCAGCGAAGGGCACGACGATGGTAACGGGCTTGCTGCCCGGAAAGTCCTGCGCATGGGCAGCGACGGCGGCAGCGGCGATCGCCGCGAGGGCGAACAGTTTCTTCATGGAGTCTCCGAGACGTTGGAAAAAGAGGATGAAAAAAGTGGATCAGGGCGCGCGTGACGGCACGCGGCTTTCGAGCGCGGGCGGCTGCCACGTGGGCTGGATGTGGCAGCCGTTCTTGCCGTCGGCATCGTAGCGTGGCATCAGCGACTTGCAGCGGTGCGCGAGGCTTTCGGGCGTGGGCTTCTCGCCCTTGTCGATCCAGTCGAGCAGCGCGGCAAAGAGCGCGGGGTATTCCGAGTCGCTGAGGTAGCTGTGCTCGCGCTCGTTGCTGAAGCTCTGCATCAGCAGGTCGCCGGTGCCGGCCGCATCGCGAATGCGGCGGTAGGAATTTTCCAGTTCGACGAAGGCGGTTGGATCGTCGATGGCATGCAGGCCCACGGTGGGCAGCGCGGTGCGGCCGGTGGGTTGGCTGTCGGCCGCCAGTGCACCCTTGGCCTGCGGGTCGGCCGCATAGCGCGCCACGCCGGCATTCAGCGCCGCGTCGTCGGCCGAGCCGCTGTAGACCACGCCGATGTTGCCGAAGGGGTTGCGGCCGTTCAGCCGTTTCTGCACCAGGTCCTGGAACAGCCAGGTCGCCCATGTGAGGTGACCCAGCAGCGAGCGCTCCTGGATCTTCACGACCGAGAGAATGGTCTTCAGCTTCGCCGCCTGCTCGGGCGTGCGCTGCGCGGCGGGCAAGCCGACGCCGGTGCATTCCTTCACGCGTTCTGCGAGGTCGGCGCGCGTGAGCTTCGAGTCCATCGGCAGGCCCATCCACAGCGGGTACTGCGGCTCGTCGGGGCGCGGATGGTTGCGGCAGACGTACTGGTACACCACGCGCAGGTCGAGCCGGAAGTCGTAGGCGCTGTTGCCGCCGCCGAGCACGCCGCTGGTCAGCAGCAGGCCGTCGTACGGGCTCTTCGCGCCGCCGGCCGGCGCATACAGCTCGGCCGCCTTCGCCGCCACGCCCGCGCCATAGCTCTGCCCGTGCAGCAGCGTGCGGCGCGGTTGGCCGAAGTGGCTCACGAAGATCTGGCGCAGCCGCTCGGTGTCTTCGGCCGACATGGTCACGCCGTAGCCGCCGCGCCTGTAGGTGGAGCCGGCCCAGGCATAGCCGGCCTTCACGGTGACGGCCCAACGCTTGAGGTCTTCCGCGCTGCGCTCGAGCTTGGGCGGCCCGGTCTCGGGGCCGCCGTGGGCGTGCATGACGAGCACGCCGCGGTTCCAGTCCTTCGGGATCGCTATCCAGTAGAGGGCGCCCGTGCCGTCCTCACCTGTGTAGCAGCGCGCGGCCTCGGGCACCGGCGCGGGGCAGGTGGCGGCCCTGGGTGCGGTCGCCGCCGCATGCGCGGACAACATCGGCGCCGTGCCGATCAGTGCGAATGCCGCGAGGCTGGACAGTCGTTTTTTCAATGGCGTACTCCGAATTCGAGCGCCGCGTTCGCTCCCGGGTCGGAGACGAAGGCGAGAACGCCGCTGTTGAAGATGAAATTGCCTGGCCGGCCCGCATCGGCCTGCACCGCACCCAGCACGGGCGCGTCGTAGCTCAGCACCGCGGCCGCACCCGCCAGATTGAAACCGTTGCCGGCCACCGTGGCATCGTGGTTCTCGCCCTTGACACTGACCAGCGCATAGCTCCCGTCGGCCGTGCCCGGCGTCAGGCTCTGCTGCAGGCCAAACACACGCAGCCCCGCATTCGCGGCCGACTCGCGCACCAGGTGCACCGGCACGGCCACGCCGTTGACCAGGCCGATCACCATGGAGCCGGTGAGCGTGCCGCCGGTGGTCACGGCGCTGCCCGTGGGCGAGGTGGTGAACAGGTCGAACGAGGCGCGCGTGGTGTTGTAGGCAACATAGCCCTTCTCGGTCTGCGTGCAGTTGGCGTCGTAGATCATGAAGCCGCCCGACACCGGGTCGCGGCAGTACTGGAAGGTGCCCGCATTGCGCAGCCGCACCGCCATCGACTGCGCGCTGCTGCCGCCCGTGCCCTGCTGCACGCCCACCGCGTTGAAGATGTTCGCCACCGACTTGAAGTCGCCCGACACCGGCGCCGCCGCGAAGGTGTTCTGGAACGCCACCAGGGGCGCGAAGCCGCCGCCGCTGGGCGCGTTCACGCCGCCCGACACCACGCCGCCGGGCCCGAAGCTGAACACCGCGCCGCTCTCGGCGCTCGAATAGCTGCAGTTGCCCTCGGCAATGAGCGAGCCGGTGCGCTGCGTGCCCACGGTGCGCTGCAGGCTGGCGTCGATGGTTATGGCGTAGGTCATGGCGGCGGGGTCGATCTGCACGCGCAGCTCTTCACCGAAGCTGTTGCCGCCCTTGTAGCTGGTGACGGAGGCGGGCAGGTTCGGGCAGGCCAGCGGGTCGCCGACCTCGGTCACGCAGCTGTAGTTGACGGCCGCGTCGAGGCTGCCGCTGCCGCGGTACTTGGGCCATGCCGGAAAGCGGCACAGCGGGCGCGTGCGGCCGTAGGTGCCGGCCACCGCGTCGGCCGCGATGCCGGTGGCGGGCGCGAGGCCGCCCTCCACCCAGCCTTCGAGCGCGGCGAGCGAGTCCCAGTTGGGAATGAAGCTGCCGGTGCCATGGCCCATGCCGGGCACGGTGTAGAAGCGCATGCCCTGGTCGACCGCCGCCTGGCCCAGCGTGGCGATGACCTGCTTGTAGTAGTCGATGGTCGAGTTGTTGCTGATCACCTCGTCGGCCAGCCCGTGCAGCATGATGAGCCGGCCGCCATGGCCGAAGAACGGCGCCAGGTTGGGGTTGGTCGCGTCCGTGAGGTTCGATACCTCGGTCACGCGTGCGGCGTAGGCGCCCGGGTCGAGCGGATCGAAGGTGAGCGAATCGAAGGTATCGATGCGCGTCACGAAGTACTTCACCCACTGGTCGCCGGTGACGTACATGTTGGCGTCCAGCGAGGTGACCGGGTTGCCCGGCACAGCGCGCGTGCCGAGGTCGCGCGTGGTGTACGGGCCGGCCACCAGCGTGCCTTCGAGGATGTTGTAGCCGCCCGCTCGCTTCACTCCATTGGCCAGCGAGTAGGTCGTGAAGTCCAGCGGGTTCTCGATGGCGCGCACGGTGTCGAGCTGCGCGTCCGACAGGCAGGTGTTGCCCGTGTCCGTACCGCCGGGGCAGCGCAGCGAGGCCAGGATCTGCGTGTTCAGCAGGCGGCAGCTTTCCACGTTGCTGATGAGGTTGTCTGCCGCGCCGTCGAGCTTGTCGCAGGCGTTCATCACGGTCTTCTGCACCAGCAGCGTCTTGGTCACGTTCATCCAGCCCGCGCCGCCGTTGCGGTACAGGGCACGGCCCACGGCCACGTTCGACAGGCGCGTGCCGGTGTAGTTGAGCGCGGGTTCATTGGCGATCACGCCGTCGTAGTCGAGCGGCCAGCGCTGGATGTAGCTCAGCGCGTCGCGCCCACCGGTCGAGGTGCCGAGAAAGTAGGCGTGCTTGGGCGCCATGCCGTAGCGCGCGAGCACCAGCGCCTGCGCCACGTCGCGCGTCTTCTTGAGCGAGAGGCCGCCGTAGTTGGCCAACTGCTCGTCGTTGGCCGCGAACTTGCCGTCGGTGATGCTGCCCGACTGGTGGCCCGAGTCGTCGCCGTAGGTGGCGTAGCCCAGCGCCAGCGGCGCGGGCTTGTCGGCAGGGCCGAAGCGGATGACCTCGGTGCCGTCGATGAGCACGCCGTCGAAGCCGCCGCCGCCGAAGTGAATGGTCTTCTGGTTCCACTTCTCGGGCAGGTTCACCGCGAAGTTGATGACCTGCGAAGCGGGGTCCACCGGCTGGATGGTGCCGCGCACGCGGCAGTAGTCGCCGAGCGTGTTGCCCACGTCGCTGGCGGCCACGGGCGTGGCGCTGGTGACGGTGGCGCCTTGCGTGGGCAGGCTGATGAGCGAGGCGGGCAGGCTCTTGCCGGACAGGTCGGCACAGGAGACGACCGGCTGCACGGGCGGGGGCGGCGGGTTGTCGGGAGGGTTGTCCGGAGGGCTGTCGGCGGGCGGGTTATTGCCGTCGCTGGCGGGCGGGGTTGTGGGCAAGATCGGGAGGAAGCCGGCACCGCCGCCTCCCCCACCACCGCCGCCACAGGCGGCAAGGATCAGCGAAACACCGATCGTGCAAAGGACTGCACGAAGCATCGAGGCAGGGCGCGTTTTGCGCATGGATTTGTCTCCGGCATGCGGCCTCGGTGGGCCGCTTTTTGAATAGGCGGCCGGACGATAGGTTCAGGGTGACTTAGGGTCAAATAAAATAACAAGGCACTCTTCATACGAAAAAAATATGGACATACGGGCACTGCGCTACTTCGCCGCCGTCGCGGAGACCGGCCACATGACACGCGCGGCCGAGCAGTTGGGCATCCAGCAGCCGCCGCTGAGCCAGCAGATCAAGGCGCTCGAGCGCGAGCTGGGTGTGCTGCTGTTCCGTCGCCATCCGCGCGGCGTGGCGCTCACCGATGCGGGCCGCCTCTTCCAGACCGAGGCACTGCGCATGCTGCAGGACATGGACGCCATGAAGCAGCGCATGGCGCGCGTAGCCAAGGGCCAGGCCGGCACGCTCGCGGTCGGCTTCACCAGCTCGGCCGCGGCGCATCGCTTCATGCCCGAGGCGCTGCGCGAGTTCCGCCGCGCGTACCCAGCGGTGGAGCTTCAGCTGCGCGAAGACAACGCCGCCGAACTCACTGAGGCATTGGCCGCGGGCCGCCTGCATTGCGGCCTGCTGCGCGTGCCGGTCGCGCGGCCCGAGGGGCTGGTGTTCGAGACGCTGCTGCGCGAACCTGTGCTCGTGGCCATGCCCAGCGACCATCGCCTTGCCCTGGGCCGCAACAAGGCTTCGCGCCCACTGCCGCTCGCGAAGCTGTGCGAGGAAGGCATCATCCTCGTGCGCCGCCCGGGCGCGCCCGGCCTCTATGCCGACCTGCTCGCGCTGTGCCATGCCAAGGGCTTGCGCCCGCGCGTGGTGGCCGAAGTCGATCGCATGATGACCAACCTGAACCTTGTTGCAGCCGGAGTCGGCCTGTCGGTGGTGCCCGCCTCCATGACCGGCGTGCACGCACACGCCATCGCCTATGCGCGGCTGGCCGATGGCGGCCAGCTCGATGCACCGCTCACGCTGGTGTCGCGCGTCGAGGAAGACAACCTGCCGGCGCAGCATTTCGCGGAGCTGCTGCGCAGGCTGGCTGTCGAGAACCCGGGGTCATGAGCTTGCTGCGGCGCCGTCATTTCATCCAGCGCGCGGGCGGCGCACTCGCGGCGATGTGCGCCCTGCCGGGGGTGTTGCATGCCGCGCCGTGGCCAAGCCGACCGGTGCGCCTGATCGTGGTCTACCCGCCCGGCGGCGTGAGCGACGGCATGGCGCGTGTGCTGGCAGAGCCGCTGGCGCAGTCGCTGGGCGTACCGGTGCTGATCGAAAACCGTCCCGGTGCGGGCGGCAGCCTCGGCATGGACGCGCTCGCGCGCGCTACGCCCGACGGCTGCACGCTGGCCTTTTCCGCCATCAGCCCGCTCACCCTGCACCCGCTGCTGGCCCGCGTGCCCTACGACCCGCAGCGCGCCTTCGTGCCCGTGGCCAGCGTGATGCGCACGCCGGTGCTGGTGGTCGGCACTCCGGCCTTCACGGGGCACGGCTTCGGCGAGCTGATCGCGCAGGCGCGCCGGCAACCAGGCGAGGTGCGCTGGGCCACATCGGGCGTGGCGACCATCGGCCACCTGGTGCTGGCGCAGGTGCGCGTGCAAAGCCGCACCGACATCACGCACATCCCCTACCAGGGCGGCGGACCGCAGCTCAACGATGCGCTGAGCGGACAGTTCGAAGTGCTGTCGACCAACGTTGCGGCGCAGCAGCTGCAGTACATCGAAGGCGGGCGCTTCCAGGCGCTTGCAGTAGGCGCGCCTGCACGCATCGAGGCACTTCCCGCGGTGCCTACGCTTGCGGAATTGGGCTTCGAGAAGGCGAACCGCGATTCGCTCTTCGGCATCTTCGCGCCTGCGCGCACGCCGGTGGCGGTGGTGCAGCGGCTCAATGCGGAGATCAATCGTGTGCTGGACAGCAGTGTGGTGCGCGCGCGGCTGCGTGGGGCCTACAACCTGCCGGCTGGTGGTGGCACGGATGACTTCGCGCACGAGATAGCACTCGACCGGCGGCGCAATCGCGAACTGGTCGCGGGCGACCGCTCGCAGTTCGACTGACTACTTCTCGGCGATCCAGAGCCGCGGGTAGTCGCGCACGAAGCCGTCTTCCGTCACGCTCAACGTCGCCGCGTAGTCGAAGCGCTTCGCCTCGTAGGCATATTCGCTCTCGCTGCGCCGCTCATAGCGCTGCGCCAGCTCGCTCAGCACGCCGCCACCGTCCAGGTCGACCCAGGCCGCCGGCGCATCGGCACCCTCGCCCTTCGCCAGGTTGAGCCGGCGCAGCTGCAGCAGATTGGTGGCGGGAGTGAAGCCCAGGTCAAGATCCACGCAGTGCGACAGGTCGGGCACCGCCTCGTCGTTGAGCTTCCAGTGGCCGCGCGCGTCGCGGGCAATCGACAGGTCGACGGCCGCGTCGCCCAGCCAGCCGCGCACGGTGCCCCATTGGGTGTGCCAGTGCAAATCGCAGCGCACGCGGTAGTGCAGCTGGCCAATGCGGCCGTCTTCCTGTCGGAACACGGCCGCGCCATCGAGTTGCCAGGCCGAGGCATTGCGTTCTAGACGGCAGGCGTCGTGGCCCGGTACATCGAGCCTGCGCCAGAGGATGGAGGCGACTGTTTGCATGGCGCGGATGATGGCACCGGCATGCTGCACCGCGCAAGCAATGACCCGCGCGGCCGCAGGTGGTGGTCAGGTTCCGGGAAGACGATCGGCGTCGCATGACACCGCCACCAGCCGATCTTCCAGCCCCTCCCCCGCCGCCGGCGCCGCGCTGGCTCGACTGGATCGACCGCGCGGCGATGCCCTTTGCCATTGCCATCGCCCTGCTGCTGTTCGCCCAATGGCCGCTGCGCGACCTGGCCGGCTCGGGCAATGGGCCGACGCAGGCCAACGACCTCGCGCAGTGGCTGTTCGCGCTGTACGTGGCCGTGGCGCTGCGGCACGCCGGGCGCCGCGGCGCGCACCTCGTGGCACGGCCGGACCTGGCTGCCGACACCAGCGGGCGCTTTGCACGGGCACGCCGCATCGGCGCGGCGCTGTGCGTGCTGCCGTGGGCGCTGTTCCTGATCGTGACGGCCACGGTGCCGGTGTGGCGCTCGGTGGCTGCGTTCGAGCTGTTCCCCGACACCTTCAACCCCGGCTATTTCATGATCAAGGTGGCACTGCTGCTGCTCGCGGTGTTGCTGGCGGTGCAGAGCGCGCTCGATCTCTGGCACGAACTTCATCCGCCCGGGCGCTGAATGGCCTGGCTCGGACTCGCCCTGCTCGCGCTGGCCCTGGCGCTGATGATGACCACCGGCTGGCCGACCTACGCCGTGCTGCTGGGCGTGTGCACGCTGGGCGCGGTGGCCGGACTGGCGCTGGGCGCGTTCGATGCGGCGCTGCTGCAGAACCTGCCGTGGCGCATCGTCGGCCTGCTGGAGCACGACCTGCTTCAGGCGCTGGCGCTCTATGCGCTGGTAGGCGCGCTGCTCAACCGGCTGGCGCTGGCCGAGCACCTGTACAACGGCCTGCGCAAGGCGCTGGCTTTCGTCGCACCGCGCGCTGCATCGGAGCTGGCCGGCATGGTGCTGGGCCTGCTGCTCGCGCCGATGAACGGCTCGGTCGGCGCCAGCCTGCTGACGCTGGCGCGCACGGCCGGCAAGGGCTGGGCAGCCGAAGGCCTGCCCGCTGCACAACGCACCGCGCTCGTGGCGGTGACCAGCACGCTGGGCGTGATCGTGCCGCCCTCGCTGGTGTTGCTGCTGCTCGGCGACGCGATGCTGCGCGCCCACACCGAGGGCGTGAACATGGCGCGCACGCTGGCGCTGCCCATGGCCGCCAACCGCATCGTCAACACGCAGGACATCCTTCAGGCCGCGCTGGTACCGGCAGCGGCGCTACTGATCGGCTGGCTCGCGGTCGCGTGCTTCGGCGCACGGCGCAACAAGCCCGCCGCAACGGCAGTGCCGCGCGAGCCGATGCAGCAGCGCGAAGGCTGGACTCTGCTGCTCGTACCCCTGCTGATCGGCGCCCTGCTCGTGCTGATCACGCTGGGCAGGGTGCGCGCGGTCGAGGGTGCGGCCGCCGCCTGCGTACTGCTGCTCGGCTGGGGCCTGGTGTCGCGCCAGCTCACGCGAGCGGTGCTGTGGCAGGTACTCGACGACGCCATGGCGCTCACCGGCGCGCTGTATGCGCTGCTGGTGGCGGCCACCACCTTCTCGCTGCTGTTGCGCGGCTTCGGCACCGACGGGCTGATCGCGCGGCTTATGCTGTCGCTGCAGGGCCACCCGATGGTCGGGCTCATGGCGGTGCTGGCCGTGCTGCTTGCCTGCGCCTTCGTGCTCGACGCCTTCGAGCTGATCTTCCTCATCGTGCCCATCGTCATGCCGCCGGTGCTCGCCCAGCTCGACGACGCGGCCTGGATCGCCACGCTGACCCTGCTGGTGCTGCAAGCCGGCTTCCTGCTGCCACCGTTCGGCTATGCGCTGGTGCTGGCGCGCGGGCAGGTCTCGCCGCGCCCGCCGGTGGCTGCCGTGGCACGGGCGCTGGCGCCTTACCTGGCGGTGCTCGCCACCGTGACCGCGCTGGTGATGGCGCTGCCCGAGACCACGCGCTGGCTGCGCACCTCGCCCACCGCGCTCGCGCCCGCCGAGCCGATGAACGATGAAGCGGTGGACCGCCTGATGCGCGAGATGGCTCCGCCCGACACCGGCGACAGCGCCGCTCCACCAGAGGAGAAATAGCGCCGCGGCGTGCCGCACAATGCGCGGCGTATGACCTTCAAGCTCCCCGTCGCACTCGCATTCGCACTGGTCCTGTCCTTCGGTGCCAGCCATGCGGCAGCGCTGAAAGACGGCGACATCATCTTCCACACCTCGCGCTCGGCACAGAGCATCGCCGTGCAACGCGCCACCGGCTCGCGCTACAGCCACATGGGCATCGTGCTGCTGCGGGGCGGCAAGCCCTATGTGTTCGAGGCGGTGTCGACGGTGCGCTACACGCCGCTCGCGCAATGGACGGCACGCGGCAACGGCGGGCACTACGTGGTGAAGCGGCTGCGCAATGCCGACACGCTGCTGACACCGGGCGCGGTGGCCAAACTGCGCGCAGGCACCTCGGACTTCGAGGGCCGCCCCTACGACCTGACCTTCGAGTGGTCGGACAAGCGCATCTACTGCTCCGAGCTGGTGTGGAAGCTCTACCAGCGCGCGCTGGGCGTGCGCATCGGCGAGCTGCAGAAGATCCGCGAATTCAACCTGGGCGACCCCGCTGTGCGCGCCAAGATGCGCGAACGCTATGGCGACAAGGTGCCGATGGACGAGCCGGTGATCTCGCCGGTGGCGATGTTCGAATCGCCTCTGCTCGTGACCGTCGAAACCCGCTGACCGTATCTCCCCCGCGCAGGCACACGCCGCCCGACCGCGAGACAATCGTGGCCGTGAGTTCACAGACCCAGCCACCGCCACCTGCGACACCGCCGATCCGCCGCATCGCGCACCTCGACATGGACGCCTTCTACGCGTCGGTCGAGTTGCTGCGCTATCCGCAGCTCAAGGGCCTGCCGGTGGTCATCGGCGGTGGGCGGCGGCGTGTGGACGAAGCCATCCGCAACCTGCCCGAGGGCGGCACGCTGGCCGACATTCCGGTCGAGTCCTTTCCGCTGCTGAAGGATTACACCGGCCGCGGCGTGATCACCACCGCCACCTACCCGGCGCGGCAGTTCGGCGTGGGCTCGGCCATGGGGCTCATGAAGGCCGCCAAGCTGTGTCCGCAGGCCATCATCCTGCCGGTGGACTTCGACGAATACCGGCGCTATTCGCGCGCCTTCAAGAACCTCATCCTGGAGGTCGCGCCGCTCATGGAAGACCGTGGCGTGGACGAGGTGTACATCGACTTCACCGACGTGCCCGGCGGCCAGCGCGACGGCGGACGCTCGCTGGCGCGGCTGCTGCAAAAAGCCATCTTCGATGCCACCGGCCTGACCTGCTCCATCGGCGTGGCGCCCAACAAGCTCATCGCCAAGATGGCGAGCGAGTTCAACAAGCCCAACGGCATCTCGGTGGTCTACGAGGACGATCTCGAATCGCGCATCTGGCCGCTGCCCTGCCGCAAGGTGAACGGCATCGGCCCCAAGGCCGACGAGAAGCTCAAGCGCTTCGGCATCGAGACCGTGGGCCAGCTCGCGGCGCGCGACCGCGACTGGCTCGTTGCCACCTTCGGCAAGGCCACCGGCGCGTGGATGCACGAGGTGGCCTGGGGTCGCGACAACCGCCCGGTGGTGACCGAGAGCGAACCCGTGTCGATGAGCCGCGAGACCACCTTCGACCGCGACCTGCACGCAGTGCGCGACCGCGCCGAGCTGGGCGCGATCTTCACGCAGCTGTGCGAGCAGCTCGCCGCCGACCTGCAGCGCAAGGGCTACGTGGGCAAGACCATCGGCATCAAGCTGCGCTACGACGATTTCAAGATCGCCACGCGCGACCAGACCATCGACCGCTTCACGGACGACGCGAAGACCATCCGCCACACGGGCGGTCTGTGCCTGAAGCGCGTGCCGCTGGAGCGCCCGCTGCGCCTGCTGGGCGTGCGCGTGGGCGCGCTGGCAAAGGCGGGCAGCCCCGAGGCGCTGGCGCCTGCCGGGGCCGGTGCGCATCGCGCCGCCTCGGAACCGGCGGCGACCACCGCGTCGCTGTTCTGAACACGCCATGGTGAAACGCTGGCTGCGACGCATCGCCTTCACGCTGCTGGGCTTCGTCGCGCTGGTCGGCCTCTACGTGGCCACGGCCTGCGTGCTGGTGTTCTGGCCAGCCAATGCAAAGCCCTCGAATGATGCAACCGCCGACGCGCAAGCCTGGGTGCTGAGCAACGGCGTGCACACCGACTACGTGTTCCCCATCCGTTCGGCCACCGTCGACTGGCTGCAGGTGTTTCCGCTGAAGGACTTCAAGGCGCCGCCGCCCGATGCCGAGTTCATCGCCATCGGCTGGGGCGACCGCGAGTTCTACCTGAACACGCCCACCTGGGGCGACCTCACGGCGGCGCGCGCCTTCGGGGCGCTGTCGGGCGGCAACCGCGCGCTGATGCATGTGAGCTACCTGCGGCGCAACCAGCTGGGGCGCGGCGCCTACAGCCTGCCGCTCTCGCAGGCGCAGTACGCGCAGCTGGCCGGCTACGTGCGCGCCGCCCTGCCATCGGGCCAGGCCACGCCCATTGCGGGTGCGCACTACGACAGCCAGGACGCCTTCTACGAAGCCGAAGGCGGCTACAACCTCTTCGAGACCTGCAACACCTGGATCGGGCGCGGACTGCGGCGCTCGGGCGTCACCGTCAGCCGCTGGACGCCCTTCGACTTCACGGTGACGTGGCACCTGAGGCCTGCGCGGCCCTGAGCGACGAAGCTCAGGGCTTCGGCACGCCGGCCGACCACTGCGGCCAGTTCGCGACGATGTGATCGACCACGCGGCTGCCCACCAGTTCGATGTTTTCCACCGTCTCCGCAAAGCCGCCGGCCGTTTCGCCCGGTGCCGGGTCCAGGTGCTGCAGCGTGGTTTCCTTCGGGCTGCCCTGGTCGAAGTTGACGGCGCCGCGCAGGCTCATCACGCGGTCGGTGCCGTGGGTGCGCTTGATGACCAGGGTGATGGCGGCGGCTTCCATTTCGGTGATGACGTAGTCGTCGGCACCGTAGAGCTTGGCGATGTACTGCGCCTGCTTCGACATGCCGGGGCCGTGGAAGAAGGTGTCGCCGGTCATGTGCGTGCCGGTGCCCACGAAGGGCGCGCGGCGGGCCGCGGCGTCGGGGTAGCGCAGGCGGTACTTGCGGGCCGAGTCGGCATCTTTCAGCGGCGTGTCGGCCGAGAGCTTCATGGCCCAGCCCACGAGGTCGGGGTTGAGCTTGAAGCGGCGGTATTCCTCGTAGCCCTTGCGCGGCATGAAGGTCGGCTCGCCGGGCTTGTTCTCTTCGGGGGCCCAGCGGTGGCCCAGGTCGTAGTCGACCAGCCAGGTGGCCCAGCTCACTTCGCCGATGGTTCCGCGCGAGGGCGGCGTGCCGGCCACGCCCGAGATCACGTAGTAGCTCTGCGAGAAGTCGAACTGCGGATTCAGCAAGATGGCCTGCATCGACGACGACGAGTTGACCTTGCCCATGCCGAGCACCGCGCCGCACACGCCGTCGGTGTTGCAGTACACGGGCTGCAGCGCACCGGGCACCGCAATGGGCTTGGCGCCCTTCCAGTAGCGCTCGTACCAGTGCTGGAACTCGCCGGCACGGTCGCCGGTGTTCTGGCCGATCTCGAACATGGCGGCGACGAAGACCTTGACCTTCACGGGCGCGGCCGGGGCCGAGGCGGTCGGGGTGGAGGTGGAAGCACAGGCCGTGAACAGCAGCGCCGCGGCGGGCACAGCCAGCCAGCGAGCGGTGAAAAGGGAGGACCTGGAAGAAGTCATTCTGGAACCCGGTAAGAAAGACAAAGACGGCAGGACAAGGACAGCAAGCGCGCCCGGCGTCCTACAAGCGGCAATTGTCGGTGCTGGCAAAAGCGCGATGTAACGCCATCACGCAAACCCCATGCCGGACTCTTCCACTCCTGCAAAGCCTTCTTCGAAGCCTCCCTCGAAGCCGACGCCCATCGCCAACGGCCTCGTCTACGTGAACCCCGACATGCCCGGCATCCGCCGCCTGAAGCACGGCGAGCGCTTTCGCTACCGCGATGCCAAGGGCCAATGGCTGCGCGACGTGGACGAGAACTCGCGCATCCGCACGCTGGCCATTCCACCGGCCTACACCCAGGTGTGGATCTGCCCGCTGCCCAACGGCCACCTGCAGGCCACCGGCATCGACGCGCGCGGGCGCAAGCAGTACCGCTACCACGCCGACTGGCGCTCGATGAAGGACGAGACCAAGTTCGACCGCCTCGAAGCCTTCGCGCTCGCGCTGCCGCGCATCCGCGCCCGGGTGGCGCGCGACCTGAAATTGCCAAGGGGCCGGAAGGCGCCGGGCCGCAGCCAGGTGCTCGCGGCGGTGGTGCGCCTGCTCGACACCACGCTGCTGCGCGTGGGCAACGAGGAATACGCGAGCAGCAACGGCTCCTACGGCCTCACCACGCTGCGCAACCGGCATGCGGCCGTACAGGGCCAGGCCCTGCGGCTGCGCTTTCGGGGCAAGAGCGGCGTGATGCACGAGGCGAAGCTCGACGACCCGCGCGTGGCCCGGGTGGTACGGCAATGCCAGCAACTGCCGGGGCAGGCGCTGTTCCAGTACGTGGACGAGGATGCAGACGGAGGCGGAAATGGCGAACTGCGCAGCGTCTCGTCCACCGACGTGAACGACTACCTGGCCGAAGCCGCGCAAGGCGAGCGCTTCACCGCGAAAGATTTCCGCACCTGGCACGGCACCGTGCAGGCGCTGGAACTCACCCGGCTGGCCTGCGAGCCGGGCCGCACCGCGACCGACGGCACTCGCTACAGCGCAAAGGACATCCTCGCGGCCGTCGCCAGGCAGCTCGGCAACACGCCCGCGGTTTGCAAGAAGGCGTATGTGCACCCGGCTGTGCTGGCGCTGGGCAGTGCACTGTCGGACGGCGACGAAGCCACCGGCGCGCTGTTCGAGAAGATCACCGGGCACGGCACGGCCAGGCCATCGCGTGGGCTGCATGCGGCCGAACGGCGGCTGCTGGCCTTCCTGCGAGCGCCACAGCGGAGGCAAGCGGTGTGCGGCACCAGCCGCAGCAGCAAGACTCAGCTACCGGTCGCGAGCACGAGGCGCACGCTGTCGCCATCCAGCGCCACGGCGTAGCCAAGGTCTTCGGCCAGGTTCTGCAGCGCGACGGCATCGATGGCCAGGGCGCGCGGTGCGCGGTGCGCGTCGAGCACGGCAGGCGTGCCGCCGGGCTCGCGCGGCAGGGCCGTGAGGCGCAGTGCATTCGCGCCATCCGCCTCGACACGGATCGCCCCTGCCTCGGCCGCGCCGTCGTGCAAGTAGCCCAGCGCCCCGAGGAACAGGTAGCGCAGCGCGGCCGCGGCGGGCCAGCGGTGCTCGTCTTCCTGCGGATCGAGCGAGGCATCGGCGTCGAGCGACACGCCGTGCAGGTCGAAGGCCGAGCGCATCAGCGCCACGCATTGCGCCACCAGCGCGCTGCGGGTAATGCCGTCGTCGGTGGTGGCCAGTTCCCAGTCGCGCAGCGAGCGGATGGCTTCGATCAGCTCCGACACCTGGTTGTCGATCAGCGCCACCCGCTCCTCGCAGGCCGCGGCGTCGATGGTGGCGGCGCCAACCTGCCGCTTGAGCATCAGCAGCGCCATGCGGATCACCGAGACGGGTGCCGCCATGTCGTGCCGCAAGGCGGGCAACGCACGTGTGAGCAGTTCGTGGCGCACGCCGGCGGCGATCCAGCTGCGCGCGCTGGGCGAGGCCTTCATTGCGCAGCAGCCACGGGCGTCGGGTTCATCGGCACGGTCACGAGGTACTTCCTGAAACGGGGGAGTTAACAAGTATCGTGCCCGCCCCCGGGTGCGGGTGTAGGAGCGTGCCTACGATGGCCCCGCTCACCGGTTGGGAATGTCCGAAAACGGCGCGCAACGCGCCTGCAATTCGCGCTTGAGCAGCTTCCCATTGGCCGTGGTGGGCATCGCATCGATCACCTCGATGCGGGCCGGGCGTTTGTAAGGCGACAGGTGCTCGACAAGGTGCGCGCGCAGAGCCGCTTCGTCGAGCGCGGCGCCGGGTTTCAGCTCGACGAAGGCGACGACCTGCTCGTTGCCATCGGCCTCGGGCACGCCGACCACCGCGCACAGGTGCACGCCGTCGAAACGGCCGATCACCGCCTCGATTTCCGCCGGGTACACGTTGAAGCCCGAACGGATGATCATTTCCTTCAGCCTGCCGACCACGAACAGCGCACCGTCGCTGCCGAAGCGCCCGAGATCGCCGGTGGCGTACCAGCCGCCGGGGCGCATCACCTGCGCCGTGGCAGCGGCGTCGCGGAAGTAGCCGAGCATGAGGCCGGGGCCGCGCAGCCAAATCTCGCCGGTATCGCCGGGCGCGGCGTCGTTGCCGTCGAGGGTCACGATGCGGGCCTCTCCGCCTTCCACCGCGTAGCCCGCCGAGGTGTCCGCGCGCGGCGATTCGGTGCGCGTGAGAAACACCGAGCCCGCGTACTCCGACAGCCCGTAGCCATAGTGCAGCGGCTGGCCGAACAACTGCTCCACGCGCTGCTTGAGCGCCGGGTCGAGCGGCGCAGAGCCGGTGTAGACGTAGCGCAACTGCGGAAAGCGCGGCGCCACACCCTCCGCCTCGATGTGGGCCAGCAGGCGCGCATACATCGTCGGCGGCCCGAGCAGGTTCGACACCTGCTCGTGCGCCAGCGCCTGCAGCATATCGGCCGGCGAGAAGCTGCCGCGCAGCACCAGCGCGGCACCGCCCGTGAGCGCGGCCATCAGCACCGTGCCGATGCCGAAGATGTGCGTCATCGGCAGGAAGGCATAGGCGCGGTCATGCTCGCTCAGGGCTCGCACCTGGGCCGAGACGCGGCCGAAATGCAGCAGGCCGCGGTGCGACACCATCACGCCCTTGGGCGTGCCTGAGGTACCGGAAGTGAAGATGATGGCGGCCGTGTCGGCCAATGCCGGATCGGGCTCGGTACGCGCTTCGTCGCGCACCGTCGAGCGCATCACGCCCGGTAGCGCGGACGGCATCGCGCTGGCCCTCTGCGCATGCTTTTCAGCGGCTTCGGATACCCCGGTCGTGAAGTAGCAAAGCCGCCCATCCGCACGCTCGGCAATGGCCGCGACCTCACCCGGCGACATGCGCGCATTCACGCCGCACGACCACGCCCCGACGCGGCTGCAGGCCATGAGCAGCGCGATATGCGCGGCGCAGTTCTCGGCCACCAGCACCACGCGGTCGGTCGGCCTCACGCCGGCGACCAGCAGGTCGTTTGTGGCGGCATCGACCATCGATTGCAGCGCCGCATACGTCGTCGTTGCACCGGGTTCGAAAAGAAAGACAGCCTCCGGCGTGCGAGCCGCGCGTGCCTCCAACAACTGATGAATTTTCTGCATCGTCTATTCCGCCTCGATGCCCTTGGACGCCGTCGCCCAGAGCTGGCGGTCTGACTTGCCCTTTGTCGCCAGCAGATCAGCCGCACCAGACCACACGTCGTAGCCCTGCTCGCGCAGCCGGTTCGCGATGTCTTCGCGCGCCAGCATCTTCTGCGCCGCGGCGTTCACGCGCGCGACCAGCGCCGGGTCCATGCGCGCCGGGCCGTAGAGGCCGAACCAGCCGCCCACGTCATAGCCGGGCACGCCCGACTCGATCATGGTCGGCACATCGGGCAGCATGCGGTTGCGCTGGCGCGAGGTAACGGCCAGCGCGCGCACCTTGCCCGTCTGGATGAAGGGCTTCGAGGTGGCGATGATGTCGAACATCATGGTCACGGTGCCGCCCATCACGTCGGCGAGCGCCGGTGCGCTGCCCTTGTAGGGCACGTGCGTGAGCTGCACGCCGGTCATCTTCTCCAGCAGCGCGCCGCTCAGGTGGTTGGACGCGCCCACGCCCGCCGAGCCGTAGAACACCTTGCCGGGCCGCGCCTTCGCGTAGGCCAGCAGCTCGGCGAGGTTGCGCACCGGCACTTCGTTGTTGATGACGAGCACGTTGGTGTAGTCCACCAGCGGTGCGATGGGCGTCAGGTCCTTCATCGGGTCGAAGGCCATCTTGCGCTGCACGTTCGGGTTGATGGTGATGGTCGGGCTCGCGCCGAAGAACAGCATCGTGCCGTCGGGCGCAGCCTTGGCGACCGCGTCGCCGCCCAGCGAGCCGCTGGCGCCAGGGCGGTTGTCGACGATGACCTGCGTGCCCAGTTCCTGGCTCAGTGCGGGCGCGAGCAGGCGCGCGGCGCCGTCGACTGGGCCGCCAGCCGAATAGCCGACCACCAGCTTGATGAGCGGCGGCAGGGGCTGCTGCGCGAAAGCACGATGCGGCAGTGTGGCCAGCGCCGCGCTGCCTGCCATCGCGGCCATCAGTTGGCGGCGCGAGAAGTGAGTCGATGTCATGAGCGTTGTCTCCTGTTGTTTATTTCTTCGGCTGCGGCACCGCTCAGGCCGGCAAGTCCAGAACCTGCCGCGCGAGGATGTTGCGCTGTATCTCGTTGGTGCCGCCGTAGATCATTGCGGCGGTGGAGCCGATGAGCGGAGAGAGCACGTTGAAGCTCTGGCCGTCGAGCACCTGGTCGCCGGCCACGGCGCCCTGCTCTTCGCCCGCCTCGACCAGCAACGCACCGATGCGGTGATAGGTCTCGCTCGCCCAGATCTTCAGCAGCGACACCGAAGCCGGCAGCGGCTTGCCGGCGCGCACGATGTTCGCGAAGCCCGTGTAGGCGGCCGACAGGTCGAGCACGTCGAGCCGCAGCGCCGCGAAGCGCTGCGCGAACACCGGGTCGGCGAACAGGCGCCGCGCCTGCGCCAGCCGCGCCAGCTGGCCCAGCGCGTACTGCGACTGCTTGGGGCTGCCCAGGAAGATGCGCTCGAAGCCCAGCAGTGCCTTCGCGATGGTCCAGCCGCCATGCAGCTTGCCCACGAGGTTCTCTGCCGGCACGCGCACGTTGTCGAAGAACACTTCGCAGAACTCGGGCTCGCCGGCCAGCGTATGAATCGGCCGGATGGTGATGCCCTGCGTGCGCAGGTCGCACAGCAGGAAGCTGATGCCCTCCTGCTTGCGCGCGTCCTTGTCGGTGCGTACGAGCATGAAGATGTGGTTGGCGTCCTGCGCGAGCGTGGTCCAGATCTTCTGGCCGTTGACGACGAAATGATCGCCTTGCGCATCGCGCGCAGGCAAGGCTTCGGTGCGCAGGCCCGCCAGGTCGGAACCGGCATTGGGCTCCGAATAGCCCTGGCACCAGACATGCTCGCCGCTCAAAATGCGCGGCAGAAAGCGCTGCTGCTGCTCGGGCGTGCCGTGCTGGATGAGCAGCGGTCCGATCATCACGATGCCCTGGTCGGGCGCGCGCGCCACGCCGTGCTGCTCCAGCTCCTCGATCCACGCGATGAGCTTGTCCGCCGGCAGGCCCATGCCGCCATGCGCCTGCGGCCATGCGGGCGCGATCCAGCCTTGCGCCGACAGCGTGAGATACCACTCGCGCATCTCGCCCCAGCGCGCCCGATGCGAGAGGTAGCGCAGCTGCTGCGGATAGCGCTGCTGCAGGAAAGCGCGCACCATGCGGCGGAAGTCGGCCTCGGGCATAGCGGACCAGTCGGCGGTGCGCGGAAACTCGCCGCTCCACTCGGCCGCACCCACCGTGGCTTCCACATCGCCCGACAGTGACGCATGCCGGCGCTGGTGCGCGCTGACGTTGCCCAGCCAGGCCGACAGGCACAGCACGCGCTTGTAGAACAGGCTCAGGTCGCACTCCTGCGTGTAGCCGATGGCGCCATGCAACTGCACGGACGCACGGGAGGCCTGTAGTGCGGCAGCTGTACAGCGCGCGTTGACGCGGCTCGCCTCGGCTTCCATCCGCTCCGCCGGCAAACCCTGTGCCGCCAGAGCCAGCACCTCGTTCAACGTGGCCTGTGCCACTTCGAGGTGGATGAACATGTCGACGCAGCGGTGCTGCAGCGCCTGAAAGCTGCCGATGGGCTTGCCGAACTGCGAACGGGTGCGCAGGTAGGCCAGCGTCTGCGCCAGCATGGCCTGCCCCGCACCCAGCAGTTCGGCCGATTGCAGTATCTGGCCGGCTGCGAGGGCATGGCGCAAGGCGTCTTGCGCAGCCGGGCCTTCGGCCAGCACTGCGCTACCCGGCAGCGCGACCTGTTCGAAGCGCAGGTTCGATGCCTTGCTGCCATCGACCAGCGGCACCAGCACCTCCGTCACGCCTTCGGTGCCGCGCGGCACCCACAGCAGCACCGCGTCGTCTTCACCGCGCGCCGACACCAGCCAGCCGCTGGCAGCCGCGCCGGGCAGCACCATGAGTTTTTCGCCTTGCAGCAGCACGCCGCCTGTGTGCCCGGGCCGGGCCTCACAGCCGCAGGCCAGCGGCACCGCGCTCAGGTCGCCCGCGCTTTCCTGCCATGCCAGCGCGGGCAGGCTGCGGCCCGCGACCAGTTCGGCGAGCAAGGCATCCGCGCCCGGCGTGCCGAGCCGCGCCAACAACAGCGCGCTGAGGCCAGCCACGGCCAGCAGCGACTCGGGCGCGACATGCTCACCCGCGGCCCGCAGGATTTCCGCGGCGCCGTCGAGCCCCAACGCGAGCCCGCCAGCCGATTCGGGCGCCAGCATGCCGGGCCAGCCCAGCGCGACGACGTCGCCCCAGCCTTCGGCCTCGTCGGCATCAGGTTGTTCCATGCATGCGCGCCGCCGCTGGATGGCGCGACTGCGAACGAAGTAGTCGAGCGCCGATTCGCGCACTGCCGAAAGTGATTCAAGATCCATCGCCGCAGCGTGCCTGAAGACCCCGCCAACGAGCATTTGCATTTGCCGAAGGGAGGGTTTCGCAATCAGAGAACCACCCCGCGCGAGGGCGGGCTAGATTCGCTGCCATGACCAAGATCAAGAAATCCCTGCACACCGAACTGGGCCACAGCACGCCCGACAAGATCACCGTGCGCGGGCGCGACCTGCCTTCGGAAATCCTCGGCCACCTCAACCTCGGCGACATGGCCTTCCTGGAGCTGACCGGGCGCATCCCGACGCCGCAGGAATCCGTCACGTTCAACGCCATCGTCGTTACGCTGGTGGAGCACGGCATCACGCCCAGCGCGCTGGCCGCGCGCCTCACTTATGCCGGCGCACCCGAAGCGCTGCAAGCCGCCGTGGCAGCCGGTCTTTGCGGCTTGGGCACGGTGTTCGTCGGCAGCACCGAGGGCGCCGCCAAGATGCTCTACGAAGCGATTCCCTTCGGCGAGAAGCCCACGCGCCCGCTCGCCGACATGGCAAAAGACATCGTGGCCGACCACCGCGCGCGCAAGCAGATCGTGCCGGGCCTCGGTCATCCGCTGCACAAGCCCATCGACCCACGCACGCCGCGCCTCTTTCAGATCGCGGCGGAGAACGGGCTCTCCACGCACTACGTCGCGCTGATGCAGGCGGTGCAGGAAGAAGCCGAGCGCGTATCGGGCAAGTCGCTGCCGATCAACGCGACCGGAGCCATTGGCGCGATTGCGGCCGAGTTCGGCTTTCCGTGGAAGATCATTCGCGGCTTCGGCGTGATGGCGCGCGCCATCGGCCTCGTGGGCCACATCCTGGAAGAGATCGACGACCCGATGGCCATCGAGATCTGGCAACGCGTGGAAAAAGAAGCCGGTGGCCCCCGCCAGGACTGAGCAGTAACGACCAATGAACAACGCCAACGACAAGAGCTTTCCCGACATCCGCGACGCCGTGCGCGACCTTTGCGCGCAGTTTCCCGATGCCTACTTCCGCAAGATCGACGAGGCGCGCGGCTACCCCGCCGAATTCGTCGACGCGCTCACCAAGGCCGGCTGGATGGCCGCGCTGATCCCGCAGGAGTACGGCGGCTCGGGCCTGGGGCTGACCGAGGCCTCGGTGATCATGGAAGAAATCAACCGCTGCGGCGGCAACTCCGGCGCCTGCCACGGCCAGATGTACAACATGGGCACGCTGCTGCGACACGGCAGCGAGGCGCAGAAGCGCAACTACCTGCCGAAGATCGCCAACGGCGAGCTACGCCTGCAGTCGATGGGCGTGACCGAGCCCACCACCGGCACCGACACCACCAAGATCAAGACCACGGCGGTGAAGAAGGGTGACCGCTACGTCATCAACGGCCAGAAGGTGTGGATCTCGCGCATCCAGCATTCGGACCTGATGATTTTGCTGGCGCGCACCACGCCGCTGGCGGACGTGAAGAAGAAGTCCGAAGGCATGTCGATCTTCATCGTCGACCTGCGCGAGGCCATCGGCAAGGGGCTCACGGTGCAGCCCATCCTGAACATGGTGAACCACGAGACCAACGAGCTGTTCTTCGAGAACCTCGAGATTCCGGCGGAGAATCTGATCGGCGAGGAAGGCCAGGGCTTCAAGTACATCCTCGACGGACTCAACGCCGAGCGCACGCTGATCGCGGCCGAATGCATTGGCGACGGCTACTGGTTCATCGACCGTGTGACGGCCTACACCAAGGAGCGCGTTGTGTTCGGCCGGCCCATCGGTCAGAACCAGGGCGTGCAGTTTCCGATCGCCGAGGCATTCATCGAAGTAGAAGCGGCGAACCTGATGCGCTATGAGGCCTGTCGCCTGTTCGATGCGCACCAGCCCTGCGGCGCGCAGGCCAACATGGCGAAGTACCTTGCGGCCAAGGCGAGCTGGGAGGCGGCCAATGCCTGCCTGCAGTTCCACGGGGGCTTCGGCTTTGCGTGCGAATACGACATCGAGCGCAAATTCAGGGAGACACGGCTGTACCAGGTGGCGCCGATTTCGACGAACCTCATCCTCAGCTATGTGGCGGAGCACATGCTCGGCCTGCCCCGTTCGTTCTGAAGGACTTCATTGCCATGAACCCAGTCGACCATCCGAGCAAAGTGCTCGCGACCTTCGCGGCCGAGCTGCAGTTCGCCGACATTCCTGCCCCAGTGCTGCGCCGCACCGAAGACCTGATGCTCGACTGGCTGGGCTCCGTGCTCGCGGCCCGCACGGCACGGCCGGTGCGCAGCATCGAACGCTTCGCGCAGATGATGGGCCCCGCTGACGGGCCCAGCGAGATACTGACTTCGCGCCGCACCAGCTCGCCTGTGTTCGCGGCACTGGTCAATGCAGCGGCCTCGCATTTCGTGGAGCAGGACGATGTGCACAACGGCTCGGTGTTCCACCCGGCGGCAGTCGTCATTGCGCCAGCACTCGCCGTTGCGCAGAGCATCGGAGCGAGCGGTGCGCAACTGCTGACCGCTGTTGTCGCGGGCTACGAGGTTGGCATCCGTGTCGGCGAATTCCTCGGCCGCTCGCACTACAAGACCTTCCACACGACCGCGACGGCAGGCACGCTCGCAGCCGCCGCCGCAGTGGGCCGTTTGCTGGACCTCACGCCGCAACAGATGCTGCATGCCTTCGGCTCGGCCGGCACCCAATCGGCCGGAGTGTGGGAGTTCCTGCGCGACGCGGCTGACTCCAAGCAACTGCACTGCGCGCATGCCGCAGCAAGCGGGCTGATGTCGGCTTACTTAGCTCAGGACGGCTTCACCGGCGCGGCGAAGATCCTCGAAGGCGCGCAGGGCCTGGGCGCCGGCATGTCGAGCGATGCAGACCCGGCAAAGCTCACCGACGGCCTCGGCACGCGTTGGACGCTGGCCGAGACCTCCTTCAAATACCACGCCTCCTGCCGCCACACCCACCCCGCCGCCGACGCGCTGTTGCAGGTGATGACGCAGAACAAGCTGAAGCCCACCGACGTGTCGCACGTGACCACGCACGTGCACCAGGGCGCCATCGACGTGCTCGGCCGCGTGACCGTGCCGGCCACCGTGCACCAGGGCAAGTTCTCGATGGGCACAGTGTTGGGCCTCATCGCCGTGCACGGCCGCGCGGGTCTCGGCGAGTTCGACCGCGACTTTCTAGCGCCCGAGGTCTCTGCCTTCCGCGACAAGGTGACGATGCAGCTCGACGAAGAAGTCGACACCGCCTACCCCGCACGCTGGATCGGCAAGGTCAGCGTGCAGACCACCGACGGCCGCACGCTGCAAGGCCGCGTGGACGAACCCAAGGGCGACCCCGGCAACAGCCTGAACCGCGCGGAGATCGAAGACAAGATGCAGCGCCTGGCGTACTACGGCGAAGGCGCGACGGCCGACGAAGCGAAGGCGCTGTGCAAGCGCATCTGGCAACTGGCCGACACGCCGCGCGTGGAACGCTGGCTGGCCTGAAAGGGCTCAGACGAGGCTCCAGGCGAAGAGCCGCCCCCAGCCCGGCGAGCGCGCATCGAGTCCCGCGGTGCGCACCAGATCCCAGAAGCCAGCGGGCGAACTGGACACCACGGGCACCTGCAGACGGGCTTCGACCTCGCGCACTGCGTCGAGCGTTACGAGTCCGCCGCACGAGATCAGGACGCCGTCAGCGCCGGGTTGCGCCTCGAACACCTTGACGCACAGGTCGACCAGTTCCCGCGTCGGCACTTTGCCGACCGCCTGCACGTCGGAGATGGAAAGGCCTTCGAGCGCCAGCGGCTCGAAGTCGCTCTGCTCCAGGTACTTTTGCAAGTGCACGTTGACTTCATCGATATAGGCGGTGGCCACCGCCACGCGCCGCACCTTCATGTGGCGCAGGCCGTTGACGATGGCATTGCTCATCGTGGTACAGGGCAAGCCGGTGGCGCGCGCCATCTCGATCTCGAGCTGCCGGTTGAAAGCCGCGCCACGAAAGAAGCTCAGCGATGTACCCATGAGCGAGACCGCGGTCACGCCCTCCTCCTTGAGCGCCAACGCCTTTTCGACCACCGAGTCGATCACTTCGGTGTAGCCGCGTGTGGAGATTTCTCCAAGGCCGAGGCCGCGCGCGCTGAAGCGGATGCGGTCGCCGTAGAGCAGCGGGCCGTCAACCGGCACCGCGCCGGCTGCGGGGGGGACTATCAGGCCCAGGTGGGGTTGCTTCATTTCAGTGGCTCCGTGGAGTGATGTGTTGCTTGTGTTCAGGGTGCGTACGAATGACACCGGGTACTCCCCTCCGCGAATGTCCCCCGGCCTGCGGCCTCCTCCTTTATTTCGCTGCGGGGAGCACCCGATGCCATTCGCACATGAGCGCAGTCGTTGTGCCGCCGGATCAAACGCTGCGTCCATCGATCACGTCGATGGTGTGCTCTGCGCAGCGAAATAAAGGAGGAGGCCGCAGGCCGGGGGACATTCGCGGAGCAGAGCACGCCGTCGGCGTGAGCGCGCCCCGAAAAAACGCAGCGAATCGAAGGGCAAGGTTTCACCCTAGTTCCCTTCCGCCACGATGTGCTGCTCGGCAATGATGCGTTTCCAGCGCGCAGTCTCCTCGGCCATGTCCTTGCCAAGCTGGGCCGGCGTGACGTAAGCGCGCAGCGTGCCTTGTGCAGCGGCGGCAGCGACGGCCTCGGGCGTATCGAGCACCGCCTTCACAGCCGCCGAAAGCTTTTCGACAATCTCGTTCGGTGTCCCGGCCGGTGCAAGCACGAAGATGCGCGGCGCCACGTCGAAACCCGGCACCGCATCGGCCAGCGGCGGAACGCTCTCCACACCTTCGAGCTTGGCGGTGTTCATCAACGCCAGAGCGCGCAGCTTGCCCGCCTTGGCCTGCGCCATGCCGGCCGTGGCACTCACCACGCCGATGGGAATCTGCCCGCCGATCACGTCGGGCACGATCTGCGCGGCGCCGCGGTACGGCACATGCACCGCCAGGCTGCCGGTGGACTGCTTGAGCATCTCGAAGCCCAGGTGCTGCACGGTGCCCACGCCCGAGGTGCCGAAAGAGAAGCGGCCCGGATTCTCCTTGAGCTGCGCGACCAGTTCGGCCGGCGTCTTCGCAGGAAAGTCGTTGCCGGTGACGATCATCAGCGGCGCGATGAACGCGCCCGCCACCGGCTTGAAGCTGGTCAGCGGATCGATCGGGATCTTCGGCTGCAGCAGCTTGGCGATCAGCAGTGCGCTCTCGCCCATCATCAGCGTGTAGCCATCGGGCGCCGCCTTGGCAACGAAGTCGGCGGCGATGATGCCGGTGGCGCCGGTGCGGTTCTCGACCATCACCTGCTGGCCCAGCACCGTGGAAAGACGCGAACTCAGCAGCCGCGCGGCGGCATCGACGCCGCCGCCGGCCGAGTAGCCGACCACGAGACGAATGGGCTTGTCGGGATATTTCTGGGCCCAGGCCATGGGCGTGGCGAGCAGTGCGCCGATAAGGCCCAGGGCCACTGCCGCGCGAATCGCTTGTCTGGCTCTCATCGTGTCTCCGTCTTATTTTTTGATTCGCAGGGCGGCTCAGGCCTTGCCCTTGCCGTGCGAGGTCGGCAGCTTCGCCAGCTCGCGCACGCGCTCGGCATTGGGTGCAAAGCCCAGGCCTGGCGTCTCGGGCAGCGTGAGCCAGCCCTGCTCGGGCACCGGCAGGCCGTCGAAGATCTGCTTGAGCATCTGCACCGCGACATAGTGGTACTCGACCAGCCCGCCATTCGACACACCCGCGTGCAGATGCATGTTGTGGAAGGGCCAGGCGCCGCCGTTGTCGATGGGCACGTTGAAGGCCTGTGCCATGCCCGCGATCTTCAGGCACTGCGAATAGCCGCCCGAGATGGTCACGTTGGGCTGCAGTACGTCGGCCGCTTGATTCACCAGCAGATCGCGGAAGCGGAAGGCCAGGCCTTCGTTCTGGCCGCACGCGAGCGGAATGCGGGTGCGTGCACGCAACTGGGCCATCTGGTGCACGTCGTTCTGCGTGAGCGGCTCCTCGAAGAAGCTGATGCCGTAGGGCTCGATGCGGTGTGCCAGTTCGGTGGCATGGAACAGGTCGAGGCCGCAGTTGGCGTCGACGTACAGCTTCACGTCGGGGCCCACGGCCTCGCGCACGGCCGCGACGCGGCGCACGTCTTCGGCGATGACTTCGTCGAGCGGGCGCGGCTCGTCGCGGCGCGCGAGCGCGTGGTTGCCGACGGTCATCTTCAGGCGCTGGAAGCCCTGCGAGACCCACAGCTTGGCGGCGGCCGCGAGCTGGTCGCGCTCGAAGAAGCCGAACCCGAAGGTGGCGTACACCGGCACCTTGGCGCGCGCACCACCGAGCAGGCGCCACAGCGGCTGGCCCAGCGCGCGGGCCTTGATGTCCCACAGCGCGATGTCGAGCGCGGCGATGGTGTGGCTGGCGTAGCCGGTCTGGCCGCGCGGCGAGAGCAGCCAATAGAGCTTCTCCCACAAGCGCTCGGTGGCCATCGGGTCTTCGCCGATGAGTGCAGGGCCGGCCACTTCGCGCACGGCTGCGGCGACGATTTCTTCCTCGGTGATGGCAGTCATGCCGTGGCCGACGAGGCCGGTGTCGGTCTCGATCTCTGTGAGGCACAGAGACAGCGAGGTTTGCTTGTTCAGGCCGACCACGTCGATGGTGACGGGGATGTTCAGCGGCGTGGCGCTGACGCGAACGATCTTCAAGGGTGTCTCCTTTGGTTTGCGCGATCTTTGCGCGCGGGCCGCGGGAGAACAATTCGTTTTTGGCGGGCGCGAGGCTTCGCGCGGCGCGAAGGCTCGTGCTCAGTCGGGCCGGCCCAAGTGCTCCAGCACCGAGCGCGCGGCCACGGTCAGGTCCTGCTGCCTGCGCACGCACAGCAGGTGGCGGCGCATGGCCCAGGGCGCATCGAGCTTCAGGCAGCGCAGCTTCAGTATCTGCAGCTGCGGCAGGATGGCCGCATAGGGCAGCACGCCGATGCCCACGCCCTGCTCCACCATGCGGCACACCATGTCGAAGCTGCCCACCTGCATGCGCACCTTGAGCGGCACTTGCGCCTCCAGAGCGGCGGCCAGCAGCACGCGGTGCAGGGCCGTGCCTTCGCGCACCACGATATGGTCATGGCGCAGCACCTCGTCTACATCGATGCGCTTGCGCCGCGCCAGCGGGTGGTCGCGCGCGATCACCACGGCCAGCTCGTCGTTTCGATAGGGCAGGCATTCGAGGCCGTCGGCAGGCGTGTTGCCCTCGATCACGCCGATGTCGGCTAGGCCGGCCTGCACGGCCTTCACCACCTCGGTGCTGGCGCGCTCCTGCAGGTCGATCTTCAGCACCGGGTGCAGACGCAGGAAGGAGCCGATCTGCGCCGGCAGAAACTGCGCGATGGTCGATGCATTGGCCGTGATGCTGACCACGCCCGCCACGCCGTTCTGGAAATCGTCGAGCTCGGCGCCGAGCCGGTCCATGGCCGAGAGCACCGCGCGCGCATGCAGCAGCAGGCCATGCCCCGCCGACGTGAGCGTGACGCCGCGTGCATGGCGCACCAGCAGCGGCAACCGCGCGCGGGCTTCGAGATCGGAGATGCGCTTGCTGGCCGCCGCGAGCGCGATGTGACAGCGCTTGGCGCCCTCGCTGATGCTGCCGTGGTCGGCCACGGCCACGAACAGGCGCAGCGACTTCAGGTCGGCAGACATGGCGTGAGCGCCCTCAATGCGCGACTAGGTGATCGAACAGTTCGCGCGCTGAGGCCGGCAACTGCTCGCGATTGCGCGCAATCAGCTTCAGCTCGCGCTCGGCCCAGGCATCGCTGAGCGCCACGGTCGAGATGCGCATCGCCATCGACAGCCTTTGCGCGGAAGACGCCGGCAGCACGCCGACCCCCACGCCCGCTTCGATCATCAGGCAGATGGCCTCGAAGCTGCTGACCTGGATGCGCGGGTTGAAGCCCCGCCCCGCCAGCTCCGCGCGACGCTGCAGGAAGCGGTGGATGGCGCTGCCGTGGTGCAGGCCCACGTGCTGCTCGTCGAGCGTGTCGGCAAAGGCCACCGAAGACGCACCCGCAAGGTGGTGCGTGGTGGGCACGACCAGCACGAGCTGGTTGCTGCCAAACGGGCGCGCATCGAAATCGCCCGTGTGCACGTCGCCAGCAAGGATGCCGATGTCGGCCTCGCCGTCGGCCACCGCGCGCACGATCTCTTCGCTCAGGTATTCGCGCAGGTCGACCTGCACGGCGGGATGCTGCGTGAGAAAGCCGGCCAGCTTCTGCGGCAGGTATTCGGTGATCGAGGTGGTGTTGGCGAACACGCGCACGTGGCCCTTGATGCCCTTGCCGAAATCCTGCATGTCGCAGCGCAGGTGCTCCATCTGCTGCATCACGCGCTTGGCGTGGTACAGCACCGCCTGCCCCGCAGCCGTGAGGCTCACGCCCTGCGCGCTACGGTGCAGCAGCTTGCCGCCCACGGCCTCTTCCATCTGCTTGATGCGGGTGGAGGCGGCGGCCAGCGAGATGCAGACCTTCTCGGCGCCGCGCGTGAGGCTGCGCGCGTCCGCCACGTAGACGAACAGTTTCAGGTCGAACAGGTCGAAGTGCAGGTTCACCGGGCGCGGGCATCAAAGAGGAAGGGAACGCGCATTGTCCGGCGAATGGTGCCGCGTACGCCCTCTTGCGGGTTTGTCCTCAGACCGGGTCCCAGCTGAACACGTCGGCCGAGCGGTCCAGCGGGAAGAAGCTGGCGCGCATCGCGGGCATGGCGTGCTCGGCAATGCTCTGCGGCGTCCAGCCCTCGGAGCGGTGGATGGAGCGCACCGGGCGCGGCTGGCTGATGAGCGAAATTTCGTTGTTGCGCACCGAAAAGATCTGGCCGTTGACCGCGCCGGCCGCATCGCTCGCGAGATACACCGCAAGCGGCGCGACCTTGGCTGGCGTCATCTGCTTGATCTTGTCGACGCGGGCGCGCTGCTCGTCGGTGTCGGTGGGAATGGCGCCGATCATGCGGCTCCAGGCGAAAGGTGCGATGCAGTTGGAGCGCACGTTGAATTTCTGCATGTCGAGTGCAATCGACTTCGACAGCGCCACGATGCCGAGCTTGGCGGCCGAGTAGTTGGCCTGGCCGAAGTTGCCGATGAGGCCCGAGGTCGATGTCATGTGCACCAGCGCGCCCGAGTTCTGCTCCTTGAAGTGCGTGGCT
This sequence comes from Variovorax multivorans, assembly GCF_051216835.1. Classification (NCBI taxonomy): domain Bacteria; kingdom Pseudomonadati; phylum Pseudomonadota; class Betaproteobacteria; order Burkholderiales; family Comamonadaceae; genus Variovorax; species Variovorax multivorans. Next base: position 448,106 of record NZ_JBPJZL010000002.1, read on the forward strand.
GCTGCGCGGCTCACGTAGTAGGAGCCGTACAGGTGCACCTTGAGCACCGAGTCCCACTCATCGGCCGACATCTTGTGAAAGAAGCGGTCGCGCAGGATGCCTGCGTTGTTGACCACCACATCGATGCGCCCGAAGCTGTCGACCGCGCACTGCACGATGCGCGCCACGCTGGCGGCGTCGGCCACGTTGTCGGTGTTGGGCACGGCCTGCCCGCCGGCCGCGCGAATCTCGTCGACCACCTGCTGGGCAGGGCCTGCGCTGCGGGTTGGGCCGCCGCCTTCGGCGTCGAGTGCGCCATCGAGCGCGGCACCGATGTCGTTGACCACCACCTTCGCGCCGTGGGCCGCCATGGCCAGCGCAATGTCGCGCCCGATGCCGCCGCCCGCGCCCGTGACGACGACCACTTTTCCTTCAACCATGTTGTCTCTGCTCCGGATGTTCGTTCGACCGCGGGTTCGCGGGCGAATTTCAGAATGCCACAGGCGGGACAGGAGCGGGTTTCGGGTTTCCGAAGAGGGGCTTAAGGGAAGCTTCGGCCTATTGCCGCGCCGTACGGATATTCAACGGCAGCGCCTGCGGCGAACTCGTGCGGAACGGATTGATGTCCAGCCCGCCGCGCCGCGTATAGCGCGCATACACCATGAGCTTGGTCGGCTTGCAGCGGTTCCAGATGTCCGTGAACATGCGCTCGGCGCAGGGCTCGTGGAATTCGTTGTGGTTGCGAAAGCTCACGATGTACGCGAGCAGCCCGGCCTGGTCGATGGGTGGCCCGCTGTAGCGGATCTGCACGCTGCCCCAGTCAGGTTGGCCGGTGACGAGGCAGTTGCTCTTGAGCAGACGGCTGGTGAGGGTTTCGTTCACCGGGGCCTGCGTGGTGTCGCTGCTCAGCAGTTCGGGCGCGGGCTGGTAGTGGGTGCACTCGATGTCGAGGCGGTCGAGGTCGAGGCCGTCGAGTTCGTGCACCGGCTCGCGGTCGAACATGTCGGGCGCCAGCAGCTTCACGCCGATGCCGGCCGACTGGTCGCTGCCGCGCCATGCGGCTTCGGACAGGTCGGCGCGCAGGCGCTCACGCACCGCATCGATGCTCGCGAACTGGCTGTTGTTGAAGCTGTTGAGATAGAGCTTGAAGCTCTTGCTCTCGATGATGTTGGGCGTCTCGCACGGAATGGTGAAGTGCGCGATGGCCAGCTGCGGCTTGCCGCGCAGGTTGAGCCAGCTCACTTCGAAGGCGCTCCACAGGTCGGCGCCGAAGAACGGCAAGGCGCCGGTCTTGATGCCCATGGCCTCGCGCTGCGTGGCGCGCGCGATGGGGAACAGCAGCGTAGGGTCGTAGTGGTCGGCGTAGGCCGAGGCGCGGCCGAGCTGCGATTGCTCGGGCGTGTTGGGGTTCGTCGGGTCGTGGCTCATGGCTTGGCTTCTCTGGATACCTTGACTTCGGCCGCATGCGCGAACGGAGCAATGTGGTTGGCGAGGATGGTGCACACCTCGGGCGGCAGGTCATGGCCCATGCCGGGAATGGGGACGAATTTCGAGCCCGGAATGCGTTTGGCAGTGTCCTCCCCGCAGGCGATGGGCACGAGCGCATCGGCCTCGCCGTGCAGCACCAGCGTGGGCGACTGGATGCGCGGCAGCACCTGGGGGCGGTCGGCATCGGCGCCGATGGCCAGCATCTGCCGCATCAGGCCGGCCGGGTGGTACGAGCGCCGCATGCCGAAGGTAAGGCGCTCGGCCAGTTCTTCGTCGGTCTGCGGGTAGGCGGGGCTCTGGATGAGCCGCAGCAGCCTGATGCTGTGCGCGACCAGTTCGGGCTCGCTGTTGCCCGACGGACGGCGCATGAGCATGGAGGTGACTTCGCGGCGCGGGCCGGGCAGGCCGCGCGCACCGCTCGAACTCATGATGCTCACGAGGCTGGTCGCGCGCTGCGGCGCGGTGGCGGCCAGGCGCTGGGCAATCATGCCGCCCATGGAGGCGCCGACGATGTGGGCCTTGGCTATGCCCAGCGCGTCGAGCACGCCGAGCGAGTCGAGAGTCATGTCCTGCAGGGTGTAGGCCGAGCGCACCTTCAGGCCGAGGCGGTGGCGAATCGTTTCCCACACCAGGTTGCCGACGCCTGCATGGTCGAAGCCCTGGCTCAGGCCGATGTCGCGGTTGTCGTGGCGCACCACGCGAAAACCCGCCTCCACCAGTTGCTGCACGAAGCCGGTGGGCCACGCCACCAGCTGCATGCCCAGGCCCATGATGAGCAGGATGACTGGGCGCCCTTCGCCTCCGGTGTCGTCGACTTCGATCTGCAGCCCGTTGGCGGTGACTTTCATTGGTTCCCTGGTCTTCTTTCCTTGGTCTTCTACTTGAACTCGCGCTCGCGCAGCCACTTGGTGGCGACCCACTTCTCGCCCGCCAGCACCGGCGCGCCGCCGTGCAGGGTACGGGTGACGGGGTCGGGCCGGTCGTAGCTGAAGAACACGCCGCAGCCGCGCACGGGCGTCACTTCGAGGCCCACGTCGGGGAAGGTGGTGGCGCCGCCGCCTTCGGGCTCCTGCAGGTACATCACGAGCGTGGCAACGCGCTGGCCGCCACGCTTGAGGATGGTGGGCGTGCCCGGCTCGTTCGGGTCGAAGTAGTCGTAGTGCGGGCGGTACTGCGCGCCGGGGGCATAGCGCAGGATCTGCAGGCCTTCGCCGAATTCGAGCGGCCAGCGCAGCAGCATCGCGATGCGCTGCTCCAGCCGCGCGACGATCTCGTTCTCGCCGCGCTCGAAGAACATGCCGTCGCTGGTGCGGTCGACGTTCAGCACCTCGCCGCCGGTGCGCGTCTCAACGGTGAGCGAACGGGCGAGTCGCACGCGCGCAGCCGCGATCAGGCCTTCGCACTCTTCGCCAGACAGCAGGTTGCCGAAGACGATGACGCGCGGATGCCGCATGGTCTGCAGCACCTGCACTTGCCGGTCGCCCGCATCGAGGTGCAGCGGCGCGCCGTCGAGGTCGGGCCCGGGCATTTCGGTGTGCACGGGCGGCAAGGCCACTTCCACATTGGGGAAGCCGGCTTCGAGCTGGGCCAGCGCCGTGTCGGCGGCGGCATCGTGCCAGCCGGCCGCGCGCATGGACGCACGCAGCGCCGGCACCGAGTGCCCGGCCGCGAGCTGGGCCACCAGCCACTCGCGCAGTTCCGGACTGATTGGTTGGGACATCAGACTTTTCTCCTGAACACCAGCCTTTCGGCTGTGGACACATCGGCGTCGAAACCATAACCCTCGAGGTCGAACTTTTCCAGTGCCTTGGGCGTGGCCGCCTTGTGCTGCACGGCCCAGCGCGCCAGCAGCCCGCGGGCTCGCTTGGCGAAGAAGCTCACGATCTTGTACTTGTCGCCCTTCCACTCCTCGAACACGCATTCGACCACACGGGCCTTGAGCACCTTCTTGTCGACCGACTTGAAGTACTCCTGCGAGGCGACGTTGACGACCACCGGGGTGCGGTCGGCCGCCAGGCGCTCGTTCAGGTGCTCGGCGATGCGCGAGCCCCAGAAGGCGTAGAGGTCCTTGCCGTGGCGGTTGGCGAGCGACGTGCCCATTTCGAGGCGGTAGGGCTGCAGCAGGTCGAGCGGGCGCAGCAGGCCGTAGAGGCCGCTGAGGATGCAGACGTGGTCTTGCGCCCAGTCGAGCTGCGCCCTCGTGAGCGTGCGAGCGTCGAGGCCGCCGTAGACGTCACCGTCGAAGGCAAAGGCAGCCTGGCGGGCATTCTTCGCGCTGCTCTTGCTGGACCAGGCCTCGTAGCGGGCCACGTTCAGGGCCGAGAGCCTGTCCGACAGGTGCATGAGCTCAGAAATCTGCTGGGGCGACTTCTCGCGCAGCAGCTTGATCAGCTCGACCGAGGGGCCGCGCGGAGACTCGAAATGGGGTTGGGTGGAGGGGAGTTCGGAGGGGAGCGGGGTGTCGTAATCGAGCGACTTTGCAGGGGAAAGCAGGAAGAGCATGCCGGAATTATCAGTGGCTGCCGTGACGCCAGGCCGCCCCGGTAAAATCGCGGGCTATCCCACCCTGTCCCCCAACGGCTCCCTGAAGGGCCGTTCTGCATTTCCCATGAGCGAACCCATCACCCCTTCCGCCCAGCCCGGCCTCGACAGCCTGTCGAAATCGTTCGAACCCGCCGCCATCGAGGCGCACTGGGGCCCGGAATGGGAAAAGCGCGGCTACGCCAAGGCCGGCTTCCGCGGCACGCAGCAGCCCAAGGAAGGCGCCGATTCGTTCGCGATCCAGCTGCCGCCGCCCAACGTGACGGGCACGCTGCACATGGGTCACGCGTTCAACCAGACGATCATGGACAGCCTCACGCGGTATCACCGCATGAAGGGCGACAACACGCTGTGGGTGCCGGGCACCGACCACGCCGGCATCGCAACGCAGATCGTGGTGGAGCGCCAGCTGCAGGAGCAGAAGGTCAGCCGCCACGACCTGGGCCGCAAGAACTTCGTGGCGCGCGTGTGGGAGTGGAAAGAAAAGTCGGGCAACACCATCACCGAGCAGATGCGCCGCATGGGCGACACGGTGGACTGGAGCCGCGAATACTTCACGATGGACGACGACCTTTCGGCAGTCGTGACGCAGACCTTCGTGAAGCTGTACGAAGAAGGCCTGATCTACCGCGGCAAGCGCCTGGGCAACTGGGACCCGGTGCTCAAGACCTCTGTGAGCGATCTCGAAGTCGAGAGCGAAGAAGAAGACGGCTCGCTCTGGCACATTGCCTACCCGCTGGAAGACGGCAGCGGCACGCTGACCGTGGCCACCACCCGGCCCGAAACCATGCTGGGCGACACGGCCGTGATGGTTCACCCGGAAGACGAGCGCTACAAGCACCTGATCGGCCAGCGCGTGAAGCTGCCGCTGGTGGACAAGCTCATCCCGATCATTGCCGACGACTACGTCGACAAGGAATTCGGCACCGGCGTGGTGAAGGTCACGCCCGCCCACGACTACAACGACTACGCAGTCGGCCAACGCCACAAGCTCGAGATGATCGGCGTGCTGACGCTGGACGCGACCATCAACGACAACGCACCCGAGAAGTACCGCGGCCTGGACCGCTTCGTGGCGCGCAAGGCCATCGTGGCCGACCTCGACGCACTGGGCCTGCTCGTCGAGGTGAAGAAGCACAAGCTGATGGTGCCGCGCTGCGCGCGCTCGGGCGCCATCGTCGAGCCGATGCTCACCGACCAGTGGTACGTGGCCATGACGCGCCCCGGCGCCGACGGGCAGTCGATCGCGCAGAAGGCCATCGACGTGGTGAAGTCGGGCGAGGTGCGCTTCGTGCCCGAGAACTGGGTCAACACCTACAACCACTGGATGGAGAACATCCAGGACTGGACCATCTCGCGCCAGCTGTGGTGGGGCCACCAGATCCCGGCCTGGTACGACGAGGAAGGCAACGTTTACGTGGCCGAGAACGAGGCCGACGCGCAAGCCAAGGCGCCGGGCAAGACGCTCCGCCGCGACGAGGACGTGCTCGACACCTGGTACTCGTCGGCGCTGGTGCCCTTCTCTTCGCTCGGCTGGCCTGCAAAGACGCAGGACCTCGACCTGTACCTGCCCTCGACCGTACTTGTGACGGGCTACGACATCATCTTCTTCTGGGTCGCCCGGATGATCATGATGACCAAGCACTTCATTGGCAAGGTGCCGTTCAAGCACGTGTACATCCACGGCCTGGTGCGCGACGCGCAGGGCAAGAAGATGAGCAAGTCCGAAGGCAACGTGCTTGACCCGGTCGATTTGATCGACGGCATCCAGTTGCCCGAGCTGCTCGACAAGCGCACGCAAGGCCTGCGCAAGCCCGAGACGGCGCCTGCGGTGCGCAAGAACACGCAGAAGGAGTTTCCGGACGGCATTCCGGCCTTTGGCGCGGATGCGTTGCGCTTTACCTTCGCTTCGCTGGCTTCGCTGGGCCGCAGCATCAACTTCGATTCGAAGCGCTGCGAGGGATATCGCAACTTCTGCAACAAGCTGTGGAACGCCACGCGCTTCGTGCTGATGAATTGCGAAGGCCAGGACTGCGGCCTGCTGGAGCACACGAAGGAAGAGTGCAAGGTCGGCGGACCGGCGCATGGCTACCTGAAGTTCAGCCGCGCCGACTACTGGATCGTGTCGCAGTTGCAACGCGTGGAGGCCGAGGTGGCCAAGGGCTTCGAGGAATACCGCCTCGACAACGTGGCCAATGCGATCTACCAGTTCGCCTGGGACGAGTTCTGCGACTGGTACCTGGAAATTGCCAAGGTGCAGATCCAGACCGGCGACGATTCACAGAAACGCGCCACGCGCCGCACGCTGATCCGCACGCTCGAAACGCTGCTGCGCCTGGCGCACCCGGTGATTCCGTTCATCACGGAAGAGCTGTGGCAGAAGGTGTCGAAGGTTGCAGGACGTGAGGGCGAGTCGATCATGATCGCGGCCTATCCGAAGAGCCAGCCGGAGAAGATCGATGAAGCGGCCGAGGCGCATGTGGCGCGGCTGAAGGCGCTGGTCGATGCATGCCGCACGCTGCGCGGCGAGATGAATGTCTCGCCCGCAACGCGCCTGCCGCTGTACGCAGTGGCCGACGATGCCGAGGGCGCGGCCTTCCTGCGCGAATCGGCGCCGGTACTGCAGGCACTCGCCAAGCTGAAGGAAGTGAAGGTCTTCGACGACGAGGCCTCGTGGTCGGCCGCTGCCGAAGCGGCGCCGGTGGCGGTGGTGGGCGCTGCGCGCCTGTGCCTGCACATGGAGATCGACAAGGCTGCAGAGAAAGTTCGCATCGGCAAGGAAATCGCGCGCATCGAAGGCGAGATCGCCAAGGTGCACGGCAAGCTCAGCAACGAAGCCTTCGTCGCAAAGGCTCCGCCGGCCGTTATCGAGCAAGAACGTAAACGTCTGACTGACTTCACGGCCATGCTGGAGCGTTTGCGCGACCAGCTTGTGCGCCTCGGCTGACAGACGCAGGGCTTCGAAGGCGTTTAGGATTCCAAGAGCGGCTGCGCGCCGCTGCGCCTCCTAACTCCCCTCTTCAAGAAAGACGCTGAGCTGCCCATGTCCACTTCCTCGACCCGCATCCGCAAGGCCGTATTCCCCGTTGCAGGCTTTGGTACTCGCTTCTTGCCAGCCACCAAGGCGCAGCCAAAGGAAATGCTGCCGGTGGTCGACAAGCCGCTGATTCAGTACGCCGTCGAAGAGGCGTACGCCGCGGGCATCCGCGACATGATCTTCGTGACCGGCCGCAACAAGCGCGCCATCGAGGACCACTACGACACCGCCTACGAGCTAGAAAGCCAGCTCGAGGCCAGCGGCAAGACCGCCCTGCTCAACATCGCGCGCTCGGTCATGCCCGACGACATGACCTGCTCCTACGTGCGCCAGCCGCGCATGCTGGGCCTGGGCCATGCGGTGCTGTGCGCCGAACACCTGGTGGGCAACGAACCCTTTGCCGTGCTGCTCGCGGACGACCTGATGGTCGGCCCCGATGGCGGCGAGCCCGTGCTGGCACAGATGACCTCGGCCTTCGCCCGCCTCGGCGGCTCGCTGCTGGCGGTGCAGGAAGTGCCGCTGGCGCACGTCAAGCGCTACGGCATCGTGGCCGGCGACGCGGTCGAAGAAGGCCTGATAAAGGTCAACCGCATGGTCGAGAAGCCGAAGCCCGAAGACGCACCCTCGCGCCTGGGCGTGGCGGGCCGCTACATCCTCACGCCGGGCGTGTTCGATGAGATTCGCAACCAGCCCAAGGGCGCAGGCGGCGAGATCCAGCTGACCGACGGCATCGCGGCGCTGATGAAGAAGGAATCGGTCTACGCCTATTCGTACAAGGGCATCCGCTACGACTGCGGCAGCAAGGAAGGCTTTCTGCAGGCGTCGGTGGAACTGGCGCTGGCGCACCCCGAAGTGGGCGCGGAATTCCGCGAATACCTCAAGAGCCTGAAGCTGTAATCGCCTCGCCTCTGCTTCGAGGTGCCATCACGAACAAAGGGCCGCTGCTGCGGCCCTTTTGTTTTGTTTCTTTTGCTTTGTCAGCGACGCTTGAGCACGTGGATGAAGTCGCTGCCGACGGTTTCCTGCTCCATCAACTCGTTGCCCGTCTGGCGCGCGAAAGCCTGAAAGTCGCGGATCGATCCCGGGTCGGTCGACACCACCTTCAGCAATTGCCCGCTCAGCATCTCGTTGAGCGATTTCTTCGCCTTGAGAATGGGCAACGGGCAGTTCAGCCCGCGCGTGTCGAGCTCACGGTCAACTTGCATTGCCCGGCTCCGGCGGCAGGTTCAGGCCGCGGCGGCGCTCTTCGTTTTCGGCGGCGGTGAAGAACACGGGCTCGTGCCCGCGCGTGCGCAGCCAGTCGGCCAGCGCATAGCCGGTGCCGGCGGGCCAGCATCTGAGATCGGGCAGGTCATAGAGGCGGTAGTCGACCAGTTCGGGCGAGAGCTTCACGTCGCCATCGGCCACCACGTGGTACGCGATGATGATCTGGTTCATGCGCTGGAAGTCGTACGCGCCGACGAGCTTGGTGGCGCTGACGTCGAGGTTGGTTTCTTCTTTCACCTCACGCGCAATGCCTTCCTCGGGCGTCTCGCCGGCTTCCATGAACCCGGTGATCAGCGCAAACATCTTGCCCGGCCATGCCGCATTGCGCGCCAGCAGCACCTGGCCGCGGTACTCGACGATGGCCGCAAGCACGGGGGTCGGGTTGTTCCAGTGTGTATGGCCGCAGTTGGGGCAGCGCAGGCGCTCCTTGGGGCCGCCGTCTTCCATCAACGCGATCCACTCGAGCGGCGTGGCGCAGACCTGGCAGAACTTGGGATGGGGCATGGGGTCTCTTTTCTTTTTTGTGGCTGCCTGAGCGCCTTGAGCGGGCGCTGCTGCCGGTCGTTGCTTATGCGGGGAAAACGCCGGTCGACAAGTAGCGGTCGCCCCGGTCGCAGACCACGAACACGATGGTGGCGTTCTCGACCGTCTTCGCCACTTCGAGCGCGGCCCACAACGCACCTGCGGCCGAGATGCCGCCAAAGATGCCCTCTTCGCGCGCGAGACGCCGGCACATTTCTTCCGCGTCGTCCTGGCTCACGCTGATTTCTTCGTCGACCCGGCTCGGGTCGAAGATCTTCGGCATGTATTCGGCAGGCCATTTGCGGATACCCGGAATGCGCGAGCCTTCGGCCGGCTGCGCGCCGATGATGCGCACTGCCGGGTTCTTCTCTTTCAGGAAGCGCGAGACGCCGGTGATGGTGCCGGTGGTGCCCATGGCGCTCACGAAGTGCGTGACCTTGCCCTTGGTGTCGGCCCAGATCTCGGGGCCGGTGGTCTCGTAGTGGATGCGCGGGTTGTCGGGGTTGGCGAACTGGTCGAGCACGCGGCCCTTGCCCTGCGCGACCATCTGCTCGGCGAGGTCGCGCGCGTATTCCATGCCGCCGCTCTTGGGCGTGAGCACAAGCTCGGCGCCGAAGGCCTTCATGGTCTGGGCGCGCTCCACCGAGAGGTCCTCCGGCATGATGAGCACCATGCGATAGCCCTTGATGGCCGCGGCCATGGCCAGAGCGATGCCGGTGTTGCCGGAAGTGGCTTCGATGAGGGTGTCGCCGGGCTTGATCTCGCCGCGCTCTTCGGCGCGCCGGATCATCGAGAGGGCCGGCCGGTCTTTGACCGAACCGGCGGGATTGTTGCCCTCGAGCTTGCCGAGAATCACGTTGCCGCGCTTGGCGTTTTCTGCGGCGTTGATGCGTTGCAGTGCGACCAGGGGGGTCTTGCCAATGGCGTCTTCGATCGTCGGATAATTCATGGCAGCCACTGTGCCATAATTTTAGGCTTCGTTCAGAACCCTGCCCGGGTGGTGAAATTGGTAGACGCAGGGGACTCAAAATCCCCCACCGAAAGGTGTGCCGGTTCGATTCCGGCCCCGGGCACCACACTTTGGCTCTCCCCCAGGCTACGCGCACTTCGTGTCGCTTCGCCTTCCCCCTACCGGGGGCGACACCGGTGGCCCGGCGAAGCCGGTTCCACGGTGTCCCTGGAATGGGCCCTGCTCTCCCCTATGTCGGCTCGTTCTGTTCGCGCAGGCCTGTATGCACCGTCGGGTGCGAAAGCCGCACCCGCAGTTCGCGCTTGAGACGTGTGTTGTCCAGCCGGCGCGACTCCCCCATGAAACTCAGCAGTTGCAGCGGCAGTTGCCGCTCGGCCTCGCCGCGGGCCACTCGCGGCGGGCGGGGCATGCCGTACATGTCGGCGGCCAGGTCTACGTAGTCGCCCATGCGCAGTTCGGTGTCGTCCGAGGCATGCACGATGCGCTGCGGCTTGCCGCGGAACAGCGCCGCCACGCAAGCGCGGGCTAGGTCGTCGGCGTGGATGTGGCTGGTGTAGACGTCGTCTTCGTGCCTCAGCACGGGCGTGCCGCGCTGCAGGCGGCCGCGCGGGGTGCCGTTTTCGCGGTCGGGCGCGTAGATGCCCGGAATGCGCAGGATGCTGGCGCGCACGCCGGCGCTGCGGCCCAGCCAGCGCACGGCGCGTTCGGCGTCCACGCGGCGGTGGGAGCGTGGGGTGTCAGGGCGCACGACGCGGGTTTCGCTCACGCGGGCGCCGCCGCAGTCGCCGTACACACCGCTGGTCGAGCCGTAGACGAAGGTGGAAGGCACCGACCGCAGCCGCAGTGCCCGCGCCAGTGCGGTGGTGCGCTGGTCGCGCCACCAGGCCGCGCCGCCGTCACGGGCGGGCGGTGCCAGGTGCAGCACCCGCGTGGCGATGCCCGCCAGGCGGCGCAGGGTGGCTGCGTCGTCCAGATTGCCCACCAGCGGGCGGATGCCAGCGGTGCGCAGAGTGCCCACGCGGTCGGCCGACGAAGTGAGCGCCACCAGTTGCATGCGGCCGCGCAGGTCGCGCGCCACGCGCTGGCCGACGTCGCCGCATCCGACGATCAGCAGGCGTTCGCGCCGGAAACGCGCTGGCAGAGCGCCGGAGGGGCTATTGATTGAAGGCAAAATCCTGTTCCTGTCCCAATTCAGTGCTCACCGGGTCTTACGCACGGCCCGGGCTGAGTTCACCCTCGAAGAATACCGATGACTGCTACAGCGCCGCATGAGGCGGGCTTTTCCATCCACGTCGAACCCAGCGGGCGCCATTTCGTGGTCCACGGCGACGAAACCATCCTGGCAGCCGGCATTCGCCAGGGCATCGGCCTTCCCTATGGCTGCAAGGACGGCGCCTGCGGCTCGTGCAAGTGCAAGAAGCTCTCGGGCGAGGTCACTCTCGGCCCGCACCAGAGCAAGGCCCTGAGCGCCGAAGAACAGCTCGCCGGCTACGTGCTGACTTGCTGCGCGCACGCCAAGAGCGACGTGGTGCTCGAATCGCGCCAGGTCACGGAGGCCGGGGCGCTGCCAATCCGCAAGATGCCGGTGCGGGTGCTGGCCCTCACGCGCCAGTCGCACGACGTGATGATGGTGCGCCTGCAGCTGCCGGCCGGTGAGCCTTTGCAGTTCTACGCAGGCCAGTACGTGGAGTTCATCCTGCGCGACGGCGCGCGCCGCAGCTACTCGATGGCCAATGCGCCGCACACGCTGGGCGAGCCCGGCACGGGCATCGAACTGCATCTGCGGCACCTGCCCGGCGGCAAGTTCACCGACCATGTGTTCGGCACGATGAAGGAAAAGGAAATCCTGCGCATCGAAGGCCCCTTCGGCAGCTTCTTCCTGCGCGAGGACTCCGCCAAGCCAATGATCCTGCTGGCCTCGGGCACGGGCTTCGCGCCAATCAAGGCACTGCTGGAGCACATGAAGTTCAAGGCCATCGACCGGCCCGCCACGCTCTACTGGGGCGGCCGCCGGCCCGAAGACCTGTACATGGACGCATGGGTGCGTGAGCAGATGGCACAGATGCCGAACCTGCGCTACGTACCCGTCATCTCCAACGCCACGCCCGAAGACAACTGGACCGGTCGCACCGGCTTCGTCCACCAGGCCGTGCTCGAAGACTTCGCCGACCTGTCGGGCCACCAGGTCTATGCCTGCGGCGCGCCCATCGTGGTCGACTCGGCCAAGCGCGACTACGTGGCGCTGGCGGGCCTGCCCGAAGAAGAATTTTTTGCCGACGCGTTCACCACAGAGGCCGACAAGGCCCTTCCCTGAGACAAACCCGAAAAAGATCCCCAAGAAAAAATGAAAACGAGACACTTCCTCCTCACCCTGATCGCAAGCACCACCGCCCTGCTGGGCGCCGGCCATGCCATGGCGCAGCAACAGCGCCCCATCCGCCTCGTCGTTCCCTACGCAGCCGGCGGCCCGATCGACAACACGGCTCGCATCCTGGCCGAACGCGTCAAGGACACGCTGGGTCCGGTCATCATCGACAACAAGCCCGGTGCGGGCGGCAACATCGGCGCCGACATCGTGGCGAAGGCGCCCACCGACGGCCTGACGATCGGCATCGCGGCCACCGCTACCAACGCGGTAAATCCGTGGCTCTACAACAAGATCCCGTTCAACGCCGTAACCGACTTCGCGCCGATCACGCAGATGGTCCGCGTGCCCAACGTGCTGGTGATGAACGCCGACACGGCCAAGCGCCTGAACATCAACAGCGTGGCCGACCTGATCCGCTATGCCAAGGCCAACCCGGCCAAGCTCAACTACGGCAGCGGCGGCAACGGCAGCGCCGGCCACCTCGCGGGCGAGCTGTTCAAGAAGGAAGCGGGCATCTTCGCGCTGCACATTCCGTACAACGGCGGTAGCCCCGCGCAGTTGGCGCTGATCTCGGGGCAGGTCGATTTCAACTTCGACAACCTCGCCACCGCCGCACCGAACATCCGCTCAGGCAAGCTGAAGGCGATTGCGGTGACGACGCTGCAGCGCAGCGCCTCGCTGCCAGACGTGCCGCCCATCGCCGACACGCTCAAGGGCTTCTCGATCGACACATGGTGGGGCCTGGTCGCGCCGGCGGGCACGCCGCACGACGTGGTCGTGAAGCTCAATCAGGCCTTCGTGGCAGCGCTGAATGCGCCGGAAACGAAGACGCGCTTCGCCGGACTGCTGGCGGAGCCGGTGGCCAGCTCGCCGGAGCAGTTCGGCGCTTTCATGAAGACCGAACTCTCGAAGTACGAAGCGGTGGTGAAAGCCACCGGCGCGAAGGTCGACTGAGTTATTCGCCCAGGTACGCGGCCCGCACGCGCGGGTCGCTCAGCAGTTCCTTGGCATCACCGTTCATGGTGATGAGCCCTGACTCCATCACGTAGCCACGGTCGGCCAGCTGCAGTGCGCGGTTGGCGTTCTGCTCCACCAGCAGGATGGTCACGCCCTGCGAGGCCACGGTCTGCACCACCTCGAAGATCTTGTCGCACATGATCGGCGACAGGCCCATGGTGGGTTCGTCCAGCAGCAGCACCTTGGGGCGCGCCATCAGCGCGCGGCCCATGGCGAGCATCTGCTGTTCGCCGCCCGACATGGTGCCGGCCAGCTGGTCCTTGCGCTCGCGCAGGCGCGGGAAGGTGACGAACACGCGCTCCATGTCGCTCGCGATGGCGGCCTTGTCCTTGCGGATGTAGGCGCCGATCTGCAGGTTTTCGGTGATGGTCATGCGCGTGAACACGCCACGGCCTTCGGGCACCATCACGAGGCCCTCTTCCACCAGGTCCCACGCGCCGCGGCCCTTGATGCTGCGGCCCAGGAACTCGATGTTGCCGGCCCCGGCCGGCAGCGTGCCGGTGATGGCCTTCATGGTGGTGGTCTTGCCGGCGCCATTGGAGCCGATCAGCGAAACCAGTTCGCCTTCGCGCACCTCGAAGTCCACGCCCTTGACGGCCTGGATACCGCCGTAGCCGACCTTCAGGCCGGAGACCTTCAGCAGCGTCTTGCCGGTGGCCTTGGCTTGTGCGGCATTGGCCCGGGTTGCTTCTTCAGCGCTTGTCATGGTTGCGGTGCTCATTTCAGTGGCCTCCCGTGCCGAGGTAGGCCTCAATCACTTTTTCATTCTTCTGCACGTCGGCGGGCGTACCTTCGGCAATCTGCTTGCCGTAGTCCAGCACGGTGACGCGGTCGCACAGGCCCATGATGAGCTTGACGTCGTGTTCGATGATCAGGATGGTGCGGTCGTCGCGACGGATGCGGTCGATCAGCTCGCGCAGCAGTACCTTCTCGGTGGAGTTCATGCCGGCGGCGGGTTCGTCCAACGCGATGAGCTGCGGGTCGGTGGCTAGTGCGCGTGCAATTTCGAGGCGGCGCTGGTCGCCGTACGACAGCGTGCGCGCCTTGTAGTCGGCAAACTTGCCGATGCCAACGTAGTCGAGCAGTTCGTGCGCGCGGTCGGCAATGGCTTTTTCTTCGGCCTTGAAGCTGCCGGTGCGCAGCATCGCGCCGAACACGCCCGACTGCGTGCGAATGTGGCGCCCGACCATCACGTTCTCGAGTGCCGTCATTTCGGCGAAGAGGCGGATGTTCTGGAAGGTGCGTGCAATGCCGGCCTTGGCCACTTCATGCACGGCCGTCGGCTGGTAGGGCTTGCCTGCGAGTTCGAAGGTGCCGCTGTCGGGCGTGTACAGCCCGGTGATCACGTTGAAGAAGGTGGTCTTGCCTGCGCCGTTGGGGCCGATCAGGCCGTAGACCTGGCCGCGCTTGATGGTGATGCCCACGTCGGACAGGGCTTGCAGCCCGCCGAAGCGTTTTGAAATTCCACGGACGTCGAGGATGGTGTCTGTCGTCATGTTGATTTTTTCCTTCGGCGTTCAGGGATTGATCGACATGGGACGCTCGGCACCGCCGGGCAGTTCGTCAGCGGGAGAGTCAATGCCCGGCGCATGCGTTTGCAGCGACCCGGGGGCCACGGCCGCATGGGTCGGGTCGACGGGCACGCCGCCCTTCTTGGTCAGGGACTTGCCATGCTCCGGCGACGGCCACAGGCCGCGCGGACGCACCAGCATGATGATGATCATGGCGAGCGCAATGAAGAGCTGGCGCAGGATGGACGCGTCAAGGCGGCCGCCGGTCAGCGACTGCAGCGGGCCGGCAACGTAGCGCAGCACTTCCGGCAGCGCTGCCAGCAGCACGGCACCGAGAATGACGCCGGGCAGATGGCCGATGCCGCCGAGCACGACCATGGCCACGATCATCACCGACTCCATCAAGCTGAAGGACTCGGGCGACACGAAGCCCTGGAAGGCCGCGAACATCGCGCCGGACACGCCGCCGAAGCTGGCGCCCATGCCGAAGGCCAGCAGCTTCATGTTGCGGGTGTTGATGCCCATCGCCTTGGCGGCGATTTCATCTTCGCGGATGGCCATCCAGGCGCGGCCGACGCGAGAGGTCTGCAGGCGGTGCGAGATGATCACCGTGGCGACCACCAGCGCGAGGAACAGGTAGTAGTACAGCGAGACCGACGAGATCGTGAAGCCGTCGAACTTCCATGCCTTGCCAAGGTCGAGGCCCCAGAACTTGATGGAGTCGATGGCGGTGATGCCCTTCGGACCGTTGGTGATGTTCACCGGCTGGTCCAGGTTGTTCAGGAACACGCGGATGATTTCGCCGAAGCCGAGCGTGACGATGGCGAGGTAGTCGCCGCGCAGCTTGAGCGTGGGCGCGCCGAGCAGCACGCCGAGACAGCCGGCCACCACCAGCGCCAGCGGTATCACGATCAGCAGCGAGGTGTGCATGCCGTTCGGGAACATCTGGGCGAACCACGGGAAGGTCTCGGTCAGGTGCGACGAGCCCATGAGCGCGAAGAGATAGGCCCCCACCGCGAAGAAGGCGACGTAGCCCAGGTCGAGCAGGCCGGCGTAGCCGACCACGATGTTCAGGCCCAGGGCCAGCAGCACGTAGAGCAGTGCGATGTCGGCAATGCGCACCCAGGCGTTGCCCTGCATCTGCAGCAGCAGGGGCAGCGCGAGCACCGCGATGATGCCGATGACGTAGAGGGCGAGGTTCTTGCTGTTCTTCATGTCTCGCTCCTTACGCACGGTCCGCCACGCGTTCGCCGAGCAGGCCGGACGGACGCAGCGTGAGCATGACGATCAGCACGATGAACGCGAAGATGTCGCTGTAGTTGCTGCCCAGCACACCGCCCGTGATGGTGCCGATGTAGCCCGAGCCGATGGCCTCGATGAGACCGAGCAGAATGCCGCCGACCACCGCGCCGGCCAGGTTGCCGATACCGCCGAACACGGCAGCCGTGAAGGCTTTCAGGCCGGGCAGGAAGCCCATCGCATGCTGCGCGATGCCGTAGTTGGACGCGTACATCACACCGGCGATGGCCGCGAGCACGGCGCCGATGATGAAGGTGGCCGAGATGACCATGTCGGGGCGGATGCCCATGAGCGCAGCGACGCGCGGGTTCTCCGCGGTGGCGCGCATTGCGCGGCCGAGCTTGGTGTAGTTGACCAGCCACATGAGCACCACGAGCGAGAACGCCGTGACGCTGAGGATCATCACCTGCGTGGGTGAGATCACCGCACCGCCCACGTGGATGGGGTCGGTCGGCAGCAGGTTGGGGTACGCCTTGTTGGTCGGCTTCCAGATGATCATTGCCAGCGTCTGCAGCAGGATCGACATGCCGATGGCGGTGATCAGCGGCGCGAGCTTGGGGCTGTTGCGCAGCGGCCGGTAGGCCACTTTCTCGATCACGAAGTTGAGGGTTGCCGCGACAACGCAGGCAATGATCAACGCGATGAGGAGGATCAGCCAGCCCGGTGTGTTGGGCATGCCGTCCTTCATGAGCCCGATGATGGTCCAGCTCGTGAGAGCCCCGACCATCAGCACTTCTCCATGCGCAAAGTTGATCAGATTGATGATGCCGTACACCATGGTGTAGCCCAAGGCTATCAAGGCATACATGCTGCCGAGAACCAGACCGTTGATGATCTGCTGCAGCAAAATGTCCATATCGCGATTCCCTATGTGTTGCACCGTTGCGGGGTGCCATTCACCCACCAGGGCACCGGTTTGGCGCCCCTGAGCTGACAAGCAAAAAACCAGCCAACATGTGTCGCTGGCGGATTTGTGGGCGGGATTGTAAGCACGCACCAGCGCTGATTTGGTGCGCACGGACCGGGGTTTACCCGCTCACGTCATGCTGTATGCGCGTGGGGTCATGCACGCTTTGCGCGCATGCTGCAAGACGGTATCGATGCGGGTATCGACGTTCTTGTCAGCCGTTGCCTTCGGCGTTCCGGCGGCGCAGTTCGCGCAACTTTTCCGCGATTCGGATCTCGAGCCCACGCTCTACAGGTTCGTAGAAAACCTGGCCTTCCAGCCCGTCGGGAAGATAGCGTTCGCCAGCGGCGAAACCGCCCTCCTCGTCGTGCGCATAGCGATAACCCTTGCCGTAGTCGAGCTCCTTCATGAGCTTGGTGGGCGCATTGCGCAGGTGCATGGGCACCGGGCGTGTGCTGTCCGTCTTCACGAGGGCGCGCACCGCGTTGTAGGCCTTGTAGACGGCGTTCGACTTGGGCGCGATCGCGAGGTAGACCACGCATTCGGCCAGCGCCAGTTCGCCCTCGGGCGTACCCAGGCGTTCGTACACCTCGGCTGCATCGAGCGCCAGGCGCAACGCGCGCGGATCGGCCAGGCCGATGTCTTCGCTGGCCATGCGAACCAGCCGGCGCGCCATGTAGCGCGGATCGGCACCGCCGTCGAGCATGCGCACGAACCAGTAGAGCGCCGCATCGGGGTCGCTGCCGCGCACGGATTTGTGCAGCGCGCTGATGGTGTCGTAGAACTGTTCGCCGCCCTTGTCGTAGCGCCGCATGCGCTCGCCGAGCACGCGCAGCAGCCACTCGTCGGTGATGTGGTCGAGCTTTTCGGCACGGGCCGCGACGGCGAGTGTCTCAAGGGTGTTGAGCAGCCGGCGCGCATCGCCGTCGGCATAGGCCACGAGGCGGTCGACCGCCGCGGCATCGATGGCGGGCACGGCCTGGATGGCCTGCGCGCGCGCCACGATCTGCTTGAGATCGTCTTCGCCGAGCGACTGCAGCACGTACACGGCTGCGCGCGAGAGCAGTGCCGAGTTGACTTCGAACGAAGGGTTCTCGGTGGTCGCGCCGATGAAGGTGAAGAGACCCGACTCCACGTGCGGCAGGAAGGCGTCCTGCTGGCTCTTGTTGAAGCGGTGCACTTCGTCCACGAAGATGATGGTGCGCCGCTGCTCCAGCCCGTCGCGCGCGGAGGTGGCGCGGTCGACGGCTTCGCGGATGTCCTTCACGCCGCCAAGCACCGCGCTGATGCTCAGGAACTGCGCATCGAAGGCATCGGCCATGAGCCGCGCGATGGTGGTCTTGCCGGTGCCTGGCGGCCCCCAGAGGATGCAGGAATGCGGCTGACCCGACTCGAAGGCGATGCGCAGCGGCATGCCCGGGCCGAGCAGGTGCTGCTGGCCGATCACCTCGCCCAGCGTCTTGGGACGCAGGCGCTCGGCGAGGGGTTGGTGGGCGGTGTTGGCCAAGCCTGTAGGCTTACTGCTTGACGACATCCGCGCCGGCCGGCGGCTTGAAGTCGAACACGCTGGCCGGCAGCGAGGGGTTCACCTCGACCTTGCTGAACTTGAGCACCGAGCGCTGGCCGAAGCTGTCGAGAATCTCAAGCGCCGCCAGCGCATCGCCCTGGAAGCCGACCTGCACGCTCTGCAACTGGCCGTCCTTGTTCTTCGGCGTGGCCTTGACCCACTGCAGGCCATCGCGCTCCGGCGCGGCTTCGAGCGTGAAATCGGCCTGCAGGGCTCGCAGATCGGGCGCGGCGGCAATCAGCGCCGCGGGCGTGGAGCCCAGCGCCTGCGCCTGTGCGCGCTGCGTGACCTGGTTCAGGTCGGCGTCGTAGAGCCACAGCGTTTTGCCGTCGGCCACGATGTTCTGCGCAAAGGGCTTCTGGTAGTCGAACTTGAATTTGCCGGGGCGCTGGAATTCGAAGGTGCCGGTCGATGTCTTTGTGCGGCCGGGCTGCCCTTCGCGCGCCGGGGCGGTCACGGTCTGGGTGAAATCGGCGCGGCCGGATTTGACCGTCTTCACGAAGGTTTCAAGGCTTTCGAGCCCGCCGGCCCAGGCGTTGGCGGAACTCAGGAGGCCGATCAATAGCCAATGACGCAATTTCAATTTGGATTCCTCAAATAGCTGTGGCACTGGGCTTCGACCCTACCCGCCGCGAATTGCGGCAGGTGTAGGCCTTGATGAAGATTTGCAATGCCGCAAGGCGTTTTTGCAAATTGCCTTTCAGCACGTAACCTGAATTACGAAAGCTCGCAGCGAATTACTCCGCTGCGCGTGCCGGCACCAGAATTTCGCGCTGGCCGCTGCCGCTCATGGCGCTGACTAGGCCGGCCTTCTCCATGTCCTCGACAAGGCGCGCGGCGCGGTTGTAGCCGATCTTCAGGTGGCGCTGCACCAGCGAGATGCTGGCCTTGCGGTTCTTGAGCACGACCTCGACCGCCTGGTCGTACATCGGGTCTTTCTCGCTGTCGCTGCCGCCCAGCAGATCGCCTTCACCGTCGCCATCGACCGTACCGCCTTCGAGCACACCCTCGATGTAGTCGGGCTCGCCCTGGCTCTTGAGGTAGGCCACCACGCGGTGCACTTCCTCGTCGCTGACAAAGGCGCCGTGCACGCGAATCGGCAGGCCCGTGCCGCTGGGCATGTAGAGCATGTCGCCCATGCCGAGCAGCGCTTCGGCGCCCATCTGGTCGAGGATGGTGCGGCTGTCGATCTTGCTCGACACCTGGAACGCGATGCGGGTCGGGATGTTGGCCTTGATGAGGCCGGTGATCACATCGACGCTGGGACGCTGCGTGGCCAGAATGAGGTGGATACCGGCGGCGCGCGCCTTCTGCGCGAGACGGGCGATCAGCTCTTCGATCTTCTTGCCGACCACCATCATCAGGTCGGCCAGTTCGTCGATCACGACGACGATGTGCGGCTCTCGCTTGAGCGGCTCCGGATCGTCGGGCGTGAGGCTGAAGGGGTTGTAGATGAACTCCTCACGCGCCTTGGCTTCGTCGATCTTGGTGTTGTAGCCGGCCAGGTTGCGCACGCCGAGCTTGCTCATGAGCTTGTAGCGGCGCTCCATCTCGGCCACGCACCAATTGAGGCCGTGGGCGGCCTGGCGCATGTCGGTGACCACCGGCGCCAGCAGGTGCGGGATGCCTTCGTAGACAGACATTTCGAGCATCTTCGGGTCGATCATGAGCAGGCGAACGTCGCGTGCCTCGGCCTTGTAGAGCAGCGAAAGAATCATTGCGTTGATACCGACCGACTTGCCCGAACCGGTGGTACCGGCCACCAGCACGTGCGGCATCTTCGCGAGGTCGGCCACCACGGGGTTGCCGATGATGTCCTTGCCAAGGCCCATGGTGAGCATCGACTTGCCTTCGTTGTAGATCTGCGAGCCCAGGATTTCACTGAGCTTGATCGACTGGCGCTTGGCGTTCGGCAGTTCGAGCGCCATGTAGTTCTTGCCCGGAATGGTTTCGACCACACGGATCGACACCAGCGAAAGCGAACGCGCCAGGTCCTTGGCCAGGCCAAGAATCTGCGAGCCCTTGACGCCGGTGGCGGGCTCGATTTCGTAACGCGTGATGACGGGGCCCGGCGAAGCGAGCACCACGCGCACCTCGACGCCGAAGTCCTTCAGCTTCTTCTCGATCATGCGCGAGGTCATCTCGAGCGTGTCGGCCGACACCGTTTCCTGACGCGTCTGCGCAGCGTCGAGCAGGTCGACCTGGGGCAGCTTGCTGTCGGGCAGTTCCTTGAAGAGCGGCTTCTGGCGTTCCTTGACGACGCGATCGCTCCTGGGCACTTCGGTCATCGCGGGCTCGATCTGCACCGGCGGCGAAGGGGGGCGGCGCTTCGGGCGTGGCTCGACGCGGATTTCTTCTTCGTCGTCGGCGAAAGCGCCGGACGAAGGCGCCAGCGAGGGCTCAGAGCGGCCCTGATCGCCGCCGCGCGTGAACGCCGGTTCGTCAGCCTCGGCACGCTCGCGGGCGGCCTGCTTGCCCATGGCGATGTCGGCGGCCAGTTCACGCTTCTCGCGGCGCGACTCGAACAACGAGTATGCGCGCGCGCCAATGCGCTCGGCAATCAGGCTCCACGAGAAGCGAAACACCAGCGCCGAGCCGATCACGCCGCCGGCGATGGCCACCAGCGCCGAACCCGTGAAGCCCATCCAGCGCACGCTGGCCGGCCCCACGAGGTAACCCAGTGCGCCGCCACCAGAGCCCGGCAGATGGGCTTCGAGCCGGTACAGGCGCGACCATTCGAGCACGGTGCTCGCGCACAGCAGCAGGATGAGACCGAACCAGAAGGCGAGACGGCTGCGATTGAAGCGACCGCGCGGCACAGGTTGTTCGCCGGACGACGGCTCGCCACCACGCAGCCAGTTGGCCAGCGACGACAGCCAGGCGCGCAGCCCGGCGAACAGGCACCACCAGACGGAATAGCCTGCAACGTAGTAGCTGCCATCGGCCAGCCAGGCGCCGATGCGGCCGCCCCAATTCTTGATTTCGCCCCCGGTGCCTGAAGTCGACCAGGCGGCGTCGGAAGGCGTGAAGCTCAGCATCGCGAGCAGCCAGAACAACAGCGCGGCAAATCCTGCGATCAGCGTGATTTCGTGGGCGAAGCGCATCGCGCGCATGCGCACGGGTTGCCCCTCGGCAGCAGAAGAAGATTGAAGCGTATTGAGCGAATAGGTCATGAAAAACACGGCACCCGGCCCGGGAAATCGAGGGCCGGAGGCACGAACACTACAACAAAAGGCCGGGACCGCCGGCAACGGCGGGCCCGGCCCCGGAGGCTCAAGCCAGTGACAGGAGCCGTTCCTTGACGATCATCGATCCGTCATCCATGGTCTGCACGAAGCCGCGCTCTTCGAGATCCTTCATCACGCGGCTCACCATTTCGCGTGAGGCACCGACCATCTTGGCCAGGTCCTGGCGGGAGATCTTGTCACGCACCTTGAGATTGCCAGCACCGTCGTCGATTGCGAATTCGAGCAGCGAGCGGGCCACGCGTCCGTAGACGTCCATCAGCGCCAGCGACTCGATCTTGCGGTCGGCATGGCGCAGGCGCTGCACCAGGCCGCGCATGATGTTGTAGGCCATCGAGGAGTTCTCGGGCAGGCAACGCGCGAAGGCGTCGCGGCCCAGCATGAGCACGTCGCACTGGATTTCGGTGCGCACGGTGGCCGAGTGCGGCTCGTCGTCGATCAGGCTCATCTCGCCCAGGTAGTCGCCGGGATGCAGCGTGGCAAGAATGACCTCGCGCCCACGGCTGTCGGCGCTGGTGACGCGTGCGCGCCCGGTCAGGATGATGTAGAGCGCATCGGACTTCTTGCCCTGCTCCACGACGACTTCTGCGCGCTTGAAGCGCTTCTTGATGATCGCGTCCGCGATGCTGGCGGACTGCGTGGCCGTCAGCGACGCGAACAAAGGAACGCGCCGAAGCAATTCGAGGTTGGACAGCATCGACATTTATCAATCCCTGAGACAGCGCACGGAGCGTTCCAGAAGGCAAGCCAATGGATTACTACAATCGCGCGCATTGAAAACACCGTTCACCCGGTGTTGAACCGGGCAGTGATACTCCATATATATCGCTACCACCCTGAAAATGTACACGCTGACGCAGCGCATATCCTAGGTTTTCTACCCATGTCCGCTTCCCAACACGCCAAGGTTTTGATTCTCGGCTCCGGTCCGGCCGGCTATACCGCAGCCGTCTACGCAGCCCGCGCAAACCTTCAGCCCCTGCTCATCACTGGCATCGCCCAGGGCGGGCAATTGATGACCACGACCGAGGTCGATAACTGGCCGGCCGACGTTCATGGCGTGCAGGGCCCCGACCTGATGCAGCGCTTTCTGGAGCACGCCGAACGCTTCAAGACGCAGATCGTGTTCGACCACATCAACAAGGTCGACCTGAGCAAGCGCCCCTTCACTCTCACCGGCGACAGCGGCACCTACACCTGCGACTCGTTGATCATCGCCACGGGTGCTTCCGCGAAGTATCTGGGCCTCGATTCCGAACAGAAGTTCATGGGCCGCGGCGTCTCCGCATGCGCGACCTGCGACGGCTTCTTCTACCGCGAGCAGGAGGTCTGCGTGATCGGCGGCGGCAACACGGCCGTCGAAGAGGCACTCTATCTCGCCAACATCGCAAACAAGGTGACGCTGGTCCATCGCCGGGACAAGTTCCGCGCCGAACCCATCCTGATCGACAAGGTCAAGGAGAAGGTCGCCGAAGGCAAGATCGTGTTGAAGCTGCACAACGAACTCGATCAGGTGCTGGGCGACGACTCGGGCGTGACGGGCATCCGGATCAAGAACACGCAAACCGGCGCCACCGAGCAGATCGACCTCAAGGGCTGCTTCATCGCCATCGGGCATCACCCCAACACCGACATCTTCCAGGGCCAACTGGAGATGAAGGACAACTACATCCTGACCCGCTCGGGCCTGCAGGGTTTTGCCACGATGACCAGCATTCCGGGCGTCTTTGCCGCCGGCGACGTGCAGGACAACGTGTACCGCCAAGCCATCACGAGCGCGGGCACCGGCTGCATGGCGGCACTCGACGCCCAACGCTTCCTGGAGCAGGACGGCGCCCTGTAGCCAGTGCGGGGCCCAAAAGGGCTATAATCCGAGGCTTTGCCGAAACTGGGCTCTTTCACGAGCTTCGGCAAAGTCGGGGTACCGCCACCCGTTTCTGGCGAGGTCAAGCTGCAAAACACCCTGCAATCGCCCTGATTGCGCCGGTGCCAGCTGTTCAAGAAAGAGTGTCCTCATGGCACGCGTATGCGACGTAACGGGCAAAGGCCCGATGGTCGGAAACAACGTTTCCCACGCCAACAACAAAACCAAGCGCCGGTTCCTGCCGAACCTGCAATACCGCCGTTTCTGGGTCGAGACTGAAAACCGCTGGGTTCGCCTGCGTGTTTCGAGCGCTGCACTGCGCCTGATCGACAAGAACGGCATCGACGCCGTGCTCGCAGACCTGCGTGCACGCGGCCAAGCTTAAGGAGCTGAAACATGGCAACGAGCAAAGGCGGACGCGAAAAGATCAAGCTGGAATCCACCGCGGGTACCGGCCACTTCTACACGACCAGCAAGAACAAGAAGACGATGCCTGAAAAGATGTCGATCATGAAGTTCGACCCGAAGGCGCGCAAGCACGTCGAATACAAGGAAATCAAGCTGAAGTAATTCGGCTCCCCGGTTTTCTCAATAAAAACCCGCTGCTAACCCAGCGGGTTTTTTGTTGCCCGTCGATTTGCAATGCAAGGATGGCGGGCACAAAAAAGCCGACCCTGAGGTCGGCTTTTCATTGAGCGCGGAACCGTTAAGCGCGAGCAGCGCGCAGGCGGGTCGAGAAGTCGCGCAGACCGGCAATGCCGCTGGCTTCTGCCCGATGGCACCAAGCCGCCAGATCGGCCGCCAACTGCTCGCGCGATTGCGAGGTGTTCAGCCAGAGCTGGCGCAGCTCTTCGCGCATCGTGACCATCTTGTCGAGCACCGGGTGGGCGGCGCGGGCCTGCACGACATGCGAGCGGGCCGAAGCAGGCACCTTGTCGTCGTCGCGGTGCAGCCAGCGCTTGGCTGCCTTGAGCACCGACAGGTCGGCACCCTTGGTCTTCAACGCATCCAGCTCCTGGCTGGTGGCACGGCGCATTTCGCGCGCATAACCGGCCATGACTTCGTAGCGGTTGGCGATGACGGCCTCGAGCGTCTTCTCGTTGGCCACAGGCTGGATGTCGCCCATCAGCATCTTCGGTGGCACCTTCTTGACCTTGGCCCAGCCGAGCTTCTGGAACGCCTGGATGTAGATCCAGCCGATGTCAAACTCGTACTTCTTGACCGAGAACTTGGCCGAAGTCGGGTAAGTGTGGTGGTTGTTGTGCAGCTCTTCGCCACCGATGATCAGGCCCCAGGGCATGATGTTGCGGCTGGCGTCGGGCGCCTCGAAGTTGCGATAGCCCCAGTAGTGACCAATGCCGTTGATAACGCCGGCAGCGGTGATGGGAATCCAGAGCATCTGCACAGCCCACACGGCCATGCCGAGCGTGCCGAACAGCGCCAGGTTGATCACCAGCATCAGGCCCACGCCTTGCCAGCTGTAGCGCGAATACAGGTTGCGCTCGATCCAGTCATCGGGCGTGCCGTGACCGTAGCGCTCCATCGTTTCCTTGTTCTTCGACTCGGCGCGATACAGCTCGGCGCCGCGCCAGAGCACTTCGTCGATGCCCTTGACCTGCGGGCTGTGCGGGTCGTCCTGGGTTTCGCACTTGGCGTGGTGCTTGCGGTGAATGGCGACCCATTCCTTCGTCACCATGCCGGTGCCGAGCCACAGCCAGAAGCGGAAGAAATGCGACGGGATCGGGCCCAGATCCATGGCCCGGTGTGTTTGCGTGCGGTGCAGGAAGATCGTGACCGCGGCAATCGTGATGTGCGTGGTGACGAGCGTGTACAGCACGACTTGCCACCATGCGATGTCCCACAGGCCGTGTCCGAGCCATTGGATGGCCGCGTTCAAAACGGCGGAGTCAGGAAGCAACATTGAGTCAGGTACTCCATGGCCACACGAAGGTGCAGCCTTCAGATAACCCGCGATTTTAAAGCGGCAGGCCTAAAACAAAGCCTTTAAACCTTCAAGAAAAGCGCAGATTAACCCTAGTTTGGAGTCCCGCCCCTATTTGCGGTTCCACACCGCGGCAAAGAAACCGTCGGTCGAATGGCGGTGCGGCCACAGCCGCAGGTAGCGCTTTGCGCCCTCCCCGCCGGCGCAAAGCGCCTCGAAACCTTCGATTTTCAGGCCCTGCAGCAATTCCGCCACATCCACGGGCATGAAATCGGGATTGGCGGCGCTGAAAGCCTCCGCAATCGCCTCGTTTTCCTCCGGCAGCACGCTGCAAGTGGCGTAAACCAGACGACCGCCCGATTTCACGAGCCGCGCCGCGCTTTGCAGGATGGCGGTCTGCTTGACCGTCAATTCCTCGACCGATTTGAGCGACTGGCGCCATTTCAGGTCGGGATTGCGCCGCAGCGTGCCCAACCCCGAACAGGGCGCGTCGACCAGCACGCGGTCGATCTTGCCCGCCAGCCGCTTGATGCGGTCGTCGCGCTCATGGGCGATGGCGGCCGGATGAACGTTCGAGAGCTTGCTGCGCGCCAGCCGCGGCTTGAGCGCGTCGAGCCGGTGTGCCGACGTGTCGAAGGCATACAACCGCCCGGTGTTGCGCATCGTCGCGCCAATGGCCAGCGTCTTGCCGCCCGCGCCGGCACAGAAATCGACCACCATCTCGCCGCGCTTGGCATCCAACAGCAGCGCCAGCAGCTGCGAGCCCTCGTCCTGCACCTCGATGGCGCCACGGACAAAGGCATCCAGCTTGGTCAGCGCCGGCTTACCGTCGATGCGCAAGCCCCAGGGCGAGAATGGTGTTGCTTCCGATTTAATAGCAGCCTTGGCAAGCTCAGCCTTCACTTCGGCGCGCTTGTCGGTCAGCGCGTTGACGCGCAGGTCGAGCGGAGCGGGCTGCTGCAGGGCTTCGACCAGCGGCCAGAAACCATCGCCCAGTTGCGCCTTCAGCGGGGCCACCAGCCACTCGGGCAGGTTGTGGCGATGGCGCTCCAGCAAGTCGTCCGGTTTCACGGCGTCGCAGTTGTCGAGCCAGCGCTTCTCGGTGTCGTTGAGTGCGCTCTTCAAAAAGTCGCGCGGGCCGTGAAAGCCCAGGATCGCCATGCGGCGCTCCTTCGAGCCACTGCCCGAGGGCGAGAGGTGGTCGAACAACAGCTTCTTGCGAAGCACGGCGTAGACGGTTTCTGCAAGCGTCGCGCGCTCGCGCGGACCGAACTCGCGGTGGTCGCGGAAGAACCGCGAAACGACCTGGTCGGCCGGGTGATCGAATTTCAGGACAAGGCCGACCAGATCGGCGGTGGCCTCCAACAGGGCTTTGGGGTGCATCCCCCGATTGTCTCAGCCGCCGCCCTGTCCGCCCCGAAGGGCTATGCGCCGCGCGTCCAGACCGCCCCGAAGGCTTCCCGTTCGATGTCTTCCAGCTTGGGCGAATGGCCGGCCCACAGCACCAGCGCAGCCCCCGGCAGGGTAAGGGTCTGCTCCAGCTGGCGGCACAGGTTCCAGCGGTCTTCGTCGTCGAGCCCCGGCAGTTCGACGAACACGATGTAGGCACGGCGCCACGGGAATTCGCGCAAGTTCTTGCGCACCAGCCAGGCCCGCGAGGCGGACAGGCAACGCACGAGGTCAGCCCGCAGTTCGCCCAGCTCGTAGTCGTTGAGGTCGTGCCGCGAGATCTGGCTGAAGAATGGTGTGCCGGTAATCTCTTCCCAGGCGCGCTCCTCGGCCTCTTCCGCTTCCTTGAGACGGCCGCGCCACAGCTTCAGCGCCTCTTCATCGTGCGGGCCCGCGTCGGGGTCTTCGAGCGAGGCCACGGCGCTCCTGGCCGCCCACCACCGGCTGGCCGCGCCAGAACCATGCAAGCGCTCGAGCACGGCAAGACGCGCCTCGCGATCGCTGGCGGGCAGCATCTGGGCCAGCCCCCGCAGCGCGCCGGGATGCTCCGGTGCGATCTGCAGGGCGCTCTCGTAACGCAAGCGCACAGGAGCCGCCGGATCGAGCCGCCGCTCGGAGTCGGCCCACTCAACCATCTCGTCCGGCGTGTTGCGCTCGCCGCGCGCAGCCAGCACCGCGATGCGCTCTCGGATGCGTGCCCGATGCGCATGGTGCTGCTTCCAGTCGGCAGCATGAGCGCGGCGCCACTGGCTGTCGAAATACTCGATCCACTTCTTGCGGTCAGCCAGCAGTTCGAATGCCGGATGCATCGACCACTCGGGCATGACCGCTCTCTGGCCGAGCGCCTCCAGACGGTCCCGCAAGACCGGGTGAGTGTCCTCCAGATCGCTCACACGGCGCATTGCCTCTCGCAGCGCCTGGCGTGCGAAGTCGTCGCCAGGCGGTGTGCGCACGCGCTTGCGCAGGGCCGCGAACGGACCCGGCGGCTGCGGTTCATGCTCGGCGCGGGCCCAGTGCCAGGGCCAGAATTCGTTGGCGTACCAGTTGCCCTTGATCGCGATTTCGGTCAATGCGGCCGCCGCCACGGAAGCGCCCAGCAGCCTGCCCGAGATGCGGTCGGCTTCGTACTCGTCCTGGCGAGCCAGCGCGAAAGTCTTGGCTGCGAAGCGCGGGAAGTACCAGCGGAAGAAGGCCTGCGAGAACAGCGCCATCACGCCCTCGTTGCGCTGCAGGTTGGCGTCGAGCTTGAGCCACGACAGCCGGGTACGGTAGATCCACGCGCTCAGCTTGCCGTGGTTGCCACGCAGATGGCCGTACTCGTGCGCCAGCACCGACAGCAGCCGCCGCCGGTCGAGCATCATCAGAAGCGGCAGGCCAATGCTCAGCGAGTTGACCGCGCCGCCGAACAGCCCGAAGCGCGGCACCTGCCGGATGCTGGCGTTGAATTCGTCGTCTAGGTAGACGTGGTGGACCGGCGGCCCCTTGATCTTGCTGCGAATGCGGTCCAGCGCCTCGAAGAGTGCCGGCGCGTCTTCCCGATGGAGCTCGATGCCCTCAGGCTCATCGAAGCGCACCCAGAGCGCGCGCAGCGTGGCCCACAGCAGGCCCGTGGCGAACAGCAGCAGCCAGCCCCGCGTGAAGTTGAATCGCACCTCTCCGATCGAGGAAAGCACCCAGACGATGAGGCCTACCGAGAGCCCGAGGCAGCTCAGCACCCACAGGTAGCCGAGCGCGGCAAAGGCCGCGACGCTGCGTCGATAGCGCGCACTGTCGTCCGCACTGGCATGCTCGCTCAGTCGAACCAGGTGAACAAAATCAGCGCGATCCATCCGACTCCCGTCAAATCAAGCCCCGACAGTTTTTGAAGAAAGAAGCCCCGTTGAACGACGAAGACCTCCCACCCCTGATCGAAACGCCCCTTGGCCGCTACCGCCACTACAAGGGCGGCGAATACGAAGTGCTCGGCACCGTGCGGCACAGCGAGACGCTGGAGCCGATGACGCTGTACCGTGCCCTGTATGGCGCCCACGGCCTCTGGGTCCGGCCAGCCGCCATGTTCGGCGAAACCGTCGAGATTGACGGCGCGCTCCGGCGAAGATTCATTCCGATCTAGTCAGTCGGGCTGCGCACGCCCGTCCTGACTCAAAAGGTTGCTACATTTTTAGTAGCAACCCGCATTCCTTCAACCGCAGCGGACGTCCGTCACGCGGTTGCGGGCGTCGACATCGAGATTGAGCCGGCCGCCGTTGAGTTCCATCGTGGCCGCATCGCCAGGCTTCAGCACGCGCACGACTCCGGCGCCCGAGCGCACGCGGGCAGCAGCTTCGAGCTGGGGCGTCAGCGGCTGGCCTACGGCAAAGCGGGCGCCATCTGCGTTGCATTGGTAGACCGGTTCAGGCGGCGGCGCAGGTGCCGGGGCGGGCGCGGGCGCCGGAGCAGCACAGCCCGCCATCAGGGCAGCGCCGGCAACGGCCAACAGCAACGATTTGGTTTTCACTTTCTGGACTCCCGAAAACCCGCGAATATAAACAACTTTAAGGTTTGTGACTCGATGTATCTGACAACCATCCGGCGATGGCACGCGGATACAACAGATGCTCCTGCGCCAGGACCCGCCCGGCCAGGGTGGCCGCGGTGTCATCGGGCAGCACCGGCACGACGGCCTGCGCCAGGATCGGCCCGTGGTCGAGTTCGGTGGTCACCTGGTGGACCGTCACACCCGCCACCTTGCAGCCCGCCTCGATGGCGCGCTGATGCGTGTGGAGCCCCGGAAACGCCGGCAGCAGCGAGGGATGGATGTTCACCAACCGACCGGCATAGCGGCCGACGAAGCCCGGCGTCAGGATGCGCATGAACCCCGCCAGCACCACCAGCGCCGGCGCGTAGCCGTCGACTACCTTCGCCAGCGCCTCGTCGAAGGCCTCGCGGGAAGCGAAGTCCTTGTGCGGGACCACCGCGGTGTCGATGCCGTGGGCCTTGGCAATCGCCAGCCCGCCGGCCTCGGCCTTGTTGCTCACTACCGCTGCAATGCGCGCGCCGAAACGCTCGGCCCAGCGGTCGCGCCCGGCGGCGCGCACGATGGCCGCCATGTTGGAGCCGCCGCCGGAGATCAGGATCACGATGTTCTTCATGGGAGGCGGGATTATCCGTGGCGCGTGTCTTGTCGCCGCGCGGACACCAGATCACAGCACGACCGTGCTAAAACTCGCAGTTCCGGAGACACACCGCGTCTGCGGTGAACCGATCAACACAGCGAGGCACGCATGGATTTGAGCTTCACACCCGAAGAACAGAAGTTCCGCGAAGAGGTTCGCGCCTGGGTCAAAGAAAACCTCCCCAAGGAGATTTCGCACA
The DNA here is from genome assembly GCF_051216835.1 of Variovorax multivorans. Classification (NCBI taxonomy): domain Bacteria; kingdom Pseudomonadati; phylum Pseudomonadota; class Betaproteobacteria; order Burkholderiales; family Comamonadaceae; genus Variovorax; species Variovorax multivorans. The sequence continues at coordinate 478,432 of NZ_JBPJZL010000002.1, forward strand.
AGGTGCACAACGCGCTCGAACTGACGCGCGACGATCTGCAAGGCTGGGCCAAGATCCTCGGCAAGAAGGGCTGGCTGGGCTACGGCTGGCCCACCGAGTTCGGCGGCCCGGGTTGGACCGCCGTGCAGCGCCACCTGTTCGAAGAAGAAACCGCCCTCGCCGGCGCACCGCGCATTGTCCCGTTCGGCCCCGTGATGGTCGCGCCGGTGATCATGGCCTTCGGCAATGCCGAGCAGCAGAAGCGCTTCCTCCCCGGCATCGCCAGCGGCGAAGTCTGGTGGAGCCAGGGCTACAGCGAACCCGGTTCGGGCTCCGACCTCGCCTCGGTCAAGACCAAGGCCGAGCGCAAAGGCGACAAGTACATCGTCAACGGCCAGAAGACCTGGACCACGCTCGGCCAGTACGGCGACTGGATGTTCAACCTCGTGCGCACCAGCAACGAAGGCAAGCCCCAGACCGGTATCAGCTTCCTGCTGCTCGACATGAAGTCGCCCGGCGTCACCGTGCGCCCGATCAAGCTGCTCGACGGCGGCCATGAAGTGAACGAAGTGTTCTTCGACAACGTCGAAGTGCCCGCCGAGAACCTGATCGGCGAAGAGAACAAGGGCTGGACCTACGCCAAGCACCTGCTCTCGCACGAACGCACCAACATCGCCGACGTGAACCGCGCCAAGCGCGAGCTCGAGCGCCTCAAGCGCATCGCCAGGAGCGAAGGCGTCTACGAAGACCAGCGCTTCCGCGACGAGATCGCCAAGCTCGAAGTCGACATCGTCGCGCTCGAGATGATGGTGCTGCGCGTGCTGTCGGCAGCCACCTCGGGCAAGAACTCGCTCGACGTGGCCGGCCTGCTCAAGATCCGCGGCAGCGAGATCCAGCAGCGCTACAGCGAACTGATGATGCTGGCCGGCGGCCCGTACTCGCTGCCGCTGATCCGCGAGGCGATGGAGGCCGGCTGGCAAGGCAATTTCCCGGGCGGCAACCCGGCGCTCGCGCCGCTGACGTCGACCTTCTTCAACATGCGCAAGACCACCATCTACGGTGGCTCGAACGAAGTGCAACGCAACATCGTCGCGCAGACGGTTCTGGGCTGAGGAGACACGCACATGGATTTCAATTTTTCCGACGACCAGGAACAACTGCGCGACGCCGTTCGCAAGTGGGTCGACAAGGGCTATGACTTCGAGCGCCGCCGCGGCATCGAGGCCAAGGGCGGTTTCTCGCGCGAGGCCTGGGACGAACTGGCCGAGCTCGGCCTGGGCGGCCTGTACATCAGCGAAGACGACGGCGGCCTGGGCATGGGCCCGGTGGCCGGCATGGTCGTGATGGAAGAGCTGGGCCGCGGCATCGTGCTGGAGCCCTTCGCGCAGACGCTGATCGCCGGCGCGGTGCTCAGCGGCTATGCCGCTGCCGACACCAAGGACAGCTGGCTGCCGCGCATCGCGGGCGGCCAGGCCATCGTGGTGCTGGCGTACCAGGAGCGCAAGGCACGCTACCGCCTCGACGTGTGCGACGCCCACGCAGCAAAGGCCGGCACCGGCTGGTCGTTGAACGGCGCCAAGAGCGTGGTGCCCGTCGGCGACGAAGCCGACGCTTATCTCGTGCCCGCCAAGGTCGACGGCAAGATCGCCCTCTTCCTGGTCGAGCGCAGCGCCAGCGGCGTCGAAGCCCGCGGCTACGGCACGCAGGACGGCGCACGTGCAGCCGAAGTGGTGTTCGACAAGGCCGACGCCACGCTGGTAACGCTCGACGGCCTGGCCGCGCTCGAGTACGCCGTGGACGTCGGCATTGCCGCCACCTGCGCCGAAGCGGTCGGCGTGATGGACAAGACCGTGGCCGTCACCATCGACTACATGAACCAGCGCAAGCAGTTCGGCGTGACCATCTCCACCTTTCAGGCGCTGCGCCACCGCGTCGCCGACATGAAGATGCAGCTCGAACTCGCGCGCTCGATGAGCTACTACGCGACGCTCAAGCTCAACGCCCCGGCCGACGAGCGCCGCCAGGCGCTGGCCCGCGCCAAGTACCAGTTGGGTACGTCGATGCGCTACGTCGCCGCCAACTCGGTGCAGCTGCACGGCGGCATCGGGGTGACCGACGAATACATCGGCAGCCACTACTTCCGCAAGCTCACGCAGATGGAAATGACCTTCGGCGACACGCTGCACCATCTGGGTGAAGTGTCGGCTCGCATGCAGGACACGGCTGGCGTCTTCGCCTGACGGACTTTTTCCCCTAGCATCCAACGCCCGCCCGCCTTCGCGCCGGCGGGCGTTTTCACTTGGAACCCAAAACTCCAGGAACCCAGGAACGAAACATGCAATCCCGCCGCACCCTTCTTCTTGCCATGGCCGTCACAGGGACAGCCGCCACCGTCATGCTGACCGCCTGCGCCACCTCCCCAACGCCTTCGTACACAGAGCGCCCGCCCATCGTGTTCATGCACGGCAACGGCGACTCGGCCGCGCTCTGGCAAACGACGATCTGGCGCTTCGAGTCGAACGGCTGGCCGCGCGACCGGCTCTTCACGGTCGACCAACCCAATCCGGTCGCGCGCGACGACGACGCCGTGGCCCAGCCCGGGCGCAGCTCGACCGGCGAGTCGGCGGTATTCCTCAAGGCCGAAGTCGACAAGGTGCTGAAGGCAACGGGCGCCAGCAAGGTCGTGCTGATCGGCAACTCGCGGGGCGGCAACACCATCCGCAACTACGTGCAGAACGGCGGTGGCGCGGCAGTGGTGAGCCATGTGGTGCTGGGCGGCAATCCAGCGCACGGCATCTGGGCGGTGAAGGGCTTCCGCGAGAACAACGAGTTCTCGGGGCTGTCGGGCTTCATGCAGCAACTCAATGCGCCGAAGGGACCGAATGGCGAGGAAGTCACGCCGGGCGTTAAATGGATGACCCTGCGCTCCGACAACAACGACAAGTACGCACAGCCTGACGGCGTGTGGATCGGCGCGCCCGGCAAGCCGACCAACATCGGCTTCGACGGGCCAGCGCTCAAGGGTGCGACCAACATCGTGCTGCCGCGCGTCGACCACCGCGAGACTTCGTTCTCGCCCGCCGCGTTCGCTGCGACGTGGCAATTTTTGACGGGTCAGGCGCCGCGCAGCACGGATGTCGCGGCGGAGGCGGATGTGGTGCTCAACGGCCGTGCAATCGGCGCGGAAAACCTTTCGCTGAACGGTGCGAAGGTGACCGTATACGCCGTCGACCCAGCTACTGGCGCGCGACTCGGCGAAGCCGTCTTCACCAAGTCAGTCGGCGCCGATGGTCGCTGGGGCCCTTTCAAGGCGCGCGGCGACGCAGCCTACGAGTTCGTCCTGGCCACTCCCAGCTACGGCACCACGCACATCTACCGCAGCCCGTTCCCGCGCAGCAGCAGCGTCGTGAACCTGCGGCCGGAGCGCGTCATACCCGCCGACAACGGGGCCAGCGCCGTCGTCGTGTTCACGCGCCCGCGTGGCTACTTCGATGCGCAGCGCGACACCATGCGCTTCGACGGCAAGAGCCCGCCCGCCGGCGTGCCGCCGAAGGGGTCGGGCGTGTCGACATCGCGGCTGCGCATCGAGGGCGGCGGCGCGCCGCGCGCTGTGAGCGGTGAGTTCAACGGCGAGCGCATCACGGGCCTGACCTGGCCGGCCACGAGCGAACACACGACCGTGCTCGAGCTGACCTATTGAGGCACAGGCGGCCATGACCGACACAGGCACCCCCTTCGTCCTGCAGGCACGCGACGAGCGCGACGTGGTCACGCTGACGCTGAACCGGCCGGCCTCGTTCAACGCGCTCTCCGAAGGCATGCTGGGCGCGCTCGAACAGGCGCTCGGCGAGATCGCGGCCGACGAAACCGTGCGCGCCGTCGTCATCGCTGCGGCGGGCAAGGCCTTCTGCGCCGGCCACGACCTGAAGGAAATGCGCGCGGAACCTTCGCTTGGCTACTACCAGCAGCTGTTCGAACGCTGCGGCGCGATGATGCTGTCGATCCAGAAGCTCCCCGTGCCAGTGATTGCGCGCGTGCACGGCATCGCGACGGCGGCGGGCTGCCAGCTGGTCGCGGTCTGCGATCTGGCTGTGGCCTCGAGCGAGGCGCGCTTTGCGGTCAGCGGCGTGAACGTGGGGCTGTTCTGCGCCACGCCGAGCGTCACGCTCTCGCGCAATCTCGGCCGCAAGGAAGCCTTCGAGATGCTGGTGACGGGGGAATTCATCAACGCGCAGGAAGCGCGCGAAAAGGGGCTGGTCAACCGGGTGGCACCGCCCGGAGAACTCGACGCTGCGGTCGAGGCGCTGGTGGCCAGCATCGTCGCCAAGCCCCGCCAGGCGCTTGCACTGGGCAAGGCCCTGTTCTACCGCCAGCTCGAAACCGGCATCGAGGCCGCGCTGGCCGACGCCAGCCAGACCATGGCCTGCAACATGATGGACGAGAGCGCACTCGAAGGCGTTCAGGCCTTCATCGAGAAGCGCCCGCCCGACTGGAAGCGCTGAAGCTAAGTGTCGTGCAGCCGCGAGCTTTGCGGCAGATGCGCCATCAGGAATTCCATCTGGTCGGCCAGGATGCGCCTGTTTCGCAGAATGAAATCTTCCCAGAGGCTGGGCACGTAGGGCGCATACAGCAGCGGCATGTTCGCCTGCTCCGGCGTACGGCTGCTCTTGCGGTGGTTGCACGGCTTGCAGGCCGTGACCACGTTCATCCAGGTGTCGATGCCCTTCTGGGCGAATGGAATGATGTGCTCGCGCGTGAGCTCGTCTTCGTGGAAATGCCCGCCGCAGTACGCGCAGATGTTGCGGTCGCGCGAGAAAAGCTTGCTGTTGGTGAGCCCGGGCCGCTGCGCGAAGGGGTTGATGCGCGGCACGCCCTTGGTGCCGATGATGCTGTTGATCGCAATCTGCGACTGCTCGCCCGTGATCGCATTGTGGCCGCCACGGAACACCGCCACCTGCGCGCCCACTTCCCAGCGAACTTCGTCCGCCGCGTAGTGGATCACCGCCTGTTCCAGCGAAATCCATGACTGGGGCAGCCCTTGGGCCGACAGCTTCAAGACCTTCACACACGCCTCCTCGAAAAGTGAGAGAACACGGAAAGACCAGGGACACGGAGCACATTGGAGGCCACGCCAATCAACGCACTACGTCACAATATACCGGCTTTGTGACAAATCGGCCTGATTCGCCCATTTGACGGGCGAAAGGCGCTATCAAAAAGATACTCACCGATGCAGGTTTTTCGCGGCTTCCGGCACCCGGGCGTAGCTCCTGCCTGCGCCCTCACCATTGGCAATTTCGACGGCGTGCACCGCGGCCACCAGGCCATGCTCGCGCTCTTGCAGACCGAGGCCCGCCAGCGCGGGCTGCCGAGTTGCGTGCTCACCTTCGAGCCCCACCCGCGCGACTATTTCGCCGCAATCACGAAGAAGCCCGACCTGGCGCCGGCGCGCATCGGCACGCTGCGAGACAAGCTCAGCGAGCTGGCTGCCTGCGGCGTGGCGCAGACCATCGTGCTGCCATTCGACGGCCGGCTGGCCTCCCGGTCACCCGAGGAATTCATCCAGAACGTGCTGATCGACGGCCTGGGCGCGCGCTACGTGCTGGTGGGCGACGACTTCCGCTTCGGCGCCAAGCGGGCCGGCGACTACGCCATGCTCGACGCGGCCGGCGATGCCCGTGGCTTCGACGTGGCGCGCATGAACAGCTACGAAGTGCACGGCCTGCGGGTTTCGAGTTCCGCCGTGCGCGAGGCGCTGGCCGAAGGCCGCATGGCCGACGCCCAGACACTGCTCGGGCGGCCGTACACCATCTCCGGCCATGTGGTCCATGGCCGCAAGCTGGGCCGGGCGCTGGGCGCTTCGGCGCCAGGCAAGGACGACGGCTTCCGCACCCTCAACCTGCGCTTCAAGCACTGGAAGCCGGCCGCCAACGGCATCTTCGCAGTGCTGGTGCACGGCCTGGCTGACCAGCCGCTGCCGGGCGTGGCGAACCTCGGCGTGCGCCCCTCGCTGGACGCCAACGACGTCAACGCCGGACGCGTTTTGCTGGAGACCCATTGCCTCGAGTGGCCCTCCCATCTGGGCGCCGAAGGGGCCTACGGTAAAATCGTCCGCGTGGAACTTCTGCACAAACTGCACGACGAATTGCGCTACACCAGCCTCGAGGCCCTTACTGCGGGCATCGCGAAGGATGGCCGCGACGCGCGCGCATTCTTTGCATCGACCCACGCCGAAACCCACCGCCAGACCACGCGCGACCGAATTTAGCCCTGCACGCACCGTGCTGCCGCCCTTCGACAAGCTCAGGGCGAACGGCTTTACCTTCCGCACCGACACGCTTCATGCAGTTCGGGCTGAGCCTGTCGAAGCCCCCTGTTTCGCACCCCAACATGTCTGACGCTGCTTCCCCCAAAGATTACCGTTCCACGCTGAACCTGCCCGACACCCCCTTCCCGATGCGCGGCGACCTGCCCAAGCGCGAACCGGGCTGGGTGAAGGAATGGAACGACGAAGGCCGCTACCACCGCCTGCGTGACGCCCGCCACGGCGCGCCCAAGTTCATCCTGCACGACGGCCCGCCGTACGCCAACGGCCAGATCCACATGGGCCACGCGGTGAACAAGATCCTGAAGGACATGATCACCAAGGCGCGCCAGCTCGAAGGCTACGACGCGCTCTACGTGCCCGGCTGGGACTGCCACGGCCTGCCGATCGAGAACGCCATCGAAAAGCAGTACGGACGCAACCTGAGCCGCGACGAGATGCAGGCCAAGAGTCGCGCCTTCGCCACCGAGCAGATCGCCCAGCAGATGGTCGACTTCCAGCGCCTGGGCGTGCTGGGCGAGTGGGACCATCCCTACAAGACGATGGACTTCGCCAACGAAGCCGGCGAGCTGCGCGCGTTCAAGCGCGTGATCGAGCGCGGTTTTGTCTACCGCGGCCTGAAGCCGGTGTACTGGTGCTTCGATTGCGGCTCCTCGCTGGCCGAGTTCGAAATCGAATACGCCGACAAGAAGAGCCAGACCGTCGACGTGGCCTTCAAGGCACATGAGCGCGAGAAGGTGCTCAAGGCCTTCGGCACCGACCACACGATCCTCGGCGACATCTTCGCCGTGATCTGGACCACCACCGCGTGGACCATCCCGGCCAACCAGGCGATCAACCTCAACCCCGACCTCGAGTACTCGCTGGTCGATACCGAGCGCGGCCTGCTGATCCTGGCCAACTCGCTGGTCGAGATGTGCATGACGCGCTATGCGCTCGACGGCAAGGTGCTGGCCACGGTCAAGGGCGAGAAGCTCGGCGGGCTCGAATTCGAGCACCCGCTGTACGACGCCGACGCGGGCTACAAGCGCCTGTCGCCCGTGTACCTGGCCGACTACGCCACCGCCACCGACGGCACGGGCCTGGTCCATTCCTCGCCCGCCTACGGCCTGGACGACTTCAACTCCTGCATCGCCCACGGCGTGGCATACGACGACATCCTGAACCCGGTGCAGGGCAACGGCAGCTACGCGGCCGACTTCCCGCTGTTCGGCGGCCAGAACATCTGGAAGGCCGTGCCGGAAATCATCGCCGCGCTGCGCGATGCCAACCGCCTGCTGACCACCGAGACCATCACGCACAGCTACCCGCACTGCTGGCGCCACAAGACGCCGGTGATCTACCGCGCCGCGGCGCAGTGGTTCATCCGCATGGACGAAGGCGAAGGCGTGTTCACCAAGGACAAGGCGCCCAAGACGCTGCGCCAGACAGCACTCGACGCCATCGAGCAGACCAGCTTCTATCCGGAGAACGGCAAGGCGCGCCTGCACGACATGATCGCCGGGCGGCCCGACTGGTGCATCAGCCGCCAGCGCAGCTGGGGCGTGCCGATCCCGTTCTTCCTGCACAAGGATTCGGGCGAGCTGCATCCGCGCACGATGGAAATCATCGACCAGGCTGCAGACATCGTCGAAAAGGGCGGTATCGAAGCCTGGAGCCGCGCCACGGTCGAGGAAATCCTCGGCGCCGAAGACGCGCCGCACTACACGAAGAGCACCGACATCCTCGAGGTGTGGTTCGACTCGGGCTCGACCTTCTCTCACGTGCTGCGCGGCACGCACCCCACCGTGCACCACGACACGGGGCCGGAAGCCGACCTGTACCTCGAAGGCCACGACCAGCATCGCGGGTGGTTCCACTCGTCGTTGCTGATCGCCTGCGCGCTGGAAGACCGCGCGCCGTACCGGGGCCTGCTGACGCACGGCTTCACGGTCGATGCCAAGGGCATCAAGATGAGCAAGTCGCTCAAGAACGGCATCGATCCACAGGAAATCAGCAACAAGCTGGGTTCGGAAATCATCCGCCTGTGGGTGGCCGCGAGCGACTACTCAGGCGACATCGCGGGCGACGACAAGATCCTGGCGCGCGTGGTCGATGCATACCGCCGCATCCGCAACACGCTGCGCTTCCTGCTCGCGAACACGAGCGACTTCGACGCAACCAAAGATGCGGTGCCGCTCGACCAGCTGTTCGAGATCGACCGCTATGCGCTGTCGCGCGCTGCGCAGTTCCAGGCCGAGGTCCTCGCGCACTACAAGGTGTACGAGTTCCACCCGGTGGTGGCCAAGCTGCAGATCTACTGCTCGGAAGACCTGGGCGGCTTCTACCTCGACATCCTGAAGGACCGGCTCTACACGACGGCCCCGGGCTCGCTGGCTCGCCGCAGTGCGCAAACGGCGCTGTGGCACATCTCGCAAGCCATGCTGCGCTGGATGGCACCGTTCCTGAGCTTCACGGCCGAGGAAGCCTGGAAGTTCGTGAGCACCGGCAAGCCGGGCGAATCGATCTTCGCGCAGACCTACAGCCAGTTCGCCGCGCCCGACGAAGCCCTGCTGGCCAAGTGGAGCCGCATCCGCGAGATCCGCGACGCGGTGAACAAGGACATCGAAGCGGTGCGCGCCGAAGGCAAGGTCGGCTCGTCGCTGCAGGCCAATCTGCAGCTGACGGCGCCTGCCGACGACTTCGCGCTGCTGGGCTCGCTGGGCGACGACCTGAAGTTCGTCTTCATCACCTCGGCCATTGCACTGGCCGCCGGTGAAGCGCTGTCGACGGTGGTAACGCCAAGCGCCGCGCAGAAGTGCGAGCGCTGCTGGCACTACCGCGACGACGTGGGCCACGATGCGGCACACCCGACGATCTGCGGGCGCTGCACGAGCAACCTGTTCGGCGCCGGCGAATCGCGGAGCGTTGCCTGATGGCCGCCACCCGCTCCATGTCTTCTGCATCGCGTTCGCGCGGCGGCAGCATCTGGCCGTGGCTCGGGCTGGCGGTGATCATCGTGATCATCGACCAGTTCACCAAGACGCTGATCCTGGGCTACTACAAGCTCGGCGACGCGACCTACGTGACGAGCTTCTTCAACGTCGTGCGTGCGCACAACACGGGAGCGGCTTTTTCATTCCTCGCGGATCACTCGGGGTGGCAGCGCTGGCTGTTCACGATCATCGGCGTGGCGGCCGCGGTGTTCATCGTGTGGATGCTGAAGTCGCACGCAGGGCAGAAGCTGTTCTCGTTCGCCATGGCCTGCATCCTGGGCGGGGCCATCGGGAACGTGGTCGACCGGATGATGCACGGCTATGTCGTCGACTTTCTGAGCTTTCATGCGGGAAACTGGTACTTCCCGGCTTTCAATGCTGCGGACAGTGCGATCACGCTCGGGGCTATCTGCTTGATCCTGGATGAGATCCGACGGGTTCGCCGGGGCAAGTAAGTTTTCTCAGGGGCCCGATGGGCCCCTTCTTCTTTGGGGCGGTCCATCTTCGCAAAGCCCCGAGGGTTTCTCCCGCCTTCTTGCGATGTCATAACAAAGTCATACTGCTGCGGTTCAATGTAATCGATTACATGAACACCGCACGATGAGCATTCAAGCCGTTGCAGCCAAAGCCGGGGTCTCCGTGGCCACCGTCTCGCGCGCCTTCAACTTTCCCGGCAAGGTGACGCCCGCCACGCGCGAGTTGGTGGAGCGCGTAGCGCGCGAACTCAATTACGTGCCGAACGCCAGCGCGCGCACCTTGCGCACCCAGCGCAGCCGCGTGCTCGGCGTGGTGCTGCCCACGCTCCTGAACCCGACCTTCGCCGAATGCCTGCAGGGCATCGCGCGCGCGGCCGTCGCGGGTGGCTACGCGATCATTCCCGTCACTACGGGCTACAAGCTCGACGAAGAAGAGCGCGCCGTGCGTCTACTGCTCGCCGGCAATGTCGACGGGCTGATCCTCGTGGTGTCGAACCCTTCCACCTCGGCCGCCCTGCCCCGTCTCCAGTCAGCCGGCGTGCCCTATGTGCTCGCCTACAACCGGCACCCGGACCACCCTTGCGTGTCGGTCGACAGCGAAGGCGCGGTTGCCGACGCGGTCACGCGCCTCGTGCTGCTGGGCCACCGCCGCATCGCCATGGTCAGCGGCACGCTCGCCGCGTCGGACCGCGCGCAGCAGCGCTATCGCGGCTACCTGAAGGGCATGGCCGAGGCCGGGCTCGCCGCGCCCGCACTCATCGAAGTGCCCTTCGTCGAAACAGCTGTCGATGCACTCTCCAGCCAGCTGCAGGCGCGCAACCGCCCCACCGCGCTGATCTGCTCCAACGACCTGCTGGCCATTCGCAGCATCCGCGCCGCGCACCTCAGCGGCCTGTCGGTGCCTGGCGACCTCAGCGTCGTCGGCTTCGACGGCATCGCACTCGGTGAAGACCTCACGCCCGCGCTCACCACCATCACCCAACCCAACAGCGACATCGGCCGCCACAGCGTCGAGTTGCTGATCCAGGCCATGGCCGGCGGCGCCACGCTGCAGGCCGATGCAAGCCTGCTGCTTCCCCATGCCTTCCGAGACGGCGAGTCGTGCGCTTCAGTGCACGAAGACGACAACAACGCCGCAATTTCCTGACCCCGACCCTTCTCTCGTTCTTTGCCTACATCCATCCAAGGAGCTTCTTCATCATGTCTCTTCGCTTCCACCGCATGGCCCGCCTCGGCCTGCTCGCCGCCACGCTCGTCGCCGGCAGCGCCATGGCGCAGACCGCCATTTGCTACAACTGCCCGACCGAATGGGCCGACTGGGGCACGCAGCTGAAGGCCATCAAGGCCAAGACCGGCATCACCGTGCCGCCCGACAACAAGAACTCGGGCCAGTCGCTCGCTCAGATGGCGGCCGAGAAGGCCAGCCCCGTGGCCGACGTCACTTACCTCGGCGTGACCTTCGCGGTGCAGGCGGCCAAGGACGGCCTGGTCGAGCCCTACAAGCCGGCCGCATGGAAAGACATTCCCGACGGCCTGAAGGACCCGGCCGGCAACTGGTTCACCATCCACTCGGGCACGCTCGGCTTCATGGTCAACGTCGACGCGCTCAAGGGCAAGCCGATTCCGAAGTCGTGGGCCGACCTGCTCAAGCCCGAGTACAAGGGCCTGATCGGCTATCTCGACCCGGCCTCGGCCTTCGTCGGATACGTGGGTGCAGTTGCTGTGAACGAAGCGCGCGGCGGCACGCTCGACAACTTCAAGCCGGCCATCGACTACTTCAAGGCACTGCAGAAGAACGAGCCCATCGTGCCGAAGCAGACCTCGTACGCGCGCGTGCTGTCGGGCGAAATCGCGATCCTGCTCGACTACGATTTCAACGCCTACCGCGCCAAGTACAAGGACAAGGCCAACGTCGCCTTCGTGATCCCGAGCGAAGGCACGCTGGCAGTGCCCTACGTGATGAGCCTGGTCGCCAAGGCCCCGCACGCGGCCGACGCGAAGAAGGTGCTCGACTTCACGCTGTCCGACGAAGGCCAGGCGATCTGGGCCAAGGCCTACCTGCGGCCGGTGCGCGCCAATGCGATGCCCAAGGACATCGAGGCGCAGTTCCTGCCCGCGAGCGAATACGCCCGCGCCAAGAGCGTGGACTACGGCCGCATGGCCGCAGCGCAGCGCGCCTTCTCCGACGAGTACCTGAAGGAAGTCCGCTGAGCGGACGCCACAAGCGATGACGCAAGCCACCATCTCCAACGCTTCTTCCAACGCCTGGAACCCGCGCTGGCGCCTGCTGGCCTGCGTCGCGCCCGCGGCCGCCTTCTTCGCGGCCTTCTGGCTGCTGCCGGTGGTGCGCCTGCTCACGCTGCCGGCCGACAAAGGCTGGGCCACCTACTTCGCCGTGCTGACCGACGCGCGTTACCTCACGAGCATGGCCAACACGGTCGCGCTCTCTGTGGCCGTGACGCTGGCCACGCTGGTACTGGGCGCGGCGGTGGGCATCTACCTCGCACGCCATGCCTTCATCGGCAAGCGCGTGCTGCTGTCGCTGCTCACGCTGCCGCTGTCGTTTCCGGGCGTGATCATCGGCTTCTTCGTGATCCTGCTGGGCGGGCGGCAAGGCGTGGTGGCCGACATCGGCGACAGTCTGTTCGGCGAGCGCATCACCTTCGCCTACGGCCTGCTCGGGCTGTTTCTGGCGTACCTTTATTTCTCGCTGCCGCGCGCCATTGCCACCTATGCAGCGGCGGCCGAGTCGATGAACACGCAGTTCGAAGAAGCGGCGCGTTCGCTCGGTGCCTCGCGGCTGCGCGTGGCGCGCGACGTGTGGATGCCCGAGCTCGCGCCCACCACGCTGGCCTGCGGCGCCATCCTGTTCGCCACGTCGATGGGCGCCTTCGGCACGGCCTTCACGCTGGCCAGCAAGTTCGAGGTGATCCCGATCACCATCTACAACGAGTTCACCAACTACGCCAACTTCGCGCTCGCCACGTCGCTGTCGATCTCGCTGGGCATCGTGACCTGGCTGGTGCTGTTCGTGGCGCGTCGCTTCGGCGCGAATCCCGTCGCACGCTGAGGCCTACGCACATGCGCAAGAACACACAACCGAAGGCCCCTTTCCTGCTCGCCGTCACGGTGATCGTGAGCCTTTTCATGATCGCGCCGATGTTGCTGTCGGTGATGGCGGGGCTCGTCAACAACTACAGCACCGGGCTCAAGAGCGGCCTTACGCTGCGCTGGCTCGGCGAGGTGTGGGAGAACTACGGCGGCACCGTCGGCTGGTCGCTCGCGCTGGCCGTGGCCTGCGTCATCGGCACCGTGCTGCTGGGCGTGCCCTGCGCCTATGCGCTGGCGCGCAGCCGCTCGCGCGCGGCGCGAATCTTCGAAGAGCTGCTGACGCTGCCGGTCGCGGTGCCGGGCCTTGCGACGGCACTGGCGTTGATCCTCGCCTATGGCCAGCTCACTGCCTTTCGCCAGAGCTTCGCCTTCATCCTCGTCGGCCACATGATCTTCACGCTGCCCTTCATGGTGCGCACGGTGAGTTCGGCCTTCCAGCGCGACGACCTGCTCGCGCTCGAAGAGGCCGCGCGCTCGCTGGGTGCGAACTTCCGCCAGCGCTTCATGGGCATCCTGGTGCCGGCCGTGTTCCCGGCCATCGTGGCCGGCAGCCTGATGGTGTTCACGCTGTCGGTGGGCGAATTCAACCTCACGTGGATGCTGCACACCCCGCTCACCCGCACGCTGCCCGTGGGCCTGGCCGACAGCTATGCCTCGATGCGCATCGAGATCGGATCGGCCTACACGCTGGTCTTCTTCGCCGTGATTCTTCCGGTGCTGTGGGGCCTGCAGTACCTTGCCAACCTAATGCAGAAACGCCATGGAACTTGAACGTATCCCCGTCGACATTACGAACTGCGCAAAGACCTACGCAGACGGCACGCGCGGCCTGCAGCCCACCGACCTGAAGGTCGAGGCTGGCGAGGTGCTCGCGCTGCTTGGCCCCTCGGGCTGCGGCAAGACCACACTGCTTCGGCTGATCGCCGGGCTCGAAGCACCCGACGCGGGCAGCCGCATCGTGTTCGGCGGGCAAGACGTCACGCAGCGCCCGGTCGAGCACCGCGGCGTGGGCATGGTGTTCCAGAGCTACGCGCTCTTTCCGCAGATGACGGTGGCGGCCAACATCGGCTACGGCCTGCGCATTCGCGGCGTCTCGCCCGATGAGGAAAAGCGCAGCGTCGGCGAGCTGGTCGACCTGGTGCGTCTCGGCGGCCTGGAGAACAAGCGCCCCGCCGAACTCTCCGGCGGCCAGCGCCAGCGCGTGGCCCTGGCGCGCGCCGTGGCCGTGCGCCCGCGCGTGCTGCTGCTCGACGAGCCGCTGGCCGCTCTAGACGCCAAGCTCAAGGAATCGCTGCGCGACGAACTGGCCGAGCTGCTGCGCCGCCTGCACATCACGGCCATCCACGTCACGCATGACCAGCAGGAGGCGCTGGCCATCGCCGACCGGCTCGCGGTGATGCGCGCCGGCCGCATCGTGCAGGTGGGCCGTGGCGAAGACCTGTACCGCGCGCCCGCGCATCCTTTCGTTGCCGAATTCCTGGGCCGGGTCAATCGCCTGGAGCGCGAGGCCGATGCCATCGCGCAAGGCGTTGTCCGACTCGGTGGATCAACCGTGCCCTGCCCGGGCGCGTGGCAAAGCCATGCGATGCTGCTCGTGCGGCCTGAAGACATCGAGGTCGGCGCGCCGCAGCCCGACTGGGGCGCCGCCACCGTAGAGCGCCGCACCTTCCTCGGCGACCGCGTGCAGTTGCACCTGCGACTGCGAGACCAGCCCGTGCTGGTGGCCGACGTGGGGCGCGACAATCCCTTCGGGCCGGGCGACGCAGTGGGTCTTCGCATCCACCCCGACCGGCTGATGACGTCGCAGGAAACAAGCGCATGACGACAACTCAGAGCAAGAACACCTTCCTGGTTCAGCTGACCGACCTGCATATCCGCGAGCCGGGCCGGCTGGCCTATGGCCGCATCGATACCGCGCCCTACCTCGAGCGCGCCGTGCAGTCGGTGCTGGCCCTGCGCCAGCAGCCCGACGCGGTGGTCGTCACCGGCGACCTGACCGATTTCGGCCGCGCCGCCGAGTACGAGCACCTCGCCCGCCTGCTGGCCCCGCTGACCATGCCGGTCTACCTCATGCCCGGCAACCACGACGACCGCGACCAGCTGCGCCGCAGCTTCCCTAGCCATACCTACATGGGCACGGGCACCGATACCGACGGCTTCATCCAGTACTCAGTGCGCGTCGGCGACTTGCGGCTGCTCACGCTCGACACCTGCGTGCCCGGCGCCAGCCACGGCTCGCTATGCGAGAAGCGCCTGGCCTGGCTCGAGGCACAGCTCGACGCCTGCCGCGACGAGCCTGTGGTCGTTGCCATGCACCACCCGCCCTTCGAAACGCTGATCGGCCACATGGACGAGATCGGCCTGCTTCAAGGCGCCGATGCGCTGGAAGCCCTGCTCTCGCGCTACGGCAACGTCGAACGCGTGATCTGCGGCCACCTGCACCGTGCTATCGACGTGCGCTTCGGCGGCACTATCGCCTCCACCTCGCCGGCGCAGGCTCATCAGGTCTGCCTCGACCTGGCCCCCGATGCTGACTCGGCCTGGACGCTGGAGCCGCCTTCTTTCCGGGTGCACGCGTGGTCAGCGCGAGGACGCCGGCTCGTCACCCACCTCGCGGCATCAGGCAGCTTCGAAGGCCCCTATCCTTTCCACGACAACGGAGCACTGATCGACTGAAGCGCTCACTTGTGGAAAATGGGGTCGAAACGAAGCAAAACGAAAAGGATAGAACCCGACCCCCATGAAGCATCTCCTGAATCTGCTGGCGGCCGTAGCCCTGCTGGTATGGGGCACGCACCTGGTCCGCACCGGCGTGCTGCGTGTGTTCGGCGCCAACCTGCGCAAGATCCTCGTGCAGAGCATGCGCAACCGTTTCACGGCCGCCCTCTCGGGCATCGGCGTGACGGCCCTGGTGCAGTCGAGCACCGCCACCTCGCTCATGACCTCGTCCTTCGTCGGGCAGGGCCTGGTCACGCTGCCGGCGGCGCTGGCGGTGATGCGGGGCGCAGACGTGGGCACTGCGCTGATCTCGGTGCTGTTCTCGGCAGACCTGTCGTGGCTTTCGCCAATGTTCATCTTCGTGGGCGTGGTGCTGTTCATCACGCGCTCGGCCACTGTGGCGGGGCGCGTCGGCCGGGTGCTGATCGGGCTCGGGCTGATGCTGCTGGCGCTGCAGCTGGTGGTGGAGGCGACCGAGCCGCTGTTCTCCTCGCCGGCAGTGCGCGCGCTGCTCGCATCGATCAGCAGCGACGTGCTGCTTGAAATCACCATCGGCTCGGTGCTGGCCATCGTGGCCTATTCGAGCCTCGCGGTGGTGCTGCTGGTCGCGGCCATGGCCACGTCGAACGTGGTGCCGCTGGACGTGGCGCTCGGCCTGGTGCTCGGTGCCAACCTGGGCAGCGGCCTGCTCGCGGTGCTGACCACGGCCAAGTCGGCGGTGTCGGTGCGGCAGGTGACTGTCGGCAACCTGCTCTTCAAGGCGCTGGGCGTGGCCGTCGTCGCACCCTTCATCGGGCTGTGGATCCGCTATGTGCAACCGCAGCTGCCCAACCAGACGCACGGCGTGGTGTTGTTCCACCTGGCGTTCAACATCGTGATCAGCGTGGGGTTCATCGGCCTCACGCAGTGGGTCGCCAAGCTGGTAACGCGCATGCTGCCGGTGCCGCAGCAGCCGGCCGGCACATCACGGCCCCATCACCTCGATCCATCGGCGCTGTCGACGCCGTCGCTCGCCATTTCGAATGCGGCGCGCGAGGCGCTGCACCAGGCCGACATCGTCGAGACCATGCTGATCGGCACGCTCGACGTGATTCGCCACAACGACCTGAAGCTGGCGCAGGAGCTCAGGCAGCTCGACGACACGGTGGACGAGCTGTACTCGGCCATCAAGTACTACATGACGCGCATCTCGCGCGAGGCGCTGGGTGAAGAGGAAAGCCGGCGCTGGACCGACATCATCAGCTTCACGATCAACATGGAGCAGATCGGCGACATCATCGAGCGCGTGATCATCGACGTGGAAGACAAGAAGATCAAACCGCAGCGCAACTTCTCTGAAGCGGGCATGGCGGAAATCGTCGAGCTGCATGGGCGGCTGGTGGCCAACCTGCGGCTGAGCATGAGCGTGTTCCTGAACGGCAACGTGCGCGATGCGCAGAAGCTGCTCGAAGAGAAGGTGCGCTTCCGGAACCTGGAGCGGGCCTACGCCACGACCCACCTGGACCGGCTGTCGGACCGGACCACGCTGAGCATCGAGACCAGCTCGCTGCACATTGACCTGATCAGCGACCTGAAGCGGATCAACTCGCACATCTGCTCGATTGCGTATCCGATCCTGGAGTCGGCCGGAGCCTTGGCGCCCAGCCGGCTGAGGGAATCCCGGCTGGGAAAGATCGAGGGCTGACCGACTAGTCGGCCTGCTCGGCCGTCTTCAGCACGGAAGCCTTGCGCCCCCGCCGCGCATACCGCTGCGCCAGCACGGCGCAGACCATCAGCTGCATCTGATGGAACAGCATCAGCGGCAACACGATCGCGCCCACAGCGTGCGAAGCGAACAGCACCTTCGCCATAGGTATGCCGCTAGCCAGGCTCTTCTTGGAGCCGCAGAACACGATGGTGATCTCGTCCTCGGTATCGAAGCCCAGCTTGCGCGCCAGCAGCGTCGTAAGGCTCAGCGCCAGCCCCAGCACCACCGCGCACACCACCAGCAGCCCGACCAGCGCATGCGCGGGCACCTGCTTCCACAGGCCTTCGATCACGGCCGCGCTGAATGCCGTGTAGACGACCAGCAGGATCGAGCCCTGGTCGACGAATTTCAGCACCGCGGCGCGGCGCTGGATCCACTTGCCGATCAACGGCCGCAGCAGGTGCCCCACGACGAAGGGCACCATCAGCTGAAGCAGGATGCGTCCGATCGAGTCCAGCGACGAGCTTGCATGGCCGCCGTTCGGCAGCACCACGAGGTTGACCAGCACTGGCGTGATGAACACACCCAGCAGCGTGGAGGCCGATGCGCTGCAGATGGCGGCGGGCATGTTGCCCCGAGCCATCGCCGTGAATGCGATAGCCGACTGCACCGTGGCAGGCAGCACGCAGAGGTACAGCACGCCGGTGTAGAACTCGGGCGTCACCAGCGGCAGGAGCAAAGGCTTGAGCGCCAGCCCGAGCATCGGAAACAGCACGAAGGTGCTGCCGAACACCAGCAAGTGCAGCCGCCAGTGCGTGAGCCCGTTCACGATCGCCTCGCGCGACAGCTTGGCTCCATGCAGGAAGAACAGCAGGCCGATGGCGGCAGTCGTCAGCAGCTCGAAGAAATGTGCAGCCTTGCCGCTTGCGGGCAGCAGGCTGGCAAAGGTCACGACCGAGAGTAGCGCGAAGGTGAAGTTGTCGGGAAGAAAACGGGGGCGGGACATGTTGCAACTTGGGGCGCTGCGCGCGTTGCAGGCGCGCAGGCCGACTCAGCAGGGGAATGTGTGATTTCCGCGCATGAATCTCGTCGCCAATTTGCGGAGCCCGGCGCGTGCTCCTCGCGCCTTTGGAGATGCATTTTCGGCGAAGTCCGGCAGCGGCTGCCGGTCAGCGAAAAATGCCCCTGCCTCAGTGTGCGGCGGGCGAACTGAACTGCGCCTGACGATGGCGCAGGCAATAGTCGATCAGGTCGTCGATTTCGGTGGCCTTGTCGAACACGGCATCGGCGCCGAGGTGTGCGCACTTGCGCCGCATATCGGGCGTGGCGTAGTTGCTCAGCACCACCATCTTCTGCGACGGGCCGCGGTGACGGCACGCCTCGAGCACGCGAAAGCCGGTGCCGTCCTTCAGGAACAGGTCGACGATGGCCAGGTCCCATTGCGACAAGTTGTCCGACAGCCAGCGCGAGCCTTCCTCCTCCGACTCGGCCTCGCCGACCGGATCGACCCGTGCCACCTCGCGCAGCGTGCCCACAAGGCTCTTGCGGATGGTGGGGTTGTCTTCAACGATGAAGGTGCGAACTGTGGTCATGGGCTGGCTCGTCTCTACGCTGTGTTCACAGGCTACAAAGTGCACCCGGCACAAGTCGAAGGCATGACACCCCACCGCCGGTAGGACAAGACTGGCGCCCTGTCCCACGGAGCCATTCAGAGCGTCAGGATCGTGCAGCCCGTGGTCTTGCGCGCTTCCAGGTCGCGGTGCGCCTGCTGCACGTCGGCCAATGCATAGCGCTGGTCGATCGGAATCTTCACCGCGCCGCTTCGCACCACCGCGAACAGGTCGTCGGCCATCGCCTGCGTGCTTTCGCGCGTGGCCATGTGGGTGAACAGCGTCGGCCGCGTCAGATAGAGCGAGCCCTTGGACGCGAGCAAGCCGAGGTTGACCGGTGGCACCGGGCCCGAGCCGTTGCCGAAGATGGCAAGCAGGCCGAAGGGGCGCAGGCAGTCGATCGAGCCTTCGAAGGTGTCCTTGCCCACCGAGTCGTACACCACCTTCACGCCCTTGCCGCCGGTAATTTCCTTCACGCGGGCCGCGAAGTTCTCGGTGCTGTAGTTGATGGCGTGCGCCGCGCCGTGCGCCAGCGCGAGCTTGCACTTGGCGTCGCTGCCGGCCGTGCCGATCAGCTGCAGGCCCAGCGCCTTGGCCCACTGGCAGGCGATCAGGCCCACCCCGCCGGCCGCAGCATGAAACAGGATGAAGTCGCCGGCCTGCAGGCCTTCGGCCGGCAGCGTCTTCTTCAGCAGGTACTGGGTGGTCAGGCCCTTGAGCATCATGGCCGCGCCGGTCTCGAAGGAGATGTCGTCGGGCAGCTTGCACACGCACTTGGCCGGCATCACGCGCAGTTCGCAGTAGGCACCCGGGGGCGGGCTGGCATAGGCGGCGCGGTCACCGGGCTTCAGGTGCGTCACGCCCTCGCCCACCGCCTCGACGATGCCCGAGGCTTCCATGCCCAACTGCAGCGGCATCGCGAACGGGTAGAGCCCGCTGCGCTGGTAGGTGTCGATGAAATTCAGGCCCACGGCCTTGTGGCGGATGCGGATCTCGCCGGGGCCGGGCTCGCCGACTTCCACGTCGACGATCTTCAGTTCTTCGGGGCCGCCATGGCGGTCGATACGGACGGCTTTGCTCATCATCGTTGCAGTCTCCACACACAGGAAAAGAAGAAGGATGGGCATCCTGCCACGTCTGGGTTTCCCGTGGCGGCGCGGGGCATCATTGCCCGGTAGAGTCGGCGGCCATGCAGACACAGCCGCAGCGCCTCGCTCCCCTTACCGTTCTCCTGCTCATCGTTCCGCCGCTGCTCTGGGCCAGCAATGCCGTGGTCGGCCGGCTGGTGCGCGACATGGTGTCGCCGCTCACGCTGAACTTCGTGCGCTGGGTCATCGCGTTCGTGCTGCTGCTGCCGCTGGCTGCGCCGGTGCTGCGCCGCAACAGCCCGCTGTGGGAGCACTGGAAACGCTACGCGGTGCTCGGGCTGCTGGGCATCGGCCTGTACAACGCGTTCCAGTACCTGGCGCTGCAAACCTCCACGCCCATCAACGTGACGCTGGTCGGCTCCAGCCTGCCGCTGTGGATGCTCGCGACCGGGGCGTTGTTCTTCGGCGCTCGCATCAGTGCCCGCGAGATCGGCGGCGCGCTGCTGTCGATGGTGGGCGTGCTGCTGGTGCTCAGCCGCGGCGAATGGCAGCAACTGCTTGGGCTGCGGCTGGTGCCGGGCGACCTCTACATGATTTTGGGCACCATCGCCTGGGCCTTCTACAGCTGGCTGCTTGCGCGCACGCACGAGCCCAAGGCCGTGCGGCAGGACTGGGCCGCGTTCCTGATGTCGCAGCTGGTGTTCGGCGTCGCATGGTCGGGCGCGCTGGCCGCCGGTGAATGGACGCTGACACCCGCCCACATCGACCTGGGCTGGCCACTCATCGCCGCGATGCTGTTCATCGGCATCGGGCCCGCGGTGGTGGCCTATCGCTGCTGGGGCACGGGCGTGCAACGCGCGGGCCCGCAGGCGGCAAGCATCTTCATGAACCTCACGCCGCTGTTCGCGGCGGTGCTGTCAGCAGCCTTCCTGCGGGAGCCGCCACATTGGTATCACGGCGCGGCGTTCCTGCTGATCGTGGGCGGAATCGTGGTGGCGTCTCGGCGCTGAAAACACCGGGCCTCGCGCAGCCTGGGGGCGAGCTCAGTAAGTTCCCGGGTAGGCCCCGCCGTCGGCCAGCACGTTCTGGCCGGTCATGTAGCCGGCCTGCATGCTGCACAGAAATGCGCAGATGGCGCCGAACTCCGCCGGCGTGCCGAAGCGCTTCGCAGGAATGTTCTTCTTGCGGGCTTCCCACACAGTGTCGAAGTCCTGGCCTGACTTCTGCGCGGCGCCGGCCATCGTGCCTTTGAGGCGATCGGTGTCGAAGGAGCCCGGCAGCAGGTTGTTGATGGTCACGCCCTGCGCCGCGATGGGCGTGCGCGCCACGCCGGCCACGAAGCCGGTGAGGCCGCTGCGCGCACCATTCGACAGGCCCAGGATGTCGATGGGCGACTTCACCGAGCTCGACGTGATGTTCACGATGCGGCCGAATCCGCGCTTGGCCATGCCGTCGACCGTGGCCTTGATCAGCTCGATGGGCGTGAGCATGTTGGCATCGACCGCCTTGATCCACGCCTCGCGGTCCCAGTTGCGGAAGTCGCCGGGCGGCGGGCCGCCTGCGTTGGTGACGACGATGTCGAAGTCATGGCCCAGCGCGAACACTGCGGCGCGGCCGGCTTCGGTCGTGATGTCGGCGGCCACATGTTTGACGAACGGGCCCGATGCACCGGCCGCCTCGTTCAGCTTCGTCGCAGCTGCTTCCAGTGCCTCGGCGCCGCGCGCCACGATCACCACGTTGACGCCCTCGCGCACCAGCGCCTCGGCGCAGCCGTAGCCCAGCCCCTTGCTCGCGCCGCACACCAGCGCGGTCTTGCCTGCAATACCCAGATCCATGTTGTTGCTCCTGTGAGTCAGTCAGTACGGCAAGGGGCTTCAGCGCCCCTTGCGTGTGAAAACGAAAATGCCCGCAATGACGAGCACAGTGCCGGCCGCGATCCACGGCGTGAACGGCTCGCCCAGTATGACCACCCCCATGAGGATGGTCGACAGCGGCCCGATCATGCCGGTTTGCGCGGCCACGGCGGGGCCGATGCGTTCGATGGCCATCATCACCATCAGCACGGGCACCGCCGTGCAAAGCGTGGCGTTGAGCACCGACAGCCAGATCACCTCGGGCGCCACCTGCATCGCCACGCTCATCGGCCGCGTCAGCACGAACTGCAGGATGCACAGCACGCAAGCCACGGTGGTGGCCAGTCCCACGAGCCGCAGCGACCCCAGGCGCTTGACGAACTCGCCGCTGTAGACGAGATAGCCCGCATAGCTCACCGCGCTCAGGAACACCAGGAACGCGCCCCACGCCGCCGCCCCGCCGCCCTTGCCGCCGCCCCCCCCGGTCCACAGTTCGTGGCCGAACACCAGCAGCACGCCGGCATAGCTCACGATCATGCCCAGCACCTGCGGGCGCGTGGCGCGCCGCCGGTACATCAGCCAGCCGAACAGCAGCACCAGCGTGGGGTTGAGATACAGGATCAGCCGCTCGAAGCTGGCCGAGATGTACGCGAGCCCCGCAAAGTCGAGAAAGCTCGCGAGGTAGTAGCCCGAGAAGCCGAGCCCGATCACGCCGATCCAGTCGCGGCCCGTCAGCGCAGGCTTGCCGCGCCCCGCCCACCATGCCATCACGGCAAAGAGCGGCAGCGCGAACAGCATGCGCAGCATGATGAGCGTGATGGCGTCCACGCCGTAGCGGTACGCCAGCTTGACGATGATGGCCTTGCCGCTGAACGCGATGGCGCCCAGCGTGGCAAGGATCAGACCGGACGCATAGCCTTTTCTTGCGCCGTCGTGAGTGGGGATGCCGAGCGATGCGGCTGTCTTGTTCATCCCCCGATCATCGCGGCAACTTCAAACCCTTGCTTTTGCTCAGTACCCCGCAGCCACGCCGTCGCGGCGCGGATCGCTGGCGGCCACATAGCCCTCCACCGATGGCTCGCCCGCGCGCCAGATGAACTGACCGGCGCCGAAGTCCTGGTACGAGTCGTTGATCACTTCCAGGTGGTGGCCCAGGTCGCGCAGGCCCTGTACCGTGGCCGGGTTCATCGCGGCCTCCACGTTGATCTCGAGCCCCGCGTTGAAGCGCCAGCGCGGCGCGTCGCAGGCGGCCTGCGGGTTCTGCTTGTAGTCGAGCATGCGAACCAGCGTCTGCATGTGGCCCTGCGGCTGCATGTTGCCGCCCATCACGCCGAAGCTCATCACCGGCTGGCCGTCCTTGGTGAGGAAGGCCGGGATGATGGTGTGGAACGGGCGCTTGCCCGGGGCCACCACGTTCGGGCTCTCGGCCTTCAGGCTGAAGCCGTGGCCGCGGTTCTGCAGGCTGATGCCGAATTCGGGCTCCACGCAGCCCGAGCCGAAGCCCATGTAGTTGCTTTGGATAAAGCTCACCATCATGCCGCTCTCGTCGGCGGCCGTGAGGTAGATGGTGCCGCCCTTCACGGGGTTGCCGGCCTTGAAGTCCTGTGCGCGCTGAGCGTCGATGAGGCGGGCACGCGAGGCGAGGTACGCATCGTCGAGCATCTGCTCGGTCGTGACTTCCATCGTCTTGCGTTCCGACACGTAGCGGTACACGTCGGCAAAGGCCAGCTTCATCGCTTCGATCTGCAGATGCTGCGATTGCACCGAGTCGACCGGCAGCGAGGCGATGTCGAATTTTTCGAGAATGCCGAGCGCGATCAGCGCGGCAATGCCTTGGCCGTTAGGCGGAATCTCATGCAGCGTGTGGCCGCGGTAGTCGCGCGAGATCGGCTTGACCCACTCGGGCTGGTAGGCCGCGAGGTCAGCCACCGTGAGCGCACCGCCCTGCTCGGCCGAGAACTTCGCCAGCGCCTCGGCGATTTCGCCGTTGTAGTAGGCCTCGCCCTTGGTGCGGGCAATGGCCTTGAGCGCACGCGCGGCGGCCGTGAAACGGAACAGCTCGCCCACCTCGGGCGCACGGCCCCACGGCAGGAAGGTCTGCGCAAAGCCCGGCTGCGAACCCAGCAACGGCGTGGCCGCGGCCCACTTGCCCTGCACCACCGGCGGCACCAGATAGCCGCGCTCGGCGATGTCGATGGCCGGCGCCAGCAGGTCGGCGAACGGCAGCTTGCCGAAGCGCTCGCTCATGGCAACCCAGCCACGCACAGCGCCCGGCACCGTGACCGAGTCGATGCCGCGCATGGGCGGATTGGCCGCGTCGGCACCGTACTTGGACTTGAAGTACTCCGGCGTCCAGGCCTTGGGCGCGGGGCCCGAGGCGTTGAGGCCGTGCAGTTCCTTGCCGTCCCACAGGATGCAGAAGGCGTCGCTGCCCAGGCCGTTGCTCACTGGCTCGACCAGCGTCATCACGGCGGCAGTGGCAATGGCAGCATCGACCGCGTTGCCGCCCTGCTGCAGGATGCGCAGCCCGGCCTGCGAGGCCAAGGGGTGCGAGGTCGACACGACGTTGCGCGCGAAGATCGGGATGCGGGTCGAGAGGTAGGGGTTGTTGAAATCGAAGTTCATTTCGGCGTGCTCTTCTTTCTCTTCTTCATTCGTTGGTGATCTTGCGGTCGACGACGATCTTCTTCCACTTGGCGGCGTCGGCGGCGACCATCTTCGCGAACTGATCGGGCGTACCCGGCGTCGCGGTCTCGATGCCCAGGCGCGCAAGTTTCTCTTTCACTTCAGGATCGGCCAGCGCCTCGTTGGCCGCCTTGTTAATCTTCGCGACGATGTCCGCCGGCAGGTTCTTCGGGCCATAGAAGCCGAACCACGTGTTCGACTCGTAGCCCGGCAGCGTGTCGGCAATGGGCGGCAGTTCGGGCGCCAGCGGGCTGCGCTTGAGCGAGGTAACGCCCAATGCACGCAGGCGGCCGTCACGCACGTGCGGCATGCCGGTGGGCAGCGAGTCGAACAGCACGTCGATCTTGCCGCTGATCAGGTCGGGAATGGCCAGCGCCGTGCCCTTGTAGGGAATGTGCGTGACGAACACGCCGGCCTGCGCCTTGAACAGCTCGGCCGTGAGCTGCACGATGGTGCCGTTGCCGCTCGATGCGTAGTTGAGCTTGCCGGGGTTCTTCTTCGCGTAGTCGATCCACTCGCGCACTGTCTTGGCGGGCGAATTGACCGGCACCAGCATGATGCTGGCCGCGTCGCCCACGTGCGCGATGGGCGTGAAGTCGCGCACCGTGTCGTAGGGCAGCTTGCTGACGGCGGGGCCGATCGAGTGCGTGCTGGTGGTGGCCAGCAGGATCGTGTAGCCGTCGGCCGGGGCCTTGGCAGCCTGGTCGGAACCGATGGCCCCGCCAGCGCCGGGCTTGTTGTCGACCACCAGCGCGGTGCCGAGCTTCTCGCCCATCTTCTGTCCCAGCGTGCGGGCGAAGAGATCGGTGGCGCCGGCCGCCGGGAACGGCACGATCAGTCGGATCGGCTTGTTCGGGTAGCCCTGGGCCAGGCTGGCGGACGAGGCGGCCATGCCGAGCGCAACGGCGAGCACCTGGAGGAACTGGAGGCGTTTCATGTACGGAATTCTGTGCCTGTGAACGAAAAAAGGATGCTATGCAGCGGCAGCGCATCAAGCCAGATAATTCTGCTTATTCAACTATCAAAGCTGTTTATGGCAAGGAACACCGCTGAAGAGATCTCGCTGCAGCAGTTGCGGGCGCTGACGGCGGTGGCCGAAACAGGCAGCTTCACACTGGCGGCCGAGGCCCTGCAGCTCACGCAGCCGGCCATCAGCCATCTGGTCAAGCGCCTGGAAGAAGAGCTGGCGCAGCCGCTGGTGGTGCGCGGCCGCCGCATCCGCATGACCAATGCGGGCCAGATGATGGTCGACACGGCCGTGCGTGCACTGCGCCTCATCGATGAATCCGTCGATGCCTGCCGCTCGCAGTCGCAACTGCGCGAAGGCCGCATCGTGCTGGCGGTGGGCCACCTGACCGCAGGCGCCCTGCTGCCGCCGCTGCTCGGCCGCTTTTCGCAGAAGCACCCGACGCTCGCGACCACGCTGCTCGACAGCACGGCGGATCAGATGATCTCGCGCATCCTCTCGCAAGAGGCAGACCTGGGCTTCGGCTCCGATATCGGCCAGAAGCATTCGGAGCTGGCGACGGAGCCGCTGTTCTCCGACCGCATGGCCCTCTTCGTGCGGGACGACCATCCGCTGGCGCAGCACGCCGTGGTCGAGGCCCGGCACCTGGAGGCGCTGCCCTTCATCCACGTCAACCCCGACGCCAATGTGTGGCGTGCCGTGAGCCGCCAACTCTCGAGCATGGCCAACGTGTACCCGCGCGTGGTGCATCATGTGTCGATGCTGTCGACGGCCTTCGGCCTCATCCAGGCGGGCGCGGGAGTGGCGCTGCTGCCGCGCTATGTGGAAGTGCTGATGCCGGCCAACCTCCGCGCGCTGGGCGTGGTGCGGCCCACGCTGGAATATCCGGTGGTTGCCATTCGGCTGGCCAAGCATCCGCTCAATCCGGCTGCCATGGCTTTTCTGGCGATGGCTCGGCAGCATATGAAGCCGCCCCGAACGCGCACCTAGAGAGTCGTCGCATAAACGAAAAACGGCGCCCGAAGGCGCCGTCTTGAAGGGAGCAGAACGCCGTCAGTCTTCGACGAAGGCCTCTTCGCGCTTCGACTTCACAGCCGGCAGCAGCACGATGATCAGCAGCAATGCAGCCGCAGCCAGCAGGCTCGCCGAGATCGGACGCGTCACGAACACGCTCCAGTCGCCACGCGACAGCAGCAGCGAGCGGCGCAGGTTCTCTTCCATCATCGGCCCCAGGATGAAGCCCAGCAGCAACGGCGCAGGCTCGCAACCCAGCTTGAAGAAGGTGTAGCCCACCAGACCGAAGATGCCCACCATCCAGATGTCGAAGGTGTTGTTGTTGGTCGAGTACACGCCGATCGCGCAGAACAGCACGATGGCAGGGAACAGGTACTTGTACGGCACCGACAGCAGCTTGATCCACATGCCGATCAGCGGCAGGTTCAGGATGATCAGCATCGCGTTGCCGATCCACATCGAGGCGATCAGGCCCCAGAACAGCTCGGGGTTGCTGGTCATGACCTGCGGGCCGGGCTGGATGTTGTGGATCGTCATGGCGCCCACCATCAGCGCCATCACCGCGTTGGGCGGAATGCCCAGCGTCAGCAACGGGATGAAGGAAGTTTGCGCACCGGCGTTGTTGGCCGACTCGGGAGCCGCCACGCCGCGGATGTTGCCCTTGCCGAAGGGCACTTCGCCCGGCTTCAGCTTGGTCTTCTTCTCGATGGTGTAGGCCGCAAAAGCTGCCAGCAGCGCGCCGCCGCCAGGCAAGATGCCAAGAGCCGCGCCCAGTGCCGTGCCGCGAAGCACCGCGGGAACCATGCGCTTGAAGTCTTCCTTGGTCGGGAACAGGCCCGAGACCTTGGCAGTGAACACTTCACGCTCGTCATCGGGGCGCGAGAGGTTGGCAATGATTTCGCCATAACCGAACACGCCCATGGCGATGGCCACGAAGCCGATGCCGTCGGTGAGCTCCGGAATGTCGAAGCTGTAGCGAGCGACACCCGAATTCACGTCGGTGCCGACCAGACCCATCAGCAGGCCCAGCACGATCATCGCGATGGCCTTGAGCAGCGAGCCCGAGGCCAGCACCACGGCGCCGATCAGGCCCAGGATCATCAGCGAGAAGTATTCGGCAGGGCCGAACTTGAAGGCCAGCTCGGTCAGCGGCGGTGCGAAGGCGGCCAGGATCAGCGTGCCCACGCAACCCGCGAAGAACGAGCCCAGGCCGGCCGCGGCGAGCGCCGGACCCGCGCGGCCCTTGCGCGCCATCTGGTAGCCGTCGATCACGGTCACCACCGACGATGATTCGCCCGGCAGGTTGACCAGAATCGCGGTGGTGGAGCCGCCGTACTGTGCGCCGTAGTAGATGCCGGCCAGCATGATCAGCGCCGACACGGGCGGCAGCGCGTACGTGGCCGGCAGCAGCATCGCGATGGTCGCGACCGGGCCGATGCCCGGGAGCACGCCGATCAGCGTGCCCAGAATGCAGCCGACGAGGCAGTACAGCAGGTTGGTGAAGGTAAAGGCAACGCCAAAACCCATCGAGAGGTGTTCAACCAATTCCATGATGTGAGCAGCTTTCTTCTCAGCCGGTGATGAAGGTCGGCCAGACCTGGATCTGGAGCTTCAGCGCCCAGATGAACGCGACATAGCTGCCGACGGCCAGCACAGTGGCCAGGACGAGCACGCTGGGCAGCTTGAACTCATGGCCCGCAAGGCTGGAGATGATCACCAGCGCGTAGATGGCGATGATCATGCCCATGGCAGGAACGCCGATGCTCGGCAGGCCGCCGAGCAGGATGCCGAATGCAAGGTTGGCGCCCAGGATGAACACCACCTGCTTCCAGGCCCACTTGCCGATCTTTTCGCCGTCGGTGGTTTCAACGGTGAGCCCGCTGAACATGATCCCGAGGCCGATGAGGGCCATCAGGATGCCGAGCATCAACGGGAAATAACCCGGACCCATGCGGGCCCCGGTGCCCACGGTGTAGGTAGTGGCGCCCCATGCGAACGCCACACCCACCACCGTGAACATCAGACCCGAGAAAAAGTCTTTCTGACTCTTGATCTTCACGAACAGTCTCCTCGAACAAATTTCGATGCGGGATTGTCGAGTCAGCTTCCGGTCAGACTGATGTGGATTCCACTAACCACCGGCCTAGGGATAACCCGAAAGGTCTCAGCGGCCTCCCGGATGTTGAACCGCCGGATTATTCCAGCGGCGGCGTGGCGCTCAGCACCTCTTCGATGGTCGTCACGCCTTCGGCCACGCGCAGCGCGCCGGCCAGCCGCAGCGGCCGCATGCCGTCGATCACGGCCTGCCTGCGCAGCCCGCCCAGATTGGGCTCCTTCGTGACCTGCGCCTTGAACGCCTCGCTGATGCTCAGCAGTTCGTACAGCCCCATGCGGCCCATGTACCCGGTCATGCGGCAATCGACACAACCCACCGGCTTGTAGGCGCGCACCGAGCCCGTGATCTGCCACGGCTTGACGATGGTCTCCAGCTTCTCGCGGGTGACGGTGTCGTCGGGCTGCTTGCAGTTGGGGCACAGCGTGCGCACCAGCCGCTGCGCGAGCACGCCCAGCATCACCGCGTTGATGAGGTACGAAGGCACGCCCAGTTCCATCATCCGCGTGATGGCGCTCGGCGCGTCGTTGGTGTGCAGCGTGCTGAACACCAGGTGGCCGGTGAGCGCGGCCTGCACCGCCATCTCGGCGGTGGCGAGATCGCGGATTTCGCCGACCATGATGATGTCCGGGTCCTGCCGCATCAGCGCGCGCAGGCCTTCGGTAAACCCGAAGTCCAGCTGCGGCTGAACCTGCGTCTGGTTGAACGAGGGCTCGATCATTTCGATCGGGTCTTCCACCGTGCTCACGTTGACCTCTTCGGTCGCCACGCGCTTGAGCGTGGAATACAGCGTGGTGGTCTTGCCCGAGCCCGTGGGCCCGGTCACCAGGATGATGCCGTTGGGCCGCGTGACGAGCTGTTCCCAGCGCTGCGCGTCGTGCTGCGCGAAGCCCAGCGCGTCGAGGTCTTTCACCGCGGTGTCGGGGTCGAAGATCCGCATCACCATCTTCTCGCCGAAGGCGGTCGGCAGGGTCGACAGGCGCATTTCGACTTCGTCGCCGCGCATGTTGCGGGTCTTGATGCGGCCGTCGAGCGGGCGGCGCTTTTCCACCACGTCCATGCGGCCGAGCAGCTTGATGCGCGCGACCATTGCGTTCATCACGCCCATCGGCATCTGGTAGGCCGGATGCAGGATGCCGTCGATACGGAAGCGGATCACGCCCTGCTCGCGGCGCGGCTCCAGGTGGATGTCGCTCGCGCGCTGGTCGAAGGCGTACTGCCACAGCCAGTCGACCACCTGCACCACGCTCTGGTCGTTGGCGTCGAGCTGCTTGTTGCTCTTGCCGAGCTCCACCAGCTGCTCGAAGCTCGCGCCGCCGGTGTTGCCGCCGGCCTTCTGCGCGGCGCGCACCGACTTCGCCAGCGCGAAGAACTCGGCCGTGTAGCGTTGGATGTCAGCCGGGTTGGCGACCACGCGGCGCACCGAGCGGCGCGCCTGCCGCTCGACCTCGGCGATCCAGTCGGTGAGAAAGGGCTCGGCCGTGGCCACCACCACCTCGTTGGGCAGCACCTGCACAGGCAGCACCTTGTGGCGCTCGGCATACGCGGCGCTCATGGTGTCGGCCACCTTGCCCACGTCGACCTTGAGCGGGTCGATGCGCAGGTACGTGAGCCCGGCGCGGCCCGCGAGCCATTGCGTGAGCATTTCAAGGTCGAGCGGCTTGTTGTCGCTCTCCCGCGTCATGGCCACGTTGGCCAGCCGCACCAGCGGCGCCTGCCGGCTTTCGGCCTGCGCGCAGCGCGCGATGGTGCGCTTGGCTTCGACCGGGGAAATCACGCCATCGGCGGCGAGCCATTCAATAAGGCGCCGAAGGTCGAGCGGGCCTTCATGGCGGGCGGCCAGGGGGGCGGGAGCAGAAACAGCGGGAACAGCGCTCATGGGCCGGCAGGTCGAGTGATTGAAATATTCAGAGGCTTGAAGACACGCAACCATTTCGGCGCGGGCAAGCCCCAGCGAGTCTGGATCGTTTGGGCGCGCTCGGCAAGCGCATCGCGCTTTGGACGGCTCGGGGTGCGCTGCGCGAGCACCACCGTGTTGCCTTCGCGCGTCGGCTTGAAGGCCCAGACGGCATCGGCGCCGAATGCGCCTGCAATCTTTTCGAGGCTGCGCTCGTAGCTCGAAGAGCGGCCGAAGAGGTTGACCGTCATGCAGCCGTCTTCGGTGAGCAGCGCGCGGCAGTCGACGTAGAAGTCTTCGCTGTCGAGCACGGGCGCGGCGGCCTCGTGGTCGTACAGGTCGACCTGCAATGCATCGACAGTGCCGTGCCATTCGGGCTTGCGGATCTCGGCGGCTGCGTCGGCAATCACCACGCGCAGCTTGGGGTCGTCCGGCGGCAGCTTGAACCAGCCGCGGCAAGCCGACACCACCTGCGGATTGAGCTCGATCGCGGTGGTGCGCATGCGCAGGATCTTGCGGCTGAACTTGGTGAGCGTGGCCGCGCCCAGGCCGAGCTGCATCGCATGGCGGCTGGCCACGGTCTTGCCGTCGGCGAACAGCAGCCAAGCCATCATGCGTTGCACGTATTCGAGTTCGATCTCGAAAGGCGCGTCGAGCTTCATCGAACCCTGGACCCATTCGGTGCCCAGGTGCAGGTAGCGGATGTCGCCCCAGTCGGAGAAATTGACTTCGGGGAGAGAAATAGAAGTTTTGCTCGATGCCATCGATGCCGTCAGACGACTAGTTTGTGGGTGGCCAGCACCTCGCGCCACGCCGCAAGCTTGCGCTCGAAGCTCCACGACGCATTGGCAGGACTGGTGGAAGGCAGCTGGTAGACCGGCACGCCGAGGGTGCGCGTGTGGCGCGCATGCTTGAAGCTCTCGCCGCCGTTGTGCGCAATGGCGGCGAGCTTCGGCAGATGCAGGCCGGCAATGTCGTTCGCCACGGGCGCGCGGATGGCCGAGTCGAGGCTGCCCTCGCGCTCGCAGGACGCATACACGTCCCACACGCCCAGGCCGCGGTCGAGCAGCCAGCGGCAGCGCTGCGCGTAGCTGTCTACACCCGACGGCAAAGGGACTTCGGGCCAGACAGCTTGCAAGATCTTCCAGAACTGGTTTTGGGGGTGTGCATAGTACTGCTGCCGTTCGAGCGACTTGACGCCCGGGAAGCTGCCGAGGATGAGCACGGCCGTTGCGGGCGAGACGATGGGCGCCAACCCCGTGAGCATGGAGCTGGCGGCATCGGATGTGGCGGGGGGATTCATGGCCGGCATCGTGCCACCGTCTCGCACGCACTTGCGCGGCCCATGAAAAAACCCGCCGAAGCGGGTTCTTTCGCGAGGGCCGAAGCCGGCTTGTCAGCTCTTACTTCTTGGCGGCTTCGTTCTCGGCCGTGCCGGGGATCTTCTCGCCGATGGCCTTGCCGGTGCTGCGCATGCCGTCGGCCGTCTTGTGGCCGGCGTTCTCGACGACTTCGCCGGTCTTGGTGGCCGCATGCTTGGTGGCGGTGGTGGCCTTCTTGGTGGTGCGCTTGGTGGCGCTCCAGGCCTTCTTGGTGCCCTTTTCGGTGGCGGCGACGGCCTTCTTGGTCGTGCGCTTGGTGGCGTCCACGGCGTCCTTGCCGGCTTCCTTCACTTTTTCAGTGGTGGAGGGTTCGGCCGGGGCCGGGGCGGTGGCAGCGGGTGCGGTGGTCTGGGCCACGGCCGACACGCCGATGGAGGCGAGCGCCAGCGCGAGGACGACGGGCACGGTGCGAATGAAAGACGTGGTCATGTAAAGCTCCTTGTTGGATGAAGTTTTGAGTGACTGACTTGCCACTGAACCAGCAACGAACTGGTGAAGTTCAAGGATGACAGCAAATCCACGCCATCTGCACGCATCCGGGCAGGTCGGGGCATTGGCCTACGCGGGTTGCGGCGGGCGTTCCGACATGGCCATGAGGTTTTCGAGACGCGGAAGCGTTTCGAGCGCGTTCCGGGTGGTGGCCGCGGCCAGTTCGTCGATGCCCATGCCCCGCAGGCCGGCCACCACTTCGGCGATGCGCGGCAGCTCGGCCGGCTCGTTGCGGCCCTGCGACTCGCCGGCATCGCGCTGGGCCTGCGTGCGGTACAGCCAGTGCGGCTGGATGTCGGGCGCATCGGTTTCCATCACGATCGATTCGATCGGCAGCGTGGAGGCCAGCCGCCGCAATTGAAGGGCCCGCTCGAAGGTCACCGCGCCGCCGAAGCCCAGCTTCAGGCCGAGATCGATGCACGCATGGGCCTGCTGCTCGCTGCCGTTGAAGGCATGGGCAATGCCCTGCCACGGCCTGCCGCCCGCCGTCTGGCGAAGATGCTTGAGCACCTTGTCAACCGAGCGCCGCACGTGGATGAGCACGGGTAACCCATGCCTGCGTGCCAGTTGCAACTGAGTGTGAAAAAAACGCTCCTGCTTCGGGCCGTCGAGCCCCTCGACGAAGTAGTCGAGCCCGATCTCGCCGACCGCTACCAGCCGCGGGTCGCCGCGCCGCGCGGTCAGCTCGGCATCGAGGGTTTCGAGATCTTCGTCCTTCGCCTCGCCGGTGCACAACGGGTGGATTCCCAGCGCGTAGGCATCGCCCTGCGCGTGGGCCAGTTCGCGCACGGTGGCGAAATTGAAGACGGCCACCGCCGGGATCACGCACATCGCCACCCCTCGCCCGGCGGCGCGGACGCGCAGGGCCGGCATCTCCGCACCGAATTCGGGCGCATCCAGATGGCAGTGGGTATCGACGAAGGTAGCCATCGCACGATGATGCCTGATGGGATGCGCAGGCGCGGAAAGCGTGCTACTGTGAACTCCTTCACGCGATTTTTTAGCCGGAGGTGCTCCGATGCGCAGGCCCGCTTTCTACAGCCGTTCGCCCCGCACGCTGCCACCGGCCGCAGACGAGGCGGCCGAACGGGCGGATGCGCCAGCATCGGCCGAAAACGCCGGCGGGGGTCAGGCCCTGCAGGCTGCTCCCGCGAAAAAACCCGGCTGGCAACCCGGCCGCCGCAGCTTCGCCTTGCTCATCATGTTGTCAGCCGCGCTGGTCACCGGCGCCGCGCTGTGGATGCCGCGCCCAGGCGCCAAGGCACTCACGCAAAAAGACATCGACGCGGCCGTGCTGCGCACGCTGCAGACCAACACCCTGCCCTCGCCCGCGGCCAAGGCGGCCGACATCATCCGGCCCTCGGTGGTGCGGGTGGTGAGCTACGGCGAAGAAAAGCACACGCCCGAAGCCAAGACCCAGAAGCGCGGACGCAACATCGCCAAGGGCAAGCCGCCCGAAGCCCCCAACGACGGCGAGGCCCCGGGCGAGGTCGAGCGCGGCGTGGGCACGGGCGTGGTGATCGTCGACAAGGGCGTGATCCTCACCAACCTGCACGTGGTCGCAGGCGCCGACAAGATCAAGGTCACCTTCTACGACGGGCTGGAAGCCATCGCCACCATCACCGGCGTGCAGCCCGAGAACGACCTCGCGGTACTGCAGGCACAAAAGATTCCCGACGACCTGATCCCCGCCACCATGCGTTCGACCGCCGACCTGCGCCCCGGCGACCAGGTGGCGGCCGTGGGCTTTCCATTCGGCATCGGGCCGTCGGTGTCGGCTGGCGTGGTGTCGGGCCTGAAGCGCTCGTTCCGCTCGCCCGAGGGCAAGCAGGAGCTGGGCAACCTGATCCAGTTCGATGCCGCAGCCAACCCCGGCAATTCGGGCGGTCCGCTGATCAACATGGATGGCGAGGTGCTCGGCATCGTCACCGCCATCCTCAACCCGACGCAGCAGCGCACCTTCATCGGCATCGGCTTCGCTGTGCCCATCGAGAACGCCGCTTCCGCCGCAGGTTCTCCACCGTTCTGACCGATCCTTCTTCGAAAGTCCTTCGCATGAGCACAGCAGAGACCGCCAACCCCACGCCCGCCGGCACCGCCGAACTGATGGAGCAGATCCTCTACGAGGTGAAGCGCGTGGTCGTGGGCCAGGACCGCTTTCTGGAGCGCGTGATGGTCGGCATGCTCGCGGGCGGGCACCTGCTGGTCGAAGGCGTGCCGGGCCTTGCGAAGACGCTCACCATCAAGACGCTGGCCGACACCGTGCGCGGCCAGTTCAAGCGCATCCAGTTCACGCCCGACCTTGTGCCCGCCGACCTCGTGGGCACGCGCATCTACAACCAGAAGACCGGCGAGTTCAGCACCTCGCTGGGCCCGGTGTTCGCCAACCTGCTGCTGGCCGACGAAATCAACCGCGCGCCGGCCAAGGTGCAGAGCGCGCTGCTCGAAGTGATGCAGGAGCGCCAGGTCACCATCGCCGGCGAAACGCACAAGGTGCCGCGCCCCTTCCTCGTGATGGCCACGCAGAACCCCATCGAGACCGAGGGCACCTACCCGCTGCCCGAGGCACAGGTCGACCGCTTCATGATGAAAGTGCTGGTCGACTACCCGAGCGACGAGGAAGAATTCGTCATCGTCCAGCGCGTGATCGGCCCGCCCGTCAACGCCACGCCGGTCGCCACCACCGAGCAGCTCGCGGCGCTGCAGGCCGAGGCGCGGCGCGTGTACGTCGACCCTTCGCTCATTCAATACGCCGTGAAGCTGGTGTCGGCCACGCGCACGCCCGAGAAGCACGGGCTGAAGGATCTGCGCCGCTTCATCACCTTCGGCGCCAGCCCGCGCGCCAGCATCAGCCTGACCGAGGGCGCGCGCGCCCTGGCGCTGCTGCGCGGCCGCAGCTATGCGCTGCCGGAAGACATGACGGCGCTGGTGCCCGACGTGCTGCGCCACCGCGTGACGCTTTCCTACGAAGGCTTGTCCGAGGGCCTGACGCCCGACGGCCTGGTCGAGAAGATCATGCGTGCAGTCCCCGCCCCTCCCAAGCCTCTCGAACATGAAAAGCTGGTGGCGTAAGGCCCCCGCGGCCGCAAACGACGAACGGCTCGCCGCAGAAGCCGGTGGGGCCGAACGCGCGCTGCGCCGGCTCGAATGGACCGTGATCCGCCGCCTCGACGGCCTGCTGCAGGGCGACTACCGCACGCTGATGCGCGGCACCGGGCTCGACCTGGCCGACCTGCGCGAGTATCAGCACCATGACGACGTGCGCCACATCGACTGGAACGTCACCGCGCGGCTGCAGACGCCGCATGTGCGCGTGTTCACCGAAGACCGCGAGATGGCCGCGTGGTTCGTGCTCGACCTGAGCCGCTCGGTCGACTTCGGCTCGGGCCTGAAGGCCAAGCGCGAGATCTCGGCGGGCTTCGTCGGCGTGCTGGCGCGGCTGCTCACGCGGCACGGCAACCGGGTCGGCGCGCTGGTCTACGGCAGCGACCTCGAAGCAGTGATTCCGCCGCGCAGCGGACGACGCCACGTGCTGCACCTGCTGCATGCGATGGAAAAGCGCTCCGGCAAGGCCGAGACCGCGCCCACGCAGAAAGGCATGACGCGGCTGGACGACTTGCTCAAGTCAGCCGCCACGCTGATGCCGCGCCGCTCCACCGTGTTCGTGGTGTCCGACTTCCTGAGCGAGCCCGGTTGGGAGCGCCCGCTGGGCCAACTGGTGCAGCGCCATGAAGTGGTCGCCGTGCGCCTGTTCGATCCGCTCGAACTCGAACTGCCCGACCTCGGCCTGGTGCCGCTGCGCGATGCCGAGACCGGCGAGCAGCTGTGGGTCGACACCCACGACGCGGGCTTTCGCAAGCGCTTCGCGCGCCTGGCCTCCGAGCGTGAAACCGCATTGCGCGAGGCGCTGGCAAGGGCAGGCGTCGACGCACTCGAGCTCTCTACCCAGGACGACCTGGTGGAAGCCATCGTCCGTTTCGCCGACATGCGCAAGCGCCGCACGCGCATCGGCGGCCCAGCTGGCATGAAGGCGGTGGCAGCATGACTTTTCTCTGGCCTCAATTCCTCTGGCTGCTGGCGGCCCTGCCGCTGCTGATCCTGCTCTATCTCTGGCTGCTGCGGCGCAAGAAGAAGCTGGCGGTGCGCTACGCCAGCCTGTCGATCGTGCGCGAGGCCATGGGCGCCGGGCAAAGCGTGCGGCGGCACATTCCGCCCTTGCTGTTCCTGCTGGCCATGGCAGCGATGCTGGTGGCCGCGGCGCGGCCGATGGCGGTGGTGGTGCTGCCGTCGAACCAGCAGACCATCATCCTGGCGATGGACGTGTCAGGCAGCATGCGCGCGGCCGACGTGCTGCCCAACCGGCTCGTGGCGGCGCAGGAGGCGGCCAAGAGCTTTATCAAGGACCTGCCGCGCAGCGTGAAGGTGGGCATCGTCGCCTTCGCGGGCAGCGCGCAGGTGGCGCAACTGCCCACCACCAACCACGAAGACCTGGTGACCGCCATCGACAGCTTCCAGCTGCAGCGCGCCACCGCCACGGGCAACGCCATCGTGGTGTCGCTGGCCACGCTGTTCCCCGACGCGGGCATCGACGTCGAACAGTTCAGCGCACCGAGCCGCCAGCGCGGCATGCCGATCGACCAGAACGAGAAGAAGCTCAAGGACTTCACGCCCGTGGCGCCGGGCTCATTCACCTCGGCCGCGATCATCATGCTGACCGACGGCCAGCGCACCACCGGCGTCGACCCGCTCGATGCGGCCAAGGCCGCGGCCGACCGCGGCGTGCGCATCTACACGGTGGGTGTGGGCACGGTCGATGGCGAAACCATCGGCTTCGAAGGCTGGTCGATGCGCGTGCGGCTCGATGAAGACACGCTCAAGGCCATCGCCAACAAGACGAACGCCGAGTACTTCTACGCCGGCACCGCGAACGACCTGAAGAAGGTCTACGAGACACTGAGCTCCAAGCTCACGGTGGAGAAAAAGGAAACCGAAATCTCGGCGCTGTTCGCGATGTGCGCGGCGGTGCTGACGCTGCTGTCGGCGGGGCTGTCACTGCTCTGGTTCAACCGGATTCTTTAGCAGGCCTTCGCGGCTTGGCAGCCGGCGCATCGGGCGTCTTGACCGCCCCGATGCCCCCCAGGAACAGATCAGCCACGATCGGCGCAATGGCCGCGTGGTCGAGCCGCCCGCCGGGCTTCATCCAGGTGAACATCCAGTTGATCATGCCGAACAGCAGCATGGTCAGCGGCTTGGCGAGGTCGTCGCTCGGCGCACCGGGGCGCAGCGCGGACACGGCGCGCGCAAAGCCCGCGACCACCTCGCGCTCCTTGTCGAGCACGCGTTCGCGGTCGGCTTCCGCGAGAAAGCGCACGTCGTCGGTCAGCACGCGGTGCGCGTCCTGCGCGCCGGCATATTCCTCGACGATGCGATAGATGAAGCGGCGCAGGCGCTGCTCGTCGGTATGCGTCGAGGCCTCTTCCTCGGCCACCAGCGCCGCGAGCTTGGAGACGTGCGTCTCGGCGATGCTGATCAGCAGGCTGCTCTTGTCCTTGTAGTAGTGATAGAGCGTGGCCTTCGAGAGGCCGCAGGCCTCGGCCACCTGGTTCATCGAGGTGGCGGGATAGCCGCTGCGCGCGAACAGCTGGGCGGCCTGCGCGAGGATCAGTTCACGCTGATCGTCGTAAGTGGCGGATCTTCCACGCGGCATCGGGTCGGTTTCCTGGGTTGGACTGTTGGAGACAACGCGCGATCTTGCACGAAGCGCGAATGGGGTCAGCCCCGCTTGGTGGCAATGAGCGAACGCACCTCGGTGGCCGGCAGGCGCGGGCGGTCTGCTTCCACCTGCGCGAGCGGCGCCACTTCATGCAGGCTCGCGAGGCTGCGCACCGTGAGCTCCTGATAGGTCTGCGTGCCTTCGAGCTTCCACGCGATCTCGTCCTCGCTCAGCTCGCGCTTCACCTTTGCCGGAATGCCCGCGACCAGCGAGCGCGCCGGCACCTTCATGCCGGCCGGCACGAAGGCGCAGGCCGCGACGATGGCCTTCTCGCCGATCTCGGCCTCGTCCATCACCACAGCGTTCATGCCCACCAGCGCGTCGCGCCGCACGATGCAGCTGTGCAGGATCGCGCCGTGGCCGATGTGGCCATTGACCTCGATCACCGTGTCGTTGTCGGGAAAGCCGTGCACGCAGCAGTGGTCCTGCACGTTCGAGCCCTCCTCCAGCACGATGCGGCCGAAGTCGCCGCGCAGGCTGGCGCAGGGGCCTACATAACAGTTCGGGCCGACGATCACGTCGCCGATCAGCACGGCAGTGGGGTGCACGTACGCGCTCGGGTCGACGACCGGGATCACGCCGTCGATGGAGTAGCTGGGCATTCGGTCTCCTTTATTTTTTGCGGGACTCAGGGTTTGCCCTGAATAGCTCCAGCTTGTGCCGGTTGCAGGCTCGATACTAAAATCAACCGAACGGTCGGTCAATAGTGTTTGCACTCCGATCCGCTCCCACAAAGGATGAAAGAGACACGCGATGACTGAGCCTTTGGTACTCACCGGCAACGCCGGCGCCGTGCGCACGTTGAGCCTCAACCGCCCCGCGGCGCTCAACAGCTTCACGACGCAGCTGCACGCCGAACTCATGGCGGCGCTGGAGCTGGCGGCTCAAGACGAGAGCGTGCGCTGCGTGGTGCTCACGGGCGCCGGCCGCGCCTTCTGCGCCGGGCAAGACCTGGCCGACCCTTCGGTCGCCCCCGACCCGACGCCCGGCGCCGCGCCCAAGGACCTGGGCCACGTCATCTCCACTTACTACGCCCCGCTGGTCGCGCGCCTGCGCTCGATGCCGGTGCCGGTGATCGCCGCCGTCAACGGTGTTGCGGCCGGAGCGGGCGCCAACCTCGCGCTGTGCTGCGACCTCGTGGTGGCGGCCCGTTCGGCCAGCTTCATCCAGGCCTTCACCAAGATCGGCCTCGTACCCGACACCGGCGGCACCTGGCTGCTGCCGCGCCTTGTGGGTTCGGCTCGCGCGCTCGGCATCGCGCTGCTGGGCGACAAGCTGCCGGCTGAAGAAGCAGCGCGCATAGGCCTGATCTGGCAGTGCGTGGACGACGCGGCGCTGACCGAAACCACGGCAGCGCTCGCACTGAAGCTCGCCGGCATGCCGACCCGCGCCCTCGTCGCCACGCGCCAGGCCATGGCCGCCGCGCAAGACATGGACCTCGACGCGGCACTCGCCGAAGAAGCCCGCCTCCAGCGCGACATGGGCAACGCCAACGACTACCGAGAAGGCGTCGAAGCCTTCCGCGCCAAGCGCGCCCCCGTGTTCAAGGATCGCTGAGCCATGACCGACACCACCCGCACCCCCCAGCAGACGGCCGAGTACGTCCGCGACGGCATGTTCGAGA
Source organism: Variovorax multivorans (assembly GCF_051216835.1). Taxonomy (NCBI): domain Bacteria; kingdom Pseudomonadati; phylum Pseudomonadota; class Betaproteobacteria; order Burkholderiales; family Comamonadaceae; genus Variovorax; species Variovorax multivorans. The sequence continues at coordinate 518,198 of NZ_JBPJZL010000002.1, forward strand.
ACGACAACGCCAGCAAGGGCCTGGGCATGCGCATCGTAGAGGTCGGCCCCGGCCAGGCCACCATCGAGATGCGCGTGCGCGCCGACATGCTCAACGGCCACGCCATCTGCCACGGCGGCTTCATGGCCACGCTGGCCGACTCGACCTTCGCCTTTGCCTGCAACTCGTACAACGAGCTGACCGTGGCCTCGGGTTTTTCCATCGACTTCATCGCCCCGGCGCGCGAGGGCGACCTGCTCACCGCGCGCTGCCACGAAGTGTCGAAGGCCGGGCGCACCGGCGTGTACGACACCGAAATCACCAACCAGCGCGGCGAGCGCATCGCGATGTTCCGCGGCCGTTCCTACACAGCCAAGGGCCGCCCCGCCGTCCCGAACGCCGCTGCCGCCTGAGGAGACAACAGACATGACCGTGAAGCACCCCGCCCCCGGCGACCTCGACCCCATCGAAACCGCCAGCCGCGACGAGATCGCCGCGCTGCAGCTCACCCGGCTGCGCGCCACGCTGCAGCGCGCCTACGACAACGTGCCGCACTACCGCAAGGCCTTCGACGCCAAGGGCGTTCACCCCGACGACCTGAAGTCGCTCGCCGACCTGTCGAAGTTTCCGTTCACGGTGAAGAGCGACCTGCGCGACAACTACCCCTTCGGCATGTTCGCCGTGCCGCGCGAAAACGTCGCGCGCATCCATGCGTCGTCGGGCACCACCGGCAAGCCGACCGTGGTCGGCTACACGCTGAAGGACATCGACACCTGGGCCAACCTCGTGGCGCGTTCCATCCGCGCTGCGGGCGGGCGGCCCGGCGACATGGTGCATGTGTCATACGGCTACGGCCTCTTCACCGGCGGCCTCGGCGCGCACTACGGCGCCGAGCGCGCGGGCTGCACCGTCATCCCGATGTCGGGCGGCCAGACCGAGAAGCAGGTGCAGATCATCCAGGACTTCAAGCCGAACATCATCATGGTCACGCCCAGCTACATGCAGGTGATCATCGAGCAGTTCGAGCGCCAGGGCCTCGACGCGAAGGAGAGCTCGCTGAAGGTCGGCATCTTCGGCGCCGAGCCATGGACCGAAGCCATGCGCCGCGACATCGAGGCCAAGGCCGGCATCGACGCCGTCGACATCTACGGCCTGAGCGAAGTGATGGGCCCCGGCGTGGCCAGCGAATGCGTCGAAAGCAAGGACGGCCCCGTCATCTGGGAAGACCACTTCTACCCCGAGATCATCGACCCCGAGACCGGCGAGCTGAAGGCCGACGGCGAAGAAGGCGAACTGGTCTTCACCTCGCTGAGCAAGGAGGCCATGCCCATCGTGCGCTACCGCACGCGCGACCTCACGCGCCTGCTGCCGCCCACCTCGCGCTCGTTCCGCCGCATGGGCAAGATCGTCGGGCGCAGCGACGACATGATGATCATCCGCGGAGTCAACGTCTTCCCCACGCAGGTCGAAGAAATCGTGCTCGCGCACAAGGCGCTGTCGGGCCTCTACCAGGTGCACGTGAGCCGCGCCGACAAGCTCGACCAGGTCGAAGTGCACTGCGAGCTCAACCCCGCCGACGCCGCCTCGGCAGACCGCGCCGCCATCGGCGAATGGGTGCAGCACCGCGTGAAGACGCTCATCGGCATTTCCACGCGCGTGGTGGTCCATGCGCCCAACGAGATGGAACGCACCCAGACCGGCAAGGCACGCCGCGTGATCGACACGCGTCCGCGCTGAGCCGCCCCTCACACCCCACCGAAAGGACACGCACATGTACACCCAGGCAATGGACACCATGGGCAAGGACGCAGGCGACGGCAAGCAGAAGGCCGTGCGCTCCGCAGAGGAAATGCGGCTCGAAGAGCGCTTCGACGCGCACATCGATGCCGGCGACTTCATCGAGGCAAAAGACTGGATGCCCGAGCACTACCGCAAGACGCTGGTGCGCCAGATCAGCCAGCACGCGCACTCCGAAATCGTCGGCATGCTGCCCGAAGGCAACTGGATCAGCCGCGCGCCCACGCTCAAGCGCAAGGCCATCCTGCTGGCCAAGGTGCAGGACGAAGGCGGCCACGGCCTCTACCTGTATGCCGCTGCCGAAACGCTGGGCACCTCGCGCGACCAGATGTTCGACGCGCTGCACAGCGGCAAGGCCAAGTACAGCTCGATCTTCAACTACCCCACGCTGACCTGGGCCGACATGGGCACCATCGGCTGGCTGGTCGACGGCGCGGCCATCATGAACCAGGTGCCCATCTGCCGCTGCTCGTACGCGCCGTACGCCCGCGCCATGATCCGCATCTGCCGCGAGGAGAGCTTTCACCAGCGCCAGGGCTACGAAGCCCTGCTCACCATGATGACCCACGGCACCGACGCGCAGAAGGCGATGGTGCAGGACGCGGTCAACCGCTGGTGGTGGCCGTCGATCATGATGTTCGGCCCGCCGGACGACCAGTCGCCCAACAGCGCGCAATCGATGCGCTGGGGCATCAAGCGCTTCAGCAACGACGAGCTGCGCCAGAAGTTCATCGACGCCGCCGTCGAGCAGGCCGCCATCCTCGGCGTGACCCTGCCCGACCCCGACCTGAAGTGGAACGAAGAGCGCCAGGCGCACGACTTCGGCGCCATCGACTGGAGCGAGTTCTGGCGCGTGATCGCCGGAGACGGCCCCTGCAACCGCGAACGCCTGCAGGCTCGCGTCGACGCATGGGAAGACGGCGCATGGGTGCGCGAAGCCGCGATGGCCCACGCCAACAAGCAACCAATGAAGGAGGCCGCATGAGCGCCCCAAATACCCAAGACAGCAAGCAAGAGTGGCCCCTGTGGGAAGTGTTCGTTCGCAGCAAGGCCGGCCTCGACCACAAGCACTGCGGCAGCCTGCACGCGGCCGATTCGAAGATGGCGATCCAGATGGCGCGCGACGTGTACACCCGCCGCCAGGAAGGCAGCAGCATCTGGGTGGTGCGCTCCGAGCAGATCGTGGCCAGCGACCCGGGCGACAAGGACATGTTCTTCGACCCGGCGGAAGACAAGGTGTACCGCCACCCGACCTTCTACGCGCTGCCCAAGTCGGTCGACCACATGTGAGCAAGGCCAGGACCATGCAAGCATCGATCGAACTGAACCGCACGCCCGCCGTGCAGTACCTGCTGCGCATCGGCGACACCTGCCTCGTGCTCGCGCAGCGCCTGGGTGAATGGTGCGGCCACGCACCTGTGCTGGAAGAAGACATCGCGATGGCCAACATCGCGCTCGACCTCGTCGGCCAGGCGCGCGCGCTGCTCACGCACTCCGGCAAGCTCGAAGGAGCCGGCCGCGAGCACGACGAAGACCAGCTGGCCTACCTGCGCGACGAGCGCGACTACTTCAACCTCACCATCGCCGAACTGCCGCGCGGCGACTTCGCCTTTGCCGTGGTGCGCAACACGATGGTTTCGACTCTGCTCAAGCTGCTGTGGCAGCGCCTCGCCGCGTCGAACGACGCCGAAGTGGCCGCCATCGCCGGCAAGGCCGTGAAGGAAGCGCGCTACCACCAGCAGCACTCGGGCGACTGGGTGGTGCGCCTGGGCGACGGCACCGACGAATCGCGCCAACGCACTGAAAAAGCGCTGAAGCAGCTGTGGCTCTACATGCCCGAGCTGTTCGAAAGCGATGCGGTCGATGCCGAAGCCAGCGCCAGCGGCCTCGGCCCGGCATGGAGCGAGTTGCGCGACCCTTGGCTGGGCGAGATGCAGCAGGTGCTCGACGCAGCCGGCCTCGCCATTCCGAAGGAAGCCGCCTTCCGCAGCAACGGCAAGCGCGGCGTGCACAGCGAGCACATGGGCTACATCCTCGCGGAGATGCAGCACCTGCAGCGCAGCTACCCCGGGGGCGTGTGGTGACCACGGCCGACCTCATGGCAGCCTCGCACGTCGATGCCGCGTGGGCCGTGCTGCACACCGTGCTCGACCCCGAGGTGCCGGCCGTGTCGGTCTGCGACCTCGGCATCGTGCGCGACGTGATCGAGCATGACGACGGCCTGGAGATCGTGCTCACGCCAACGTACTCCGGCTGCCCCGCGACCGAAGCCATCGAGCACGACGTGCTGGCCGCAATCGAGCAAGCCGGCCTCGGTCACGCCCGCGCCACCCTGCGCCGCGCCCCCGCCTGGAGCAGCGACTGGATCAGCGACGAAGGCCGCGCCAAGCTCAAGGCCTACGGCATCGCGCCGCCGGCCCACCTCACACCCGAAGCCGCGGCCAACACCGCAATGCCGATCAAGCTCTTCGGCCGCATCGCAGGCGAACGCATCGCCTGCCCGCGCTGCGCGAGCGAACGTACCGAGCGCCTTTCGGCCTTCGGCTCGACCGCCTGCAAGGCGCTCTATCGCTGCATGGCCTGCCGCGAGCCTTTCGAACATTTCAAGCCAATCTGAAAAAGCGCCCCAAGCGATGAGCACCCTCTTCCACCCCTTGCGCGTGAAGGCCATCGAGCCCGATACGGCCGAGGCCGTCATCGTCTCGTTCGAAGTGCCGGGCGACCTGCAGCAAGTCTTCGGCTTCACGCAGGGCCAGTACCTCACCCTGCGCCACGACATCGACGGCCAGGACCTGCGCCGCTCCTATTCGATCTGCGCCGGCCTCGACGACGGCGAGCTGCGCGTCGGCGTGCGCAAGGTGCGCGGCGGCGTGTTCTCCAACTGGATCAACGCCAGCCTGCAGCCCGGCGACACGCTGCAGGTGATGGCGCCGCAGGGCCGCTTCTTCGTGCCCATCGAGCCGGCCTCGGTGCGCCACCACGTCGGCATTGCGGGCGGCAGCGGCATCACGCCCATCCTGTCGATCATGAAGACGGTGCTGGCGCGCGAACCCGCGAGCCGCTTCACGCTGATCTACGGCAACCGGCAGCTGCAGTCCACGATGTTCAAGGAAGAAATCGAAGACCTGAAGAACCGCTACATGACGCGCCTCGTGCTGCAGCATGTGTTCTCCGACGAGCACACCGATTCACCGCTGGGCTTCGGCGTGATGAATCGCGAGAAGATCGGCGAGTTTCTCAAGAGCGTGGTGCCGGCCGCGCAGATCGACCACGTGTACGTGTGCGGCCCGTTCCAGATGAACGACGAAGCCGAGGCCGCATTGCTCGCGGCCGGCGTGCCCGAAGACCGCATCCACATCGAACGCTTCGGCGTTGCCCTGCCTTCGGCCACCCAGGTTGGTGCAGTGGTGCACGAGGCGCAGCCCGGAGACGCCAGGCAGGCGCGCATCGTCATCGTGCGCGACGGCCTGCAGCGCGAGATCACCTACACCGAAGGGCAGCCCAGCATCCTCGATGCGGCATCGGCCGCGGGCCTTGAAGTGCCCTTCTCGTGCACCTCGGGCGTGTGCGGCACCTGCCGCGCCAAGTGCGTTGACGGGGAAGTCCGCATGGAAAGAAACTTCGCGCTCGACAAGAATGAAGTAGCCGCGGGATTCATCCTGACCTGCCAGGCCCACCCCCTGACCGAACGAGTAACGCTCTCATTCGACGAGCGCTAGCACTTCAACGTTTTTTCAACCCGGAGACAAGACCAAATGAAATTCTTCTTCAAGCCCCTGCTGATCGCCGCGCTGTGCGCCACCGCCGCCGCATCGTGGGCCGACGTCACTGTCGGCGTGACGGTCTCGGCCACCGGCCCTGCCGCCTCGCTCGGCATCCCCGAGAAGAACACCATCTCGCTGATGCCCAAGACCCTCGGGGGCCAGAAGATCAACTACATCGTGCTCGACGACGCATCGGACACCACCGCAGCCGTGGCCAACACGCGCAAGCTCATCACCGAGAACAAGGTCGACATCGTGCTGGGTTCTTCCACCACGCCCACCTCGCTCGCCATGATCGACGTGGTCAGCGAGGCCAAGGTACCGATGATCTCGGTGGCCGCCTCGGCCCGCATCGTCGAGCCCGTGGACGCCAAGAAGCGCTGGGTGTTCAAGACGCCGCAGAACGACATCATGATGTCGCTCGCCATTGCCGAGCACATGGCCTCCAACGGCGTGAAGACCGTCGCCTTCATCGGCTTTGCCGATGCCTACGGCGAAGGCTGGTCTGAAGAATTCGCCAAGGCCGCTGCGCTGAAGAAGATCACCGTGGTGGCCAACGAGCGCTATGCGCGCACCGACACCTCGGTCACGGGCCAGGTCCTGAAGATGATGGCCTCCAAGGCCGACGCCGTGCTGGTCGCGGGTGCGGGCACGCCGGCTGCGCTGCCGCAGAAGGCGCTCAAGGAGCGCGGCTACACCGGCAAGATGTACCAGACGCACGGCGTGGCAAACGCCGACTTCCTGCGCGTCGGCGGCAAGGACGTGGAAGGCACCTTCCTGCCAGCCGGCCCGGTGCTCGTGGCCGACCAGTTGCCCGCCAGCAACCCGGTGAAGAAGTCGGCCCTGACCTATGTGACTGCCTACGAAGCCGCCTACGGCAAGGGCACGGTGTCGACCTTCGGCGCGCACGCTTGGGACGCCGGCCTGCTGATGAGCTCGGCCGTGCCGGTCGCGCTGAAGAAGGCACAGCCTGGCACGCCTGAGTTCCGCGCCGCACTGCGCGATGCGCTGGAGCAGACCAAGGAAGTGTCCGGCGCGCATGGCGTTTTCAACATGACCGAGAAGGACCACCTGGGCCTGGACCAACGCGCCCGCGTGATGGTCAAGATCGAAAACGGCGCCTGGAAATACCAGCCCTGATATCGCCCGGCCGATCCGGCCTGACCTGACTTGTTGAGAAGCGGGCCGAGCCCGATCGAAAGTTTTCGTATGGATCTGCAGATCGCCCTGTTACTGGGGCAGGACGGCATCGTCAACGGTGCCGTCTACGGTTTGATGGCGCTCGCGCTGGTGCTGGTGTTTTCAGTCACGCGCGTCATCTTCATTCCCCAGGGCGAGTTCGTCGCCTTCGGGGCGCTCTCCATGGCGATGCTGCAGGCCGGCCGCGTGCCGGCCACGCTGTGGCTTCTGCTGGTGCTGGCTGTCGCGGTGCTGCTGGTGGAGTTCTGGCGCTGGAAGCGCGGCGCGGTGGTCGACTGGGCCTCCGCGCTCGCTTGGTGCGTGGTGCTGCCGGCAGCCGCGGCCGCGCTGGTGCTGCTGCTCAAGCCGACCTCGATGGCGGGCCAGACGCTCGCCACGCTGCTGCTCATCATGCCGCTCGGCCCGCTGCTCTATCGCCTGGCCTACCGGCCGCTGGCGGATGCCAACGTGCTGATGCTGCTGATCGTCTCGGTCGCGCTGCACGGCGTGCTGGTCGGCCTGGGCCTGCTGTTCTTCGGTGCCGAGGGTTCGCGTACCACGCCGTTCTCCGAGGCGCGTTTCGACATCGGCGGCATTCCGGTCAGCGGGCAATCGCTGGTGGTGGTTGGTGTCACGCTGCTGCTGGTGATTGCCATGTTCCTGTTCTTCGGCCGCTCGATGGTGGGCAAGGCGCTGCGCGCCACCGCCATCAACCGGGTGGGCGCACGGCTCTCGGGCATTCCGACCGAACTGTCGGGCGACCTGAGCTTTGCGCTCGCAGCGCTCATCGGCGCCATCTCGGGCCTGCTGATCGCGCCGATCACCACGGTGTATTACGACACCGGCTTCCTGATCGGCCTGAAGGGCTTTGTCGCCGCCATCGTCGGCGGGCTCGCAAGCTATCCGCTGGCATTGGCCGGTGCGTTGCTGGTCGGCCAGCTCGAATCGTTCGCCTCTTTCTGGGCCAGCCCGTTCAAGGAAGTGCTGGTCTTCACCCTGATCATTCCCGTGCTGTGGTGGCGTTCGCTCAACAGCCATCATGTGGAGGACGAAGAATGAGCGCGTCTTCTTCGAACAACATTGCCGTGCCCGCACAACCCGAAGGCAAGCCGCTGGTCACGCCGCGCCAGCTCACGCTGGTGTGCGTGGTGCTGCTGGCGCTGGCCTGGGGCTTCCTGCCCGAGTTCACCGTCTCGGTGCTCAGCAACATTGGCCTCTATGCGCTGGTCGCTGCCGGGCTGGTCATGCTGACCGGCGTGGGCGGCATGACATCCTTCGGTCAGGCCGCCTTCGTGGGCATGGGCGCGTATGCCACTGCATGGATCTGCACGTCGCCCACCGCCGCCGCGTGGCTGGGCGGCGCGGTCAGCCCGGCCTTGCTTCCATGGGCCGGCCTGCTGCTTGGGCTGGTGTTCACCTTCGCACTCGCCTGGGCGCTGGGTTCGGTCACGCTCAAGCTGCAAGGCCACTACCTGCCGCTGTGCACCATCGCCTGGGGCCTGAGCCTGTACTACCTGCTGGGCAACATGGACTTCCTCGGCGGGCAGACCGGCATCACCGGCGTGCCGCCGCTGGTGGTGGCCGGCGTGTCGCTGGCCACGCCGCGCATGCTGGGCGTGGTGATCTGGGCGGCGCTGCTGCTCGCGCTCTGGGCGCTTCACAACCTGCTCGATTCGCGCGAAGGCCGCGCCATCCGCGCGCTCAAGGGCGGGCGGCTCGTGGCCGAGTCGATGGGTGTGGACACGGCACGCCACCGCATCAAGCTGTTCGTGCTGGCCGCGCTGCTCGCGGCGGTGTCGGGCTGGCTCTACGCGCACCTGCAGCGCTTCGTGAACCCGACGCCCTTCAACCTGAACATCGGCATCGAGCTGCTGTTCATGGCGGTGGTCGGCGGTGCCGGCCATCTGTGGGGCGCTGTGCTGGGGGCAACGCTGATCACGCTGCTGAAGGAAAAGCTGCAGGACATCCTGCCCGCGTTGCTCGGCAGCAGCGGCAACTTCGAAGTGATCGTGTTCGGTCTGCTGATGCTCTTCGTGCTGCAGCGCTTCTCCGATGGCCTGTGGCCCACGCTGGCGCGCATCGTGCGCCGCTGGGTGCGCGATGACTCGGCGGGCAAGAAAGCCGCAGCAGCAGCGACCGCCAAGGCTCCTACCGTGCAGCTCGCACAACGCGCCCTGCCACCCAGCGGCGAACTGCTGCTGCAGGCCAGCGACGTGAGCAAGCGTTTCGGCGGCTTGGTCGCCAACAACGCGATCTCGATGACGCTCAAGGCCGGCGAGATCCACGCGCTGATCGGTCCGAACGGCGCGGGCAAGAGCACCTTCTTCAACATGATCTCGGGTGTGGACGATCCCACCTCGGGCGAGGTGAAGCTCGCAGGCCAGTCGATGACCACGAAGCCTTCGCGCGCTTTCGCCGCACTGGGCCTGGGCCGCACCTTCCAGCACGTGCGCCTGCTGGGGCAGCGCAGCGTGGTCGAGAACGTAGCGCTTGGCGCCCACCTGCGCGCCAAGCGTGGCTGGCTCGCGGCAATGCTGCGGCTGGACCGCGCCGAAGAAGCCGCGCTGATGGCCGAAGCCCGCAAGCAGATCGAACGCTGCGGCTTAGGCCCACATGCCGACACGCCAGCCGCATCGCTTTCCTTGGGACAGCAGCGCGTGGTCGAAATCGCCCGCGCGCTCGCCGGCCAGCCTTCGGTGCTGCTGCTCGACGAACCCGCCGCCGGCCTGCGCCATCTTGAAAAGCGCGCCCTCTCTGTGCTGCTGAGCCAGCTGCGCGCCGAGGGCCTCGGCATCCTCGTGGTGGAACACGACATGGAGTTCGTGATGAACCTCGCCGACCGCATCACGGTGCTCGAATTCGGCACTGTCATCGCCACCGGCACGCCCGCCGAAGTACAGGCCAACCCGCGCGTGCTCGAAGCCTACCTGGGCGGCGCCGACGACGAACTGCTGGAAGACGCACGATGAGCCATCCTTTGCTTCAACTCGAGGACTTCTGCGTCGCCTACCGCACCGTGGAAGCGGTGCACAGCGTGCGCCTGCAGGTGAACGAGGGCGAGATCGTCACCGTGATCGGCCCCAACGGCGCCGGCAAAACCACGCTGCTGTGCGCTGCCATGGGCCTGCTGCAGTCCACCGGCCAGCTGATGCTGAGCGGCGAGCGCATCGCGCGCCCCGGCGTCGAGACGATGGTGGCGCGCGGCGTGGCGCTGGTGCCCGAGCGGCGCGAGCTGTTCGGCGAGATGTCGGTCGAAGACAACCTGCTGCTCGGCGGCTTCTACCAGTGGCGCAAGGGCAAGCGCGACCAGCGCGCGCGCATGGACGAGATCTTCGAGATCTTCCCGCGCCTGCGCGAGCGCCGTCCGCAGATGGCTTCGACGCTCTCGGGCGGCGAGCGCCAGATGCTGGCCATCGGCCGCGCGCTGATGGCGCGGCCCCGCCTGCTGATGCTCGACGAGCCCTCGCTCGGCCTCGCCCCGCTGGTGGTGCGCGAAGTGCTGCGCGTGGTGTCGCAACTGCGCAGCCATGGCGTGTCGGTGCTGCTGGTGGAGCAGAACGCCCGCGCCGCGCTGCAAGTGGCCGACCGCGCCTATGTGCTCGAAATGGGCGCCGTGGCGCTCGAAGGCAAGGCGCGCGACCTGCTGCACGACCAACGAATCATCGACACCTACCTGGGCATCGGCAAGAAAGACTGACCCAGTCTTCGACCCGGCGCCATTGACCAAAGGACACGCACCATGACCACCACCCTCCAAAGCTACATCGCCGGCCGCTGGATCGGCCAGCAGGCCGCGCAGCAATTGCGCAGCGCCGTCAACGGCCAGCCCGTGGCAAGCACGCACGCCGAGGCCATCGACTTCGCCGAAGCATTGGCCTATGCGCGCCGCACCGGCATTCCCGCGCTGATGGCGCTCGACTTCCAGCAGCGCGCCGAACGCCTGAAGGCGCTGGCCAAGTACCTGGCCGCGAACAAGGAAACGCTCTACGCCGTCTCGGCCCACACGGGTGCGACGCGCGCCGACAGCTGGATCGACATCGAGGGCGGCGCAGGCACGCTGAGCGCTTACGCCAGCATCGGCACCAACGAGCTGCCCTCGGGCAATCTCGTGCACGAAGGCCCGGCCTTCCCGCTCGGCAAGAAGGGCGGCTTCGCGGGTACGCACATCCTGGTGCCGCGCGGCGGCGTGGCGGTGCACATCGACGCGTTCAACTTTCCTATCTGGGGCCTGCTCGAGAAGTTCGCGCCCAGCTTCCTCGCGGGCATGCCCTGCATCGGCAAGCCGGCCACGGCCACCAGCTACCTGACCGAAGCGCTGATGCGCCTCATCGTGCAGTCGGGCATCCTGCCGGCGGGCAGCCTGCAACTGGTCATCGGCAGCACGGGCGACCTGCTCGACCGGCTCGAAGGCCCCGACGTGGTCACCTTCACCGGCTCGGCCGACACAGCCGCCAAGCTGCGCGTACACCCGAACATCGTGCGCCAGTCGATCCCGTTCAACGCCGAGGCCGACTCGCTGAACTGCGCGATCCTCGCGCCCGACGTGACGCCCGACGACGAGGAGTTCGATCTCTTCGTGAAGGAAGTGGCGCGCGAGATGACCACCAAGGCCGGCCAGAAGTGCACGGCCATCCGCCGCGCGATCGTGCCGCGCCAGCATCTCGATGCGGTGGCCGAGCGCCTGCGCGCGCGGCTCGCGAAGACTGTGGTCGGCGATCCGTCGCGCGAAGAAGTGCGCATGGGCGCCCTCGCCTCGCGCGACCAGCAGGCCGACGTGGCCGAACGCGTGGCCACGCTGCTGAAGGGCGCGGAACTGGTGTACGGCGAGCGCGACGGCTTCTCGCCGGTGGGCGACGGCGTGAGCGAAGGTGCGTTCTTCGCGCCCACGCTGCTGCTGAGCCGCAAGCCGCTCGAACACGACGCTGCGCACGACGTAGAAGCCTTCGGCCCCGTCAGCACGCTGATGCCCTATGACGGCATCGACGAGGCGCTGGCACTGGCCGCGCGCGGCCGTGGCAGCCTGGTGGGCACGCTGGTCACGCGCGACCCGGCCATCGCGGCCAAGGCAATTCCGGTTGCTGCCGCATGGCATGGCCGCCTGCTGGTGCTCGACCGCGAGGCCGCGGCCGAGTCGACCGGCCACGGCTCGCCGCTGCCGCAGCTCAAGCACGGCGGCCCCGGCCGCGCGGGCGGCGGCGAAGAGCTCGGTGGCCTGCGCGCCGTGAAGCACTACCTGCAACGCGCCGCCGTGCAGGGCTCGCCCACCATGCTGGCCGCCATCACCGGCGAGCACGTGCGCGGCGCGGCCGTGCGCGAGAGCGATGTGCATCCCTTCCGCCGCTACTTCGAAGACCTGCGCATCGGCGACTCGCTGCTCACGCACCGCCGCACTGTCGGCGAGGCCGACATCGTGGCCTTCGGCGGTATCTCGGGCGACTACTTCTACATGCACTTCGACGAGGTGGCTGCGAAGCAGTCGCCCTTCGGCAAGCGCATTGCGCACGGCTACTTCGTGCTGTCGGCCGCGGCCGGGCTGTTCGTGTCGCCGTCGCCGGGCCCAGTGCTGGCCAACTACGGCCTCGACACGCTGCGCTTTACCAAGCCCGTGGGTATCGGCGACACCATCCAGGCGCGCCTGACCTGCAAGCGCAAGATCGACCGCAACAAGAAGGACGCGAGCGGCCAGGGCCAGGGCGTGGTGGCATGGGACGTTGAGGTGACGAACCAGGACGGCGAGCTGGTCGCCAGCTACGATATCCTGACGCTCGTTTCCAAGAAGCCCGAAACCACCTCCACTCCAGCCTCTACCTGATGTTCGATCTCACTGGCAAAGTCGCGCTCGTCACGGGCGGCAACGGGGGCATCGGCCTCGGCATGGCGCAGGGCCTTGCCAAGGCCGGCGCGCGTGTCATCGTCGCCGCGCGCAATGCGCAGAAGTCGGCCGCTGCCGTCGAAGCGCTGAAGGCACTGGGCAGCGACAGCTTCGCGCTCGAAGCCGACGTGAGCGACGAAGCCTCGGTGCAGAAGCTGTTCGACGATGCCGCCGCGCGCTGCGGCCGGCTCGACATCCTCGTCAACAACGCCGGCACCAACATACGCAAGCCGGTCGACCAGCTCTCGCTGGACGAGTGGCACAAGGTGATGAACACCAACCTTACCAGCGCCTTCCTGTGCAGCCGCGCCGCGCACCCGCACCTGAAGGCCGCGGGCGGCGGCAAGATCATCAACATCGGCTCGATGATGTCGATCTTCGGTGCGGCCTACGCACCGGCCTATGCCGCGAGCAAGGCCGGCATCGTGCAACTCACCAAGTCGACGGCGCTTTCGTGGGCGGCCGACAACATCCAGGTCAACGCGATCCTGCCGGGCTGGTTCGAGACAGAACTGACCGATGGCGCGCGCAGCCAGGTTCCGGGCCTGTACGAGCGGGTGAAGGCCCGCGCCGCCGCCGGCCGCTGGGGCCAGCCGGCCGACATTGCCGGCACCGCCGTGTTCCTCGCGAGTCCCGCGTCGGACTACGTCACGGGCACGGCCATTCCCGTCGACGGCGGGTTTTCCATCTCGGGCTGAAGCCCGCGGGCCGTGTAAATTCGCCCGCCATGCTCTTCTGGATTCAGCTCTTCCTTTTCGTCGCCGGCACGGCCGCGCTGCTGTACGTGTCGCGCGGCCCGCTGAGCCAGCCCGGCTCGCACGGTTTTTACCGCTTCTTCGCATGGGAATGCATGCTGGTGCTGATCGTCGTGAACCTGCCCATGTGGCATGACGATCCGTTCTCGCCGAAGCAGATCGTCTCGTCGCTCTTCTTCGTGCTGTCGATCTGGCTGCCGATCCACGCGGTGCGGCTGCTCAAGGCGCAGGGCAAGCCGACCGAGGCGCGCAGCGACGATCCCGCGCTGTACGGTTTCGAGAAAACCTCGACCATCGTCAGCACCGGCGCCTTCCGCTACATCCGCCATCCGATGTACACGGCGCTGATGCTGCTGGCCTGGGGCGCTTTTCTCAAGCAGTTCACCTGGCTCACGCTGGCGCTGGTTGTTGCGGCCACGGTGCTGCTGTTTCTGACGGCGCTGCGCGACGAGCAGGAGTGCATCGCGCACTTCGGCGATGACTACCATGCTTACATGCGGGGTACGCGGCGGTTTATTCCGTTCTTGCTCTAGCGAGCTTTTGACATTCGTCTAAGCGTAAGCGCTGTTTAACGGCGGCGTGGTGATGCCGAAGGATCGATCCGCTCGAGAGAGTGAGGGTCGAGTTCGCCAGGCCAGTCAGCAGGCGATAGCGCACTCACGCGGCCACTGCCGGGGTTGAAGGCGGGCAGGCGGCCAAGCATGTGACCCAATGGAACCAAGGCCAAGCGCAACAGTTGTGCGCCCGTTTCCTTCAGGTCGTTGTGCCGCACCGCGACACCGAGCATCGCCATATGGACGCGCAGATGCAGAAGGAAGCGCGACTGCCCGATGACGTGTGCAAGTTCGAGTGCACGCCACCCTTGTGCGGTGTCGCCGTTTGCCAGTGCGGCGCGCGCGAATGACATTTCACGGTCAAAAGCCTGATGCTGAAGAGCTGGATTCATGCAGGCGATTGAAAGCCCCAAAGCCACTCCAGGGTCAAGAAGCAGCCTTGCGGCACGAGGGGTCGATGAAGCAGCCCACGAAGGCCTTTTCACACGCACGTCATCCACAACCTTGCGGGATGCTGACCCGCCCGATCAGGTTCTGTTCACACGGCACTCCTAATATCCGCGCATGCTGCTCGCACGCGTTCGCCGTTTCGCTGAAGCGCACCACAAGGGGTGGTGCGTCGCGGGCATTCTGCTGATCTTTCTGCAGCCCTTCATCGCGGTGCATTTCCGCTGCGACGGGCTGGAAGACGAGCCGATGCTGCGCTTGCGCAACCTCAGCGAAACCACGCAGTTCGAAGCCGACGATCGCGCGGATCATCCGTCCGACCGCGAGACGACGGTGTTCACCCAGGCGCCGGCGAGCATCGATCACCCCGATGCCTTCAAGCTCGGGCTGAACACGCTGATGGCGATGGTGCTGGCACTGCTGCCGCTGGCCGTGGCTGTCGCGCGGCTGGTGGTGCCCATCGTGCGCGAAGCGCCCGAGCACGTGCCGCCGCACGGCGGTGCTCCGCCTCTCTCGCAGCCCTGGCGGCTTCTGCCGCCCACTGCTGCACCACCTTCCGGGATCTGAGACACGACGCCTCCCGCGTCTGGTGGTCCGCTGCTTCGCGCTGCGGGCTCCTGCGTCCCTCTCGAAAGGTTTGACCATGTCCGGTTTTTTCTGGTGCGCGCGTCGCACCGGGTGCTGTCGCACGCCCACTGTTTTCTCCAGCTTGCCGAAGAAGGTGGCGCCATGAACGCGCTGAACCTCACACTCTTTCAATGGCTCACGGCCGGCAGCCAGCCGACGCCGTGGGTGCTGTCGGTTGCATCAGCCTTCGCGCTCTGGGGCAGCTGGCTGTGCGCGGGCGTGCTCATCGTGGCGCTGTGGCGGCATCGCGCCGACCGGGCCTACCTTTGCATCGTGGCAGCGCTCGCGGGCTTCGCCTCGATGGCCTCGCACGCGATTGCGCTGTCGCTCAACGCGCCGCGGCCCTTCATGCTGGGGCTGGTGCCGTCGTACATCGAGCATGCGGGCCGCGGCTCGCTGCCCAGCACGCACGCGACGGTGATGTTCATGGTGGCGCTGGCCTTCCTGCTGCGCCCCAGCCTACGCAGGCTGAGCGTGCCGCTGCTGGTGCTGGCAGCCGTCACCGGATGGGCGCGCGTCTACGTGGGCGTTCATTTTCCGCTCGACATCGCAGCCGGCCTGCTGCTCGCGGTCGCGATCGCAGGGCTGCTCGCCGCAGCGCAATGGCTCGCGCACCGGTTCATTTCTTTTCCGGCGTCGCACGCTGGCCGCACGCGCGACGACAAGACAGCGGCCGCTTCTTTCTGGAGGCATCCATGATCTCCCCGACCAACGCCAGCAGGCATTCGCGCGCACCGGCCAGGCTGCCGCAGGCCGAGGTTCCTGCGCCACGCACGGCCACGCCTTTCACCCCACCGGCCGGAGCGCGCAGCATCTCCTGTGTGATCCCCTGCTTCAACGAGGCGGCCAACCTGCGGCACCTGCTGCCGCTGCTCGAAGACATCCTCTGGGCGACGCACATGCACTGGGAGATCATCGTGGTGGACGACGGCAGCACTGACGACACCGCTGCGGTAGCAGAGGCGTGGTGCGAGCTCTCGGGCTTTCGCTGCATCTCGCTGTCGCGCAACTTCGGCAAGGAGGCCGCGCTCACAGCAGGCCTCGCAGCGGCCACGGGCGACGCGGTGGTGCTGCTCGACGGCGACCTGCAGCACTCGCCGCAGCTCATCCACACGATGGTCGCACAGTGGGTGGCCGGCGCGGAGGTGGTGTACGCAGTGCGCGAAGAGCGCAGCGATGAAAGCCGCTTCAAGCAACTCGGCAGCCGGCTCTTCTACAGCCTCGTCAATTCGTCGGACCGCTTTGCCGTCCCCAAGGATGCGGGCGACTTCCGGCTGATGGACCGCAAGGTGGTCGATGCGCTCATGAGCCTGCCCGAGCGCAGCCGCTTCATGAAGGGGCTGTACGCCTGGGTAGGCTTTCGCGCCGTGGCGCTGCCCTACACGCCCGCGCCGCGCGCTGAGGGCCGCAGCACTTTCAACGCACGCCGGCTGGTGCGCCTGGCCATCGACGGGCTCACCGCCTTCACCACCTGGCCGCTGCGCATGGTCAGCGTGGTGGGCCTGCTTCTGGCGTTGCCGGCCTTCGGCTATGGCGCCTTCGTGGCGATCGACCACCTGCTGTTCGGCAATGCCGTCTCGGGCTGGACCACCATCGTCGTGAGCCTGATGTTCTTCATCGGCATCCAGATGATCTCTACCGGCATCGTGGGCGAATACATCGCGCGCATCTACGAGGAGGTCAAGGGCCGTCCGCTGTACGTGGTGCGCGAAGAGCACGGCACGGGAATCGAGACCGGCAAGCCATGAAGCAATTCGCCCCCCCATGGCGGACCGTGCCCCGGCCGCTGTGGCTCATTGCCGCGCTCTTCGCGTGGCTGCTGGCCACCGCCTGGCTCCGTCCGCTGATGGCGCCCGACGAGGGCCGCTACGGCGGCGTCGCGCTCGCGATGCTGCACTCCGGCGACTGGCTGGTGCCGCGGCTCGACGGCCTGCCCTTCTTCCACAAGCCACCGCTCTTCTACTGGATCGGCGCCGCCGCGATGGCGGTGACCGGGCCGGTGGAATGGGCGGCGCGGCTGCCGTCCGTCCTTGGTGGTGGTGCGGCGGCGGCTTCGCTGTTCTTCTTCCTGCGCCGATGGACGACAGTGCCGCAGGCGCTGCTGTCGACGGTGGTGCTGGTGACCACGCCCTTCTTCTTCCTGGGCGCGCAGTTCGCGAACCTCGACATGCTGGTGGCCGGCTGCATCTCTGCCACGGTGCTGCTGGCGGCCGGCGCCGCAATGGCGAAGGAGCGCGAGGAACCATGGCGCGCGCTGCTGGCTGGCGCTTACCTGTTCGCCGCGGCCGGGTTGCTGGCCAAGGGCCTGATCGGCCTCGTGCTGCCCGCGATGGTGATCGCGATCTGGTGCGCGGCAACGCGCAGGCTCGCAACACTGCGGCTCGCGTTGTGGCTACCCGGCTGGGCAATCGTGCTGGCAGTGGCCGGCCCGTGGTTCGTCGCGATGCAGATGAAGTACCCGGAGTTCTTCGACTACTTCGTCATCACGCAGCACTTCCGCCGCTTTGCCTCATCGGGCTTCAACAACGAGCATGGCTTCTGGTTCTACCTGCCGGTGCTCGCAGGCTTCACGCTGCCATGGTTCGCCTGGGTGTTCGTGCCCAGGGGCAAGGACGGCACCGCGCGCGCCCGGCTCGGCGATGTCGACTGGTTGATGTGGATCTGGTTGGCGGTCATCGTCGTGTTCTTCTCGCTGCCGCGCTCCAAGCTCGTCGGCTACGTGCTGCCTGCCCTGCCGCCGCTGGCCTACCTGATCGCGCAGCGCGTGCTCGCGGGCCGCGCGCTGGAAACGCTGTTGCCCAAGGTGCGCGCAATGGCGTTGGGGGCCGCCGCCGTGTGCATCGCCTGCGTGGTTGCCATTTCGATCCTTTCATCGCCGCCGGGCACAAGGCTGCGGCTGCCGGCCGGGCAGGTGGTCGCACCCGGCGACCAGGTGCTGATGCTCGACAGCTACTACTACGACATTCCCTTCTACTGGAACCTGCGCGAACCGGTGCTGGTGTCGGACGACTGGAAAGCCGCAGCACTGGACACACGCGACAACTGGCGCAAGGAGATCTCCGACGCCGGCCGCTTCGAGCCGGAGCGCGCAGCCCGCACGCTGATCGACCACACGCAGCTCGCAGCCACGCTGTGCGTGCCCCGCACCACATGGCTCGTCGCTTCGAACACGGCGCAGCTCACGCACCCCTGGCTCTTTCGCGCGCAACTGGTGGCGGTGAACGACGGCGTCGCCGCCTGGCGTTTCGCTGGCAGCGCCACGAGCGACCCACACTGCCTGGATGCCACGCCCGCCCCAACCTCTGGAACGAACGGCGATGAGTGAGGCCCTGCGCTACCTCTGCATCTGCGCGGACGACTTCGGCATGAGCGCGGGCATCAACTCCGCCGTGTTCGACCTGGCCGAGCAGAGAAAGATCTCCGCGACCAGTTGCATGGTGCGACGCGATGCCTGGTTGACCGGAACGAGGATGCTGCGGCGCATCGACCCGGCCCGGTTCGATACCGGCCTGCATCTGGACCTCACGCGGCCCGCGCGTGCCGGTGGCACTGAACCCGGCCTGTTCGGGCTGCTCGCGCGGACGTACACACGCACGGCGTTCGCACCGGGGCTGCAGGCCGACATCCGCGACCAGTTGACGCGCTTCGAGGACGCCATGGGCCGCGCGCCCGCCTTCGTCGACGGGCACCGGCACGTGCACCAGTTTCCGGTCGTGCGCGATCTGCTGGTGGAGGAAATCACGCGGCGCTATGCCGCATTGCCGCCCTGGATCCGCAGCACAGCACCAGGCTTGCGCCGGGGCCCCGACCGGTTGAAGGCCCGGGTCATCCACGCCCTGGGTGGCGCGCGACTGTCCACACTGGCCGCGCAACGCGGCATTCCCATGAGCAGCCACCTGCTGGGCGTCTACGATTTTTCGGGCGACATGCAGCAACACGAGCAGCGCCTGTCCGAATGGATCTCGGCGTGCAATACCGGCGACGTGCTCAT
The DNA here is from genome assembly GCF_051216835.1 of Variovorax multivorans. Taxonomy (NCBI): domain Bacteria; kingdom Pseudomonadati; phylum Pseudomonadota; class Betaproteobacteria; order Burkholderiales; family Comamonadaceae; genus Variovorax; species Variovorax multivorans. Next base: position 537,163 of record NZ_JBPJZL010000002.1, read on the forward strand.
GTGCCACCCCTCCGCCGGCATCGAGCCGGGCGACCCGCACGGTGCTGCCCGGTTGCGCGAGTACGCATTGCTGCGCGAACTGGTGCTGGCGCCGCAGGACGGCAGCAACGGGATAGCGCTCGCGCCGCTCTCGCAACACCTGCGGCGAGGCTGACAAGCCGGTCGCGTAACATCCGCGCCACCCTCCCTCCGCGCCCTGCCCAATGCCCTCCCCGAAAAGCGCCGCCTTTCCCTCGGTGGCGCAAGCCGCCCTCCTGTTCGTGGCGCTGTTCCTCTGCGAGTTCGTCATTGGTGCAGCGCTGCGCGACGCCAACGGATGGCTGGAGCTCAACACCATGCAGATCGGTGTGCTCGCAGCCGTGCTGGGCAACGGCTGCGTGTTCGCGGTAGTGATGCACGCCCAGAAGCTCACGTACCGCGAACTGTTCCACCAGTCGCCGGCTTCCGCCGGGGCAGTGCTCATGCTCGTGGTGCCGCCGGTGCTGCTGCTTGTGCCCGCGCTGCTGCTGACGATTACTTCCGCGCTCAACCTGCTGATGCGCGTTGTCCCGCTGTCGGCCTGGGAAGAATCGATGTTTAGCCGCATGGCCGACGGCAGCATCGCCGCCGTGCTCGCGGTGTGCGTGCTGGCGCCGCTGCTGGAGGAAATGCTGTTCCGCGGCATCGTGCTGCGCGGCTTCCTGCAGCGCTATCCGCGGGGGCAGGCGATCTTCATGTCGGCGCTGTTCTTCGGCGCGGCGCACATGAACATCTACCAGTTCGTGGTCGGCTTCGTGATGGGCACCGTGCTCGCATGGCTGTACGAGCGCACGCGCTCGCTCATTCCGTGCATTGCGCTGCACGCCACCTACAACATCACCACATTGCTGCTGGCCGAGCGGCTGGACGCTGCGTCGCCGTCGCGCCTGCTGTGGGCCGTGCTGCTGGCGCTGGCGGCAGCCGTGTGCGGCGTGCTGGCCTTGCGGGCGATGCTGGTGCCGCGCGCGGCGCGGGGCACTTCGGCCTGAACTTCTTCTAGCGAGACAGCGGCGGCAGAGGCTGCGCATCGACCGCATCGCCATCGACGATGAAGTGCCCGCCCGCCACATGGTGCAAGGTGCGCAGCTCGTCGTGCCCGGTGAAGTTCCAGCGACCGTTGGCGAACACGCGCGAATCGGCCTGCGCGGCGATCACCTCGCCAAGGAACAGGTCGTAGCGCTGCTGGATCGAGGGCTCGGGCAGCAGCCGGCATTCGAGCCAGGCCGCGCAACCTTCGAGCAGCGGCGCATCGGTGGCCGTGCCCGCGAAAGTCTCCAGCCCATAGGCGGCGAACTTGTCCTGCCCCGACTTCTCGACGATCTCGCGGCCCGAGCTGTTGCCCAGCGCTTCGGTCAGGTCGAGCTGCGCACGCACCGGCACCTGCAGCGCGAAGCTGCCTGCGCCTTCGAGCAGCACACGCGTCCAGGTGCTCTTGTCGAGCACCACCGCCACCTTGGGCGGATCGAAGTCGAGCGGCATGGCCCAAGCTGCGGCCATGATGTTGCGCTGGCCGCCATGCGCGGCGCTCACCAGCACGGTGGGGCCGTGGTTCAGCAGGCGGTAGGCTTTGTTCAGTGCAACGGGCTGGCGGTGGGAGGCGGTCATAGGCGAGCTTGCTCAGGTTGGGATTCGTCCGCGGGGCAGCCGGCGGACGGTGACTGGGCGGATGCGCAACGCATTGGCGCCGGTCACGGCGAAATCGTACCTGTCATGCGCCCAGCTCGCATCCCACTATCGAGCCTTCGACACATGTGACGCAAGAACCGCCGATGCGAATGCGCCCGCCTGCATCCACGTTCACTTCGATGCGTCCATCCCGACCGACACAGCGCCCCTGGGTCGCGAGGTAGTCCTTTCCATCGGCGGGCAACAGGCCTCGCGCCCACAGGAATGCGGCCACGCTGCCGTTGCCGCTTCCGCACACGGGGTCTTCCGTCACGCCGCACGAAGGCGCAAAGGTGCGAACTTCTATTGCGGCATCTCCGGCCTGATGCGGTCCGAACACTGTCAGACCCGTGACGCCCAGGCGGCGTTCGAGATCAGCCAGCTTCGCAAGATCCGGATGCAAACCGATGACGCTGCTCGCATCGTCCATGTGTGCGATGAGCCAGACCGGCCCCACATTCACGATAGCCGGTTCAATCTTCAGCTTGCTTCCGAGAATCGACTCCAGCTCTGCCAGGTCTGCCTTGCCCAAGGCGTCCAACCTTGCCGGTGGTAGCGCGAAGCTCAGGCGGCGGTCGTCGCTCGTTTGCGCAACAGTCAGTTCGACAAGGCCGATGCTGCACTCCTGAATCAATCGCCCACTGCTGCGCGGCACGACACGTCCGGCCTCCAGCGCCGCATGAGCGCTGCCGAGCGTGGGATGACCGGCAAAGGGAAGCTCGCTGCGTGGAGTGAATATCCGCAAGCGATAGTCGGCCTCCCCCGACGAGGGCGGAAGCACGAAGGTCGTCTCCGACAGATTGGTCCAGCCCGCGATGGCCTGCATCTCGCCGGTATCGAGCCCCTCGGCGTCGAGGACCACCGCAACCGGGTTGCCCAGGAAAGGCCTGGAGGTGAAGACATCGACCACTCTGTAGGATCTTTTCATGATTCGGCTTTCTAGCTCTCGCTCGCGACTACGCCATCGATTTCTGTCGCTTCGATACCGTACCTTGCCATCCGGGCTCGATGGTCGGTTGTGCCCAGATAGGCCCGGAGTTGCTTGTTCACCGCCTGTACGAGTTCCAGGTTGTTCTTGTTGAACGAGAAGGCCCCGACAGGGAGCCGTCCGCCCGCGCTATTTTCATTCGCAACCATCTCCAGGTCCTTGTGGGTCGCTGCAAGAACGCGACTGCCGACCGTGGTGCTCACGTATGCGTCGATCTTCCCCGCCAGGAGTGCGACAACAGCGGCAGGCTGATCCTTGAACGTCACGATCCGGTCTTCAGTGACTCCTGAAGACTTTGCCGCATCAATCTGCACGGTGCTGACGACGGCGCCCAAGCGGGCATCGCGGTGGGACGCGATTGCCTGGTAGCCCGTCAACGCCTTCGGATTTCCGCGCGGAACCAGGAACCCATCGCCGATCGCCCAGACCGGCTCGCTGAACGTGACTTTCCTGGCGCGCTCGGGCGTCACGAAGATCGGCACATTCATGTCCCAGCGTCCTTCCTGCACACCGGGCAGGAGTTCTTCGAAAGAGGTCAGGTGGTGCTCGATGCTCGAGACCCCGATCGCTCGAAGCACCACATTGGCCAGTTCGATGTCTGCCCCGGTCGCCGTTCGATTCGGGCCTGTCCAGTAGAAAGGTGGCTCCTCGATGTATGCGATTCGTACTTTCATGCTTTGCTCGACTTTCTTGAAGGGAAACACACGGCTCATGTGTCGATCACTCTGCAGCGGCGTCGAGGCTCGACGAAAGAGCGGCCAACGCAGCCCCCAGCCGTGCGGGAGGCAGATACCCGAAGCCCAGCCGGAACACCCTGTCGCTTTCGCCAAACCACTTGCCCGACGCAAGCTGCAAGTCGTGCTGAGGCAGCAGGCTCCAGAAGCGCGAGACGGCGGCATCGTCGAGCGCATCGGCGCGCAGCCTGAGGCAGCACAGCGCGCCACCCTCCGGCCTTATCCACTCGATGCGCCTTTGCTCACCCTGACACCAATCCGACAGTTCCTGCAGGGCGCCAGCAAGAAGCCGGCGTCTCGGCGCAAGCACGCGTTCCCTGTGGCGCAACAACGCAGCAGCGAGTGTTTCATCGAGAACCGATCCGGAGATCACGGTGTTCATCTTCGCGATCGTGAGGCGTGACCTGAGCTCGGCGTCCGCAACCGTGAGCCAACCGGTCCGCAGCCCCGGCGCGCCGAGCGCCTTGGAAACAGACGCGCCGGTCACGATGCGTGGATCGAGACTTGCAAAACTCTCGGCCGCCGCGTCGTCTCCGTAAGTGGCCTCGCGATAGGTCTCGTCGATGAAGAGAAGCGCATCCGGAGACAGGCGCTCCATCAATCCTAGGAGCTTCTCTACATCAGCGCGAGAGGTTCGAACACCGCTCGGGTTCTGGGGAGAGGCGATGCTCACCAGCTTTGTCTTCGATGTCAGATTCGCCTCGATCTGATTCAGGTCCAAGCGGTAGCCGCTCTCGAACGAAAGCTTCACCTCGCGTACGGTCACGCCGGCCCCCAGGAGACAGTCGCGGCTGGGCGGAAAGCACGGTGTCGCCAGCACCGCCTCGTCGCCGGAACGGCAGACTTCGAACGCAAGCAGGAAAAGCCCCAGCGCCGTGCCTTGCGTCGTGATGACGTGTTCTGCCGAAACCTTGCAGGCATCCGCGATCTCCTGGCGAAGAGCGAGTGCACCGGCAGACGTGCCGTAGCCAAGCTTCAGGTCGCGAATGTTTTCCAGGCCGGGGAAGTCCAGCAACTCGCCGAGGCTCAGGTCCTGCGACGTGCTTTCCGCCAGGTTGAACGGACGGTTCACATCGAGAAGAGAAATGATCTCGTTGTAGGGAAACCTTCCACGCCATACCGAAGGAGTTGCCTCTCGCAGGTTGGCTCGCCGGCCATCGGCAAGACTCTCTTGAACAGCTGTCATTCTTTCGCCTTGATCCCGTTTTCAATACTGGAACGGGCGAATCGTATCGAGCAGGAGGCAACCGCAACAGCCACAGTTTTGTGCTTTTTCGACCAGCACAGTTCGCTTGGCAAAGCGCACTCATGCAATCGACAATCGCACTCGTCTTCACGATGAGCGCAACCATGGACGTGCACGCACCCTACCGATACGAGCAGTTGGCCGACCTCATCGTCGACATGATCGACAACGGCGCGCTTTCCCCAGGGATGCGCGTTCCGTCCGTTCGCGCCATCAGCGAACAGCACCGGATCAGCATTGCGACTGCGCTGCAGGCATATCGCATGCTAGAGGACCAGGGGATTCTTGTGGCGAGGCCGCAGTCGGGCTTCTACGTTTCGAATGCGCGCCATGCAGCATTCGCCCTGCCTTCCACCTCCCGGCCTCGCGCGAGGGCATCGACCGTTTCGATCAGCGGTGTTGTTGCAACCTTGCTCGAGCACGCCTCGAACATGTCGCTCGTTCCGCTCGGATGCGCAGTGCCCGATGCGGGCTTGCTGCAGTCGCAGCGGCTCGACTTCACGCTCGCACGCATGGCGCGCCAGCACGGCTCGCGCCACAACGTCTACAGCCCGCCGCGCGGCGAGCCCAGCCTGCGCCGCGAGATCGCGAAGCGGTCAATGCGCATCGGACATGCACTCTCTCCGGACGACGTGCTCATCACCAGTGGTTGCACCGAGGCGCTGACGCTCGCACTCGGCGCCGTGGCCAAGCCGGGCGACACGATAGCCGTCGAATCACCCACCTACTTCGGGCTACTGCACACCCTCGAGGTTCTGGGCCTGAAGGCGCTGGAACTGCCAATGGACCCAACTCGTGGCGTCGACATCGCGGCGCTGGCGCGCCTGCTCGGAAAAGAGCCAGTAGCGGCCTGCGTGCTTTCGTCGAGCTTCAACAATCCATTGGGGTCCGCGATGGCTGAAGCAGACAAGAGGTCGCTGCTTGCGCTGCTGTCGGAACACTCCATCCCCTTGATCGAAGACGACGTCTACGGCGACATCCACTTCGGCCGCGACCGGCACAAGCCATTCATCGCGCTGGCTCAGGGCGCTAACAAGGTCATCTACTGCAGTTCCTTCTCGAAGAGCCTTGCGCCGGGATACCGGGTCGGCTGGATCGTGCCTGGTGCCTATTCGCAGCAGGTGATGGAGCGCAAGCTAGCGTTCAGTCTTTGCAGCCCGGTCCTGCCGCAACTCGCGGTCGCGGAGTTCCTGGCGAGCAACGCCTATGACATTCATCTGCGCCGGATTCGGCGCATCCTCGAGGAAAACCTCACGCGCATGGTGCGTGCGATAGAGGCCAGTTTTCCGGCTGAGACGAAAGTGAGCCGGCCCGCTGGCGGCTTCATGCTCTGGCTTGAGCTTCCCAAACAGTTCGACTCGCGCGCGCTGTTTGAAGAAGCGCTGGAGCATGGCATCTGCTTTGCGCCCGGCGATGTGTTCTCTGCAAGCCGGCGCTTTCGCAATTGCCTGCGGCTGAGCGCGGGGCACGCCTGGACCGAGCGGATCGACGCTGGTGTACGGCGGCTGGGGCGGCTTGCGCGGGCGTTGCTTGATCGATGAGCGGTGGCTGGTGCTGCGCACATCGCGCATGCGCGGGTCGTAGGCGCTTGACCTGCGTGGCTATACTGCGCCCGTCACGTCAAACAGAGGCGTGATCGGGATTGGCCTCCCGCTGAAATCACTGCGACGCAAGCCGCAGTCACCCCGCAGGGTCTGCGGCTTCGTCGTTCGTGCCTCCAGTTTTGGCGGCTCGATGGGCGGGCGCGAGCCCGGCCGGTTTCACGCAAGTGGTTTCCCGGTAGGCCAACCCGTCGAGCCGCCGCCTCCGATTGGCCTCGGGTGCGTCGGTTTCAGCAAACCGAAACCCTTGGAGGCCATTCATGGCTGCATTTGCTCGCGCGTCCGCGCATGTCTCTTCACTTCCTGAATCTCCTGAAGCCACGAGCGTTGAATCGCTTGCGCTGCAAGCCTGCGATGACATCGACAGCCTTCACGAGGTGCAGCGTGCGTATGCGGGCCTCGAGAAGCTCATCGTTCCACAGGGCGTGAATGACACGGAAGAGGTTTATCCGACCCGCACCGAACTCAGCGCGCTGGTGCGGGTGGTCAATGAGGAACTGCAACGGCGAATTGAAGCGGCCGAAGCCACGATCCAGTCGTGGCGTGCCGCCTTGAGCGAAGGCGGTGCGCGCTAGATGTGAAACGCCGCCAACCCACCCACCACAAGCCCCGCAGCCGCCACACCAAACATCGCCCGCTCAAGCCATTTCTTCTTCGTCAGCAACGCAATGGCAGCCAGCGCAATCGACACCTGCAACACAGTAGTAGCCTGAGCCCACCGATGATGCTGATGCATCTGCTCATCAGACTGCGCATCCCACTTGCTCGCCTCCGCCTCCAGCTTCTTCGCCTCGGTCTGGATCTCAGTCTTCTCCTGCTCGTAGCGCGCCACCTTGACCTGCCAGCCCTGCTTGCGAGCATCGTCGGTCGCGGTGTCACGCGCAAACTCAGCCAGCGCCTGCTTGGTGCTCTTCGACTGGAAGTAATTCCACTGGTTCGAAGCCTCGGTCTTCTTGATGGCGGCGTTGTTCTTGTAGAGGCCGGCGTTGGCCTGCGTGGCCCCGCCCATATACGAGAAGATCGCGCCGACGGTGGCGATCACGGCGGTGCACACCGCGATCTTGCTCGTCATGCTCATGCCGCCGGAATGCGCTGCTGCTGTGTCGTCATGGCCGCTGCCATGGCCGCCTGATGCAGCGTGTTCCAGTTCGTGGTCGTGCGGGCCGTGCACGTGAAAGCCGTGTCCTGACATGGGATCCTTGCTGAAATATGGTTTTTAGGGCGCGCGAGAGTATGCACGGTCGCGCGCCGGTATCCCCCTGCGCCGTCAGGTTCCGGTCCGCTACCCATTGCCAGCATGAAGCGACAACAACAAACTTGCCCATGACCGCGGAAACTTCCCTGATGCCCACGCCCACGACCGCCCCACGCCGCCCTGGCCTTGCCGACATCGTCGCGGGCGTTTCCATCGCGGGCCTGCTGCTGCCCGAGGCGGTGGCTTATTCAGGCATTGCAGGGCTGCCACCGCAGGCCGGCGTGATCGCGCTGTTCGCGGGCCTTCTTGTCTACGGCCTCTTCGGCAGCAGCCGCTTCGCGATCGTCTCGGCCACTTCGTCTTCCGCCGCCGTGCTGTTCGCGGCCACGATGTCGGTGACAGGTGTGGATGCGGTCACGCGGCTGGCGTTGGGCGCGGGCATTGTGCTGCTGGCCGGGGTGTTCTTCGTCATCGCGGGCGTCGCCAGGCTCGGCGCGGTGTCGAGCCTGATCGCCAAGCCGGTGCTGCGCGGCTTCGCGCTGGGGCTGGCGCTGACCATCGTGGTCAAGCAGTTGCCCAAGGTGCTTGCGGTGCCGCCGGCGCACAGCGATTTCTTCCGCCTTGCCGCGGGGCTGGTGGTCGAATGGCGGCACTGGAACCTTGCGGGCGCGGCCATGGCGCTTGTCGCGCTGGTGCTTCTGCGCGGCCTGGCGCGATGGCGCGCGGTGCCGGCGGCCCTGCTGGTGATCGTGGCCGGTATCGTGCTCGACGTGAATGGCCTATGCCATGCCTGGGGCGTGGCGGCGGTGGGGCCGATCTCGCTCGACTTCTCGCACCCGGGTGTGCCGCAGCTCGACCGGGAACAGTGGCAGAGCCTCGGCGGGCTGGCCTTCGCGATGGCGCTGATCCTCTATGCCGAGTCTTACGGGTCTATCCGCACCTTCGCGATGCGCCATGGCGACAACGTGTCGGCCAACCGCGACCTGCTGGCGCTCGGCGGTGCGAACCTGCTGTCGGCGCTGTTCCAGGGCATGCCGGTGGGTGCGGGCTACTCGGCCACGTCGGCCAACGAATCGGCCGGCGCGAAGACTCGCGCGGCCGGCATCGTGGCGGGGCTGGTGGTGCTGGTGGCGGTGCTCACGCTGCTGCCGTGGATCGCGCACACGCCCGAGCCGCTGCTGGCAGCCATCGTCATCCACGCGGTGAGCCACACGTTGAGCCCGGCGGCGCTGCGGCCGTATTTCCAGTGGCGGCGCGACCGGCTGGTGGCGCTGGTGGCGATTGCCGCGGTGCTGCTGCTGGGCGTGCTCAACGGGCTGCTGGCTGCGATCGGCGTGAGCCTGCTGTTGCTGCTGCGCGGCTTCTCGCGCACCACCGTGAGCTGGCTCGGCCGGCTTGGGCAGAGCCACGACTTTGTAGACACCGCGCGCCACCCCGAGGCCGTGGTGCCGCCAGGCGTGCTGATCGCGCGGCCCGATGTGCCGCTGTTCTTCGGCAATGCGGATGCGGTGTTCGCATCGATCCGCGCGCGCATCGACGCGACGCCGGGGCTGCAGCGCATGGTGCTGAGCCTGGAAGAGTCGGCCGACCTCGACGCGACGAGCATCGAGGCGCTGTGCGACTTCGCTGCATACGTGCGGGTGCGCGGCCTGCGCCTGTCGCTGGCGCGCGTGAAGGACGACGTGCGCGATCTGCTCGCGAAGGTGAATTCGCCCGACCTGCATGCTGAGGTGTACGCGCCCTGGAGCGTCGACGATGCGGTGCAACCAGAAAACAGGACGCCACGGTCTTCTTGATCACCTGCCGTCGGAGGCAGCGTGTTCAACCGTGTGGATTTCAGCTCTTGGGGGGTGGCTTGGGCTCGCGGCTTTCCCGCAGAGTTTTAAGCCGTGGTTCCGCCTGACCTGGTGGAATCCGACCTTCTGCCTCCAGTCGCTTGAGGCGCCGTTCATCTGCCCGATTGAGAGCATCTTTGAGCAGTGCCATCTTGCGATCGTTGCAGGGTTCGCAGTCGTAGTAGCTTCCGGGATCAGTCGTGGGCCCAAGCGCCTCGTCCAACTCCGCGGTACTGATTCTCCCCGTGGGCTCAATGCCGATAGCGAGGATTTTTCCGTTCTTGAATGTAACAAGCGCACTGCCCTCGCATCCGGTTTCTTGCGCCTGCGGCACGAGATACGACCTCTTTGAGACCCTCCGCATATGACGTAGCGCATAGAACACATCTTCGACGGTCAAAACAACATCCTGACAATCTAGAAAATCTTTGTTCTCCCACGCTGTTTTCCCCGACGGGTTGTCGATCTTGATCGACTTTACGAAGGCTGCCGGATAGCGCTTGTCTGCCGCGTGAACTGACAGGGCCATAGCTACGGTAGCCAGCGTTACCGCAAGAACGATGACTTTTCTCATGGCGTCGGGACCACCAGATTCCAATTCGCACCTTGTGCCTCGGTCGTATTTTTTCTGCTGGCTTCTGGATGTCGAAATATCTCGCTCGGTGCGATCTGCATGGAGTCCTCGAGCGCCTTGACAAGCCACGAGAGTGCTTGGTTCTGGGCGGTGGTCGGCGTGTCGTATACACCGTACCGTCCTCTCAATTCATCCGTGGAGAGTTTGTTGTTTCGTGGTACCTGGAACCCTGCTGGTAGTCTGGCCCTGCCCACCATCTCGATACCAATGCCCTCCATGTTGCCTGGATACCGGTCGCTGGGTGCCCTGCGCATCTCGATGCGATGCATCGGATCCACCGCGTTCACGCCCGCAGGGTAGTCTCGCGGAGAGCACTTCCCGGTGATCAGGCACCTCGCCTTCAGTGGCCCGACATGGTTCGTGCGCTGGTAGATCGCGGCGGTCTGGTAAATAGTTCCATCGGTGTCGACAAGAAAGTGCGCGCCATTGGCCTTTGGGCGTTTGTAGCTGTTCAGCGAGGATGCTGAAGTGTCCGCATCGGTCTGGTGCACAACGATGCCTGTGATCGTGCTCGTACGTCTACCGCGTTCGATCGCAGGGCTGCGCGCATTGCGGACTTTCGCGTGAATGATCATTCCATCCGTGTCAATTTGAATTGCCATACGGCCTCCCGGAAATGAATTTCTCGTTGTTGATGTGGGTACCCCGGAACATGCAAGTCATCAACCTGCAGGCTTGCTTCGATGCACCCGCCCAGGATGATATCGACCCGAACATTGATTTGTTGCGGCCCGAGTTGCCGCTTTTCTGCGTCACCGCAGACGCAGTATTTGCGTCGATCAGCGCAACGCCGCCTGCCGCCTGAATTCGCTCGGGCTGCCGCCCGTGTGCTCGCGGAACACTCGGCTGAAGTGCGAGAGGTTGCCGAAGCCCGAAGCCAGCGCGATGTCGGTGATCGACCTTGCTGCGTTCGCCGGGTCGAGCAGTTCGCGGATGCTCGCAGCCAGCCTCTGGTGCTGGATGTAGCCGTTCAGCGTTTCATCATCGTCGGCGAAGGCGCTGTGCAGCAGGCGCTTGCTGCAGCGCAGGGCCAGCGCCATGCTGTCTATCGACAAGGCCGGGTCATGCAGGTTCTGCGCGACGTGGCGGCGGATGCGGTCTTTCAGGGCCTCGCGCTGCGTCTGCGGCGTTTCCTGGCCTGCCAGCTCCATCAACGAAAGGCGCACCAGCTGTATCAGCAGTTCGCCCGCACCGCGCGCCGCTGCCTCGCTCATGAAGGGCAGTTCGAGATATGTGCTGCGCATGGTCTCCAGCGCCACACGCGAGATGCCGCTGCCACCGCCGATGCGGCGCGCCACCAGGTCGTTGAGCGGTAACGCGGGCGACGCGATCTGGTCTTTCGGCAACATCACGATCAGGTGGTCGCTGCGCTCGGGGTTGGCCACGGTGTAGTCGGCGGTGGTGTCGTAGAGCGTCCATCCTCCCGAGCGCACGGCGGCGGCGCGGCCGCGCTGCGTGACCTCGGCCGAGCCCTGCCAGGGCGCGACGATCTTCAGGTAGGGCGCTTCGCTCAGGCGCGCCATCTGCGTCGTTCTGAGCACGCGGTGGCGGTTGGCCTCGAGCCGCGTGAGGATCACGTCGCCCGCATGCGAGGCCGCGAGGTGACCATCGAATTCGCTGTCGTCGTACAGGTCGGAGCCCAGGCCGCCGAAGTGGCGCCACACCCATTCGCACCACAGCGGCCCGCGCTCCTTGGGCGGGATCTCGTCAGTGGACAGGAGCAGGGAGGCGGTCATGAGGAAAACGAAAGCTTGCAGATCGGGGCCAGATTGCTGCGCATTGTGAAGCGCATGCAAGCCCCCCGGCTTTGCGGGTTAACCACTAGGCGCGTGCACGCTGCGTCAAGTGCTTTGTGCACGGCGGGCACAGCGGCCGGAGGCGCCCGTTTCTACGATTCCAGGCAGCGGGCGCATGTCGACGCCCGGCAGGAGACTTCGATGCACAACCACCCCAATCGCCGCCGCTGGATACAGGGCACCGCCACCGCGCTGGGCGCCGCCGCCGTCGCGCCGCAGCTGTTCGCACAAAGCAGTCCGGGCGGCCCCGTGAAGATCGGCTACGCCATCGCGCGCACCGGCCCATGGGCGGCCGGCGCGCAGGTGAGCCAGGAGCCCAACTACCTGCTGTGGGCCGAGCAGGTCAACGCGGCGGGCGGGCTCTCGGTGAAGGGTGCGAAGCGCCCCATCGAGCTGATCGGCTACGACGATCGCAGCGAGACCGAGACCTGCGTGCGCACTTTCGAAAAGCTCATGGGCAGCGACAAGGTCGACCTGGTGCTGCCGCCCTGGGGTTCGGGCGCCAACTTCGCGGTTGCGCCGCTGGCCAACCGCTTCGGCTATCCGCTGCTGGCGCCCACTGCCCTGTCGCGCAAGTTGATCGACATGCGCCTGCCCTTCTTCTTCTCGCTGCTGCAGCAGCCCGACAAGATGATGGGCGCACTGGTCGACATGTTGGTGGCCAACGGCGTGAAGACCATCTCCATCGTCTACATGGACGACCTGTTCGGGCTGGAGAACTTCGCGGCGCTGAACAACGCGCTGAAGAAAACAAGCATCCAGGTGCTCGACCGCAAGAGCTATCCGCTGGGCGTGAAAGACCTAGCGCCGGTGCTGCGCGCCATGAAAGACCTGAACCCCGACGCCTTCATCGGCATCACCTACCCGCCGGACACCATCCTCGCGAGCCGGCAGGCGCGCGAAGTTGGCTTCAACCCCAAGTACTTCTATGCCTCGGTGGGCACGGCCTTCCAGCTCTACAAGAACGTGCTGGCGGCCAACACCGAAGGCGTGATCGGCATGGGCTCGTGGAACAGCAAGACCAGCCCCGAGGCCAAGGCGTACTTCGACGCACACACGAAGAAGTTCGGCAAGGAGCCCGACCGCTGGGCCAGCGGCCACGCGTGGGCGGGCCTGCAGATTCTTCAGCAGGCCGTGGAGAAAGTGGGCCTCGACCGCAAGGCGCTGCGCGAGCAGATCGCGAAGAACGAGTTCAAGACCATCCTCGGGCCGATCCGCTTCGAGGGAAGCGAGAACGCGTCCATTCCGGGCACCGTGTCGCAATGGCAGGGCGGCGAGTTCGAGGTCGTGTGGCCCAAAGACCGCGCCACCGCGCAGCTGATGCCAAAGCCGGCCTGGAAGTAAGCACGTGTCTTTCTCTGGATGGGCCGAACTCCTCGCCGGCGGACTGATCACGGGCGGCATCTACGCGCTGGTGGCTATCGGCCTGAACCTGCAGTATGGGCTGATGCGCATCATGAACATCTCGCACGGCGAGTTCCTGATGCTGGGCGCCTTCGCGACATGGTGGGCGCACAGCACCTGGGGCATCTCGCCGCTGCTGTTCATGCCGGTGGCCTTCGTGCTGCTGATGGCGCTGGGCATGGCGGTGCACTGGCTGTGCTTCCGGCAGGTGGCGGCGCGCGCACCGAACGTCGACGTATTCGAGGCACGCAGCCTGATGGTGGGCTTCGGCCTGATGTTCCTGGTGCAGAACACTGCACTGCTGGTGTGGGGCGGCGACCTGCGCGGCTACGACTACCTGGCCGACCCGGTGCAGCTGGGCGAGATGCGCTTCACCGCCAACAAGCTGGTGCTGTTCGGCGTGGCGCTGGCACTGAGCCTTGTGCTGATCGCGCTGCTCAAGCTCACGCTGCTGGGCAAGGCGGTGCGCGCGCTGATGCAGTCACCCACCGGCGCGCAACTCGTGGGCATCAACACGAAGCGGCTGCATCCGCTGATGTTCGGCATCGGCCTGGGCCTGTCGGGTGTGGCCGGCGCGCTGCTGTCGATGACCTATGAAATCTCTCCCTCGATGGGCGAGCCCTACACGGTGACGGCGCTGATCGTCATCACCCTCGGCGGCTTCGGCAGCATCGCGGGCAGCCTTGTCGGCGGCCTGTTGCTGGGCGTGGTGGAAGCGCTGGGCATGTACTTCACGAGCCCCTCGCTCAAGATGCTGCTGTCGTATGCCGTGTTCATCGGCGTGCTGATCTGGCGGCCCAACGGACTGTTCTCCAGAAAATGATTCCTTCCCTTTCCCGAAACAAGCCGTGGTGGGTACTGTGCATCGGCCTCGTGCTGGCGGCCGGCGTGCCGTGGGTCGCGTCGGAGTTCATGGCCTCGGTGGCGCTCGGCTGCCTGATGTACATCGCGCTGGCCACCAGCTGGTCGCTGTTCTGCGGCGCCACGCGTTACCTGTCGCTCGCCACCTCGGCCTTCTTCGGGCTCGGCGCGTATGCGAGTGCGACGCTGCTCGACTTGCTCCCGTGGCCGCTGGTCATCCTCAGCGGCGCGGCCATCGCGAGCGCGGTCGCGGTGCTGATGGGCGCGGCGGTGCTGCATTTGCGCGGCACCTACTTCGCGGTGCTGACCTTCGGCATGACGGAGCTGATCCGCCATGCCGTGACCTTCGTCGAGAAGCAGGTGTCGGGCACGGTCGGGCGCGTGCTGACTGTCGTGCCGTCGAACGAGACGGTGTATCTCACGGTGCTTGCGATTGCGGGTGCGGCGATTGCCACGGCGCTGCTGGTCAAGCGCAGCCGCTTCGGGCTGGCGCTGTCGGGCATCGGCGCGGACGAGCAGCGGGCGCAGACACTGGGCGTGGACACACGGCGCGTGAAGATCATGGGCTTCGCGCTCACCGCCGCTTTCGCCGGCGCAGTCGGCGCGGCCATGGCGGTGCGCTGGACCTACATCGACCCGCCCGCAGTGTTCAGCCCCTTCATCGGCTTCCAGACGGTGCTGATCGCGATGATCGGCGGCGCGGCCAGCATCGGCGGTCCGGTGGCCGCGGCCATCGTGTTCAGCCTGCTGTCGGAAACGCTGCGCCTGCAGCTGCCCTACGGCTACATGATGGTGCTCGGGCTGCTGCTGATCCTGTGCGTGATGTACCTGCCCAACGGCCTCGCGTCGCTGTGGCAGCGCAAGGCGATGGTGTTGCGGAGGCACGGCCATGAGTAGCCGGCAGCTCCTGCTCGAAGCCCGCGAACTCACGGTGCGCTTCGGGGACCTCACAGCCGTGGATGCGGTCAGCGCCACGCTGCATGCGGGCGAGATCGTCGGAATCATCGGACCGAACGGCGCGGGCAAGACGACCTTCTTCAACGCGATCTCGGGCGTAGTCATGCCGACATCCGGCACGCTGCTGGTCGAGAACGGAATCGACCTGACGCGGCGTGGCCCGCATCTCTACGCCGCCCACGGCATCGCGCGCACCTTCCAGACGCCGCGCGTGATGGCCGACATGACGCTCGAAGACAACGTGCGCTTCGGCATGCAGTTCGCGGGGCGGCATCGCGCACCCATCGCGGGGCTGGGCAGCACGGGCGAGATTCTCGATATGCTGGGCCTGGGAGGCCTGGCGCAGAACATCGCCGCCGATGTGACGCCGTCGCAGCAGCGGCTGTTGGAGATCGGCATGGCGCTTGGCACGCGGCCGCGCGTGCTGCTGCTCGACGAGGTGGCCGCGGGCCTCACCGAAGTCGAGGTCGATGCGATGGCGCGGCGCATCCGCCGGCTGCGCGACGAGCACGGGCTCACGGTCGTGTGGATCGAGCATGCGGCCACCACGCTGCTGAAGTACGTCGAGCGCGTGCTGGTGCTGCACCAGGGCCGCAAGATCGCCGATGGCACGCCGGCCGAGGTGGTGCGCAATGCGGAGGTGGTCGAGGCCTATCTCGGCGACGAGATGGAGGCGACAGCATGAGCACCAGCCAGATGAGCGTGCGCGGGCTGTCAGCCGGCTATCACGGCTTCCAGGTCATCCAAGGCATGGACCTCGACGTGCAGCCCGGCATCACTGTCGTGCTTGGCCCGAACGGTGCAGGCAAGACCACGCTGCTGAAGGCGCTGGCCGGGCTGCTGCCGCGAACCGGAGAAGTTCTGCTCGACGACGCGGCACTGCCTTCGGCCGATGCCACGGCCTGCGTGCGGCGTGGTCTTGCGCTGGTCGCCGAGGGCCGCCAGCTGTTTCCACAGATGACCGTCACCGAGAACCTCGAACTCGGCGGCTGGCTCATTCCGGCGCGGCTGCGCACCGAACGCCTCGCGCGCGCCTTCGATGACTTCCCTCGCCTGAAGGAACGCGCCACGCAGCTCGCCGGCACCATGAGCGGCGGCGAGCAGCAGATGGTCGCGGTGGCGCGCGCCATGATGAGCGGACCACGCCTGCTGATGCTCGACGAGCCCTCGCTGGGCCTCGCACCGCGCATGGTCGACGAGCTGCTGGCCATCGTGCGACGCATCGCCTCGCAGGGCGTGACCGTGCTGATGGTCGAGCAGAACGTGCGCAAGGCGCTGCAAGCCGCCGACCGCGGCTATGTGCTCGAACGCGGCCGCGTCGTGGCCTCGGGTGAGGCGCAGGCGCTGCTGCATTCCGACGCGGTGCGCCAGGCCTACCTGGGCGTCGCCTGAACAACCCCTCCCCTCTTTTTGCAAAGGACACCCATGACCGACATCTCCATGCTCATCGACGGCGAACGCCGCGCTGCCACAGGCGGCGCAATCTTCGAGCGCCGCAACCCGTTGGACGGCGGCATCGCCACGCGCGCACCGGCCGGCACGCCAGCCGACGCAGTCGCTGCCGTCGAGGCTGCGCACCGCGCCTTCGCCGCATGGTCGACAGCCGGACCCAACGAACGCCGTGCATTGCTGCTGAAGGCCGCGCATGCACTCGAAGCGCGCGCCGGCGCCTTCGTGCAGGCGATGGCGCGCGAGACCGGCGCTTCGGCGCTGTGGGCCGGCTTCAACGTGCACCTCGCGGCCGGCATCCTCACCGAAGCAGCCTCGCTCACCACGCAGATCGCGGGCGAGGTGATTCCGTCCGACGTGCCCGGCAGCCTGGCAATGGGCGTGCGGCAGGCGGCCGGCGTGGTGATCGGCATCGCACCGTGGAATGCACCGGTGATCCTCGCCACCCGCGCCATCGCAACGCCGCTGGCCTGCGGCAACACGGTGGTGCTGAAGGGCTCGGAGCTGTGCCCCGAGACGCACGCGCTGATCATCGAAGCGCTGAGCGAGGCCGGGCTGCCCAAGGGCGTCGTCAACTTCGTCACCAACGCGCCTGCCGATGCCGGCGCGGTGGTCGAGGCGATGGTGGCGCACCCGGCCGTGCGGCGCGTCAACTTCACGGGCTCGACGCGCGTGGGACGGCTCATCGCGCAGACCTGCGCCAAGTATCTGAAGCCCGCAGTTCTCGAACTCGGCGGCAAGGCGCCCTTCGTGGTGCTGGACGACGCAGACATCGACGCGGCCGTGAACGCTGCCATCTTCGGCTCGTTCGCCAATTCGGGGCAGATCTGCATGTCGACCGAGCGCATCGTGGTCGACAACGCGGTGGCCGATGAATTCGTCGCGAAGTTCGCGGCCCGCGCGCAGGCACTGCCGCTCGGCGATCCGCGCGAAGGCCCGGTGGTGCTCGGCTCGGTGGTCGATATGAGCACGGTGAAACGCTGCAATGCGCTCATCGACGACGCACTGGCCAAGGGCGCGAAGCTGGTGTGCGGCGGCAAGGCCCAGAACACGCTGATGCCCGCCACCGTGCTCGACCATGTGACGCCCGCAATGGAGATCTACCGTGAGGAATCCTTCGCGCCGGTGAAGGCGGTGGTGCGCGCGAGCGGCGTGGAAGAAGCCGTGGCCATTGCCAACGACAACGAGTTCGGCCTTTCATCGGCCGTGTTCGGCCGCGACGTGGCGCGTGCGTGGAACGTGGCGCAGCGCATCGAGTCCGGCATCTGCCACGTCAACGGCCCCACGGTGCACGACGAGGCGCAGATGCCCTTCGGCGGTGTCAAGGCATCGGGCTACGGGCGCTTCGGCGGCCGGGCCGGCGTGGAGGCCTTCACGGAGCTGCGCTGGATCACGGTGCAGACAACGCCGCGGCACTATCCGTTCTGAGCGGCTGCGTTCAGCCCGCCAGGAAGTCCGGCTGGCGAAACTTCTTCTCAAGAAACTGCCCGTTGGCCACCAGCGCGGCCGCGTCGCTCGAAGCCACGTTGGCGACGATCTCGCGCAGCTTCGCATCGAGCAGGCCCAGCTGTTCGCCGAGCAGCTGGCGCGCGGTCTTGCCGTCTTTCACGGCATGGGTGATGCGGAAGGCCGGCGGCAGCGCAACGTAGTTGGCGAGGGTTTCGGGCAGGTAGCGCAGCACGGTCTCGCGCACGGTGAACAGGTCATCGCCATGCGAGCCCGTACCGACGAGGCGCGGCAGCACCTCGCCCACCGAGCCGCGCACGTTGTCGAGGCTCTTGCGCATGTCTTCGGTGAGGTGCGGCTGCGCCTGCGCGACCACGCGGTCCAGGCGCTCCAGCGTCTGCTCGACGCTGAGGCTGTCTTCGATGCGGCGTTCGAGTTCGGGTGCCCTGCGGCCCAGCAGCCAGCCGGCCACGTACAGGCCGGCGGTAATCAGCAGCCACCCGCTGTCGATGACGCCGGCGAACAGCAGTGCCGGCCCCAGCAGCGCCAGCGCGCAGCCGAGGATGTTGCCGTTGCCGTAGAGAAACAGCAGCGCGCGCAGTTTGAGCGAGCGCTCCGGCATCACTGGTAGCCCCGGATTTCCTTGAACACCTGCCCCAGCTGCAGCTTGCGGCCGTCGAACTCGCGCCCGCCGGAGAGCTGCGCGATCTCCTGCATCTCGCTCACGTTGGCCTCGCCGAAGAGGATGGGGAAGATGCGCGCGGGCAGGCCGCCCGCCGCGTACCGCTCGCGGAACTCGCGCGGCTTCAGGCCCGCGTTGTTCTCGCCGTCGGTCAGCAGCACGATGCTCACGAAGCGGTCGGGCTCGCGCTGTTGTTCCTTGCGCGCCAGTTCTTCGGCGGCGGCAAGCGCCGAATAGATGGCCGTGCCGCCGTTGGCCGTCATCGCGTCGGCCTGCTCGCGCAGCGTGGCGCGGGCCGCGTCGATCCGGTCGGCGTCGAAGCGCACCCACACGGGCTCCTGCACCTCGGTGGAGAAAGTGATCAGCACCACGCGCTCGCGGCTCTGGAAGGCGCTGTATCGGGCACTGGCGGTGGTGGCTTCGTCAGCACCCGAGAGCAGCTTGAGCGCCTCGCGCATCGAGGCCAGCCGCTTGCCCGCCATCGAGCCGCTGAGGTCGAGCACGAAGATCGAAGTGGCGGGCTTGCGCCATTTCGACTGGTAGGTGCCGAGCACCGCATCGATCACCTCCAGGCGGTTGGGAAAGCCCAGCTCGGCCACGGCGGCGGTAGGCAAGGCGCCGGCGGCGGCAACCTCGGGGTTGGCGGGGCGCAGGAAGGCTGCCGAGAGCGCATCGCGCTGGAACGGCGCGGCCTTCAGCGTGGCCACGAGCTGGGTGTAGGCCTCGCGCTTGTCGGCGTTGAGCAGCATCAGCGGATAGTCGGCCGAGATCATGCCGTCGCGCGGGTAGATCAGCGTGAGCTGGTCGGCGGCGGGCAGCTTCTCATTGGCACGCAGGATCACGGCTTCGTAGTTGACCATCGCGTCGATGGCGGACGGGTCCTTGATGTAGGCGTCGGCCAGCCAGCCCGAACTGCCGGCGGTGAGCTTCTGGCCGGAGAGAAAGGCCTTCAGCGTTTTCTCGTCCACGTCTTGCGCGGTCAGGTCTTCGGTCTTGCCCGCGAGCGCGGAGGCCACCGCGAACAGCGCGCTCATGCCGGTGTTGGAGCTGGTGGCGTTGGTCATGCCGTAGCGCAGTTGGCCTGCGCCCGCGGCCTTCGCGATTTCGGCCCAGCCCGGCGGCTTCTTGTTCCAGCCGAGCTGCGCGGCCTTTGCGCTTTTCACGCCGAGTGCGATGCGCGAATAGAAGAGCTTGTCGCGCGCCAGCGGCTTGGTCTGCAGCGCAAGCGCAGGATACGCGCCGTTGGGCGGCAGGATGGCGTCGAAGCGCTCGCCAGCGTTGATGCGCTCGACGATGTCGAGCGTGCCGGCGTACGAGAGCTTCACGTCCACACCGGCTGCCTTTGCGGCTGCGACGATGGGGGCTTCGAGGTCCTTGAGCTCCGAGCCCGCGAGGATGGTGAAGGTCGCGGTGGACGCCGTAGCCGGCGCTGCATTCATCGCCTGCGGCGGCTCTTCCTTGCCGCATGCAGCGAGGCCCAGTGCCAGGGCAGCCAGTGCGAACAGCCGCGTCAACCGGGGCAGCAAGCTCACAGCGCGACCTCGCCGCGCGGCGATTGCAGCGCCTCGGTCGTTTCCTGGCGGCGCACGCGGTCGAGGTAGGTGCGGCTCTTGGCGACTTCATTCGTCAGCGTGTCCACCGTGGTCTGCATGGAGTCAAGCGCCTTGCTCTTGAAGTCGGCAATCGTGTCCATGGTCTGGTAGATGTTGGCAAAGGCCTGCTGCAGCTTGGCGATCTCGATGGTGCTGGAGGCGGCCTGCTGGTGAATGGCGCTGCTCTGGTCGCGCAGCATCTCGCTGGTGCTGGCGATGAGGTTGCCGGTGGTGGCGTTGAGCGCGCTGATCTGGTCGAGCACCAGCTTCTGGTTGGACAGCGCCTGCGCCACGATCACGGCGGTGCGCAGTGCGGCCACGGTGGTGGTGGTGGCGCGGTCCACGCCCTTCATCAGCTCCAGGTTGTTCTTGCGGATCATGTCCAGCGCAAGGTAGCCCTGGATGTTCACTGCGAGCTGCGTGAGCAGGTCGGTGACCTTCTGGCGCGAATAGAAGAGCATCTCTTCGCGGATCACGCGGGCCTTCTCGGGGTCGGTGGCTTCCAGCGCGCGAGCCTTGGCGTCGAGCTGGCCGTCGAGGGCCTTGCCGATGTGCACGTATTTCTCGAGCCGCTCCATCAGCGTCCAGAGGTTGACCTTTTCCTGCTCGATGGCGGTGTTGTCGCGCAACAGTTCGTCCTTGCCGCGCTTGAGCGATTCGATGATGGCGTTCAGGTGCGTCTGCGACGACTGGTAGCGCTCGAAGTACGCCAGCAGCTTGTTGCCCAGCGGAATGATGCCCAGCAGCTTGCGCGCCGAGAACAGGTCGCCCTGCTTCGAAGGGTCGAGGTCTTCCACCTGGTGGCGCAGGTCGATCAGCGACTGGCCGATTTGCGCGCCCTTGTCGAACAGGCCGTTGCGCAGCGAACCCACGGGCCGGTCGAGCATGCGGTTGGAGACCGATGCAGAGGCCTCGATGTCCTTGTTGCCCATCGAGTGGATGCGCTCCACGGCCTCCTTGAACTGCGGATGCTGGCTGTCGTGCGCGGTGATGTCGTCGATGAAGCGCGCCACCTGCGCATCGAGCTCGGCCACGTCCTCAGGCTTCAGCCGTACCTTGCCGCTGGCCGACTCGACCGGCACCAGGGCGACGGGCGCGGGCGGTTCGAGCGTGAAGGCCTGCGGCGGCTGCAGGTCGATGGGCGCGGGGGCTGTTGCGGTGGTGGTGGTGGTGGTTGCGGTGACAGGCGCGTTCATGAGGTCGTTCCTTGATTCGTTCATTCGTTCGGTTCGTTCACTTGAAGCGGGCTTCGATGCCCGTGGTCATCCGTTCGAGCCACTCGAAGCTCGGCGGGTCGATCACGTCGACCAGCACGTCGGGCACCTTCACGCCGCGCGCGGCCCAGGTCTCGGGGCCCTTGGTGTCGCCGCCGGTGCGGTAGCCGTATTCGTGTGCGAGCTCACGCAGGGCCGGGTCGTTCTCCAGTGCCGCGCCGAGCCGCGCGCCGCCGGGCGTGTAGGGCACCAGCACGTGCTTGGAGTAGACGGTGGGCTTGGGGTAGAGCAGCACCATGTCGCTCTTGAGGCGGTCGGGGTTCTTGAGCCAGAACTCGATCATTTGCGACTCGTAGGCCACCAGCAGCGGCGCCTTGCCCATGCCGAGCGCCAGGTAGTCTTCGAAGGGCCCGGCCGACGACTGCTCCTGGAAGCCCTGGCGCAGGAAGAGCGGCGCAACCACGGGCATGACGCGGTCCACGTCTTCCTGGCTCTGCACGATCTGCTGGCTGTTGGCGAGGTAGCTCGCCAGCGCGAGGTACATCGCCGCCGAGTTGGAGGTGCGTACGTCGGTCGAGTTGATGAGCAGCGACTTGCTGGTGGAGAAAGCGCTGCTGGCCTTGAGCTCTTTCCAGCGCGTGCCCTTCTCGATCATGGCCATCAGGCCCGGCAGGTCGACCACGTAGTAGAAGTCGCCCTGCTTCTGCGCGATGCCGTTGGCCACGAGAATTTCCGCAATCGGCCGCCAGCTGGCCAGCACGATGGGCGTGTAGAACGGATTGAAGACATTCGGCGCCTTGGCCAGCGTCTTGAGCTGCGCCGCCGCGGGCGCGCCCGAGGGAAAGCCGAAGTCGAACTTGCTGGCGTCGTAGCGGCTGGCAATGGCGCGCGAGCCGGCCTTCTCGACGGTGACTGTGATGCCCTGTGCGGCCAGCGCCTTCTGCACGCGCGGGTCGGCGAAGAAGGTTTCTTTTTCCGAGCCGATCAGGCCGCGCAGCGTGACCTGTTTCTGCTGCTCGATGCGCGCAGCGGCGGCGGTGGCCGATTCATCGTGCAGGCGGGTGTTCGAATACCAGACGCCGGACCCGACCGCGGCCAGCAGGACGACGGCCAGCGCTGGTGCGATCAGCTTGCGGATTTCCAAATCTCATGCTCCTCGCCCCCTGTGAGCGGGGGTCGAGAAACATGCTAACTACCGAATATGACGGTTTGTGACAGTCAGATGTCGGTGGCTATTTCCTGGGTAATGCGCAGGAATTTCTCGATGTCGGCGACGGAATTGCAATGCAGCGGCGACACCCGCACAGTGCCCGCGAGCCCGAAGGATTCGAGCATGCGCTTCGAGTAGATGCTGGTTGCCACGCGCTCGTAGACCGTCACGCCGCGCTTGCCGTACTCGACCACGGCCTGCGTGCAGTCGATGCGGTCGAAGCCTATGCCCAGGATCAGGTCGCGCTTGGTCAGGTCTTCGTGATCGAGGAAGACGTTGACGCCCTTCATCTCGCGCATGCCGGTGGCGTTCGCGTTGCCGTCGAGCAGCAGCGCCAGCAGCGCGCGCTCGTGCAGCTCGATGTGCGTGATGCCCGCGACGAACAATGCGCGGCGGTCGGTGGCATCGCTGAAGTGGCCACCAAGCCAGCAAACGTAGTCGACGATTTCGGTGAGCACCGCGAACTGCCACGGCGCGGCGCTGCCCAGGTCCCAGTAGTCGGGCTTCTTGCCCGCCAGCTTGTGGTGCGGCAGCACGGCCGCGCGCTCGGACACCCATGAGAGCCCCGAGCCCCGGCAGCCGAAGAACTTGTAGGGCGCGAGGTTGATGCCGTCCACCGGCGTCTTCTGCAGGTCGATGAGGCCGTGCGGCGCGTGCTGCACGGCGTCGACCAGGATGTAGAGGTCGGGCTTGATCTCGCGCGCGCGGCGCACGATCTCGGCCATGTCGAGCTTGGCGCCGGAGATGTTCGACGCATAGATCACGTTGAGCAGGCAAGTGTCTTTGTCGACCAGCCGCACGATCTCTTCCACGTCCACACCGCCGGTGACGGGGTTGCTCTGCGCCACGCGCAGCTCGCGGCCCAGGCGCTGGGCGTAGAGGCTCATCGCATCGAAGGCCGACGGGTGTTCGAGCACAGTGGTGACCATGTTCGTGCCCGGCACGTTCTCGGCGATGGCGCGCACCATGTCGAACATGGCGCCCGAGGCGCTGAACGAGGCGTACACGCTGCCGCCCGTGGCGTTGAGGATGGTGCGCAGGTCTGCGCTGCCCTTGGCCTGGATGTCCTGCAGCTCGACGGCCGTGGCGTGGATGCGCTCGGCGTTGTCGGGAATGGCATCGACCTGCGCGAAGCGCTCGACCGCGGCCTTCAGGCGGAACGAGCCGCCGGCGTTGTCGAAGTACAGGCGCTCGCGGCCGTGGTGGTCATGGTCGACCTGCAGGAAGCGGGCTTTCACCTCGCGCATCAGCGCATCGGAAAAAGCCTGGCCGCGGTCGAGATCAGGAAGCTGGAGAGTCATCGCTCAGACGCCCTTGTTGTTCGGGTTCTTGTAGATCTCGCGCACCGCGTCCGTCATCGGGAAGTTGAGGTTCGCGTTCTTCGGCGGGATCGGCGAGAGGAACCACTTGGTGTAGAGCTGCTCGATGGCGCCCGACTTCATGAGGCCCGTGACGGTCTCGTCGACCAGCGCCTTGAACTGCGGGTCGTCCTTGCGCAGCATGATCCCGTAGGGCTCCTGGCGCAGCGATTCCTTCAGGATCTTGTAGTCGCCCGGGTTGGTCGCGCTGGCGATCATGCCGGCGAGCTGCACGTCGTCGAGCACATAGGCGTCGGCGCGGCCGGTGGACAACAGCAGGAAGCCGTCGGAAGTGTCCTTGCCGGCGATCTCGTTCACTTCGATGGTGCCGCTCTTGCGCGCGCCGCGCAGCAGCTGGATCGAGGTGCTGCCCGAGACGGTAGCCACGTTCTTGCCGTTGAGGTCGCCCAGTGCATTGATGCCCGAAGCCTTCTTCACCGCGGCGGTGATGTTGGTGACGAAGTGGCTGGGCGCGAAGTCGACCTGCTGCTGGCGCTGCGTGGTGTTGGTGGTGGTGGCGCAGTCGAGGTCGACGGTGCCGTTCTGCAGCAGCGGAATGCGGTTGGTCGAGTTGAGCATGGTGTAGCGCACCTCGATCTTGGCCAGGCCCAGCTTGGCCTTCACGGCGTCGACGATCTTCAGGCAGATGTCGTTGGTGAAGCCGATGGGTGCGCTGTCGGCGCTGAGCTTGTACGAGAACGGGATCTGGCTGTCGCGCGCGCCGATCTGGATCGTGCCGCTCTCCTTGATCTTCTGCAGCGTGCCGCCGTCCTGGGCGCTGGCGGCGCCGCAGGTGAAGGCAAAGACAAGTCCGAGCGCGAGGGGCAGTTTCTTGAAGTCCATGGAGAGTTCCTTGAAGAGTCGATGACGTTGGTCGAACGCGGTGGTTTTGGCGAATCTTCGGCTTCGCGATGAATTTCTAAAAGCGATTTTTTGTGATCGAATTGCATGAATAAAAGCGTTCTTTCGGCCAGCCTTCACAGGAGCAACGCACCGTGATGACCTTCAAGCAACTCGAAGCCCTGTACTGGATCGCCCGGCTCGGCGGCTTCGCGCAGGCGGCCAACCAGCTCAACACATCGCAGTCGGCCATCTCCAAGCGGGTGCACGAGCTGGAGCAGCTGTTCGACACCGAACTGTTCGACCGCAGCCAGCGCGCCGCGCGGCTCACCGAGAAGGGCGAAGAGATGTTCGTGCTCGCCCGGAAGCTGCTGGAGCAGCGCGACGCCGCCGTCGAGCAGTTCGGCAAGCCCGGCGTGGTGGAACGCCGTATCCGCGTCGGCGTGACCGAGCTGACCGCGATGACGTGGCTGCCGCGGCTGGTCGGACTCATCCAGCAGCACTACCCCAAGGTGATCCTCGAGCCCGACGTGGACGACAGCCTGCAACTGCGCGACAAGCTGCTGGCCGACGAGCTCGACCTGGTCATCGTGCCCGACACCTTTGCCGACTCGCGCCTGCCGCACAAGGTCATCGGCCAGGTGAAGAGCTCGTGGATGTGCAAGCCCGGCGTGGTGCCGGCCAATGGCACCTTGCGGCTGCACGAACTGGCGCGACACCGCATGCTGGTGCAGGGCAACAACTCGGGCACGGGCCGCGCCTACGACGCGTGGATGAAAGAGCAAGGCGTGCAGCCCGCCAACGTGATCGTGGTGAGCAACCTGGTGGCGCTGACCGGGCTCACCGTGTCGGGGCTGGGCGTGAGCTACCTGCCGCGCGAGTGCCTGCAGCCGCTGGTGGCGGCGGGCATGCTTACGGTGATCGACGTGACGCCAGCCTTGCCGGTGGTGCGCTACGTGGCGATGCACAAGGGCGAACACCGCAGCGCGCTCACTTCGTCCATCGTGATGCTGGCGCAGGAATGCTGCGACTTCACTCGGATGTTCCAGGCGCAGGCGGATGAGGAGTCGGTGCGGGATTGATCGCGGGTGAGAACGCCTGCCTCGTTGCCGTCAGAGCGTCAGAAAGGCGGCGATCAGCAATGCCACTGCAGCGACGATCGACGCCACGGCGCCGACCATGTTGCCGAGATAGACCAGCTTCCCCCACCCTGCCGTGCCTTCGGAAGACAGCCCACGCTGCCCCGAGATCGCCGCCAGCGGCGTCGACACGCAGAACCCGTAGGCCGACACGATCAGCGCAACGGCAATGAGCCAGAGCATCCATGCAGGAACGGTGAGCCAGGGCAGCACGGCCGCCGTCGCGAGCATCAGCGTCGCACCAATGGGCAGGCTCAGATGCGCGACGCGCCACGAGTTGACGATGTGAGCGGCGGCTTCACACTTGATCGCCTTCGCATAGGGTGCGCCCAGCAACAGCCCGAACAGGAGAACGATGGCGCCATGGAAGACGAGGTGACGCGCGGCGGGGTGCATGTATGCGGTGATGTGGCGATGGGAGCCACATCCTACCGGGCCGGACTTGTGTGGCGCCCCTGCGGGGAACACCTCAGTCGTTGTGCTCGACGGGGGACAGGTCCGGGTGCAATTGCCGCAGCGCCAGCGACAACTGGAGCACTCGCTCCCGCGCCCCCGGCTCACCCCGGGCCAGTGCGCCCAATGCTGCTTCGTAGTCGTCAGTGAGCTGCTGCCACAGCTCGAAATCGGCGCCAAGGCCTTCAGCGTCCTTGTCCATCTTTGCTCCAAGTCGGAATTCGACGGCCGGTGAGTGCGTCAGTTTGACCGATTTTTGCCGGGAGCGTTAGAACTTTAGGGGTCGTGGGGTCATATCCAACTGGATACGACGCAGTGCCGGTGCCACAGCCGCTGACTTTGAGGACCGCTGATTCGGGGTTGTCCTTATGAAAATATCTTTCAAACAATCCAATAATTGACGTCAATATAGACGGCGTTACGCGACATTTTCGTCAAATCAAGTAAATTAAGAAAAAGTCTTTCATTTCAGGCGCCTGCTTCCCGCTCACCGTCGCAAGACGACCATCAGAAAGTGCCCATGACCATCACCGTGACACGCCAGGATGCTCGCTACAACACCCTGAAAAAGGGTTTCAACCTGCGATGGCCTGCAACGGAGTCAGACGCCGCTTCGCGCATCGAACTGGCGGAGAACGCTGGCGATGCAGCCGCTGCCCTGCAGCGCATCGTCGATGCTGGCCTTCGGCCCACGTTGCGCAGCGGTGGGCATTGTTATGAAGACTTCGTCTCCAACAACCCCGACGGCGCGATCCTCGACCTGAGCCTGCTCAACCAGGCGAGCCCCACCAGCGGCGACGGGCGCTATCGCGTCGGCCCCGGCACGCAGAACTGGAACGAATACCTCGACCTGTACAAGCGCAGCAACGTCACGCTGCCTGGCGGCTCCTGCTATTCGGTCGGCGCGGGCGGGCACATTTGCGGCGGCGGCTATGGCCTGCTGTCGCGCCTGCAGGGGCTGACGGTCGATTGGCTTTCGGCGGTAGACATCCTCACGGTCGACTCCCGCGGCAAGGTAGTGCCACGCACCGTGGATGCGAGCCGCGAGCCCGATCTGTTCCGCGCATGCCGCGGCGCGGGCGGCGGCAACTTCGGCGCGATCACCAGCTACGTGTTCGACACCCTGCCGCCCGCGCCGCGCGAGGTCGCGCTGGCGGTGGTCGCGTTCGACTGGGCCACCATGACGCCCGAGCGCTTTGCCGCCCTGCTCTCCACCTACGGCGAATACTGGGCAACGCGCGGCAAATCGCCCGACACCTGGGGCATGTTCTCGCTGCTCAAGCTCACGCATCGCTCGTCGGGCCAGATCGTGATGCTGACGCAGTTCTGCAACCCCGACGGCACCTGCAACGACCTGACGGTGCTCAACGAATTCCTCGATCGCTTTCGCGCCTGCGCGCCGGTGCCCGCCAAGGGCCGGCCGCCGGGCGTGGGCCCGGCACCGCAGCGCGACGCGGGGCAGCTCCTGTGCTCCAAGCCACACACGGTGACACGCTACGACTGGCTCACGGCCACCCAGTACCTCAACGGCTCGGGCGACAACCAGCGCGGCAAATACAAGTCGGCCTACATGAAGCAGAACTTCAGCGCTCGCGAGGCGCAGCGCATCTACACGCACCTGACGCGCGTGATACCGGGTGTCGACCTCAGCCAGTCGCTGGTGCAGGTCGATTCGTACGGCGGCGCCGTCAACAAGCCCGAACGCATCGCCGACACCGCGGTGCCGCAGCGCGCTTCGATCATGAAGCTGCAGTACCAGACCTACTGGCGCGATGCGAAGGACGATGCCGGGCATCTGCGCTGGATCGGCGATTTCTTCCGCGACGTGTACGGCACGCCCGACGTACCCGAACGCTACGCCGGCACGCCCTACCCCGGCGAGCGCTACGAGGGCTGCTACATCAACTACCCGGACAGCGACATGCTGGCCTACCCGTTCTGGTCGCAGCTCTACTACGGCGACCAGGGGCTCTATGACTTCCTGCGGAAGGTGAAGCGTCGGTATGACCCGAACAACATCTTTCATCACGCCATGTCGGTACGGCCCTGAAATGAATCCCGGCTTTTCGAGGCGCTGCGTTTCGGGGCGCGATCACGCCGACGGGGTACCTTGCTCCGCGAATGTCCCCCGGCCTTCGGCCTCCTCCTTTATTTCGCTGCGCAAGGCACCCCATCGGCGTGATCGATGGGCGCAGCGCTTGTACGGCCGGCACAACGACCACGCTCATGTGCGAATGGCACCGGGTGCTCCCCGCAGCGAAATAAAGGAGGAGGCCGCAGGCCGGGGGACATTCGCGGAGGGGAGTACCCGGTGTCATTCGCACACACCATGAACAGAAGCCACTGAGTCCAATCAAGAGAGGAACCCCATGACACAACGCCGCACAGTCATGCAATGGATCGGCAGCACCTCCGCCCTCGGTGCCCTGACGCCATGGCTGCCTGCCAATGCGCAAGCTCCAGACGTAGCTGCCAGCCGCAACACACCCACACCGCGTTTCGCCTATGTCGGCACCTATACCAGCGACGCCCCGGGCGGCACAGCCGGCGGACCAGCATCGAAGGGCATCTATGTGCTCGCCATCAACGACGGTGCCTGGACGCAAGTGCAAGCGGTCCCAAGCGCGAACCCCTCGTTTCTCGCCGTGCACCCCAGCCAGCGATTTCTGTACGCGATCAACGAAATCGATAGCTACCAGGGCCTGCCCACCGGAACGGCCGAAGCCTATGCCATCGATGAGCGCAGTGGCCGCCTGACGCTGATCAACCGCCAGCCGCTGTCACTGTCGGGAGTGATCCCGGCACATCTCGCCGTGTCGCCCGACGGGCGCGCCCTCGTCGTGGCGCTGTATGGCGGCGGCGCCTACAACGTGTTGCCGATCAATGCAGACGGCAAGCTCGGCAAGGTCTCGAGCATTGAAAAGGAAACCGGCTCCGGCCCCGACACCGAAAGGCAGGAATCGCCGCACCCGCACATGGTGCAGTTCGATGCCTCGGGCCAGCGCGTGCTCGCTACCGACCTCGGCAGCGACCGCATCAACGTCTTCACGCTCGCCGATGGCAAGCTGGCATTGCTCGGCCGCACGGCCACGCAGCCCGGCAGCGGCCCGCGCCACCTGGCGCTGCATCCGTCACAGCGCTTTCTCTATCTGGTGAACGAACTCGATGCCACCGTCGCCTGCTTCGGCTACGACGCGGCGAGTGGCAAGGTAGGCGAACAACGCCAGCAGATCTCGACCGTGCCGGAAGGCTTCACCGGCCAGAGAAATTCGGCGGCGCTGGTGATGCATCCCTCCGGGCAGTTTCTCTACGCGAGCAACCGCCGGCTGAAATCGGAGCACCCGCTGGCCGACAGCATTGCAGCATTCCGCGTCGATGCAACCAGCGGCACGCTGACACCGCTGCAGCACTGGAGCGAAGGCCTGCGCTTCCCGCGCGCGCTGGCGATGGCGCCCAGTGGCAGTCACCTCTACGCGCTCAGCCAGAAAGGCGACACCATCCTGCGTCTGCGCATCGACCCCGCGAGCGGCAAGCTGGACCAGCCGGTGCAGGTGGCACAAGTGCCGACACCGGCCTGCCTGGTGTTTGCCTAGTCAGTTCCCGCGCGTGAGCATCTTGCCCGCACGCGCCAGCACCCGTGCTTCGGCCTCGCCGCCGCGGTAGGCCAGCACGCCATTCACGAACACACGCTCCACACCCAGGCTCACGCCATGCGGCTGGTCGTAGGTCGCGGTGTCGGCGATGGTCTCGGGGTCGAACACCACCACGTCGGCCATCGCGCCGGTGCGCAGCAGTCCGCGGTCGGCGATGCGCAGGTTGCGCGCGGTCATGCCGGTCATCTTGTGCACCGCCTGCTCCAGCGTGAACAGCCTGCGCTGGCGCCAGTAGCGCGCGAACACGCGAGGGAAAGCACCCCACAGGCGCGGATGCGGATGCCGGTCGTGCGGCAGGCCGTCGCTGCCGATCATGGTGAGCGGATGCGCGATGACGCGCTCCACGTCTTCTTCCTGCATCTGGAAGTAGCAGGCGCCGCCCGGTTTCAGGCGCAGGCAGGCTTCCTGCTCGGTGACACCCCACTCGCGCGCGATGTCGGAGACCAGGCGCCCCATCATCTCCGGATGCGGATCGGACCAAGTCAGCAGCACATCGATCACGCCATCGACAAGATCTTCGCGCAGCACGGTCGAGCCGGCCACGTAGGGATACACGTCCATCGCGATCTTCTGGCGCTGCGCCAGCGACTCGATCAGCGGCAGCGTCTCCTTGGTGCGGCCCCAGTTGGCGGGGCCGGCGCACTTGTGGTGCGAGATGACGAGCGGCACGCCTGCGTTGAAGGCCGAGTCGCCGGCCTCGTGCAGCGCCTCGATGATCTGTTGCATCTCGCTGCGCAGATGCGTGGCGTACACGCCGCCGTGGCGGGCCACGACGCGCGCCAGCGCCGTCACCTCTTCGGCGGGCGCAGCAAAGGCCTCTTCGTAGAACAGGCCCGACGACATGCCGTGCGCACCGTCGGCCATGCAGCTGTCGAGCAGCGCTTCCATGCGCGCCAGCTCGTCGGCGCTGGCGGGGCGGTCCAGGGCTTCCATGGTGGCAAAGCGCAGCGTGGTGTGGCCGACCAGCGCTGCCACGTTGAGCGCCGGCTGCGTCGCATCGACGGCAGCGCGGTACTCCGCCATGGTCGCGTGCTTGAACGAATCGGCACCCAGCAGCGTGAGCGGCGGCAGCGACTGCGGCGTGCGGTAGGGCGCGAGCGAGATGCCGCAGTTGCCCGTCACCACCGTGGTAATGCCCTGCGACACCTTGGGCAGGCACAGCGGGTCGCGCAGCACGATGGCGTCGTCGTGCGTGTGCGCGTCGATGAAGCCGGGCGCGATGACCTTGGCGCGGCAGTCGACGACTTCGACGTCGGCCAGTGCAAGGCCATCGGGCAGCCGTTCGCGCAGGCCTTCGCCGAGTGCGACGATGCGGTCGCCCTGCAGCAGCACGTCGCCGGGCCACGAAGGGCCACCCGAGCCGTCGACCACCAGGCCAGCTTCGAGCAGGATGGCCTTGCCTGTCGTCGCACTCACGATGCGGCTCCCTTGTTGCTATTGATGCCGCCGCCGTCCCAGCTTTGCAGCGGGTGTGTAGTGGCGTCGATGCCGTGGCGCTGAAAGGCCTCGCGCGCGCGCTGAAGGCGCTGCACGGCGGGCTCGCCGCGGCGCTGGGCCACGAGCACGGTAAGAATCTCGATGGCCGTGAGGTGCGTCAGGTAGGCGTCGATGCCCACGTGCATCACCGCGTCGTCGGGCACCGAAAGGCCAAGCAGAAAGTCGGCCTTGGCCGCGAGCGCCGTGCCGGGCCGCGTGAGCGCGACCACCTTGGCGCCCTGCCCGCGCGCAATGTCCACCGCATCGAGCAGCGAGGGCATGCCGCCCACGTGCGAGATGGCGATGACCACGCCGCCCGGCCGCTGCGCCGCGCCGGCCACCTGCTGCAGGTGGTAGTCGGCCCAGGCATTGGCCGAGAGGCCCAGCCTGAAGAGCCGCGCCTGAAGGTCGTTGGCCATGAACCATGATGTGGCGCCCGCGCCGTACAGATCCACGTGCGGCGCCGCTGCAATGGCCGCCACGGCGCCATCGAGCACCTGCATGTCGAGCTGGCCGCGCACGCCGGAGACCGAGGCCGCCGCGCTGCGCGCGATCTTGCCGACCACTTCGTCGGCCGCGTCCTCGATGTTCACGCGGCGGTGCAGCGGTGAGCCGCCGAGCGCCAGCTCCTGCGCGAGCGCGAGCTTGAACTCGCGCAGCCCGGCAAAGCCGAGGTCGCGGCAGGTGCGCATGATGGTGGGCACCGAGCTGCGCGAGCGCTCGGCCAATTGCTCGAAGCTTTCTTCAAGCACGCGGTCGGGGTCTTCGAGGATCAGGTCGAGAATCGCGCGCCGCGTCGCCGGGGCGTCGCTGCGGATCTGCGCGATTTTCTGAAGCAGGGAGGGTGTCATCGCAGCGTGCTCAGAAGTGCATGGCGACGGCGTCGCTCACGCGGTAGTCGTTCTCGACCACGGGCATCCAGTGCCACTTGTCGAAAGTGGTGCAGGGGTGCGAAATGCCGAGGCCGACGCGGTCGCCGACCTTGGGCGCTTCGGCTTCCTCGTTCGCATCCCAGCGCAGGTAGGCGTGCTGGTCGTTGAGCGCGGTGATCTTCCAGCCCGCAGGCACGACCTGCGGCTGCAGCGCGCCGCGTGCCGCGCGTGCGATGGGCACGGGCAGCGAAAGATCAAAGGAGATGTCGCGCTTGCCGACCGCAAGAATCGCCAGGCCCGGCTCGGGGCGCGATTGCACCGTGGCCCAGACCTCCATCGCGGGCACCAGGCTCTCGCCACAACCACAGCCCAGGCGCTCATCGACCGCGCTCACCATGCGCTTGTAGAAGCCATGGTCGTGCGTAACGTAGCAGCCCGAGCGCAGCAGGCCGCGCACCGGCGCGCCGAGCGCGGGCTTCAGGCGCCCAGCCACGAGATCGAAGATGGCGGAGCCACCGGCCGAAACCAGCACCTCGCCGGTCTCGAAAAGCTTCTCGGTATCGCAATGGCGCGCAACGGCTTCCACGCGGTCCATCAGCGTCTTCGCATAGGCCGCGTCGGGCTCGCTCTGGCCGGTGGCGCCCTGCCCTTCGTAGCACTCGATGCCCACAAGCTTCACTGCATCGCTCGCGCGCAGCCGCGTGGCCAGCGCCACGGCTTGCTCGTGCGTGCGGCAGCCGGTGCGCGCGCCGTCGACGCCGATCTCGATCATCACCTCGAAGGGCACGCTCGCGGGGTGGCGCTTCGCCCAGTCCTCGATCAGCGCGAGCTGCGCCAGCGAATCGACCAGGAACACGATGCGCAGGTCGACATGCTCGCTCAGCAGCATCTGGATGCCCGCGAGGTCTTCGTCGCTCACCACCTGGTTGGCGATGACCGTGCGACGCGCGCCAGCCGCCACGCCAACAGCCAGCTGCGTGACTGTGGCAAAGGTCAGGCCCCACGCGCCGGCGTCGAGCTGGCGCTGGAAGAGCTGCGGCGACATGGTGGTCTTGCCATGCGGCGCGAGGTCGATGCCCCACTCGCGCACGCGCGACTGCATCCACGCGAGGTTGTGTTCGAGCGCCTCGCGCTTGAGCACAGCCAGTGGCAGCGGCAGGTCACCGGCGAGCACGTTCCATCCGGCAGCGCCGATCTCGCTGCGGCGGCGCGGCGCCTGGGTGCGCGGGTAGCCCTTGAAGTTGCTGCCCAGCAGCGGGTCGTTGAAATCGTTGGCGGCGACGGCTTTGTCAGTCATGGTCTATGCGGCAATGTTGGAGAGCAGTTCTTTGCGGATGCAGGCGCTGTAGTGTCCTGCCGAAATTTCTTCGAGCGGCGGCACGGTCTGCGCGCAGGCTTCGATGGCATGCGGGCAGCGCGTACGAAACACGCAGCCCGAGGGTGGCGATATGGGACTGGGAATGTCGCCCTTGAGCGCAATGCGCTCGGTCGCCACCTCGGGGTCGGGCTTCGGGCTCGCAGCCAGCAGCGCCTGCGTGTAGGGGTGCGAGGGCCGCGCGAACAGCTCCTCGGTGGTGGCGACTTCCATCACCTTGCCCAGGTACAGCACCACCACGCGGTCGCACAGGTACTCGACCACGTCGAGGTCGTGCGATATGAAGAGCATCGTCAGGCCCAGCCGCTCGCGCAGGTCGGCCAGCAGGTTGATGACCTGCGACTGGATGGACACGTCGAGCGCCGACAGCGGCTCGTCGGCCACGATGAATTCGGGCTCCACGGCCAGCGCGCGCGCCACGCCGATGCGCTGGCGCTGCCCGCCCGAGAACTCGTGAGGAAAGCGGCTCGCATGCTCGGCGCGCAGGCCCACGGTCTCGAGCAGTTCGGCAATGCGCTTGTCGCGCGCCGCCGCGCCCTTGTGCAGGCCGTGCGTGGACAGCGCCTCGCCGAGGATGGCGCTGATGCGCATCTTCGGGTTCAGGCTGGCGTACGGGTCCTGGAAGATGATCTGCAGCTTGCTGCGCAGCTTGCGCATGCGCTCGCCCGACAGCGTGCCGATGTCGTCGCCCCGGTACAGCACTTGCCCGCTGGTGCGTTCGAGCAGGCGCAGCACGGTGCGGCCGATGGTGCTCTTGCCCGAGCCCGATTCGCCGACCAGGCCCAGCGTTTCGCCGGGCTGGATGGCGAACGACACGTCGTCGACCGCACGCACCGGGCGGTCGCTGCTGCCGAAGTATTTCTTGAGTCCGCGGACTTCGATGAGGGGAGCTGCGGTGGTCATCGTGGGTATTCGGTATTGGCTCCTTCTCCCGCTTGCGGGAGAAGGCGGGGGATGAGGGTGCATGCGAAGGCCGCTGGGGTCACCCTCACCCCAGCCCTCTCCCGCAAGCGGGAGAGGGAGCAAGACGGAGGCGGCGTGCGCGTCATGCGACCCTCGCCAATGGTTGCGCCGGCTGCACGCGGATGCAGCGCGCCTGGCGGCCGTGGTGCGTTTCGATCAGCGGTGGCATCTCGGCGGCGCAGCCGGCCAGCGCGAGGTCGCAGCGCGGCTCGAAGGCGCAGCCCGGCGGCGGTGCCAGCGGGCTCGACACCTGGCCGCGAATGGCGAACAGGCGCTTGGGCTTGGGCTGGCCGGGCAGGCGCGCCTTGCCCGGCAGGCAGGCCAGCAGGCCCTGCGTGTAAGGATGCTCGGGCTGCGCGAACAGCGGCCGCACCGGCGCGCTTTCGACCACGCGGCCCGCATACAGCACCACCACGTCGTCCGCATGGTGCGCGACCACGCCGAGGTTGTGCGTGATGAAGAGGATGCTCATGCCCGTCTCGGCCTGCAGCCGGCGCATGAGTTCGAGAATCTGCGCCTGGATGGTCACGTCGAGCGCGGTGGTGGGCTCGTCGGCGATCAGCAGCGTCGGGTCGCAGGCCATGGCCAGCGCGATCATCACGCGCTGGCGCATGCCGCCCGAGAGCTGGTGCGGATACTCGTGAATGCGCTGCGCGGCGGCCGGTATCTCGACCAGCTCCAGCATGCGCAGTGCGTGCGCCAGCGCTGCCTTGCGGTCGAGGCCCTTGTGCAGGCGCACGCTTTCCGCGATCTGCTCGCCGATGGTGAACACCGGGTTCAGGCTGGTCATCGGCTCCTGGAAGATCATCGACAGCTGGTTGCCGCGCAGCGAGCGCATCTCGCGCTCGCCAATCTGCAGCAGGTCGAGCGTCTTGCCTTCGCGCGTCACGAAAGAAGCTGTGCCGCTGACCTGCGCGTTCGCGGTCTTGGGCAGCAGACGCATCAGCGTGAGGCTGGTAACCGACTTGCCCGAGCCCGATTCGCCGACCAGCGCGGTCGTCTTGCCGGGCTGTATGGAGAAGCTCACGTCGGCCACCGAACGCACGAGGCCATCTTCGGTGGGGAAGCTGGTGCTCAGGTTGCTGACCGTGAGACGCGGGGTGTTGGTGGCGTTGTTCATCACGATGTCTTCTTGAGCTTCGGGTCGAGCAGGTCGCGCACGCCATCGCCCAGCAGTTGCAGCGACAGCGCCGTGAAGATGATCGCGAGCCCCGGGAACAGCACCACCCAGAAGGCCTGGTGCGCGTACTGCTGGCTGCCCGCGACCATGGTGCCCCAGGTCGGGATCTCGGGCGGCACGCCGACGCCGAGGAAGGAGAGGCCCGCCTCCGCCAGGATCGCGTACGCGAAGATGAACGACACCTGCACAAGGATCGGCGACATCAGGTTCGGCAAGATGTGCCGCCACAGGATGCGCGAGGTGCGTACGCCCAGCGCGCGCACGGCTTCGACGAACAGCAGTTCGCGCACCACCAGCGTCGAGGCCCGCACCACCCGCGCCACGCGCGGCGTATAGACCAGCACCAGCGCAAGCACAGTGTTCATCAGCGAGGGCCCGAGGATGGCCACCAGCGCAATGGCCAGCAGGATGTCGGGGAAGGACATCATCGCGTCGACCACGCGCATCAGCGGCGCGTCGAGCCGGCGGAAGAAGCCGGCCATCAAGCCCAGCACCGTGCCGGCAATGACCGCGCCCAGCGCGGTGAGCGCCGCGATGGCCAGCGAGTAGCGCGCGCCGTGCACGATGCGCGAATACAAGTCGCGGCCCAGTTCATCGGTGCCGAGCAGATGCTCGGCGCTCGGCGCCTTCAGGCGCTCCAGCACGGCCGTGTCGTTGGGGTCGATGGAGGCGAACAGCGGCGCGCCGATCGCGAGCACCGCGATCACCAGCAGCACCAGGGCAGAAACCATCACGATGCGGCGATGCATCAGCTGACGGAGCATTCGGGGCATACGCATCGCTCAGACCTTCACGCGCGGATCGACCACCGCGTACAGCAGGTCGATCGAGAAATTGATGAGCACATAGATCGCGGCAATCACGAGCAGCGCACCTTGAATGACGGGGTAGTCGCGCCGCAGCACGGCACTGACCACGAGGTTGCCCACACCAGGCAGGCCGAACACGGTTTCGGTGATGACGGCGCCGCCGATCATCAGCGCGACCGTGAGGCCGATCACCGTGACGATGGGCACCAGCGCATTGCGCAGCGCGTGCTTGAGCACCACCGTGCTTTCGCTCAGGCCCTTGGAGCGCGCGGTGCGCACATAGTCTTCACCGAGCACGTCGAGCATGGAGGCGCGCGTGAAGCGGATGATGAGCGCGGAGTTCAGCAGGCCCAGCACCGTCGCCGGCAGCACCAGCGAATGCAGCCGTTCGGCCAGCGCCGCATCGGGCGCGCCATAGCCCGACACCGGGAACCAGCCGAAGGACACGGCAAAGATCTGGATCAGCACGATGCCGAGCCAGAAGCTCGGAATGCTCGCTCCCAGCATCGCGACGCCGGTGAACAGCTGGTCGATAACGCGGCCGCGGAACACGGCGGAGACGATGCCGCACGGAACGCCGATCAGCGCCGCGATAGCCACCGCCATCAGCGCGAGCAGCGTGGTGGGTTCGGAGCGCTCCCACAGCGCCTGCGTCACGGGGCGCTGCAGGAAGATGGAAGTGCCCAGGTTGCCCTGCAGCACCTCGCGCAGCCAGTAGCCGAACTGCACGGGCAGCGGCTTGTCGAGGCCGTACTCCTTCTGCACGCGGGCGATGTCGGCCGCGGTGGCCTGGTCGCCCAGCAGCACCGAAACCGGATCGCCCGAGGCCGCGCGCGTGAGCACGAAGACGAGCACCGCCACGATGGCGAGCACGACGAGCATGCCGGCCGCGCGGGAGGCGATGTAGCGGAACATCGATTTCTTCATCACGCGGAAAACTCGATGGCGGCGGCGCTGCCTACCGCAACGTACTGGCCGGTGAACTTGATGTCGCCGCCCTGCACGCGGAAGACGGTGACGTTGTCGCCCTGCTTGTTGTGGCACACGTAGAGGAACCTGCCGCTCGGGTCGAGCGTGCAGCTGCGCGGGTAGTTGCCGCGCGACCACTCCTCGCGCACCAGCGTGGGTGCGCCGGTGCGTGCGTCGATTTTGAAGAGCGAGATCGAGTCGTGCAGGCGGTTGAGCGACACGAAGTGCTGGCCGTCCGGCAGCATGCGGATGCCCGATGCGTAGCTGGTGCCCTTGAAGCCCTTGGGCAGCGCCGAGGTTTCGCTCACCAGCGTGAGCACACCCGTGGCGTTGTCGTAGCGCATGAAGGCGATGGTCGATGCCTCTTCGTTCACCAGGTAGAGCCACTTGCCGTTCGGGTGGAACACGAAATGCCGCGCGCCCGAGCTTTCCGACACGGCCACCGTGCTCGGCTGGCTCAGCACGCCGGTGATGCGGTCGAAGCGGTAGGAAATGACGCGGTCCAGCCCAAGGTCGGCCACCAGCACGAAGTTGCCCTTCGGGTCGGCGTGCACCATGTGCGCGTGCGGGCCGTCGTGGTCGCTGGTGGCAAAGCCTTCGTGCGAGCGCGCAGCTGCAGGCACCACGTCGGCGCCGGGCTTGCAGGGCGTGGATGCGCCGCAGGCCTCGATGTCCTTGTAGACGACTGCGGGAACATTGGCATCGGGCGTGCCGTCGGCGCGCAGCGCGATCACGCTGACGTCGCCGCTCGCGTAGTTGGCCGTGAACAGGAAGCGGCCGTCGGGGTGCACGCTGATGTAGGCCGGGTCCTTGCCGCCGCAGGCCGTCTCAGAGACGAACGACAGCGCGCCGTCCGCGCCAATGCGAAAGGCCGAGACCGAGCCGGCCTCGAACTCGTTGGCCGCATAGAGCATCGGCAACTTCGGATGGCGCGCGAGCGACGCGGGGTTGCGCAGCTTCGCGCCCTCGCCCGCACTGGTCACCGCCGGCGGCGCGCCGAGGATGGGCTTGAGCGCTCCGGTGGCGCTGTCGAGCACGAACTGGTGCACGCCCAGTCCGCGACCGCCACGCCACGGCTTGCCGCCGTCGCTGTAGGTGCCGACGTAGGCGTAGACGGGGCCGGAGGTTGCGGCCTGGACGGTAGAGGCCGTGAGGCCGAGGGCTCCGAGGCCGGAGGCCAGTGCGCTGGCTTGCAGAAGTTGGCGACGCGATGGCATGGCGGGGTTCCTTGCGGCCTTACTTGATCTTCGCGTTCCAGAAGAACGGCCAGGTCGCGGGCGTGTAGTTGTCCAGCGCCGGGCTCTTGGCCGAGAGGCCGTTGAACTTGCCGACGTTGATGTACGGCACTTCGTCATACACGACCTGCTGCACCTTGCCCCACAGCGCACCGCGCTTGGCAGGGTCGCTCTCGACGTTGAAAGCCTGCAGCGCCGACTTCTTGGCGGGCGTGTCCCACCAGCCGGGTGCGCCGTCGCCGAGTTGCGGCGGCGAGAGCATCGGCTCGGGGAACTGGCCCGAGTGCGTGACGTAGATGTCCCACAGCTTGGCGTCGTTGCGGCGCTGCACCAGCGTGGCCCAGTCGACCACGTTGAGGTCGACCTTGAAGCCGGCGCGCTTGAGCTGCTCGGCCATCAGCAGCGCCATGTTGTAGTGAAAATCGTACTGGCGGCTGGTGAGCACGCGGATCGGCTCGCCCTTGTAGCCGGCCTTGGCCGCGGCTTCCTTGGCCTTGGCGGCATTGCGCTGGTTGTACTGGTCGGTGCCGGCCGTTGAATAGAACGGCGAGCCCTTGGGGAAATGGTTGCCCTCGGCCACGAAGAAGCGCGTGTCGCCGAAGCCGGCCGCGAGCATTTCGCCTTCGCCCAGCGCGGTCTGGATCGCCTGGCGCACCGGCTGGCTGGCGGCCACGCCTTCCTTGGTGTTGAGCACGAGGTACGGGAAGCCGAACGAGGGCGTCATGATCGGCACGGTCTTGCCGCCGGACTTTTCCAGGCGCGGCAGGGCCTCCACCGGCAGCAGGTCGGCAAAGTCGTACTGGCCGGCCAGCGCGCCTTCGACGCGCGTGCTGGCGTTGGGCACGGGCACGAAGCGCAGCTCTTCGATGGCCGCCTCGCGCTTGCCGCCGTAGCCGCTCGCGGGCTCCTTGCGCGCCGTGTACTTGTCGAAGCGCGTGAGCAGCACGAACTGGTCGGGGCGGCGCTCCTTGAACTTGTAGGGGCCGGTGCCGACGAAGTCTTTCAGCGGCGAGGCGATGGAGTCCTTGGCCATGATGGCGGCCATGCCGCTGGGCAGCGCGAGCTGCGAGAGCAGCGGTGCATACGGTTCCTTCAGCACCACCTCGACCGCCAGCGGGCCCTTGGCCTTGAGGCTGTCGATTTCCTTGCCCACGGCCTTGCCGCGCGGCGACTGTTCCATCCAGCGCTGCAGGCTGGCGACCACATCGTCGGCCGTGAGTTCGCGGCCGTTGTGCAGCATCACGCCGCGGCGCAATGTGATGGCGTAGGTCTTGCCGTCGGCCGAGATCTTCGGCATGCCCTCGGCCAGCATCGGCACCACGTTCCACTTGGCGTCGAAGGTGTAGAGCGTCTCGTACACGTGCTGCATGATGGTTCCGACCAGGTCGGCGGTCGAGGCCATCGGGTCGAGCGTCTGCGGCTCGGCCACCATCGCCAGCGTGGCGAAGTTGCGCGGGCCCTGGGCCTGGGCGCTCTGGTAGGGCAGCGCGGCGCACAGCATCGCGAGCAAGGAAGCGCCCAGCAGGCTGCGCTTCGACAGCATGGGCAGGCGCTGGACAAGACCGACGTGGGGCATGGGGAACTCCTTGATGGGGCGGGCGAGTTTGTGAAAGAAAATTTCTCTTCGGCCCGGACTTTGAAGCAGTATTCATGCCAAATCATCCGTGTTAACCCTCGATAGAGGGTTTCTCTGAAATAGATTTTCAGATTGGATGGATACTCGCCAATCCCCTTCCATCGTTCACTTCAACCCCAGGAGCCCTCCCATGCCTCTCGAATACCTCGGCGCCCCGCCCCTTGCCTCCGACCGCCAGGTTCGCCCCTTCTCCCCGGCCGTGCGCGCCGGCGACTTCGTCTATGTGTCGGGCCAGGTGCCCGCCAACAAGGACGGCGAGATCGTGGTGGGCGGCATCGAGGCGCAAACGCGCCAGGTGATGGAAAACCTCAAGACCGTGCTCGCGCTGGCCGGCGCCACGCTCGACGACGTGTGCAAGAGCACCGTCTGGCTGCAGGACGCGCGCGACTTTGGTGCCTTCAACCGCATCTACATGAGCTACTTCGGTGAAAACAAGCCGGCGCGCTCGACGACCGAGGCGCGGCTGATGGTCGACGCCAAGGTCGAGATCGACGTCGTCGCCTACAAGCCCAAGGCCTGATCAGGCCTGCAGTTCGGTCTTGCGCTGGATGATGCGCGAGACCAACCCGTACTCGACGGCCTCCGTGGCCGAGAGCCAGCGGTCACGCTCGATGTCGGCCAGCACCACGTCGATGGGCTTGCCGGTTTCGCGCGCGATCTCGTGCGCGATGCGCTGGCGGGCCTTGATGATTTCCTGCGCCTGAATGGCGATGTCGGTCGCCTGCCCGCCCGCGCCGCCGCTGGGCTGGTGGATCAGGAAGCGCGTGTTCGGCAGGCACACGCGGCGCTCGCGCGGCGCCGCCAGGAACAGGTGCGTGGCCGCACTGCCGACCCAGCCGGTGCCGATCATGTTCACCGGCGCGCTGATGAAACGCACGATGTCATGAATGGCATCGCCCGACTCCAGGTGCCCGCCCGGCGAGCTCACGAGGATGTCGATGGGCTTGTCGGGGCTGTCGGCGTCGAGTGCGATGAGCCGGCGCGTCACATCGGCCGCCACCGAATCGCTGATGGTCCCGAAGATCAGCAGCGTGCGCGACTTGAACGCCTTTTCCTCCAGATAGGAGTTGCGCGGCTCGGCGGTGGCGGCGGGCTTGGTGTCGTCTTCGGATTCCATTGAAAACATGGGCTGCATGGAGAAAGCTCCTGTGGTTGAACTGTCTTGACGAACAAGCCCACAGTTTCGTGACATTGCGCGCTATGGCAAGCTGCGGCGATGCTCGATGAACGCTATCTCTCGCAATTCCCGGCGCTGCGAAGCCGGCTGGTTCGCGCAGCGGCGCGAATGCTGGGTGGTCCGGCGGATGCCGAAGACGTGGTGCAGGAAAGCTACCTGCGCGCGCTCGAAGCTGGCGACATGCCCGAGCCCGATTCGGTGCAGGCCTGGCTGACGACGGTGATGCAGAACATTGCCATCGACAAGTTGCGGCGGGAGAACTGGATGCAGCGCTGGCTGCGCGATGCTGAAGGGCTTGCGCCCGAAGCACCTTCGGCGGAAGCCGATGCGGCGCAGGCCGAGTCCATTGAACAGGCGCTGCGCCTGATTGCCGCCAGGCTGTCGCCTTCGGACGGCGCCGCGGTGCTGCTGCGCGAAGTATTCGAAGCCAGCTTCAAGGAAATTGCCCAAGCCAGCGGCAAGACCGAGGCGGCTTGCCGGCAGCAGTTGCATCGGGCGCTGCTGCGTCTTCGGCAGGACAAGGACGGAACAGAAAGCGGCTCGGAAGCGGCCTTCCATGTGTATCGGCAGGCGCTGAGCGACTGCGATGCACGAACGCTGTTCGCGATGCTGCGGCAGCCGCCGACGCGTGCTGTCGCAGTGTCGGCAACGGCTGCCCCAAGGCCTGATGCTCCGCGCGTGGTCTGCCAGATGATGCAGATCGGCGGCCGGCTCGGCCTTGTGCTCACGCTGGGTGGAAAGGTGTTGTGCGTGCTGCCGCTGGATGTGCGGCAACAGGAAGAAATGACCGAACTGCTGGCTGTCTAGCCCGCCAGCCGCCCCGCCACCAACTGCAGCACCCGATCACACCGCTTCGCCAGAT
Organism: Variovorax multivorans; assembly: GCF_051216835.1. NCBI lineage: Bacteria > Pseudomonadati > Pseudomonadota > Betaproteobacteria > Burkholderiales > Comamonadaceae > Variovorax > Variovorax multivorans. The sequence continues at coordinate 579,687 of NZ_JBPJZL010000002.1, forward strand.
CCTGGTCATGCGTGACCATCACGAAGGCCGTGCCATGCCGGTGCGCAAGTTCGAGCATCAGCTCGAACACCGTGTCCGCCGTGCTGCGGTCGAGGTTGCCAGTGGGCTCATCGGCCAGCACGCAGGCCGGTTGCGTGACCAGTGCGCGCGCAATCGCAACCCGCTGGCGTTCGCCGCCCGACAGTTCGGCCGGCCGGTGATGCAGGCGCTGGCCCAGCCCCACGCTCTCGAGGATCTTCGTGGCCGACTGCGCGGCCGCATGGGGCTCCACGCGCCGGATCTTCAGCGGCATGGCCACGTTGTCCAGCGCGCTGAACTCGGGCAGCAGGTGATGGAACTGGTAGACGAAGCCCAGGTGCTGGTTGCGCAGCCGCCCCTGCTCCGCCGCATCGGCGTGCGCGATGTCCTTGCCCAGCAGTTCGACCTTGCCGGCCGTGGGCTCGTCGAGCCCGCCCATCAAATGCAGCAGCGTGCTCTTGCCGGAGCCCGAGGCGCCGACGATGGCCAGCGTTTCGCCGGCATGCACGTCGAGGTCCACGCCGTGCAGCACGGTCAGGTCGAGCCGGCCCTCGTGGAAGCGCTTGGTGAGTCCACGGGCCTTCAGAACAACTTCACTCATAGCGCAAGGCCTCAGCCGGGTTCACGCGGCTGGCGCGCCAGCTCGGGTACAGCGTGGCCAGGAAGGCCAGCACGAGGGAGATGATTGCAATGGGCATGATGTCGCTGCGCTGCGGATCGCTCGGCATCTTGCTGATCAGGTAGATGTCCTTCGGCAGGAAGCTCGCGTGGAACAGCTGCTCCAGGAAGGGCACGATCACGTCGATGTTGTAGGCGATGCCAAGCCCCAGCAGCAGCCCGGCCACGGTGCCGATCACGCCCACCATCGCGCCCTGCACCACGAAGATGCCCATGATGCTGCGCGGCGAACTGCCCAGCGTGCGCAGAATGGCGATGTCGGCACGCTTGTCGGTCACGGTCATCACCAGCGTGGAGACGAGGTTGAAGGCCGCCACCGCCACGATCAGCGTGAGGATGATGAACATCATGCGTTTCTCGACCTGCACGGCCGCGAACCATGTCTTGTTCTGGCGCGTCCAGTCGCGGATGAGGAACTCGCCCGGCAGGGTCACTGCCAGCTGGTCCGCCACGTCGCGCGCCTCGTTGAGGTTCTTGAGCTTCAGGCGGATGCCGGTCGGCCCTTCGAGGCGGAACACCTTGGCCGCGTCCTGCTCGTGGACCATGGCCAGCGCCGAGTCGTACTCGTAATGGCCCGAATCGAAGGTGCCGACCACGGTGAACTGCTTGAGCCTCGGCACCACGCCCGCCGGCGTGACCTGCCCGCCCGGCGCCACCAGCGTGACCTGGTCGCCCGGCTGCACGAAGAGCGAGCGCGCCAGCTCGGCGCCGAGCACGATGCCGAACTCGCCCGGCACCAGCTTGTCGAAGGTGCCCTTCGAGGCGATGCCGTTGATGTCGGTGACTTCGGGTTCGAGCTTGGGATCGATGCCGCGCACGATCGTGCCCTTCATGTCCTCGCCGCGCGCAATCAGCGCCTGCGTGTTGATGAAGGGCGCCGCGCCGATCACTTCGGGGTGCTTGCGCGCCGCAGCCATGATCTGGTCGAGGCTTTGCAGCGCCTGCCCGTCGCGCGAGAAGATCTCGATGTGCGACACCACGCCGAGCATGCGGTCGCGCACCTCCTTCTGGAAGCCGTTCATCACACTGAGCACAATGATCAGCGCCGCCACGCCCAGCGCGATGCCGAGCATCGAGACACCGGAGATGAAGGAGATGAAGCCGTTGCGCCGCGTCGCCCGGCCTGCGCGCGTGTAGCGCCAGCCGAGCTGCAGTTCATAAGGGAGTCGCATCAAATTTCCCGCCGAGCCGCCTCAAGGGAAATTTGCCCGCCCTCGGGGGGCAGCGAATACACGAAGTGAGGAGCGAGGGGGTAGGTCATACGGCGGAATTGTGGCATTCCGGATGACCTCAGGGCTTCCCGGACAATAGGGAGATGGCCGAAACCCTCCCACGTCACTTGTTGATCCCCTTTGCCGGCCGCGGTTCCCCGGCATGCCGCGCGGCGCTGCCGACGCTTCGGCTCCCCAATCTCGAAACCCTGCTGCAGCGCCTCACCCTCGCGGACACCGACACACAAGACGAAAGCACGCGCTCGCCTCCGCATGAACGCGCGCTGGCGCAGGCGCTGGGCATCACGGCCGCCGACGGCTGCATCCCCTGGGGCGCGCTCGATGCGCGGCGGCTGGGCATCGCCGCACCCGGCGACACCGAAGGCTGGGGCGTCGTCATGCTGTGCAACTGGCAGGTCGGCATCGACGACGTGGTGCTGGGCGACCCCGCCGCCATCGAGATCGACGCCGACGAATCGACCGCCCTGCTGGAAGCCGCGCGTCCCTTCTTCGAGGAAGACGGCATCGTGCTGCACCCCTCCCCCGTGCCCGGCCGATGGCTGGCGCGCGCGCGCATCTTCGACGGGCTGGCCACCGCCTCCATCGACCGCGCCGTGGGCTACCCGATCTCGCAATGGTCGCCGCTGGCCGATGCCGCGCGGCCGCTGCGCCGGCTGCAGAACGAAATGCAGATGCTGCTGTACACGCAGCGCGTGAACGACGACCGCGCCGCGCGCGGCGTGCCACCCATCAATTCGTTCTGGCTCAGCGGCACCGGCGCGCTGAATAAAGAAGCCGCACCTGCCGCGGCACCGACAGTGAGCGACGCCCTGCGCATCGCCGCCCTGCGCGACGACGGCATGGCCTGGGCCGCCGCCTGGCAAGAGCTCGATGCGGGCCCCGTCGCCGCGCTTCTGGCCGACTACACGCGCGGCGACACCGTGTCGCTCACGCTGTGCGGCGACCGCACCGCCCAACGCTACACCGTGCAGCCGCGCGGGCTGGCCGGCTGGGCCAGGAGCCTGTTCGACCGCAAGCGGGCCGCCACCGTGCTGGAGGCGCTATGAAGATCATCGCCCGGGAGATCCCCCCGCGCACCGTCTGGGCGCTGGAGCAGGCCGGCGTGCATCCGCTGCTGGCAAGGCTCTTTGCCGCCCGCGGCGTGCGCGCCAAGGAAGAGCTCGACGACGGCCTCGCACGCCTGCTGCTTCCCGACACGCTGCGCGGCACGCACGAGGCCGCGGTGCTGCTGGCCGACGCCATCGCCCAAGACAAGCGCCTGTGCATCGTCGCCGACTACGACTGCGACGGCGCCACCGCCTGCGCGGTCGGCGTGCGCGGCTTGCGCCTGCTGGGCGCCAAGCACGTGAGCTACCTCGTGCCCGACCGCGTGGTCGATGGCTACGGCCTCACGCCGCCCATTGCCGAGCGCGTGGCCGACAGCGGTGCCGACATGCTGATCACCGTCGACAACGGAATCGCCAGCGTCGAAGGCGTGGCCGCCGCCAAGGTGCGCGGCCTGCAGGTGCTGGTAACCGACCACCATCTGCCCGGCCCCGAGCTGCCTTCGGCCGACGTGCTGGTCAACCCGAACCAGCCCGGCTGCGAGTTCGAGAGCAAGAGCATCGCCGGTGTCGGCGTGATGTTCTATGTGCTGCTCGCACTGCGCTCCGAGCTGCGCAAGCGCGGTGTGTTCGACACCGCCACTCAGCCCAAGCTCGATGTGCTGCTGCCGCTGGTCGCGCTCGGCACGGTGGCCGACGTGGTGAAGCTCGACGCCAACAACCGCCGCCTTGTGGCGCAAGGCCTGCGCCGCATCCGCGCCGGCACGATGCCCGCCGGCGTGGCTGCGCTGTTCAAGGCCGCTGGCCGCAATGCATCGGCGGCCACCACATTCGACTTCGGCTTTGCCCTCGGCCCGCGCATCAACGCCGCCGGCCGGCTGGCCGACATGACGCTGGGCATCGAATGCCTGCTGACCGACGACGCAGGCCGCGCCGAGGAACTCGCACGCATGCTCGACGGCATCAACCGCGAGCGGCGCGACATCGAGGGCGGCATGCGCGACCAGGCGCTGCTGCTGGCCGAATCGCTGTTCGCCACCGACGGCGAGGGCATCGAAGCCCCGCCGCCGGCCATCAGCGTGTTCGACGCGGGCTTTCATGAAGGCGTGGTGGGCATCGTGGCCTCGCGCATCAAGGACCGCTTTCACCGCCCCACTTTCGTCTTCGCCGCGAGCGGCGCGCCGGGCAAGGAGCAGGAGCTGAAAGGCTCGGGCCGGTCGATTCCGGGCTTCCATCTGCGCGACGCGCTCGATCTCGTGGCCAAGCGCCACCCTGGCGTGCTGCTGCGCTTCGGCGGCCATGCGATGGCGGCTGGCTGCACGGTCGCGCGCGAGCACTTCGAGACTTTCGAGAAAGGTTTCGCACAGGTGGCCGGCGAATGGCTGGCCGAGGCCGCGCTCACGCGGCAGATCGAGACCGACGGGCCGATCGAGCGCGAGTACATGCGCATCGACCTCGTCGACACGCTGCACCGCGAGGTGTGGGGCCAGGGCTTTGCGCCGCCCACTTTCAGCGAAGAAGTGGAAGTGGTGTCGCAGCGGCTGGTGGGCGAGAAGCACCTCTCGCTCAAGCTCAGGCACCAGGGTCAGCCTATCGACGCGATCTGGTTCAGCCACACCGAGCCGCTGCCGCCGAAGGTCAAGCTGGCGTTCCGGCTCGATGCCGATGAATGGCAGGGCGTGCGCAGGCTGCGCTTCCTGGTCGAAGGCGCTGAGTTTTAAGGGGCCTCGATGTTCGACGGCGTGAGCTACGGCCTGCTGGCCGGCCTGACGACCAGCGGCCTGATGCTGCTGCTGGTGTTCGGCACGCAGGTCCACGGCTGGTACGCGTTGAGTTGCGCGTGCGCGCTGGTGGCCTTCGCCGGGTTGAACAGCCTCGCGCCTTCCGCGCAATTCGCGCAATGGCCCGCGGCGGCGCTGGTGCTGTGGACGGCATGCCGTCTGCAGTTCGTGCGGCAATTGCTGCGGCTGGAAGATTTCGCGCCCCGACTCGACCGGGTCGCGCAGGCAACGCTGGTCATCTTCGCGATCGCCACCCTCTATGCCGCGCTCGAAACGCAGCGCCTGTGGACACTGCGCATGGTGCAGGCGCTGGCTGTGGCTTCCACCATGGTCCTCGCGGCGGGCGCTGTGAAGGTGCTGCGCCGCCAGCCGTGGCCGGCAGCGCTGTTCCTGGCCGGCGCGGCACTGCTGCTCGGCGGCCTCTCGACCGAGCGGATGTCGGCCTGGATCGGGCCGGCGTGGGCGCCGCCCCAGCCGAACCTGGTGCAGGCCGCGGTGATCGCCGAACTGGTGGTCTTCATCTTCGCGCTCGGCATGCGCCTGCGGGGCGATAGCGCCGGCGAGGCACGCACGCAGCAGAAGGCGGGAGACTCGGGCACCGACGCGCTCACCGGCGCCGCCAGCCGCGCCGGCTTCGAGAAACGCGGCGAGGAATGGCTGCACAACGGCCGGCCTTTCTCGCTGATGCTGATCGACCTGAACGGCTTCGAGGCCGTGAACAAGCGGCATGGCCGCGCGGGCGGCGACGCGGTGCTGGCCGCCATCGCCCAGCGCCTGCGCGAGCAGGTGCGCGCCGACGACATGGTCGCCCGGCTCGGCAGCGACGAGTTCGCGATTCTTCTGGTCGGCAGCCCGCCGCGGCAGAAGCTCGCGGAGATGGCCATCCGCATCGAGACCGCAGGCGCCAGGCCGGTGGCCTACGAAGGCCGGCTGCTCGCGGGCGGCGAGCTCAGCATGGGCATTGCCTGCCACCCTGCCGACGGCAGCACGCTGGCCGGCCTGCTCGAATCGGCCGGCCGCGCGCTTCAGCATTGCAAGCGGCAGCGCATGGGGCCGGCCTACGTCTTCGCGGGGGAACATGCGGGCGGCGCGGCGGCACGTGAATGATTTCTTCGTAAACGTTGTCGCGCGGAGCGAAATCTTCTTGCTGTAGAGGGGCCGAGCTTTCACGCAGGCCCTTTATCCTTTGCGGCGAACTCACAGGAGGATGTTTTTTCCATGCGCCGCTTTGAACTCATCGAGGGAACCGCCAGCAAATTCTGGGAAATCGAGCAGGCAGACACCGAGCTCAACATTCGCTGGGGCCGCATCGGCACCGCGGGCCAGAGCCAGACCAAGTCGTTCGACGACGCCACCAAGGCTGCCACCGCGCTGACCAAGCTGGTAACCGAGAAGACCGGCAAGGGTTACTCTGAAGTGGGCGTGGCCGCCAGCGCGGCCATCGGCAAGACCGAGGCGAAGCCGAAGGTCGAGGCCAAGCCCAAGGCCGAGAAGGCAGCTGCAACGACGACGCACGAGGTCCCATCGAGCGCAGCCACAGCCGCGGAAGAACCCGCGGCCCCCACCGAAAGCATCGACGCACAGGCCGACCGCGCCTTCGAGGCAGTGCGCGCGCAACTCGAAGCCGACCAGCTCAAGCCGACGGACGCGCTGTCGGTGGCGGTGCTCAAGCGCCAGCACGGCGTGAGCGAACAGGGCGCGGCACTCGCCTTCAAGCGGCTCAAAGAGCAGGGGCTGCTTTCCGGCTGGGGTACCACCGCCACGCCGGGCAAGCGCGCAAAGGAGATCGCGCGGCAGCTCGCGACCACGGCCGGCAGCACCGCTGCGCCGCTCACCCTGCCCTCTGCCGTCGATGCCGCGAACGGCACCGACACGCCGCCCTGGCTGGCCGCCGGCACGCCGATCCGCTTCACGCCCGAGATGCGGCGCGTGGCCTTCGCGTCGCGCCGCTTCCCCCAGCCGGTGGAGAGCCGTGGCGAGACAGCCGCGTGGTTCCTGGCGCAGCGCAAGCTCGAAGCCTCGATCGACCTCGACGGCACCGACGCCGCGCTGCGCCCCGCCGCGCAGCGCCTGCTCGAGCGCATGGCCGCACCATCCACCGGCTCGGCGCCCGGCCCGGACGCCGAGGCCGACGCGCTGATGCTCGCGCTGGCGCTGGCCACCTCGGGCTACTACGGCGAGAACGAGCCGGCTGAAACGATCGTCGACTACCTGGTCGCGCAATACGGCCTGGCCGACGCCGTGAACATCATGCTGGACGCGCAGCGCGTCCAGATCGAGACCGACCACGACTACAAGACCAAGACCCGCAAGAGCCGTTTTTCCGGCACCGTGACCCGGCCAATGAGCAACGGCTGGCGCGGCCCGCTGGGCCAGGGCGAACAGGCCATGCGGCGCCACTTGGCCGCGGCCGGGCCCGAGGTCTGGCAGGAGTGCCGCGACCGTATCGAAGCCGCTCTGCCGCAACTGCATGCGATCCGCCGCCCGGTCATCGCGATGCTGCTGCCCGACGCGCCAGAAATCTCGAATGCGCTGGCGCACGCCCTCGCGGCCGAGAGCGACACGCCCGAGACCCTGCACTGGCTGGCGCTGACCGCCACCGACCCCGCGGCCATCGCGCTGGCGGCGAAGGCGCGGGTCGGCTACTCCACCGGCTTCTGGGGCCACGACAACATGGTGGCCACGCTGATCCAGGAGCGCGGACTCGATGCGGTCGAAGGGCTGGAGCGCGGCGCCGCCAACGATGAAGCCGGCGACGGCCTCGCCGCCATCGGCACACCCGAGGCAGTGCAGGCGCTGGCGCGCGTGGCCGGCAGTTCCAAGGCTGCGCTCGCGCGCTTCTCGCTCTCGGTCGACCGCTGGCCGCAGGCGGCGCTGGTGGCGCTGTCGCGGCTGGTCGCGGCCGGCGGCAAGGACGCCAACCTCGTCACGCCCAGCCTCACGCGGCTGCTGCGCGCGCACGCAGGCTCGGTCGACGCGCTGCGCCCCTGGCTCGACGCCGGCGCGCAGGCCGTGATCGACCGGCAGCTCGCGCTGCTGGCCGGCCCGGCCGAAGTGGCCGGCGCGGACGAGCTGCCGGGCGTACTGGCCGCGCCGCCATGGCTGGCCAAGCTACAGAAGAAGGCGGCCGGCTCGCTCGTGCTGGAGCCACTGGCGCTGGCCCCTGTCGAGCGCTGGGACGATGCCGCGCACGCGAACGCGCTGAGCACCAATACCTGGCAGAAGAGCCGCCACTCGAGCGCGCAGCAGGACGTGCATGTCCTGCTCGAGGAACTGGGCTTCGACCGCAGCAAGCAGGCTCTGCGCCCCCTGGGCGATGCCGCAGCAGCAGCTGTTGCCGCCGGCGATGCCGATGCGCTGGTCGCCAGCTGGCGCGCCATGGTGGCCGAGCGCAAGAAGGAGCGCTACTACTGGTTCCGGTTCCAGTCGGCCTATGCGGCGATGCTGCCGGCCGCCGTCGGTGTGCCCTTCTGGAACGCGATCGCCGGCGAGGCCGAGGACTACGGCATCGGGCGCATCCTCGCGACGCACGGCCTGGCGGTGTTGCCGGGCCTGTTGTCGATGGTGCGCGCCAAGCCGGGCGAGAACCTGGCCTTCGCGCTCTACTACGGCGCTCCCGAACTCGCGCTGCCCGCCGCGCGCGCCTTCGCGAAGCTCAAGACCTTGCGCGCCACCGGCCGCGAATGGCTGCTCAAGTACCCCGAGCACGCCGCCTGCGGGCTGATCGCACCGGCGCTCGGCAAGGCTGGCGAGGCGCGCGACTGCGCGGGCTCGGCGCTGCGGCTGCTGCAGGCCAATGGCCACGAGGCACTGCTGCTCGAAGTCGCAGGCCGCTACGGCAAGCCCGAGGTGGTGGAAGCACTGCGTGCCGTGCTCGACGAGAGCCCGCTCGACCGCTTCCCCACCAAGCGCGCGAAGCTGCCCGAGTTCTGGCAACCGCGCGGCTGGCGCCGGCCGGTGCTGAAGAACGGCAAGGCCCTGCCCGACGACGCGCTCGACAACCTCGGCCAGATGCTGACCTTTCCGACCAACGAGGAAATCTACGGCGGCATTGCCGTCGCCAAGGAAGCCTGCGACGCGGAATCGCTCGCCGACTTCGCCTGGGACGCCTTCACCGCCTGGCTCGAGGCCAGCGGTCCGAGCAAGGAAGGCTGGGCCCTCACCAGCCTGGGCCAGCTAGGCAACGACGACACGGCCCGCAAGCTCACCCCCTTCATCCGGGCATGGCCCGGCGAGGCGGCCCACGCGCGCGCCGTCACCGGGCTCGACGTGCTCGCCAACATCGGCAGCGACGTGGCGCTGATGCTGCTCAACGGCATCGCGCAGAAGGTCAAGTTCAAGGGCCTGCAGGACAAGGCGCGCGAAAAGATCGACGCCATTGCCGAGGCGCGCGGCCTGAGCACCGAAGAACTCGAGGACCGGCTCGCGCCCGACCTCGGCCTCGACGAGCAGGGCACGATGCGTCTGGACTTCGGCCCACGCGCATTCAAGGTCGGCTTCGACGAGACACTCAAGCCTTATGTACGCGAAACCGGCGCCGACGGCGTCGATGGCGCGCGCCTGCCCGACCTGCCCAAGCCCAAGAAGACCGACGACGCGGAACTGGGCAAGGAAGCGGTCGAGCGCTTCAAGCTGCTCAAGAAGGACGCGCGCACCATCGCGAGCCAGCAGCTGCTGCGCCTCGAGGTCGCGATGTGCGCGCGCCGCCGATGGACGCCCGAGGTGTTCCGCACCTTCCTGGTTGAGCATCCGCTGGTGCGCCACCTGGTGCAGCGCCTGATCTGGGCCGTGTACGAGGTCGACGGCGGCGGCAGCTACGGCGGCCGGCTGCAGGCCTGCTTCCGCGTGGCCGAGGACGGCGGCTACACCACCGCGGAGGACGACGCCTTCGAGCTGCCTACGGGCGAGAACGTCCGCATCGGCGTGCCGCATGCGCTGGACCTCTCGGCCGCCGACGCCGCGGCCTTCGGCCAGGTGTTCGCCGACTACGAGCTGTTGCAGCCCTTCGCGCAGATCGGCCGCGACGTCTACACGCTGACCGAGGAAGAGAAGAACAACAACAAGCTCGAACGCTGGAAGAACGCCAAGGTGCCCACGGGCCGCGTGCTCGGCCTCGCCAACAAGGGCTGGCGCCGCGGCGAGGCGCAGGACGGCGGCGGCATCTGGTACTTCACCAAGCCGCTGGGCACCGACCGGGTGATCGAGCTGTACCTCGACCCAGGCATCATCGTCGGCATGGTCGACGAGTACCCCGAGCAGCAGCTCGGCGAGGTGCAGGTCGGCAAGCCTTCGGGCTGGGGCAACATGCAGGACGCGGAGAAGCTGCACCAGCTCGATCCGATTTCCGCGAGCGAACTCATTCGTGACATGGAGGGCCTTCGGGCATGAGGCTCGTGGAATGAGGCTCGCCCCCAGGCTTTCGCGCACTTCGTGTCGCTGCGCCTTCCCCCTACCGGGGGCAACACCTGCGGCCCGGCAAAGCCGGTTCCGCGGTGTTCCCCGAAATTTGACCTGACCTGTTTCAAAGATGGCCACCACCAGCAAGACCAAAGACAAAGACGCGGCGCAGCAGCAGCAACTGCAGCGCCCGCCAGCCGAGATCCTCTACGCCGCACAGCTCGCGCGGCTGCAGGCGCAGGACAAAGACCCGCGCCCGCCCGGCTGGGCACTGGGCCTGAAGGCCGCGCGCTCGTTCATCCTCGGCGATGCGGCGCTCGACATCGCACCGAAGATCGTCGCGCCCGTGGCAAGCATCGAGCGCATGCTCGTCACGCTGGCTACCGGCCGCGGGCTGATGCTGGTGGGCGAGCCGGGCACGGCGAAGTCGATGCTGTCGGAGCTGCTGGCCACGGCCATCTCGGGCATCTCGACGCTCACCATCCAGGGCGGCGCGTCGATCACCGAAGACCAGATCAAGTACGGGTGGAACTACGCGCTGCTCATCAACGAAGGCCCGAGTCCGCGCGCGATGGTGCCGGCGCCGCTGTACCTCGGCATGCAGCAGGGGCAGGTGGTGCGCTTCGAAGAAATCACGCGAGCGCCGCTGGAAGTGCAAGACTGCCTGCTCGGCATGCTGTCGGACCGCGTGATGGCGGTGCCCGAGCTGTCGGGCGAGCACGGCATGCTCTATGCGCGCGAGGGCTTCAACATCATCGCCACCGCCAACACGCGCGACCGCGGCGTGAACGAGATGAGCGCGGCGCTGAAGCGGCGCTTCGACTTCGAGACGGTGTTTCCCATCCTCGACTTCGACCGCGAACTGGCGCTGGTGCAGGAGTCGTCGACGCGGCTGCTCGCGCAGAGCGGCATTCCGAAAACCGTGCCAGCACCTGTGCTGGAGCTGCTGGTGTCGACCTTCCGCGACCTGCGTGGCGCGCCGACCAAGGGTGACAACGGCAACGCAGGCGATGCCGCGATGGACCGGCTCACCGCCGTGATGTCCACCGCCGAAGCCGTGAACGTGGCGCATGCGGTCGGCGTGCGCGCCTGGTTCCTCGAACAGCGCGAAGGCTCGCCGGCCGACCTGGTCGACTGCATCGCCGGCACGGTGGTGAAGGACAACGCGGACGACCGCGCGAAGCTGCGGCGCTACTTCGAGCAGAAGGCCGCCAAGCGCAACGGTGCCCACTGGCGCGCGTACTACGAAGCACGCCACCGTCTGCCCTGAACACGCGCCGATGCAGCAACCCCATATCGTTGGCGTGCGCCATCACAGCCCGGCCTGCGCGCGGCTGGTGGCCGAGCGCATTCGCACGCTGCGCCCGGCGTACGTGCTGATCGAAGGCCCGGCCGATTTCAACGAACGCCTCGACGAGCTGTACCTGCCGCACCAGTTGCCGGTGGCGATCTACAGCTATCTCTCGGGCGACCAGACGCACCGCGGTTCGTGGTCGCCCTTTGCCGAACATTCGCCCGAGTGGCAGGCGCTGCAGGTGGCGCGCGAGGTCGGCGCCACCGTGCGCTTCATCGACCTGCCGGCCTGGCACGACGCCTTCTCGCGCATGGAGAACCGCTACGCCGACGTGGCAGACCACGAGCACGAGGAGCGCGCCGAAGCCTACGAGCGCGCGCTGACCGAAAAGCTCTCGGTGCAGGGCCGCGATGCGCTGTGGGACCACCTGTTCGAGGACGGCTGCGATGCGGCTGAGCTGGCGCAGCGCCTCTCGACCTATTTCGACCACCTGCGCGGCGAAGACCGCGGCTCGCAAGGCAACCAGGCACGCGAGCAGATGATGGCGCGCTGGATCGCCTGGGCGATGGCGCAGCCGGGCGAACCGGGCCGGGCGCAGGCACTGGTGGTGTGCGGCGGCTATCACGCGCCCGCGTTGGCGCGGCTGTGGCAAAGCGTGCCGACTGAACTGCCCGCCACGCCGCAGCCCTCGCTCGAATCCTCCGACGATGAAGAAGCGCCGGGGACGCCCGACCCCGAGGCCACGCTGCGCTTCGGCTCCTACCTCGTGCCCTACACCTTCAAGCGCCTCGACGCCTTCGCGGGCTACGCATCGGGCATGCCCTCCCCGGCCTACTACCAGTGGGTCTGGGACCATGGCCCCGAAGGCGCCGCACACCGCGCGCTGCAACACGTGATGCAGCGCCTGCGCGAAAAGAAACTGCCCGCTTCCACCGCCGACCTGATGGCCGTGCACCTGCGCGCACAAGGGCTCGCGCGGCTGCGCGGGCACGAGAAGCCGCTGCGCTCCGACTGGCTCGACGCGCTGGCCGGCGCGCTGGTGAAAGACGCGCTCGATGCGCCCCTGCCCTGGACTTATCGCGGCGCGATCCGCCCCGGCACCGACCCCGTGCTGGTGCAGGCCATGGACGTGCTGGCCGGCGACACCGTCGGCCGCCTCGCGCCCGGCACGCCGCAGCCGCCGCTGGTGGCCGCCGTGCAGGCCGAGCTCGCGGCGCATGGCATCGTGCTGCGCGGCCAACTCAAGCTCGACCTGCTGCTCGAAACCGACCGCGCGAAGAGCCGCGTGTTGCACCGGCTGTCGATCCTGCGGCTGCCCGGCGTGCGCCGCACGCAGGGGCCGAAGCTCGCGATGTCGGGCGAACGCACCGAACTCTGGTCGCTGAGCGAGCCGCTGGAGCAGCAGGCCGCGTTGATCGAGGCCGGCGCCTGGGGCGCGAGCCTGCACGATGCGGCGCGCGCCCGGCTCGAAGACGATCTGCGCCAGGCCCACGGCCGCATCGGCCCGCTGGCCGACGGACTCAACCAGGCCGCGTGGGCAGGACTGTCGGCGCTCAGCGATGCGCTGCTGCGTGAGTTGCGCGGCGCAATTGCCAGCGAGCCGCGCTTCGAGGCGCTGGGCCCTGCGCTGTCGGTGCTGCACACGCTGCTGCGCCACGGCCAGATGCTGGGCATGGCCGATGCGCCGGTGCTGCGCGTGGTGATCGAATCGGGCTTCGACCGTGCGCTGTGGCTGCTGGAGCCGCCCGCCGCCATCACACCGGCAGACATGCAGGCGCACCTCGAAGGCCACCTCGCGCTGCGCCGGATCGTGGCCGACGTGCTGGCCCATGCGCAGGACAACGCGCACGATGCGCACGCACCGTCGCTGCTCGATGTGGAGCCAGCCCGCGCGCTCGCCGTGTGGCAGCGCAAGGCCGCCGACACCAGCGCAGCGCCCGTGAGCCGCGGTGCGGCGCTGGGCGCAACGCTGAGCCTCGCTGGCCGGATTACCGATGCCCAAACGCACAGCGATCACGGTGTGAGCGAAGCCATGCAGCTGCTGCACTCGCTGCCCGCGCCGGTGCTCGGCGACGCGCTCACCGGGCTGCTGGCGCTGGCGCGCGAAACGCTGTCGTCCGAACCCGCTTTCGTCGCCGGCATGGACCGCACCGTGCAGGCATTGGACAACGCCGACTTCGTGCGCGCCATGCCCAGCCTGCGCGCCGCCTTCGCCTGGCTGCCGCCGCAGGAGCGCGGGCTGCTGGCCGACCAGGTGCTGGCGCTGCACGATGCCACGCACCTGTCGCGCCGCGCGCTCACGGCCCATCGCACCGGCGAGGCTGCGCCCGAGCAGCTGGCCGAAGCACGCCGCGTGGAAGACGCCGTGCTCGCGCGCCTCGCAGCCTGGGGCGTGACACTGGAAGACGCGCAAGGAAGGCCCCACCCATGAGCCTCGACATTCCCGATCCGCTTCAGCGCTGGCGCCTGTTGCTGGGCGACCCGGCCGAATCGGCCTGCGGCAGCCTGAGCGCCGAGGCGCAGGCCGCCGATGCCGCGCTCGACTGGCTCTACGGCCGCGACGGCGACCGCGCGACCCGTGGCGAACGCAGCGCGGGCCTGGGCCCGTCGGCGCTGACCACGCCGGACTGGATCAACGCCATCCACACGCTCTTTCCGAAGGAAGTGATCGAGCGGCTGGAGCAGGACGCGGTCGAGCGCTACGGCATCGACGAGGTTGTGACGAACCTCGAAGTGCTGGAGCGCATCGAGCCTTCGGAATCGCTGCTGCGCGCGGTGCTGCACACCAAGCACTTGATGAACCCGCAGGTGCTGGCGGCCGCGCGCAAGCTGGTGGCCGAGGTGGTGCGGCGCATCATGGAAAAGCTCGCCACCGAAGTGCGCCAGGCCTTCAGCGGCAGCCGCGACCGGCGCCGCCGCTCGCGCATGAAGGTGGCGCGCAACTTCGACTTCAAGCAGACGCTGGCGGCCAACCTTCACCGCTACGACCCGCAGCGCCGCAAGCTCTACGTGGAACGGCCGGTGTTCATCAGCCGCACCAAGCGGCATGCCGAGCCTTGGGACATCATCTTGCTGATCGACCAGAGCGGCTCGATGGTCGACTCGGTGATCCACAGCGCGGTGATGGCCGCCTGCCTGTGGCAGCTGCCCGGCATGCGCACGCGGCTCGTGGCCTTCGACACCGCGGTGGTCGACCTGACCGCCGACGTGTCGGACCCGGTCGAGTTGCTGATGAAGGTGCAGCTGGGCGGGGGCACCGACATCGCCAAGGCTGTGGCCTATGCGCAGTCGCTCGTCGCCAATCCGCGCAAGAGCATCGTGGTGCTGGTGAGCGATTTCTACGAAGGCGGCAGCGAGCATGAACTGGTGCGCCGCGTGAAGGCGCTGGTCGAGTCCGGCGCGAAGGTGCTGGGGCTGGCTGCGCTCGACTCGAAGGCCGAGCCCAACTACGACCGCGAGATGGCAGCGCGGCTGGTGCGCGAAGGTGCGCAGATCGGCGCGATGACGCCGGGCCAGCTCGCCGGCTGGCTGGCCGAGAAGGTGCAGGGATGAGCGGCTCCACGACAACATGGCGTGCCGACCTGCTCGAGCTGACGCCCGAGGCGCTGACGGCGCTGGCCAACGCGGGCTTCGTCAAGCGCGCGCAGAAAGACGTAGCCGCCGGCCTGCTGCCGAAGTTGGAGACCGGCGCCGACGGCGTAGTGCAGGCGCAGTTCGATGACGGCGTGCGCACCAGCCTGCCGCCGGGGCGCACGCTGCGCGATGCGCAGTGCAGTTGTCCGGCCAGCGGCATGTGCCGGCATCGGGTGATGCTGGTGCTGGCTTACCAGGCACAAGCTGCGTCGGAAAAAGCCGATGCGCCGGCAGCGGCCGACGAGGTTTCAGCGGAGCCGGACGGCGCATGGAGCCCCGCCCAGTTCGACGATGCTGCGCTGGCCGCGAGCCTCGCGCCCTCCGTGCTCGAACAGGCGAACAAGCTCGCCGCCGCGCGCCCGGTGGTCGGCGTGCAGGCCTGGCGCAGCGCCAGCGCGCCGCCCGTGGCGCGGCTGCCGATGTGCAGCGTGCGCTTCTTCTCGCGCAGCTCGCTGGTTCATGCGCGCTGCGATTGCAAGCAGGGCAGCGGCTGCGCGCACGTGGTGATCGCGGTGTGGGCCTTCCGGCAGGCCGGCTCGCTGGCGCCCGGCTCGGCGGAGGTGATGGTCGAGGTGCAGCCGTCCGCATCGGCGGGCATGGATGCTGCGGACCCCACACCGCAGCCCGCAGCAATGCAAGGCGAAGCCGCGCTAGCCCTGCGCACGCAGATCGACGCCCTGCTGCTGTCGCTCTGGCTCGACGGTTCCAGCCAGCCGCTGATGGCGCTGGCGGCCCGCTTCGAGGCCGTGCGCAGCCAGACGCGCGCGCTGGGCTGGAACTGGATCGACGACGCGCTCGACGAGCTCTGGCAACTGCTGCAGGCCCAGCAGGCGCGCAGCAGCCGATTCGAGCCGCTGCGGCTGGTGCGCGTGCTGACCGAGCTGTGGGCGCGGCTGCAGGCGGCGGCGCATGCCGGGCGGCCGCAGGATGGCTCCGCACGGCCAGCGCTGCCGGCCAGCCAGATCCTAGGCATCGGCGTGAAGGGCGAGGTCGCACTCGACCATCTGCGGCTGGTGTCGCTCGGCGCGGAGCTCTGGTCCGACGAGGCGGCCGAAGGCGCGAACATTCTCTTTGCCGACCCCGACACGCAGAACGTGACCGTACTGGAACGCCAGTGGTCGCGCGAGGCCGACGCCGCAGCCGGCGGCGCGGCACCCAACCTGCTGAACCGGCGTGTCGCGGGCTTTCCGCTGCGGCAGCTGGCAAGCGGACAGGTCATCACCAAGACCGCGACGCGGCGCGCCAACGGGCTGGTCGACATCACGGCAGGCGCGCGGCAGACCGGCGTACTGCCGCTGTCGCCGAAGTCGTGGGACGACCTGGTCGCGCCGCTGCGGCAGGACAGCGTGGCGGGGCTGGTGGCGCATCTGAAAGAAGCGCAGCCCGATTTCGTCCGGCCGCGGCAGGCGGCGAGTGGCGCATCGGCTGGTGCCTCAGGGCAGCTGCATGTGGTGGCGTTCGAACGCATGGATGTGGCGTCTTGTCACTGGGATGCGGCGGCGCAGGTGCTGCATGCGCGGCTTGGACAGGCGGCGGCGGACGAGGCGAACGAAGCCAAGGCCGAAGACGCATGGCTGCACCTGGCGTTGCCGCATCGCGCGGCCACGCCCGGTGCCGTCGATGCGCTGGCACGCACGCTCGCCGGCGAATACGGCGCGCTGCGTGCCGTGGCGGGCACTGTGCATCTGCAGGGCAGCCAGGCAGTCATGCAGCCTCTGAGCCTGCTGACGGCGCAACGCGCGGTGGTGCTGCAGGTCGAAGCGGTCGCGCCGAAGCCACTGGATCTGGAAAGCGACGCCGAAGATGTGCCCGCGTTGAACGCGCTGGCCGGCGACACGCTGGAACTGCTGGCGCTGTGGCTGCGCCAAGGCTTGCGCCATCAGGGCGGTGGCGCAATGTCGAAGGCGCAAGCGCAGGTGCTGCGGCTGAAACAGGCCGGGCTGGGGCGAGGCGCAACGCTGCTGGAGGCCGTGCTCGAAAACTTGCGGTCGGCGCAAAGGCCGGCGCTGGTGGCGCAGCTGGCAATGCTGGGCTTGCTGATGCAGGGCGTGGCGCAATCGGCCTCGGCATGAAAAAACCCCTGAGCCGGTTCAGGACTCAGGGGTTTTTTGCTTGGTGCCGCTTGTCGGAATCGAACTGACGACCTTCCGCTTACAAGGCGGGTGCTCTACCAATTGAGCTAAAGCGGCGAAATTCCAGTGCGTGATTCTAGTAGCGCCAGCCGGCATGGCCGGCTGCTCGCTCCTGCCGCTACTTGACGCGCTTGAGCGAGGGCCTGGTGCCGCCACCGGCCGGCGGGCGCGGCGGCTCGTCGACCGGATCAGCGGGCGAGCCCGCATCGACCGTTTCGTCGCCGTCCTCGCCCGTCACCAGGTGAACGATCTTGCCGGCATCGCCTTCGGTGCCGCGCGAGGCGTCACGCAAGGGCATGCGGGCCGGACCCTGGGGCGAAGGCATGGAAACCGGGCCATCGCTGCCATCGTGCTCCGAGGGAACCGACGGTGCCGGCGCGGGGAACGCCATGCCCTGTCCGTTTTCGCGTGCGTAGATGGCAATCACGCGCCCAACCGGCACGCTGATTTCACGCGCCGTACCCGCAAAACGGGCCTTGAACTCGATGAAGTCGTTGCCGAGCTTGAGCGAGCTGGTCGCGTCGAAGCTGATGTTGAGCACGATCTCGCCGTTCTTCACGTACTCGCGCGGCACCTGCACGGTGTCGTCGACCTGCACCGCGACATAGGGCGTGAACCCGTTGTCGGTGCACCATTCGTACAGCGCCCGGATGAGGTACGGGCGGGTGGAGGACGACTCGAGCGCGTTGATCATGAAAAACTGCGGGAAGCGATGGAAGCAGGCACGAAGCTTACTTACTTTCGCATGACCTTTTCAGAAGGCGTGAGTGCTTCGATGTAGGCCGGGCGCGAGAAGATGCGCTCGGCGTACTTCAGGAGCGGTGCCGCGTTCTTGCTGAGGTCGATGCCGTAGTAGTCGAGGCGCCACAGCAGCGGCGCGATGGCCACGTCGAGCATCGAGAAGTTGTCGCCCAGCATGTATTTGTTCTTGAGGAACACGGGTGCCAGCTGCGTGAGACGGTCGCGGATGTGCGAGCGGGCCTTTTCCAGCGCCTTCTCGTTGCCCTTGGTGGTGCGGTTCTCGAGCGTCGAGACGTGCACGAAGAGTTCCTTCTCGAAGTTGAGCAGGAACAGGCGCACGCGGGCGCGGTCGACCGGGTCGCCGGGCATCAGCTGGGGATGCGGGAAGCGCTCGTCGATGTACTCGTTGATGATGTTCGACTCGTACAGGATCAGGTCGCGCTCGACCAGGATCGGCACCTGGCCGTACGGGTTCATCACGCTGATGTCTTCGGGCTTGTTGTAGAGATCGACGTCGCGGATCTCGAAGTCCATGCCCTTTTCGAACAACACGAAGCGGCAGCGGTGGGAAAAGGGGCAGGTCGTTCCTGAATACAAGACCATCATGGCGAGAGACTCCTAAAAATCAAAAAGAGTGGGTCGCGTTGGCAACCCACTCTGTGGGACCGGATGCCCGAGGGTATCCGGTCGGCGTGGACGGAACTACTTGACGTCTTTCCAGTACGAGGCGTTCAGTCGCCACACGAATACCACCGACATGGCCAGGAACAGCAGCACCCACACGCCGATGCGGATGCGGGTGTTCTGTGCCGGTTCGGCCATCCATTGCAGGTAACTCACCAGGTCGCCGACCGCATTGTCGTACTGCACGGGCGTCAGGGTGCCGGGAGTGACTTGCTCCCAGCCCTTGAACACTTCGGTTTCGTGGCCGTGCTGTTCGACCTTGGTGTAGACCGGGCGGCGTTCGCCTTGCAGTTCCCACAGGGGGTTCGGCATGGCGACGCTCGGGAACACGAGGTTGTTCCAGCCGGTGGCCTTGGTGTCGTCGCGGTAATAGGTGCGAAGGTACGTGTAGAGGTAGTCGGCGCCGGTGCCGCCGTGGCCGGCGCGCGAGCGGGCGACCAGCGTCAGGTCGGGCGGCGTGGTGCCGAACCATTCCTTGGCCTGGCGCGCATCGATGTTGGCCTTCATGGTTTCGCCGACCTTGTCGGTCGCGAACAGAAGGTTGTCCTTGATCTGCTGCTCGGTGATGCCGATGTCCTGCAGGCGGTTGTAGCGCATGAAGGCCGCCGAGTGGCAGTTCAGGCAGTAGTTGACGAACAACTTCGCGCCGTTCTGCAAGGCAGCCACGTCGGTCGTCTTGTTGGGCGCCTTGTCCCACGCGATGCCTTCGGACTCGGCCGATGCCGCCGCGGAAAAGGTCAGGCCCAGTGCGAGACCCAGGACCGCGAGCCAGCCGGAAATGCTTTTCTTCATCGTGTTTCTCTCAGCTCTCTTGCGCTTCTGGTTCTCAATGAGCGGCGAAGACCACGCGCTCGGGCACGGTCTTGAACTCGCCCTTGCGGCTCCACCACGGCATCAGCAGGAAAAAGCCGAAGTAGAAGAGCGTGCCGATCTGCGAAATGGTCTGCGCGATGTCGAGGGCGAAAGAGCCGATGACCAGGTTGCCCCAGACGCCGGGCGCCTGGATGCCCAGGTAGCCCAGGATCAGGAAGAAGAACACGAACACGCCGTACACGTACTTGTGCCAGCCTGGACGGTAGCGGATCGACTTGACTTCGCTGTGGTCGAGCCACGGCAGGAAGAACAGGATGATGACCGAGCCGCCCATGATGACCACGCCCCAGAACTTGGCGTCGAAGTTCTTGAGCAGGAAGATCACGACAGCCGCCACAACGACGCCGGCAATCTTCAGGCCCATGCCCGACTTGCCCTTGACGAGGTTCCAGATGGCGGCCGCGGCAACGATGAGCGCGAACACGTTGACCATGTCGTCGGTGGTCGCACGCAGCATCGAATAGAAGGGCGTGAAGTACCAGACCGGCGCGATGTGGTTCGGCGTCTTCAGCGAATCGGCCGGAATGAAGTTGTTGTATTCGAGGAAGTACCCGCCGGCTTCAGGGGCGAAGAAGATCACCGCCGAGAAGATCGTGAGGAACACCACTACGCCGAAGATGTCGTGCACCGTGTAGTACGGATGCGACGGAATGCCGTCCAGCGGATGGCCGTCGGGGCCGCGCTTGGCCTTGATCTCGATGCCGTCGGGGTTGTTCGAACCCACTTCGTGCAGTGCGATCAGGTGGGCCACCACCAGGCCGAGCAGCACCAGCGGCACGGCGATCACGTGGAAGCTGAAGAAGCGGTTCAGCGTGGCGTCGCTCACCACGTAGTCGCCGCGGATCAGCAGGGCCAGGTCAGGGCCGACGAAGGGAATGGCGGCAAACAGGTTCACGATCACCTGGGCGCCCCAGTAGGACATCTGGCCCCAGGGCAGCAGGTAGCCCATGAAGGCTTCGGCCATCAGGCACAGGAAGATCGCGCAGCCGAACACCCAGATCAGCTCGCGCGGCTTGCGGTAGCTGCCGTACATGAGGCCGCGGAACATGTGCAGGTACACCACGATGAAGAACGCCGAGGCGCCCGTCGAGTGGATGTAGCGGATGAGCCAGCCCCACGGCACGTCGCGCATGATGTACTCGACCGATGCGAACGCCTGGTTCGCGTCGGGCTTGTAGTGCATGACGAGGAAGATGCCGGTGACGATCTGGATCACCAGGACCAGCATGGCCAGCGAGCCGAAGATGTACCAGAAGTTGAAGTTCTTCGGCGCGTAGTACTTGCCCCACTGGTCGTTCCAGAGCTTGCTGAGCGGGAAGCGGTTGTCGACCCAGTTCAGCAGCTTCTCGCTGGCAGGAGCGTTGGGGGAAATCTCGTGGAATTCAGCCATGTTCTTCTTCCGCCTCAGGCCTTCTTGGAGTCTTCACCGATCAGGAGCTTGGTGTCCGACAGGTACATGTGCGGCGGCACCGGCAGGTTGTCGGGCGCGGGCTTGTTCTTGAAGACTCGGCCGGCCAGGTCGAAAGTGGAACCGTGGCAGGGGCAGAGGAAGCCGCCTTCCCAGTCGTTCGGCAGCGAAGGCTGCGGACCGGCCTGGAAGCGGTCGGTCGGCGAGCAGCCCAGGTGGGTGCAGATGCCGACCACGACCAGCACGTCGGGCTTGATCGAGCGGTGCTCGTTCTGCGCGTACTTGGGGGTGAATTCGTCGGGGTGACGCTTGGAGAGGGGGTCGGCCAACTGGCCGTCCAGCTTGGGAAGTTCGGCGATCTGCGCGGGGGTGCGCTTGAGGATCCAGACCGGCTTGCCGCGCCATTCGACGGTGATTTTCTCGCCGACCTTGAGGCCCGAAATATCGACCTCGACCGCGGCGCCCGCGGCCTTGGCCTTCTCGGAAGGCTGGAAAGTGCTCACAAAGGGAACGGCGGTTGCCACGCCGCCCACCACGCCGGCGCAACTGGATGCAATCAACCACGTCCGCTTGCTGGTGTCGATCCGGGGCGAGCCGGAGGTCATGTCACTCATGGGGATCCTCTTGTCTTCTTCGCTGGAGCAGGAGTCAACCCGCGATTGTAGCGGGGCGCTCAAGGGATATTCAATGGCCGCCATGCGCGTGGCCGGCGAACGACGGCAAGGCGCGCCGCATTCGCGGGGCGCCCGCCGGGGGCGACAAGGGCTGTCGCCGCGGGGACTTCAGTTCAGAAGGCCGTGCTGCATCGCCTCGTGGACCGCCTGGGTCCGCGACTTGACGGAAAGTTTGCGATAGATGCTCTTCGCATGAAACTCGATGGTGTTGACCGACAGATAGACCGCATCCGCGATCTGCCGGTTGCTCCAGCCCTGTGCGATGAGGCGCAGCACCTTGAGTTCCCGTGGCGACAGCAGGCCCTGCGGCAGCCTGGCGGAAGAAGCCTGCTCCGACGACGACGACGACGGCACCGGGGCCTGAACGCGGATGGGCTCGATGGTGCGCGCCTTCGCGTAGGCGGCAATCGAGCCGAGGATGCGCCGCGCGATGCGCGAATCCATCGGCGAGCCGCCGCGCTCGATGGAGCGCAGCAGATAGGCGAGTTCGGCGTCGTCGGCTTCAGTCAGCAGGTAGCCGATGGCGCCGGCAGCGATTGCCGCGTTCACGAGTTCCTGGTCGTCGGTTGCCGACATGCCGATGCTCTCGATGCGCGGATAGGCCTGGCGCACATGCTGAAGCAGCGCGGCGCCGTCGTTGCCCGGCAGCCGCATGTCGACCAGCACGAGGTCATAGGGCAATGCCGCCAGCAGGTTGAGCGCCTCGGCCCGGCCCGACGCGATCACCACGCGGCGATGCGGTGCGAGTTCGGCGAGGATGCGCCGCATGCGGTCGGCGGCGATGGAATCGTCCGCGACGATCAACGCTGCGTGAAAAACGCCGCCATACAACTGCGCGGCCGATGGCACATGCCGCGCGACGGCGGCGTATTGCATGTTCATTTCCATGACCGTTCTCCTGCCGGCACGCAACGGACTTCGCCCGCGCTGCATGTGTTTTCAATGCCCAAGAAAAAATTGATCACGCGGCGTCCTCTGGCTCTGTAGCTACCCGCAGGTAGTGACGAAATGTTGACTTTCGTTTCAGATACCGCAGGAACGATGCCCACGCGAAGGAACACCGGGGCGCATGGCGCGCCAGCGCGTGTAGTACTTTGATTTCATTGAAGAAATTGCCTCGAACGACCTGAAAAACGAGGGCTTGAGGAGGCCTTGAAAAGACCGTTTTTCCGCCGTTGTTACGTGCGGGTTACTGCGTGTGTTACGTAGCACCGCGCCACACGAAACGCGCTCCGGAACGCGTATCGGAACGTCACCACGCGATTTGCGCGATGTCTGCAAAGCCGTATGGGCGTTGGCTTTGCGGACACAGCAGCGGCAAGGCCGGCCCCTATACTGGGTTATCGGCCTTTTTCACTTGCATGAAGGCCGGCGTTTCCTCCAGCGGCCGACCTCCTGATCCGTCCATCACACGGCTTCATGAACTCACCTTCTCTCGCCCCCGCACCCTCCACATCGGCAGCAGATGCCGGCAGCCTTCTGGAACAGGGACTGGTGCTGCACCGGGTGGGCCGTTTCGCCGAAGCCATCCAGGTCTACGAAGCCCTGCTGTCGCGCTTTCCGGAGCATGCCGACGCGCTGCACCTGACGGGCGAAGCGCTGTACCGGCAAGGACGGCCGAAGCTGGCGCTGAACTACGTGAACCGCGCAATCGCGCGGTCGCCGCACCACTTCTACTTCAACACCCGCGCGACGATCTTCATGCACATGGGCCTGCCGGCCGAAGCGCAGCAAGACCTTCGCCGCGCGATCAAGGCGCTGCCGAACTACCCCGA
This sequence comes from Variovorax multivorans, assembly GCF_051216835.1. Taxonomy (NCBI): domain Bacteria; kingdom Pseudomonadati; phylum Pseudomonadota; class Betaproteobacteria; order Burkholderiales; family Comamonadaceae; genus Variovorax; species Variovorax multivorans. The sequence continues at coordinate 603,050 of NZ_JBPJZL010000002.1, forward strand.
GGCCTACGTGAACCTGTCGGCGGTGTACCGCCAGCAGAAGAAGTTCCGCCAGGCCCGCGAGGCCGCGGCCGAAGCCACGCGGCTCGCACCGCAGGCGCCCGCAGCATGGAACAACGCCGGCGCAATCGACATGGAGCAGGACCGCTTCGACGAAGCGATCGCGCAGTTCCGCCAGGCGCTCGCGCTCGACCCGGGCTATGCAGCCGCGCACAAGAACATCGGTAAGATCCGCGCGCACCAGAAAGACTGGGCCGCCGCGCTCGACTCGTACGAGCGGGCCGCGGCCGACCCGCAGGATTGCGAGGCCGCCTTCATGCTCTCAAGGGCGCTGCAGAGTTGCGGCCGCACCGAGGAGGCAATCGCGCCCATGCAGCGCGCCATGCGCAACTGGCCGCCCGAGGAGCGCCACAAGGCGCTGTCCGACCCCGAAGGCGTGGCCGCGCTCTACGGCGTGTGCGGCGCGCTCGAGGGCGTGTCGATGCGTTTTGCAGAATCGGCTGAGCTCTACAAGCTAGCGCTGGAAAGCCTGCCCGAGCACGAGCTGCTGCTGAACAACTTGGGCACGGTGAACTTCCGGCTCGGCCATTTCGACACTGCCATCGAAGTGCTCAAGAAGGCACTCGAAGTGCATCCACGCCAGGTGCTCGCACGCTGCAACCTGGGCGTGACCTATGTGATGGCCGGCCAGTCGGAGGCGGCCATCGCGGAGTTCGAGCAGTGCCTGCGCGACGACCCCGACTTCATGCCGGCCATGGTGTGGATGCTGGGCGAAAAGGCGCACATCGCCGACTGGAACGGCGTGCCCGAACTGCGCGCCAGGATCGCGGCGCTGCTGGACAACCCGAACAACGACCAGACCGTGTCGTCGTTCATCCTGATGTCGAACTACGACGATGCGCGCCGGCTGATGAACTGGACCCAGCGCTCCGCCACGCTGGCCGGCCGGAGCACGGGCATCAGGCCCTTCAGCGATGCGCTCACGCGCCGCACGTCGCCGCGCATCCGCGTGGGCTACTACTCTTTCGACTTCCGCAACCACCCCGTGGCGCACCTGACGGCCGAGCTGTTCAGCCTGCACGACCGCAATGCGTTCGAAGTGTTCGTCTACTCCTACGGCCCCGACGACGGGCACCCAGCGCGCGCGCGCATCGCCGCGTCGGCCGAGCACTTCGTCGACATGCACGGCCAGTCGATCCAGCAGATGGCCGAGCGCATCCGCGAGGACGAGATCGACATCCTGATCGACCTCTCGGGCGACACGCGCGGCGCCAAGCCGCAGGTCATGGCCTATCACGCAGCGCCGGCGCAGCTCATGTGGCTGGGCTACATGGGCACCAGCGGCACGCCGAACTACGACTACCTGGTGTCCGACAACTTCCTCTCGCCGCCGGGCACGGAAGACTGCTACACCGAGAAGCTGCTGCGCCTGCCCGAGACCTTCCAGGTGATCGACACGAAGCGGTCCGTCAATCCGCACAAGGCCACGCGCGCCGAGCACGGCCTGCCCGAAGACGCCTTCGTGCTTTGCAACTTCTCGCAGTCGTTCAAGATCCAGCCCGAGACCTTCGAGGCGTGGGTGCGCATCGTGCAGGGCATTCCGAACTCGGTGCTGTGGCTGGCACAGGGCCCGCACGGCTTCGAGCGCAACCTGCGCGCGCAATGGGACAAAGCGGGCCTGCCGGCCGAGCGCCTGATCGTGTCGCCGCGCATGCCGGTCGACCAGCATCTGGCGCGCATCGGCCTGGCCGACCTGTTCATCGACACCTTCCCCTACAGCAGCGGCGCCACAGCGAACGACGTGCTCTGGTCGGGCGTGCCTCTGCTGGCGCTCACGGGCACGACGATGGTGTCGCGCATGGCGGGCAGTCTGCTCGGCGCCATCGGGCTGCCGGAGCTGGTGGCCACGAACCACGACGAGTACGTGCAGAACGCCACCCACTACGCCACGCATCCGGAGGAGCTGGCGGCGCTGCGCGCACGGCTCGCGGCGGCCAAGGACGCGCGCCGCGGCTACTTCGACACGCCGCGCTTCGTGCGCCATCTCGAGGACGGCTTCAGGCAAATTACCGCGCGCAGTCGTGAAGGGTTGCCGGCCGCGCACGTCGATGTTGCACCACGCTCGCTGGAGAAGTGAGCAATCGCGGGCATACTCGACTTTCCTTCAACAGCAGAGCTCCAGCAGCCTTTTGAATCATGAGCATCCTCAGTGAATTCAAGGAATTTGCCGTCAAGGGCAATGTCATCGACCTCGCGGTCGGCGTGATCATCGGTGCAGCGTTCGGCAAGATCGTCGACTCGCTCGTGGCCGACATCATCATGCCGCTGGTCGGCGTGGTGTTCGGCAAGCTCGATTTCTCCAACCTCTATGTGGTGCTGGGCACAGCGCCCGCCGGCGTGGCGAACACGCTGGCAGACCTGAAGAAAGCCGGCGTTCCGGTGCTGGCGTATGGCAACTTCATCACCATCGCTGTCAACTTCGTGATCCTGGCCTTCATCATCTTCATCATGGTCAAGCAGATCAACCGCCTGAAGCGCAACGAAGAGCCGGCACCGGCCGCGGCCCCCGAGACACCCGAAGACGTGGTGCTGCTGCGCGAGATCCGCGACAGCCTCAAGCGCCCCTGATCAAGCGCCCTTCAGCACCCGGGCCATGCGCAGCGCCTCGACGAGGCTCGACGCATCGGCCAGCCCCGTTCCCGCGATGTCGAACGCGGTGCCGTGATCGGGGCTGGTGCGCACCAGCGGCAAGCCCAGCGTCACGTTCACGCCCTTCTCCACACCCAGGTACTTGACCGGGATCAGGCCCTGGTCGTGGTACATCGCAACCACCACGTCGAACTCGCCGCTGGAGGGCACGCCGTGCTTGGCGCGTGCGCGCATGAAGACCGTGTCGGGCGCATAGGGCCCGCTGGCGTCGATGCCTTCGGCGCGCGCAGCCTCGATGGCCGGCGCGATGATCTCGCGCTCTTCCGAACCGAACAGACCGCCCTCGCCCGCATGCGGGTTGAGGCCCGCCACGCCGATGCGCGGCGCGCGGCCCAGCGCATGCGTCAGCGCGCGGTGCGTGATGCGCAGGGTTTCGAGCACGCCCTCGAAGCGCACGGCCTCGATGGCATTGCGCAGCGACATGTGGATGCTGACGAGCACGGTGCGCAGCTCGTCGTTGGCCAGCATCATGCGCACCGGCACGTCGGCCACGGTGCGGCCCAGGTGCGCGGCCGCCTCTGCCTGGAGCAACTCGGTGTGGCCGGGGTACGGGAAGCCGGCGGCCGACAGCGCTTCCTTGTGCAGCGGCGCGGTCACGATGGCACCGATCTCGCCGCGCAGTGCGGCCCGTGCGGCCCAGATCACGCACTCGCCCGCAACACGGCCGGCTTCGGCGCTGATGCGGCCCGTCTCGATGTGCGAAGGTGGCGCGATCACTTGCAGCACAGGAATGCAGCCCGGCGGCACGGTCGCGGCTTCGGCGACGGATTCGATCTCGAGCACCGGCCAGGCCAGCTGTCCCGGTCCGGCCAGAGCCTGCGAGGCCTGGCGCATCGTGCTCACGTCGCCAGCGACGAAGGCACCGCGCGTGGCGTCAGACGCATCGCGAAACGCCTTGGCGATGATCTCGGGGCCGATGCCCGCGGGATCCCCCAAGGTGATGGCAATGGCACCGCTCATGCCGGGTTGTCGATGTCGATGAACTCGTGCTTCAGCCCGAGCTGCGCCGCCACATGCCCGGCCACAGCCGGCGCGCCGTAGCGTTCGGTGGCGTGGTGCCCGCAGGCCAGGAAGGCCACGCCCATCTCGCGCGCGTAGTGGGCCTGGGGTTCCGAGATTTCGCCGGTGATGAAGGCATCGGCGCCGGCCGCGATGGCAGCCTCGAAGTAGCCCTGCGCGCCGCCCGTGCACCAAGCTATGTTTTTAATAGCACGATGCGCCGTATCGACGAGCGTGACCGGCCTTTTCAGCACACTTTCGACATGCGTGGCGAGCGCCTTGGCGTTGGCAAAGCTCTCGCCGTTTTCCGTGGTGCCGAGAAAGCCCAGTTCCTGCTCGCCGAAGCGCCCCGCCGAACCGGCATGGGCCACGAGCCCCAGCTTCAGGCCGAGCTGCGCATTGTTGCCGAGCTCGGGGTGCGCATCGAGCGGCAGGTGGTAGGCGAACAGGTTGACGTCGTCGCCCAGCAGCAGGCCAAGGCGCTGCTTCATCCAGCCAGTGACGCAGCCGTCCTGACCGCGCCAGAACAGGCCGTGGTGAACAAAGATGGCATCGGCCTCGGCCTGGATCGCGGCCTCGATCAGCGCGCGGCTGGCGGTCACGCCCGAGACGATCTTGCGGACCACGGTACGTCCTTCGACCTGCAGGCCGTTGGGTCCGTAATCCTTGAAGCGCCCGGGGGCCAGCAGCAGGTCGAATGCGTGGAGCAGTTCGTGGCGGGTGGTGCTCATCGCGCCATTGTCGCGCCGCCCGCGGGGGCCGCGCCATCCCGCATGGCATGGCCGCGCGCGGCCAGGGGCAGGAACGCCAGCAGGAAGCCCAGCCCGGCCAGCACCGCGACGTAGTGCGCCGGCGCCATCGTGTCACGCTGCAGCCAGAGCGTGAGGATCACCGGCGTCAGCCCGCCGAAGACCGCGTAAGACATGTTGTAGGCGAACGAAAGCCCGATGAAGCGCACCGGTGCCGGGAAGGCGCGCACACCTGCGATCGGTACGGTGGCGATGGTGCCCACGAACAAGCCCACCAGCCCGTAATGCCAGAACAGCGTGGCCGGCGTGCCGGGCAGCCCGCTGTAGAACAGGTAGGCCGTAACGAACAGGCCGCCCCAGCCGACAAGCATCACGATGCGCGTGCCGATGCGGTCGCTGGCCCAGCCGGCCAGCATGCAGCCAATGGTCAGGGTGAGCGTGGCTAGCGCGTTGGCTTCGAGCGCCAGCGCAGCGGGAATGTGGTGCACCTTCTGCAGATACGTGGGCGTGTACAGCACCACGACCACGATGGCGGCCGACAGCACCCAGGTCAGCAGCGCGACGTACACGCAAGCCATGCGGTGCTCGCGCAGCACGGTGCGCAGCGGCATCTCGCGCGCCACGCTGCGGCGGCCGGCCAGTTCCTTGAAGACCGGCGTCTCGTGCAGGAAGCGGCGCAGGTACACCGACACCAGCCCGAACACGCCGCCCAAAATGAAGGGAATGCGCCAGGCGAAGTCGCTCACCTGCTCGGGCGAATAGTGGCGGTTGATGGCCACCGCAATCAGCGAGCCCAGCAGGATGCCGCCGGTGATGCCCGAGGTCAGCATGCCGATGCCGAAGCCGTAGCGCTTTGCCGGCACGTGCTCGCCCACGAACACCCAGGCGCCGGGCATCTCGCCGCCGATGGCCGCGCCCTGCAGCACGCGCATCGCCAGCAGCAGCAGGGGTGCCGCGACGCCGATGCTCGCGTAGGTCGGCAGCAGGCCGATCACCAGCGTGGGCGCAGCCATCAGGAAGATCGACAGCGTGAACATGCGCTTGCGGCCGAAGATGTCGCCGAAATGCGCGATGACGATGCCGCCCACCGGGCGCGCGAGGTAGCCGGCCGCAAAGATGCCGAAGGTCTGCAGCTGCCGCAGCCAGTCGGGCATGTCGACCGGGAAGAACAGCGCCCCCAGCACGGTGGCGAAGAACACGTAGATGACGAAGTCGTAGAACTCCAGCGTGCCGCCGAGGGCGGACAGGCCGAGGGTCTTGTAGTCGCTCGAGTCGAGCGTGCGTGCCGGCGCCGGCTGCGCGCCGTCCGGGAAGGTTGCTTCTGAAGTCATGGCTGGCAGGGAGATCGTGATCGCGCGCCAGCCCGTGAGACCGGGTGAGAAAACGGAAAAATGGCGCGCTGGCGAAATGCCTGGCCGCTTCCACCGGGTGGGCAGCGCGGGAGGCCTGAAAAAACACGGGCCGGATGGGACCGACCTGCGATGCTAGGTGTTAACCCGGCTTTACGTACACAGGAAGTCTTAATCTCGACCTCTGCGAGCGGTTTCTGCACCAGGCGGTTGAGGGACAATTGACAACATTGCTGCGTTGCACTGCGGCCTTCCAACGTCTTTTTCACCAATCTTTCATGAAACGCACCTGGCTGCTCTTCGCCCAAGCCGTGACCGTCCTGCTCGCGGCCTACTTCGTCGTCGCGACGCTCAAGCCCGAGTGGATCAACAAGCGCGCGACCTCGCTGGGCGGCGTGGTGTCGATCGTCGAGGCGCCGGCCGGCAACCCGGGCGTGACAACGCCCGGCAGCCTGAGCGTGCCGGCCAAGAAGGCCTCCCCGGCGGTGGTGAGCATCAACACCAGCAAGGCCGCGCAGCGCCATCCGCGCAGCAACGACCCGTGGTTCCGCTTCTTCTTCGGCGACCAGGACGACCAGCCCCAGGTGGGCCTGGGCAGCGGCGTGATCGTGAGCCCCGACGGCTACATCCTCACCAACAACCACGTGGTCGAGGGCGCCGACGAGATCGAAGTGACGCTGAACGACAGCCGCCATGCGCGCGGCAAGGTGATCGGCACCGACCCCGACACCGACCTGGCCGTGCTGAAGATCGAGCTCGACAAGCTGCCGGTGATCGTGCTGGGCGATTCCGACGCGCTGCAGGTGGGCGACCAGGTGCTGGCCATCGGCAACCCCTTCGGCGTGGGCCAGACCGTGACCAGCGGCATCGTCTCGGCGCTGGGCCGCAACCAGCTCGGCATCAACAACTTCGAGAACTTCATCCAGACCGACGCAGCCATCAACCCCGGCAACTCGGGTGGCGCGCTGATCGACGTCAACGGCAACCTGCAGGGCATCAACACCGCGATCTACTCGCGCTCGGGCGGCAGCATGGGCATCGGCTTCGCCATTCCGGTGTCGATGGCCAAGATCGTGCTCGAAGGGATCGTGAAGGAGGGCCAGGTGCGCCGCGGCTGGATCGGCGTGGAGCCAAGCGACCTGTCGCCCGAACTCGCCGAAACCTTCGGCGTGAAGGCGGACGCGGGCGTGATCATCACCGGCGTGCTGCAGAACGGCCCGGCCGCCAAGGCCGGCATTCGCCCGGGTGACGTGATCACCTCGGTAGGCGAGAAGAAGACGGACAACGTGCAGGCGCTGCTGACCGCGGTGGCCGGCCTGAAGCCCGGCAGCACCTCGCGGTTCGCGCTGCAGCGCGGCAGCGACAAGATGGAGCTGGATGTGACGCCGGGTCTGCGCCCGAAGAGCCCGGTCCGGCAGGTACCGCCGAGTCAGCCCGAATAACGAGCTGTCGGGTTGGTCGATCAGGATTGCGCTGAATCAGCGCTTTCCTCTTCCTCGGACTTCTTGCCGGAACTGGCGAAGTACCTGGCACCGATGATGCCCACCTCGTACAGCAGGCACATCGGCACCGCCAGCGCCAGCTGCGACACCACGTCGGGCGGCGTGAGCACCGCGGCAACGACGAATGCGACCACGATGAAGTAGCCACGGAAGGACTTCAGCTTCTCGATGGTCACCATCTCGAAGCGCACCAGCAGCATCACGACGATGGGCACCTGGAAGGCCACGCCGAAGGCGATGTAGAGCGACAGGATCGCCTCGACGTACGAGGAAATATCGGGCGTTGCCTGCACCGCAGATGGTGCGAAGCGCTGGATGAAGCTGAACATCTTGTCCAGCACGAAGAGCTGCACGAACGCGATGCCTGCATAGGCCAGCAGGCTGCCGAAGAAGATCAGCGGCAGCGCAAATTTCTTTTCATGGCTGTAGAGCCCCGGCGCGATGAACATCCACGCCTGGTACATGAGCCAGGGCAGCGCCAGCAGCACGGCCGCCATCATCAGCACCTTGAGCGGCACGAAGAACGGCGAGAACACGCCGATGGCGATCAGCTTCGCGTCGTGCGGCATGTGCGCCTTGATCGGCATCGCGATCAGGTCGATCAGCCCGCCCGGGCCAGGCCAGATGGCCAGCAGGATGCCCGCGACCACGAGGCCGTAGACGCAGTAGAGCAGGCGGTCGCGAAGCTCGACCAGGTGCGCCACGAACGGCTGTTCGGTGCCCGCCAGCTCGTCTTCTTTGTCTTTGTTCTTGTTGTCGGAATCGGCCATTGGAAAAGAAGATAGCGTGACGTCGGCCGGCGTGCGGCGCCCGAGGAACGCGGTGGTGGGGGGTCCGCTAGTTGATCTTGTGCGGACGGAAGCGGGCGACGCGCGCGGCACCCGACAGCGCCTTGGTGCGCACGCCGTTGCGCGCCTTGTACCACTGTGGCGTGGCGCCCTGTTTCAGGCGCCAGTTCTTGCGGGGGTGCTTGTATTCGGGCGGCGATGGCTCGGGTTCGGCCAGCGCCGAGAGGGTTTCGCCCGAACCGCTGAACTGCTTCTCGAATTCGCTCGCACCCGTGTGGATGCTGTGCTCGACGTCGCGCGCCGCATCCTCGACGGTAGTCTTCATCTTGCGGAGCTCGTCGAGCTCCATCGAGCGGTTGACTTCGGCCTTGACGTCGTTCACGTAGCGCTGCGCCTTGCCGAGCAGGGTGCCAACGGTGCGGGCCACTCGCGGCAGCTTTTCCGGGCCGATGACGATCAGCGCCACGACGCCGATCAGCGCCAGCTTCTCAATGCCGAGGTCGAGCACGTGCGGTCCGCGCTCAGGACTTCTGACGCGCTTCGACGTCGATCGTCGGCTTGTCGCTGTTGGCCGGCTGGCCGGTCACTTGCTGGGCGGGGGCCGACGAAGCGGCGGCAGCGTCGGACGAGCCGCCGTCCTTCATGCCGTCCTTGAAGCCCTTGACGGCGCCGCCAAGATCCGAACCCATGTTCCGCAGCTTCTTGGTGCCGAAGATCATGACCACTACGAGCAGCACGATCAGCCAGTGCCAGATGGAAAAAGAACCCATGGAGAACTCCTAAGAATGTGTCCGATTTTAGTCGGGCGGAATGTGACAGTTTGGCTTAATGCCGCTCAGCCGCGAAGCCACGGCCGGGGACCACCCATGACATGGACATGGAGATGGTGAACCTCCTGCCCACCCTCGGTGCCCGTATTGACCACGACCCGATAGCCGCCGTCCGGATAGGGCCTGCAGCCCTGCTCCAGCGCCAGCTTGGGCGCCAGGACCATGATCTTGCCCATCAGCGCCTCGTCGTCGGGCGTCAGCTGGGCCATCGAGGCGATGTGCTTCTTGGGCACCAGCATGAAATGCACCGGCGCCCAGGGCGCGATGTCGTGGAAGCCGAACAGGTCTTCGTCTTCGTAGACCTTGCGCGAGGGAATCTTGCCCTCGATGATTTTGCAGAAGATGCAGTTGGGATCGTGTGACATGGAGGTTGTTCGTTAGACAGCCATGGGCTTGCGTTCGCTCCAGTTCAGCCAGCCCTTGACCAGCCGGTAGATCATCCACACGGCAGTGACGAAGAGGATGGGGAAGCCGATCAGGATCCAGATGGTGATGAACCCCAGGATGGACCAGACCAGGCCCCACCAGAAGGTACGGATCTGCCAGGTGAAGTGGCTTTGATAGAGCGTGCCCTCCGTATCCTCGCGCTTGAGGTAGTTGAGCACGATGCCCACGATCCCCGTGAGGCCGCCCGTGAACCACGAAAGCGCGTAGAGGATGTAGACCGCCAGCGTGATCTGGCGCAGGCTTTCCAGCTGCTCGGGCGTCTTGCCGGAGATGTCGTCGATCGCGGTGATTTCGTTCATTCGGAGCCCTGGCCTTTCTGCTGCTCTTCGATGCCGCGTTGCTGCACCTTGCGCAGCGCCTTTTCCTCGATGCCGCTGGTGCCCTCCCGGCGCTCGAGTTCCGCGGTGACGTCGGAGGGGGAAAAACCGTAATGCGCCAGCGCCACCATGGTGTGGAACCACAGGTCTGCCACTTCGTTCACTATTTTCGAGCGGTCACCGCCGTGGTCGGCGTCCTTGGCGGCCATCACGACCTCGGTGGCTTCCTCGCCGATTTTCTTGAGGAAGGCGTCGGGGCCCTTGTGCAGCAGGCGCGCGACATAGCTCTTCTCGGGGTCGCCGCCGCGCGCGGGCAGGCGGCTTTCGATGACCGCGGCCAGGCGTGCGAGGGCGTCGGAGGTGCTGTTGCTGTTCACTGTGGCCGTCATTTGTAGATCGACTCCGGGTCTTTCAAGACGGGTTCGACCACCGTCCATTGGCCCTTTTCATACTTGCTGAAGAAGCAGCTGTGGCGCCCTGTGTGGCAGGCGATGCCGGGCTCGTGGCCGAGCTGGGTGACCTTGAGCAGCACCACGTCGTTGTCGCAGTCGAGGCGGATCTCGTGCACGGTCTGCACGTGGCCCGATTCCTCGCCCTTGAACCAGAGCTTGTTGCGCGAGCGGCTGAAATACACCGCGCGGCCCAGCTCGGCGGTCTTTTCGAGCGCCTCGCGGTTCATCCAGGCGAACATCAGCACGTCGTTGCTGCCCTGTTCCTGCGCGATGACCGGCACCAGGCCGTTCGCGTCCCACTTCACTTCATCGAGCCAATTCATGGAAGTATTGTCGGGGATAGGAAAAGACCCTTTGGACGCGGTTCAAGCGTCGATTCGCACCGGGATGCCCCGCGCGGCCATGCGGGCCTTGGCCTCGCCCACCGTGTGCTCGCCGTAGTGGAAGATGCTGGCCGCCAGCACCGCGTCGGCGCCGCCGGTCTGGATGCCGTCGGCCAGGTCGTCGAGGCTGCCCACGCCGCCCGAGGCGATCACCGGCACGCTGACGGCGTTGCTCACCGCGCGGGTCAATTCCAGGTCGAAGCCGCTCTTGGTGCCATCGCGGTCCATGCTGGTCAGCAGGATCTCGCCGGCGCCGCGGCGCGCCATCTCGGTCGCCCATTCGACGGCGTCCAGGCCGGTGTTCTTGCGCCCGCCATGGCTGTACACGTCCCAGCCCGCGCCGCGGGTGGCGGCTTCTTCGGGGCTGCGGCGCTTGGCGTCGATGGCGACCACGATGCATTGCGAGCCGTACTTCTGCGCCGCGTCGCTGATCACCTGCGGATCGGCGATGGCGGCCGAGTTGAAGCTGGTCTTGTCGGCTCCGGCGTTGAGCAGCCGGCGCACATCGGCCACCGTGCGCACGCCACCGCCCACGGTCAGCGGAATGAAGATCTGAGAAGCCACCGCCTCGATGATCGGCAGGATCAGGTCGCGACCGTCGCTGGTGGCGGTGATGTCGAGAAAGGTCAGTTCGTCGGCGCCCTGCGCGTTGTAACGCGCGGCGATCTCGACCGGATCGCCGGCATCGCGCAGTTCGAGGAAGTTGACGCCCTTGACGACGCGGCCACCGGTGACGTCGAGGCAGGGAATGATGCGTTTGGCGAGCATGGAGTGAAAAACCGGTAAGAAATCAGAGAACGCGGAGCTGTTGCCAGCCCTGCCATTGGGCGCCGGGCATCAACAGCACGGGCTCGTCGATGCGAGCGGCCTCCACGCAGAGCATGTGGCGAAAGCCATCGGCAGGCATGTCGGCGAGTTTCGCACCGAGCACCGCGCCGGGGTTCCAGACCACGGTTTCGCTGCAGCTCGCGCTTTGGGAGATCTCGAGCTTGCCGCCCGGCTGAACCAGCCGCAGCGGCTGGGCGGGCGCGGCATAGACGCTGTCGAACTCTGCATCGAAATGCAACGCTGCCGCGGTTTCCACCCAGCGGTCGTCGCGCAGCGAATCCCATCGGTTGGCGCCCTGCAGGCCCTCTAGCCGCACGTTGGCGATGTCGTCGACGCGCAGGTAGGTGTGCAGCGCGGCGGCAAAGGTCCAGGGCGCGCGGTCGATGTTGAGCAGCGTGAGCGTCGTGCACAGCTGGCCGCCGGACAAAGTGGCTTCAAGCCGCGCCTCAAAAGCGTGCGGCCAGAGCTTTCTGGTGGCTTCGGAGTCGCGAAGCGTCAGCCTCAGCGTTTCGGGCGTGTCCGAAACCTCGTGCGCCCAAGGCAAATTGCGCATGAATCCATGCTTGGGCAACATGCCGCGCTGGTTGAATTGGGGGCAGCAAATGGGCACGCCGCCGCGGATGGCCGTGTGCCCGTCGAACACCGCCGAAGGGCTCAGGTAGAGCCTTTCCACCCCGTCAGCCGCGGTCCACGAGAGCACTTGCGCCCCATGCAAGGCCACCGTGAGGGTGCTCCCATCGATGCCGTTGGCACGCAATGCAGGCTGGCCGCGAAACTCGATCGGGGTGATTTCCATGGCGAGAATTGTAGGCAGCACCCGCACCGTGGCACGGAATTGGCATCAAGGGCCATTGCGTGCCCGGGGCCTTCTTGGATACCCTGTGATCGCTTGCATCGAGGGACAACGTGCAAGTCGGTCCCGTGCACTCGGAAAAACTACTCTCACACGACAAGGGGATACGCATGAAGAAGCTGCCGATGGCCGCCTGGATCCTGATCGCGATGGTGCTCGGCATCATCGTGGGCTACATGATCTTCTCCAGCTTTCCGGACAAGAAAGCCGCGAAAGAAATCGCAGACTACGTCTCCATCATCTCGGACGTGTTCCTGCGCCTGATCAAGATGCTGATCGGCCCGCTGGTGTTCTCCACGCTGGTGGTGGGCATCGCGCACATGGGCGACGCCAAGTCGGTCGGCCGCGTGTTCGGCAAGGCCATCGGCTGGTTTCTCACAGCCTCGCTGATCTCGCTGGTCATCGGCCTGGTCATGGCCAACCTGCTCAAGCCCGGCGAAAACCTCGGCCTGCCGCTGCCCGACATCGGCGCCTCGGCCAACCTGGCCACCTCCAAATTCACGCTGAAAGACTTCGTGAGCCACACGGTGCCGAAGTCCTTCGTCGAGGCCATGGCCAACAACGAGATCCTGCAGATCGTGGTGTTCTCGATGTTCTTCGGCGTGGCGCTCGCCTCGCTGGGCGACAAGGCCAAGACGCTGGTCGCCGCCATCGAGGAGCTGTCGCACGCCATGCTCAAGATCACCGGCTACGTCATGAAGATTGCGCCGCTCGCTGTGCTGGCCGCCATGGCCGCCACGGTGGCCGTCAACGGCCTGGGCATCCTGCTGAAGTTCGCGGTGTTCATGGGCGACTTCTACCTGGGCCTGTTCGTGCTGTGGAGCGTGCTGGTGCTGGCGGGCTTCCTGTTCCTCGGCCCGCGCGTGTTCAAGCTGCTGGTGCTCATCAAGGAAGCCTTCCTGCTGTCGTTTGCCACTGCCAGTTCGGAAGCGGCCTACCCGAAGATCCTGCAGGCGCTCGACCGTTTCGGCGTGAAGCGCAAGATCTCCAGCTTCGTGATGCCGATGGGCTATTCGTTCAACCTCGACGGCTCGATGATGTACTGCACCTTCGCCGTGCTCTTCATCGCGCAGGCCTACAACATCCACATGCCGATCAGCACGCAGATCACCATGCTGCTGATCCTGATGCTCACCTCCAAGGGCATGGCCGGCGTGCCGCGCGCTTCGCTGGTGGTGATTGCCGCCACGCTGAACCACTTCGACATTCCCGAGGCCGGCCTGCTGCTGATCCTGGGCGTGGACACCTTCCTCGACATGGGCCGCTCGGCCACCAACGCAGTGGGCAACTCCATCGCCACCGCCGTGGTTGCCAAGTGGGAGGGCGAGCTGATGTCCGAGAGCGATGCCGAGGTCAACGCCAAGGCACTCGACGAGGAAGCCAGCGCCACCCTCGCCCACCCCGCCCACGCGTGAGGCGCGCCATGAAGCCCAAGGCCACGCTGTCGGTTTTCCTCGCAGGACTGCTGGCCGCCGCCGCATTCGTGCTGGCGGGGCCGGCACAGGCGCAGGAACAGGCACCCACCGCGCTGACCGGCACCCTCGCCAAGGCCCGCGAAACCGGCGCCATCACCATCGGCTACCGCGAGTCGTCGGTGCCGTTCTCGTACCTCAATGCGCGCAAGGAGCCGATCGGCTATTCGATCGAGCTCTGCCGCGCGCTGGTAACGGCCATCGAAGACGCAGTGAACAGGAGCCTCACGATCAAGTGGGTGCCCGTCACGTCCGACTCGCGCATCGACGCTGTCGCCAGCGGCAAGGTCGACCTGGAATGCGGCTCGACCACCAACAACCTCGAACGCCAGAAACGCGTGAGCTTTTCGCCCACGATGTTCGTCTCGGGCACCAAGGTGCTGGTGAAGAAGGGCTCGCCGATCAAGTCGTTCCGCGACCTCGCGGGCAGGAAGGTGGCCGTCACGGCCGGCACCACCAACGAGAAGACGCTGCGCGACCTGTCGGAAAAATTCAAGCTGAACATCAACCTGCAGGTGACGCGCGACCATGCGGAGTCGTTCGGGCTGGTGAAGAGCGGCCAGGCCGACGCCTTCGCGACCGACGACGTGCTGCTCTACGGCCTGATCGCACAAGACGCCGCCAAGGCCGACTACGAGGTGGTCGGCGATTTCCTCTCCTACGACCCCTACGGGATCATGTACCGCAAGGGCGACCCGCAGCTGAACAAGGTGGTCGTCGACACCTTCCAGGTGCTGGCTGAAGACGGCGAGATCGAGCGGCAATACAAGCGCTGGTTCCTGCGCAAGCTGCCGTCGGGAGAAAGCATCAACCTGCCGATGAGTGCACAGCTGGAAACGATCATCCAGACGATGTCGGTGAAGGCCGAATAAACCTGGCCCGCGGCCGCCGCCGGGCCGCCCCAAGGCGGGCCGCGCCTCCCCCTCGGGGGGTGGCGAATTACACGCAGCGAAGCGGAGTGAAAAGCCGGGGGGCCAACAGGATCACCGCGCTGGCCACTCCCAGCGCGGTATTTCGCTCATGTCGAGGTTGGCGATGCGCGTTTCGCCGAACTGCTTTTCGAGCACCACCGGCTGCAGGCCTTCGCTGTCGTCCAGCGCGGCGATCAGCCGGGCGGCGTGCGACACCACGATCACCTGCGACTGGCGCGCCGCCTGCGCAATCAACCGCCCGAGCGCGGGCAGCAAATCGGGGTGCAGGCTGGTCTCCGGCTCGTTGAGCACCAGCAGCGCGGGCGGACGGGGCGTCAGCAGCGCCGCGATCCACAACAGGTAGCGCAGGGTGCCGTCAGAGAGTTCGGCGGCTGTAAGGGGCCGCAGCAGGCCGTGCTGGTGCATCAGCGTCTCGAAGCGGTCGCCCGTCACCTGAACCTCGATGCTTGCGCCGGGAAAGGCGTCGTCCACCGCGCGGTCGAGCGCTTCGCCGTCGCCGATCTCGCGGATGGTCTGCAATGCCGCGGCCAGGTCGGCGCCGTCGTTGGCCAGCACCGGCGTGTAGGTGCCCAGTTGCGGCTGGCGCGCGGGCGCATCGGCGTCCGAGCGGAAGTGGTCGTAGAAGCGCCAGGAGCGCATCTGCTCGCGCAGAGTGAGCATCTCGGGTGCGTCGCGCGGATCGGCATGCTCCGTCATCATGCTGGCGAAGGCGGGAATCGGCCGGCCGACAGCCTGCCAGCTCTTGCCTTCGCGCAGGCGCAGCGCGGCCCCCTTGCGGTCGACGAGGTGCATCGAGGGCCGCAGCAGCGGGCCGCTCCAGATGGCCTCGTGCTTGATTTCGGGATCGTGCGAGAAAGCCGTGGGCGGCATGGGTGGTGACGGCGGTGGCAGGCCGATATCGATCGCGTAGCCGAACTCATCGGACTCACTACCGGCAAACCCAAGCTTCAGCGCAACCGGCTCATTTCGCCGGGTGCCCTGCACCGGCACCTCGCCCCGCAACATGGCCGCCGAGAAGCGCTCGGGCCCTGCCCACAAAGTCGATGAAAGCCCGCCTTCGCGCACCAGCGAGCGGATCACGCCGCCATTGGCAATGTCGGCCAACAGCCGCATCGCCCGGTACACGCTCGACTTGCCGCTGCCGTTGGCCCCGGTCACGACCGTGAGCCGGCCCAGCGGCACGGTCAGCTGCCGCAGCGAGCGGTAATTGGCGATGGCGAGCGCGGAGAGCACGCGCTGCGCGGTAAAGGCGTCAGGCGCCGGCCAGTTCGTCCGCGCGAGCCTGCGCGGCGGCGAAATCGAGGTCGCCCGAATAGATGGCGCGGCCGCAGATCACACCCTCGACGCCGTCGGATTCGACTGCGCAGAGCTTGTCGATATCGGCCATGTTCGACAGGCCGCCCGAGGCGATCACCGGAATGGTCAGCGCCTGTGCGAGCTTGACGGTGGCTTCGATGTTGATACCCGAGAGCATGCCGTCGCGGCCAATGTCGGTGTAGATGATCGACTCGACGCCGTAGTCCTCGAACTTCTTGCCCAGGTCGGCCACCTCGTGGCCCGTGAGCTTGCTCCAGCCGTCGGTGGCGACCTTGCCGTCCTTGGCGTCCAGGCCCACGATGATGTGGCCGCCGAAGGCGCTGCAGGCGTCTTTCAGGAAGCCGGGGTTCTTGACCGCGGCGGTGCCGATGATCACGTAGCGCAGGCCGTCGTCGATGTAGCGCTCGATGGTGTCGAGGTCGCGGATGCCGCCGCCGAGCTGCACCGGAATGTCGTCGCCCACCTCTTTCAGGATCGCCTTGATGGCCGCGTGGTTCTGCGGCTTGCCGGCGAAGGCGCCATTCAGATCGACCAGGTGCAGCCGGCGCGCGCCGGCCTGGACCCACTTGCGGGCCATGGCAGCGGGGTCTTCGCTGAAGATGGTGGACTGGTCCATGTCGCCCTGCTTGAGGCGAACGCAGTGGCCGTCTTTGAGATCAATGGCGGGAATGAGGAGCATGGAAGTGACGCGAGTGTGCGGAATCCGGGCTGTGAGAGGTTCGGCCCGGTCGGGAAAATAGGTTCAGGGATTCCAGTGGAGGAAGTTGCGATAGAGCTGCAGCCCGTGGTCCGCACTCTTCTCCGGGTGGAACTGGGTTGCAAAAATGTTATCGCGTGCGATGGCTGCGGTAAAGCTTGCGCCGTATTCCGCCTCGCCCACACTGTGTTTGGGGTCAGCCGGGCAGGCATAGAAGCTGTGCACGAAGTAGAAGTAGCTCTGGTCGGGCACCCCCGCCCACACGGCGTGCGGCTGGGCCTGGCGCACCTGGTTCCAGCCCATCTGAGGCACCTTGAAGCGGCTGCCGTCGGGCTGCAGGCGGCCAGCCAGGTCGAACTTGACGACCTCGCCAGGAATGAGGCCCAGGCCGTCGGTCGGGCCCTCGTCGCTGCGCGACAGCATCATCTGCATGCCCACGCACACGCCGAACAGCGGCTTGCTCGCCGCAGCTTCGAGCACCGACTCCTGCAGGCCGGAGTCGCGCAGCTCGCGCATGCAGTCGGGCATGGCGCCCTGCCCCGGCAGCACCACGCGGGTCGCCTTGCGGACCACGTCGGGGTCGGAGGTGACGAACACCTCCACGCCGACCTGGTCGGCCGCATGGCGCACGGCCTGCGACACGGAGTGCAGGTTGCCCATGCCGTAGTCGACCACGGCAACGGTATTTGCTACAGATTTCATAGCTGATGGACGAACGCGTTCAGAGCGAGCCCTTCGTCGAGGGAATGACGCCGACGGAACGCGGGTCGAGTTCGAGCGCGCCGCGCATGGCGCGCGCGAAGGCCTTGAACACCGTCTCGCACTGGTGGTGCGCATTGACACCCTTGAGGTTGTCGATGTGCAGCGTGACGAAGGCGTGGTTCACGAAGCCCTGGAAGAACTCGTAGGTGAGCTGGCTGTCGAAGGTGCCGATCATGCCGCTGGTGAACGGCACGTGCATCACGAGGCCGGGACGGCCCGAGAAGTCGATGACCACACGGCTCAGCGCCTCGTCGAGCGGCACGTATGCGTGGCCGTAGCGGCGGATGCCCTTCTTGTCGCCGATGGCCTTGGCCACGGCCTGGCCCAGCGTGATGCCGACGTCTTCCACCGTGTGATGACCGTCGATGTGCAGGTCGCCCTGGCAGTCGATGTCGAGGTCGATCAGCCCGTGGCGGGCGATCTGGTCGAGCATGTGGTCGAAGAAGCCGATACCGGTAGCAAGCTTGGCCTTGCCGGTGCCGTCGAGGTTGACGCTGACGGTGATCTTCGTCTCGGCGGTGTTGCGGGTGACCGTCGCGGTGCGATCGGCGCTGCCCGGGTTGGTGGGGGTGGTCATAGTGAGGCTTCGAGTGCCGCGAGCATCCGCGCATTCTCGTCGGCCGTTCCGACGGTGAGGCGCAGGCAGTTTGCGAGCAGTTCGTGCATTTTAGAAACGTTCTTGATCAGAACCCCGTGTGCCTTCATGCCCTCGAAGGTCTTGGCGGCATCGGGCACGCGCAAAAGAATCATGTTGGCGTCGCTGGGCCAGGTCTTCACGCCGGGCAGGCGGCCGAGCCCCATCATCAGGCGCTCGCGCTCCTCGCGGATCTGCCGGGCCTGCGCCTCGAACACCTCGGCGTGCTCCAGCGCGAACAGCGCGCACTCGCAGTTGAGCACGCTGATGTTGTAGGGCGGGCGCACCTTGTCGATCTCGGCGACCAGCACGGCCGGCCCCATCATGTAACCCAGGCGGATGCCGGCCAGGCCGAACTTGCTGAGCGTGCGCATCAGCAGCACGTGGCCGTGCTTCGCCAGGCGGTCGATGTAGCTGCGGGCGGCGAAGGGCTGGTAGGCCTCGTCGATCACCACCAGGCCGCCCTGCGCGCCCTGGGCTTCGACGATCTTCTCGACGACGGCGTCGTCCCAGAGGTTGGCGGTCGGGTTGTTCGGGTACGCGAGGTAGACGATGGCGGGCTTCTCGCTCGCGATGGCGGCCAGCATGGCGGCTTCGTCCAGCTCGAAGTCGGCCGTGAGCGGCACGCCGACGAACTTCAGGCCCTGCAGCTTCGCGCTCATGGCGTACATGACGAAGCCAGGCACGGGTGTCAGCACGGTGGCGCCGGGCACGTCGCAGGCAATGGCCAGCAGCGAGATCAGCTCGTCCGAGCCGTTGCCCATCATCAGCCTGAAGCCTTCGGGCATCTGCGCGTGCGCGGCCAGCGCGCGCTGCAGGTCGGCGCCGCGCTCGCCCGGGTAGCGGTTGAGCGCCAGCGCACCGAGGCGCGCGCCGAGTTCGGCCTGCAGCGCGGGCGGCAGGCCGAAGGGGTTTTCCATGGCGTCGAGCTTGACGAAGCCGCGCGCGTCCTGCACCGCGTAGGCATGCATGGACCGCACGTCGTTGCGAATGCGGTCGAGCGGCGGGCGGATGGATTCGGGAGCAGCGGTCATCGGGTGCAGCGGTAGCTGTTTCGGAGGGCGCCGGCCATGACCAGTTGCACTGGCATGTCGGCTTCGTAACTGTCGGCGTTGCGGGTCAGCTCGGTCTGGTAGAGCGAACGCGCCATGGAGGGTTCGAGGCGGCGGCCCTCGACGCAGAACACGGGCTTCTGCCCGTTGCGCTGCGACGATTCGACGCCTTCGCGCAGGCCTTCGAGCACGCCGACCAGGTAGTAGCTGGCGTAGGCCTTGCCGTCTTTCTCGCTGGCTTCGAGCGTGTGCAGTTCGCGGATGCTCATGGCCTGCGCGCCGGTGGCGGCCGCCAGCGCGAGCAGCAGGAAGGCGGCGGCACGCTTCATCGGCATCACTTGCGGTAGCGCGGCGGCGGCGCATAGGCGCCGTCGGCCGGGAAGGCGCTGGGCTGCGACGGGGTGGCGTCGCGGCGCTGGCGGCGCGGTGCGTCGCGCTCTTCGAGTTCGAACAGCGCGGCGCCGATCACGCCGATGTTGCGCACGTCACCAGCTTCGGTGTTCGCCGCGTAGGCACGGCCGGGCGCGGAAAAGCGGAAGGCCGCGACCTCGTTCTCGCTCTTGCGGAAGCCTTCGATGGTGAGCGCCTGCAGCGGACGCAGCACGTAGCCGCCATTGCGCAGGCTACCGGGCTTGCCGTTGAGCACGTCGAGGCCGTCGACCGTGGCGATCACCTCGTAGTTGCGCTCGCTGAGATTGCGAAAGCGCAGCGTGTAGCGCGAGCCCTGCACGCCGGCGAGGCGGAACATGTCTTCGCCGCCACTGCCTCGACGGGCGCGCTGCAGCGGCAGCGGGCGGCTGTCTTCGCCGAGCACCGACCATTCGACGTCGCCGTCGGCCAGCATCAGGCTCAGGCGGCTCTCAGGATTGCTGCCCACGGAGCGGCGAACGGCAGAGGCCTCGTTGTAGCCCAGCAAGGCCACGTCGTCCGGCTGGTCGGACAGGCGCTTGGTGATGACCGTGCGGGTCTTCGATTCGAGGCCCTCGCCCCATTGCGTGCCGAGCTGCAGCGCGGGCGCAGCCGGAGCGGCGCTGGGCGTGGCACTCAGGGCAGCCGACGTGCGCGGCGCCTGCGGCATCTGGCTGCAGGCGGCCAGCAGTGCGGCGCCCGCAACGAGACCCGTGGCG
Source organism: Variovorax multivorans (assembly GCF_051216835.1). Classification (NCBI taxonomy): domain Bacteria; kingdom Pseudomonadati; phylum Pseudomonadota; class Betaproteobacteria; order Burkholderiales; family Comamonadaceae; genus Variovorax; species Variovorax multivorans. Next base: position 623,246 of record NZ_JBPJZL010000002.1, read on the forward strand.
AATCGAAAAAGACGCGAATGACGGAGACGATCGATCATCTTGCTTGCTCCTCCCGGTGACCGGTTGTTTGAGCTCAGATCTTACGCAGCCGCATCCGGGCGGCTTCGGCGTGCGCCTGCAGGCCCTCGCCCTCGGCCAGCGTCACGGCGATCGGGCCCAGCACCTGGGCGCCGGCTTCGCTGACCTCGATCAGGCTGGAGCGCTTCTGGAAGTCGTACACGCCCAGCGGGCTGGAAAAGCGCGCCGTGCCGCTGGTGGGCAGCACGTGGTTCGGGCCAGCGCAGTAGTCGCCCAGGCTTTCGCTGGTGAAGGCGCCGAGGAAGATCGCACCGGCGTGGCGCAGCAACGGCTCCCAGCGGTTCGGTTCGCTGCTGCTGCTGACTTCCAGATGCTCGGGGGCGATGCGGTTGCTGATCTCGCAGGCCTCTTCCATGCTCTTCGTGTGGATCAGCGCGCCGCGGCCGTTGAGCGAGGCGGCGATGATTTCCGCGCGCGGCATGGCCGGCAGCAAGCGGTCGATCTCGGCCTGCACGCGGTCGATGTAGGCAGCGTCGGGGCACAGCAGGATGCTCTGGGCCAGCTCGTCGTGCTCGGCCTGGCTGAACAGGTCCATGGCCACCCACTCGGGCGGCGTGGTGCCGTCGGCCAGCACCAAAATTTCGCTCGGGCCCGCGATCATGTCGATGCCCACGGTGCCGAACACGCGGCGCTTGGCGGCTGCCACGTAGGCGTTGCCGGGGCCGGTGATCTTGTCGACGGCGGGGATGGTGGCGGTGCCGTAGGCCAGCGCCGCCACGGCCTGCGCGCCGCCGATGGTGAAGCCGCGCGTGACGCCGGCCACATAGGCGGCGGCGAGCACGAGCTGGTTCTTTTCGCCCTTCGGCGTCGGCACCACCATGATGATTTCGCCCACGCCCGCAACGTGCGCCGGAATGGCGTTCATCAGCACGCTCGACGGGTACGCGGCCTTGCCGCCCGGCACATAGATGCCGACGCGGTCGAGCGGCGTGACCTTCTGGCCGAGCAACGTGCCATCGGCATCGCGGTAGCTCCAGCTTTCGCCGCTGGCCTTCTTCTGGGCCTCGTGATAGCTGCGCACACGGCGCGCGGCGGCTTCGAGCGCGTCGCGCTGAGCGGCCGGCAGCGCCTCGAAGGCGGCCTTGAGTTCGGCTTGCGTCAGCTCCAGCTCCGGCAGCGTCTTTGCATCGAGCTTGTCGAAGCGGTTGGTGTACTCCAGTACCGCATCGTCGCCGCGCTTCTGCACGTCGGCGAGGATGTCGGCCACCACCTTCTCGATGGCCGCGTCGTCGTCCGCGGACCAATGCAGCCGCGCCTTGAATTCAGCGTCGAAGCTGGCTGAAGTCGTGGACAGACGGGCGGGGGCTGCTTTCAGAGTCATGTGCGTGGTGCGTGGGTGGATGGGATTCAGGCGGAAGGAATGGCGGACGCAAACGCGTCGACGATGCGGCGGATCGGCTCGCGCTTGAGCTTCAGCGCGGCCTGGTTCACTACGAGGCGCGCGCTGATGTCCATGATGCGTTCGACCTCGACGAGGTGGTTGGCCTTGAGCGTGTTGCCGGTCGAAACCAGGTCGACGATTGCGTCGGCCAGGCCCGTGAGCGGCGCCAGCTCCATGCTGCCGTAGAGCTTGATCAGGTCGACGTGCACGCCCTTGCTGGCGAAGAAGTCGCGCGACAGGCCCACGTACTTGGTCGCCACGCGCAGGCGCGAGCCCTGCTTGACGGCCGAGGCGTAGTCGTAGTCGGCGCGCACAGCCACGCTGAGGCGGCAGGCCGCAATGCGCAGATCGAGCGGCTGGTACAGGCCCTGGTTGCCGTGCTCGAGCAGCACGTCGAGGCCGGTCACGCCAAGGTCGGCGCCGCCGTACTGCACGTAGGTGGGCACGTCGGAGGCGCGCACCAGCACCACGCGCACGTCGGGGCGGGTTGTTTCGAGAATCAGCTTGCGCGACTTCTCGGGGTCTTCGGTGACCTCGATGCCGGCGGCGGCCAGCAGGGGCATCGTCTCTTCGAAGATGCGGCCTTTGGAAAGAGCCAAGGTGATCATGCGGCGGCAGCTCCGGTCAGTCGTTCGATGTCGGCGCCCAGGCCGCGCAGCTTGGACTCCATGCGGTCGTAGCCCCGGTCGAGGTGGTAGATGCGGTCGACCAGCGTCTCGCCCTCGGCCACGAGGCCGGCGATGACCAGGCTGGCCGAGGCGCGCAGGTCGGTGGCCATCACGGTGGCACCCGAGAGCTGCTGCACGCCCTCGACCATCGCCACCTTGCCTTCGACGTGAATACGTGCGCCCAGGCGCACCATCTCGTTCACGTGCATGAAGCGGTTCTCGAAGATGGTCTCGGTGACCATCGAGGCGCCGCGCGCGATCACGTTCAGGGCCATGAACTGGGCCTGCATGTCGGTCGGAAAGCCCGGGTACTCGGTGGTGCTGAAGCTCTGCGCCTTCAGGTGCTCGTAGGCCGGGCCCTTGGAGCTGATGCGCACGCCGTCTTTTTCGGAGGCAACGGTGCAGCCCGCGTCGCGCAGCTTGTCGATCACGGCGTCGAGGTGGTCGCCGCGCGCGTGGCGCAGGAAGGCCTCGCCGCCCGTGGCCGCAACCGCGCACAGGAAGGTGCCGGCCTCGATGCGGTCAGCCACCACGGCGTGCTCGCAGCCGTGCAGCTTCTCGACGCCCTGGATGCGGATGTGGCTGGAGCCGTGGCCTTCGATCTTCGCACCCATGCGGATCAGCATTTCCGCGAGGTCGACGATCTCGGGCTCCTGCGCGGCGTTTTCGAGCAGCGTTTCGCCCTCGGCCAGCGCGGCGGCCATGAGGAAGTTCTCGGTGCCGGTGACGGTGACCATGTCGGTCAGGATGCGCGCGCCCTTCAGGCGGGTGCGGCCTTCGGGCAGGCGCGCGACCATGTAGCCGTGCTCGACCACGATCTCGGCGCCCATGGCCTGCAGGCCCTTGATGTGCTGGTCGACCGGCCGCGAGCCGATGGCGCAGCCGCCCGGCAGCGACACCTTGGCATGGCCGAAGCGCGCCAGCAGCGGGCCCAGGGCCAGCACGGAGGCGCGCATGGTCTTGACCAGCTCGTAGGGCGCCTCGGGGTTGCCGAGATCGCCGGCATTCAAGCGGACGGTGCCGTTGTCATCCCGCTCGGCCGTCACGCCCATGTTGCGCACCAGCTTGAGCATGGTCGACACGTCCTGCAGGCGCGGCACGTTGTGCAGCGTCACGGGCTGGTCGGTCAGCAGCGCCGCGCACAGCTCGGGCAGCGCGGCGTTCTTGGCGCCGGAAATGAGTACTTCGCCGCGGAGCTCTCGCCCGCCGCGAATCAGAAGTTTGTCCATCGAAGTTCCAGCGAAGTCAGGAGGCCACGAGGGGCCGGGAGTTATTTTTCCACTGCCGCCCATTCGGCCGGCGTGTAGGTCTTCATCGAAAGCGCGTGCACCTCGTCGGTGTGCATTTTCGCACCGAGGGTGGCGTAGACCCGCTGATGGCGCTGGATCGAGCGCTTGCCCTCGAATTCGGCCGAGACGATGGTGGCGTACCAATGTCGGCCATCGCCCTCGAGCGTGATGTGCTCGCACGGGAGATGGGACTGGATCAGGGCCTGGAGTTGTTCGGCGGTCATGGGGTGTGGGAAGAGGCTTTGTTCAGCCCCGGATTTTGTAGCCGATGCGAAGCAGGTGGACGGCAATCGCGCTCACCACCAGCCAAGCGGTGCCGACGATGCCCAGGCTGAGCCAGGGCGAGGCGTCGCTCACGCCGAAGAAACCGTAGCGGAAGCCGTCGATCATGTAGAAGAACGGGTTCAGGTGGCTCACGCTCTGCCAGAACGGGGGCAGCGAGCCGATCGAATAGAACACGCCCGACAGGAAGGTCATGGGCATGATCAGGAAGTTCTGGAACACCGCCATCTGGTCGAACTTCTCGGCCCAGAGACCGGCGATGAGGCCCAGCGTGCCCAGCATGGCCGAGCCCAGCAGCGCGAACACGATGATCCAGACCGGCGCGACGAAACTCGGCTGCGCGAACAGCACCGTCACGACGAACACACCGAGCCCCACGGCCAGCCCGCGGATGATCGACGAGCCCACATAGGCGAAGAACCAGCCCCAGTGCGACAGCGGCGTGAGCAGCACGAAGACCAGGTTGCCCATGATCTTGCTCTGGATGATCGACGACGAGCTGTTGGCAAAGGCGTTCTGCAGCACGCTCATCATCACGAGGCCGGGCACCAGGAAGGCCGTGTAGCCGACCGTGCCGTAGACCTTCACGTGGTCTTCGAGCACGTGGCCGAACACCATCAGGTACAGCAGCGCGGTGAGCACTGGCGCCCCCACGGTCTGGAAGCCGACCTTCCAGAAACGCAGCGTCTCCTTGTAGAGCAGCGCGCGCCAACCCGTGACGGCCATCATCGCGCGACCTCCAACGGGGTTTGCTCGCCTGCCATCAGGTCGATGAACACGTCTTCCAGGTCGGCCTTGCGCATTTCCACGTCTTCCACCGCGACGCCGGCTTCGCGGATGGCGGCCAGCAGTTGTTCGACTTCATGGGCGTTCTGCGCCGGCAGCTGCACGATGCGCCCGGTGATGCGCGCGTGCTGGGCAATGGCCCAGGGCAGCATGGCATCGGTCTTGAAGCGCAGCACGTTGCTCGCGGCCGATTTCAGCAGTTCGCTGGTGCGGTCGAGTGCGATCACGCGGCCCTGCTTGAGCATCGCGATGCGGCTGCACAGTGCCTCGGCCTCTTCGAGGTAATGGGTGGTGAGCAGCACGGTGCTGCCCTGCTTGTTGAGCCGGGCGACGAACTGCCAGAGCGTCTGGCGCAGTTCGACGTCGACACCGGCCGTGGGCTCGTCGAGCACGATCACCGGCGGCTTGTGCACCAGCGCCTGTGCCACCAGCACCCGGCGCTTCATGCCACCCGAGAGCTGGCGCATGTTGGCCGTGGCCTTGTCGGCGAGGCCCAGGCTTTGCAGCAGCTCGTCGATCCAGGCCTCGTTGTTCTTGATGCCGAAGTAGCCCGACTGGATGCGCAGCGATTCGCGCACGTTGAAGAAGGGGTCGAACACCAGCTCCTGCGGCACGATGCCAAGCTGGCGGCGCGCCTGCGCAAAGTCGCGCTGCACGTCGAAGCCATGGACGCTGATGGCACCGGCCGTGGGCCGCGACAGGCCCGCGAGCATGCTGATCAGGGTGGTCTTGCCCGCGCCGTTCGGGCCGAGCAGGCCGAAGAATTCGCCCGGTTCGATCTGGAAGCTGACCTCGTCGACAGCCTTGAGCCCTGGCTTGCCCTGGGCTTTTTGTTGTCTGGAGGGGGGGTAGGTCTTGGAGACCGATTGAAATGAAATCGCGGGCATGGGAGCCCGCGATTTTAAGGGGCCGTTACTTTTTCAGGGCGCGGCGGGCAAAAGGCCCGCAATGCCATACAGCGCCGCGAGTTCGCGCAAGCGAGGCGACAGGCCTTTGACGGAGAAGCCGCGGCCCAGCGCGCTCGACTCGCGCCTGCATTCGAGCAGTACGGCCAGCGCCGATGAATCGAACTGGGCCAGAGCGGTCGCGTCGACCACAGTGGACGACGAGTCGGCCTGGCCTTTCAGCCCCTGCTGCAGCATGCGCATGCAGGCGGGGGCCTCGTCGTGAGTGAGTCGGGTGGGCAGGACCAGCATCGCGTGCGCCCGGTCAGCCCTTGCTGTTGCCCTTGTTGCGCGCGGCCAGCGCGGCGATCAGGCCGTCGATGCCGTTCTTGTTGATTTCCTGCGCGAACTGGGTGCGGTAGGTGTCGACCAGCCACACGCCCAGCACATTCAGGTTGTAGACCTTCCAGCCGGCGCCCTGGCCGGGGGTCTTTTCGAGGCGGTAGTCGAGCTGCACCGGATCGCCACGGCCCTGGACCTCGGTGCGCACCAGCACGTCCTTATCGTCGGGCGAGCCGCGGAACGGGCGGATGGTGACGGTCTGGTCGGTCACCTGGTCGAGCGCGCCGGCATAAGTGCGCACCAGCAGGGCCTTGAACTCGTCCTGCAGGCGTTTTTGCTGCTCGGGCGTTGCAGTGCGCCAGGCCGGGCCGACTGCCGAGGCCGTCATGCGCTGGAAGTTGACGTTGGGCATGATCTTGCTGTCGACCAGCAGCATGATCTTGTTGACGTCGCCCGACTTGATGGACGAGTCGGCCTTGATCGTTTCGAGCACGTCGGTCGAGAGGCGCTTGACGAGCGCATCGGGCGCTTCGTCGGCGGCACGGGCGGGCTGGACGAAGGCGACAGCCGCACCGAACAGCAGGGCACCGGCCAGCACCAGGCGGCCAAGATCGCGACGTTGCAAGGTCTTGTTGTTCATGAAGAGTCCCTCATTCAAGTTTGAAAATCTGCAGTCACCCGAAAAAACCGGGTGCTGAGACAGGAACGGATTCGAGCCCCCTGGGGCCGACCGGGTTCCTGTCCGGGAGGTGAAGCCTTGCAACCGGATGCAAGCAGCCTTCCCTCCTCTTGCGGCTTACTTGTCGCCGCCACCACCGTCGCTGCCGGCACCGTCGCTACCACCGCCGTCGTCCGGCGGATTGCCGTCGTAGACCTGGCTGCGGCGGCGCTGCAGGAACGCATCGCGCGTGAACGAATACTTGTCGAGCGCCGCATCGCCGAGCAGTCGGCTCGCACGCAGGTACTGCGAGCGCGTGTCAACGATGCGCAGCACCGTCAGCGAATTGCGCCAGGGGATGTCTTCCACATAGCCCAGCGGGTCGCCGTACATATCGACCGGCTTGGCCGCGGTGTCGCGCAGCGTCGAGGAGCCCAGCAGCGGCAGCACGACGTACGGGCCCGGGCCCACGCCCCAGTAGCCCAGAGTCTGGCCGAAGTCTTCCTCGTGGCGGGGAATGCCGGCCTCGGTCGCAACGTCCAACAGGCCTCCAAGCCCGAAGAAGGTGTTGACGTTCAGGCGCATGAAGGTCTCGGCGCTGTTCTGCAGCTTGAGCTGGGCCACGTTGTTGGCCAGGCTCCAGACATCGCCGATGTTGCCGAAGAAGTTGTTCACGCCGGTGCGCACCATCGAAGGCAGCGCCTTCTGGTAGGCCGTGGCCACGGGAACGAGCACTGCATCGTCAACGGTGTCGTTGAAGCGCGAGACCCCGCGGTTGAACGGCTCGAGAGGGTCGGCCGGATTGGCGTTGGGTCCGGTGGCGCAACCGGCCATCAGTGCAAGAAAAGCTGCGGCGCCCACCCAACGGGCGCGAATTGCTACGTTATTCATAGCAGAAGACAAAAAAGATCGTGTTTTCATTTCTTGTTGGCTGTTCCAGGCGTCGAATTGCCTTCGGCCGCCTTGCTGTACAGGAACTGGCTGATCAGGTTTTCCAGCACCACGGCCGACTGGGTCGAGGTGATGGTGTCGCCGGCCTGCAAGTTCTTGTCTTCGGCGCCCGCCTCGATCCCGATGTACTGCTCACCGAGCAGGCCACTGGTCAGGATCTTGAGCGAGCTGTCCTTGGGAAAACTGTAGCGGTTTTGCAAAGCCAGCGTGACGTCGGCCTGAAAGGACTTGTCGTTGAAGGAGATGGATTCCACACGGCCGACCACAACCCCCGCGCTCTTCACAGCGGTTTGCGGCTTGAGCCCGCCGATGTTGTCGAAGCGCGCGGTCACCGAATAGGTCTTCTGGAAATTCAGGCTCAGCAGGTTGGCCGACTGCAGCGCGAGAAACAGCAGCGCCGCCGCGCCGATCAGCACGAACAGGCCGACCCAGATGTCGTTGTTGGAACGTTGCATGGTTTGACTCTCTGTCTAGAACGATGGAGGCCGAGCCTCTTTAGATACTGAACATCATGGCGGTCAGGAGGAAGTCCAGCCCCAGCACCGCCAGCGATGCCGTCACCACGGTCCGCGTGGTCGCGCGCGACACGCCTTCGGGCGTGGGCTGGGCTTCGTAGCCCTGCAGCAGCGCGATGAAGGTCACGGTAAAACCGAAGACGATGCTCTTGATGACGCCGTTGCCGACGTCGCGCCACACATCGACGCCGCCCTGCATCTGGCCCCAGAACGCGCCCGGGTCGACACCCAGCATCAGCACGCCCACCACGTAGCCGCCCATGATGCCGACCGCGCTGAACACAGCCGCCAGCAGCGGCATGGTGATGACGCCAGCCCAGAAACGCGGCGCGAGCACGCGCTGCACCGGGTCGATCGCCATCATTTCCATGGCGCTCAGCTGCTCGTCGGCCTTCATGAGACCGATCTCGGCAGTGAGCGATGTGCCCGCGCGCCCGGTGAACAGCAAGGCCGCCACCACGGGCCCGAGCTCGCGCACCAGGCTCAGCGTGACCAGCAGGCCGAGCGCTTCGGAAGAACCGTAGCGCTGCAGCGCGTAGTACATCTGCAGCCCGAGCACGAAGCCCACGAACAGCCCCGACACGCCGATGATCGCGAGCGAGTAGTTACCCAGGAAATGGATCTGGTCACGCACCAGCCCGAAGCGGCGCATGATCTGCGCGCCCGGGCCAACCAGGCGCATGAACAGCTTCGCGCCATAGCCCAGGTTGGCCAGATGGCGGCGCACGCCGAAGCCGACGTCTGCGGGCTTCCACCAGCTCATGAGCGCCCTCCTTCGACATTGCCGAAGTCGTCCTCGATGCTGACGCCGGGGTAGTGGAAACGCACCGGCCCGTCGGGCAGCGCATTGACGAACTGATGGACCAGCGGATCGGCGCTGTGGCGCACTTCGTCGGGCGTGCCCTGTGCGGCGATGCCGCCGTTGGCCAGGATGATCACGTGGTCGGCGATGCGGAAGGTTTCTTCGAGATCGTGCGACACGATGATGCTTGTGAGCCCGAGCGTGTCGTTGAGCTGGCGGATCAAACGCGCGGCGGTGCCGAGCGAGATCGGGTCGAGCCCGGCGAAAGGTTCGTCGTACATCACGAGGTCGGGGTCGAGCGCGATGGCGCGCGCCAGCGCCACGCGCCGCGCCATGCCGCCCGACACCTCGCTGGGCATCAGGTCGCGCGCACCGCGCAGGCCGACGGCATCGAGCTTCATGAGCACCACGTCGCGCACCAGCGCTTCGGAGAGTTGTGTGTGCTCGCGCAGCGGAAACGCCACGTTGTCGAACACGGTCATGTCGGTGAACAGCGCGCCGAACTGGAACAGCATGCCCATGCGACGCCGCGCTGCATAGAGCGAGGTTGCATCGAACTTGCCGACATCGTGGCCGTCGAAGAGCACCTCGCCGCGCTGGGCCTTCTGCTGCCCGCCGATCAGGCGAAGCACGGTGGTCTTGCCACCGCCCGATGCCCCCATCAGAGCCGTTACCTTGCCTCGCGGCACGGAGAACGAAACGCCGTCGAGGATGGCGCGTGCGCCATAGCCGAACGTGACGTCGCGGAACTCTACGAAGGGATGTGGCAGTGGTGCGGCTGGGTCCATCTCAATAAAAAAGCCGGGCGCTTTTTCAAGCATCCCGGCATGCGGTTTGACGCGGATGATAACGGGGCCGTGGCCGGCCCCGCGAAATTGAAACAAAATTCAGCGCGGCAGGTCGCTGAACCCCATCAGGAACTCATCCACCGAGCGCGCGGCCTGTCGGCCTTCACGAATGGCCCACACCACCAGCGACTGTCCGCGGCGGATGTCGCCGGCGGCAAAAACCTTCGGAATGTTGGTGACATAGCCGCCGATGAAGTCGACCGTGGCCTTGGCGTTGCCGCGGGCATCCTTCTCCACGCCGAAGGCGTCGAGCACGGTGGCCACGGGGCTGATGAAGCCCATCGCGAGCAGCACCAGATCGGCCTTGAGGATCTGCTCGCTGCCGGCCACTTCCTGCATCTTGCCGTCCTTCCATTCGACGCGAACGGTCTTCAGGCCGGTGACCTTGCCCTTTTCGCCGATGAATTCCTTGGTGGAGATCGCGAACTCGCGCTCGCAGCCCTCTTCATGGCTGGAGCTGGTGCGCAGCTTGATCGGCCAGTACGGCCAGGTCAGCGGGCGGTTTTCTTCCTCGGGCGGCTGGGGCATCAGCTCGAACTGCGTGACGCTGACCGCGCCATGGCGGTTGCTGGTGCCCACGCAGTCGGAGCCGGTGTCGCCACCGCCGATGACGATGACGTGCTTGCCGTCGGCGCGCAGCTGGCCCTTGACCTTGTCGCCCGCGTTGACACGGTTCTGCTGAGGCAAAAACTCCATCGCGAAGTGAATGCCGTCGAGGTCGCGGCCGGGCACCGGCAGGTCGCGCGACTGCTCAGCACCGCCTGTGAGCAGCACGGCATCGAACTCTTTCTGCAGTTGTTCGGGCGTGACGGTTTCCTTGGCCAGGTTCGTGACCTTGGAGCCCTTGCCCAGCGGGTCTTTCGCGGCACCGACCATCACGCCGGTGCGGAAGGTCACGCCTTCGGCCTTCATCTGCTCGACGCGGCGATCGATGTGCGACTTCTCCATCTTGAAGTCGGGGATGCCGTAGCGCAGCAGGCCGCCGACGCGGTCGTTCTTCTCGAACAGCGTCACGTCGTGGCCGGCGCGCGCGAGCTGCTGTGCGGCCGCCATGCCGGCCGGGCCCGAACCCACCACCGCCACCTTCTTGCCGGTCTTGTGCTTGGCGACGCGCGGCGCCACCCAGCCTTCGTCCCAGGCGCGGTCGATGATCGCGTGCTCCAGCGACTTGATGCCGACCGCGTCGTCGTTCACGTTGAGCACGCAGGCTGCCTCGCAGGGCGCGGGGCAGATGCGGCCGGTGAACTCGGGGAAGTTGTTGGTCGAGTCGAGCACCGCGAAGGCGTTCTGCCAGTCGTTGCGGTACACGAGGTCGTTGAAGTCCGGAATGATGTTGTTGACCGGGCAGCCGCTGTTGCAGAACGGCGTGCCGCAGTCCATGCAGCGCGCGCCCTGCACCTTGGCCTGTTCGGTGTCCAGGCCGACGACGAATTCCTTGTAGTGCTTGACGCGCTCTTCGATGGGCTTGTAGCCCTCTTCGACACGCTCATGCTCCATGAAGCCGGTGATCTTTCCCATCGTGCTTTCCTTTGTTCTCTGTACTCGTGGGCGCTCAGACCGAAGCCGGGGCCGTTTGCGGTGCGGGAGCCAGCGCGTGCGGCTCGAGGCCGATGTGCGCGTTGTTGCCGCTGCTGGTGAGCTCGACCTTGCGGTCGTGCAGCTCGGCCAGCGCGCGCTTGTATTCGTTCGGGAACACCTTCACGAACTTCGTGCGCGACACGGCCCAGTTGTCGAGCAGCTCGCGTGCGCGCTTGCTGCCCGTCCAGCGGTGGTGCTCTTCGAGCAGCTTCTTCAGCTGCGCTTCGTCGGTGACGCCGCCGTGCCAGATCTTGCGATGCACGCTCGCGGTCTGCTCGGCCGAGGTCAGCACCTTGTCGAGCGAAACCATCGAGAGGTTGCAGCGCGTGGCGAACTGGCCGTCTTCGTCGTAGACGAAGGCAACGCCGCCACTCATGCCGGCCGCGAAGTTGCGGCCCGTCTTGCCGAGCACGGCCACCGTGCCGCCGGTCATGTATTCGCAACCGTGGTCGCCGGTGCCTTCGATGACCGCCGTGGCGCCCGACAGGCGCACCGCAAAGCGCTCGCCGGCCACACCGCACAGGTAGGCCTCGCCGGTGGTCGCGCCGTACAGCGCGGTGTTGCCGACGATGGTGTTGCGCACCGCTTCGCCGCGGAAGTCGAGGCTGGGGCGCACCACCACGCGGCCGCCCGAAAGGCCCTTGCCGGTGTAGTCGTTGGCGTCACCAATCAGGTACAGCGTGATGCCGCGTGCCAGGAAGGCACCGAACGACTGGCCGCCCGTGCCTTCGAGCTGGATGCGGATCGAATCGTCAGGCAGGCCCTGCGGATGCACCTTGGTCAGCGCGCCCGAAAGCATTGCGCCCACCGAGCGGTTGACGTTGCGCGCCACCTCGATGAACTGCACCTTCTCGCCCTTGTCGATGGCGGGACGCGATTTTTCGATGAGCTTCACGTCCAGCGCCTTGTCGAGGCCGTGATCCTGGTTCTCGACATGGAAGCGCGGCACGTCGGCCGGCACGTTAGGCAGCGCGAACAGGCGGCTGAAGTCCAGGCCCGAGGCCTTCCAGTGCTCGATGCCCTTGCGCATGTCGAGCAGGTCGGCGCGGCCGATCAGGTCGTCGAACTTGCGGATGCCGAGCTGGGCCATGATCTGGCGCACTTCTTCGGCAACGAAGAAGAAGTAGTTGACGACATGCTCGGGCTTGCCCGAGAACTTCTTGCGCAGCACCGGGTCTTGCGTGGCCACGCCCACCGGGCAGGTGTTCAGGTGGCACTTGCGCATCATGATGCAGCCCTCGACCACCAGCGGGGCGGTGGCAAAGCCGAACTCGTCGGCGCCCAGCAGTGCACCGATGGCGACGTCGCGGCCGGTCTTCATCTGGCCGTCGGCCTGCACGCGGATGCGGCTGCGCAGGCGGTTGAGCACCAGCGTCTGCTGCGTTTCGGCCAGGCCGATTTCCCACGGACTGCCCGCATGCTTGATCGACGACCAGGGCGAGGCGCCCGTGCCGCCGTCATGGCCGGCGATCACGACGTGGTCGCTCTTGCACTTGGCCACGCCGGCCGCGATGGTGCCCACGCCGATTTCGCTCACCAGTTTCACGCTGATGCTGGCGTGCGGGGCGGTGTTCTTCAGGTCGTGAATGAGCTGCGCCAAGTCTTCGATCGAGTAGATGTCATGGTGCGGCGGCGGCGAAATGAGGCCCACGCCCGGCACGGCATAGCGCTGCTTGCCGATGTACTCGGTGACCTTGCCGCCCGGCAGCTGACCGCCCTCGCCCGGCTTGGCGCCCTGCGCCATCTTGATCTGGATCTGGTCGGCCGAATGCAGGTACTCGGCTGTGACGCCGAAGCGGCCCGACGCGACCTGCTTGATGCGCGAACGCAGCGAGTCGCCGTCCTTCAGCGGCAGGTCGACCTCGACGTTTTCGGCGCCGATCACGCTCTTGAGCGTGTCGCCCAGCTTGATCGGGATGCCCTTGAGCTCATTGCGGTAGCGTGCGGGGTCTTCGCCGCCTTCGCCGGTGTTGCTCTTGCCGCCGATGCGGTTCATGGCAATGGCGAGCGTGGAGTGCGCCTCGGTGCTGATCGAGCCGAGCGACATCGCGCCGGTGGCGAAGCGCTTGACGATATCGGCGGCGGATTCGACTTCGTCCACCGGGATGGCCTTGGCCGGATCGATCTTGAACTCGAACAGGCCGCGCAGCGTGAGGTGACGGCGGTTCTGGTCGTTGATGAGCTGCGCGTATTCCTTGTACGTGTTCCAGTTGTTGGAGCGCGTGCTGTGCTGCAGCTTGGCGATGGCGTCGGGCGTCCACATGTGCTCTTCGCCGCGCGTGCGCCAGGCGTATTCGCCGCCAGCGTCGAGCATGTTGGAGAGCACGGGGTCGTCACCGAAGGCGGCCTTGTGCATGCGGATGGCTTCTTCGGCGATCTCGAAGACGCCGATGCCTTCCACGCGGCTGGCGGTGCCGGTGAAGTACTTGCTCACTGTCTCGCTGTTCAGGCCGATGGCTTCGAACAGCTGCGCGCCGCAATAGCTCATGTAGGTGCTGACACCCATCTTCGACATGATCTTCGACAGACCCTTGCCGATGGCCTTCACGTAGTTGTAGACCGCCTTGTCGGCGCTCAGGTCGCCCGGCAGGTCTGCGTGCATGGCCGCCAGCGTTTCCATGGCGAGGTAGGGGTGCACGGCTTCGGCGCCGTAGCCCGCCAGCACGCCGAAGTGATGCACTTCGCGGGCCGAGCCAGTCTCGACAACCAGGCCGGCGGTGGTGCGCAGGCCTTCGCGCACGAGGTACTGGTGCACGGCCGACAGGGCCAGCACGGCGGGAATGGCCACTTGCGTCGGGCTCACGCCGCGGTCGCTGATGATCAGGATGTTGTGGCCGCCCTTGATGGCGTCCACCGCTTCGGCGCACAGCGAGGCCAGCTTGGCTTCGACGCCTTCGTCGCCCCAGGCGAGCGGGTAGGTGATGTCGAGCGCATAGCTCTTGAACTTGCCCTGCGTGTACTTGCCGATGTCGCGCAGCTTCGCCATGTCGGCGAAGTCGAGGATCGGCTGGCTCACTTCGAGCCGCATCGGCGGGTTGACCTGGTTGATGTCCAGCAGGTTGGGCTTGGGGCCGATGAAGGACACCAGCGACATCACGATGGCTTCGCGGATCGGGTCGATCGGCGGGTTCGTCACCTGCGCGAACAACTGCTTGAAGTAGTTGTACAGCGGCTTGTTCTTGCTGGAGAGCACGGCCAGCGGGCTGTCGTTGCCCATGGACCCGATGCCTTCTTCGCCAGCCTGCGCCATCGGGCTCATCAGGAACTTGATGTCTTCCTGGGTGTAGCCGAAGGCCTGCTGACGATCGAGCAGCGCGACTTGCGAGAGCGGCGCGGAGACCGGCTCGGCCTTGACGCTGTCGAGCTTGATGCGCAGGTTCTCGATCCACTGCTTGTAGGGCTTGCTGTTGGCGAGGGTGGACTTGACCTCCTCGTCGTCGATCATGCGGCCCTGCTCCAGGTCGATCAGGAACATCTTGCCGGGCTGCAGGCGCCACTTGCGCACGATCTTCTGCTCGGGCACGGGCAGCACGCCCGACTCCGACGCCATGATGACCAGGTCGTCGTCGGTCACGCAGTAGCGCGAGGGGCGCAGGCCGTTGCGGTCGAGCGTGGCGCCGATCTGGCGGCCGTCGGTGAACACGATGGAAGCCGGGCCGTCCCACGGCTCGAGCATGGCGGCGTGGTATTCATAGAACGCGCGGCGGCGCGGGTCCATGGTGGCGTGCTGTTCCCAGGGCTCGGGAATCATCATCATCACGGCCTGGCTGATGGGGTAGCCGGACATCGTCAACAGCTCCAGGCAGTTGTCGAAGGTGGCGGTGTCGGATTGGCCGGCGAAGCTGATGGGGTAGAGCTTTTGCAGGTCGGCGCCCAGAACCGGCGACGACATCACGCCTTCACGTGCCTTCATCCAGTTGTAGTTGCCCTTGACCGTGTTGATTTCGCCGTTGTGGGCGACGTAGCGGTACGGGTGGGCCAGCGGCCACTCGGGGAAGGTGTTGGTCGAGAAGCGCTGGTGCACCAGGCCCAGGGCCGAGACGCAGCGCTTGTCCTGCAGGTCAAGGTAGTAGGTACCGACCTGGTCGGCCAGCAGCAGGCCTTTGTAGACCACGGTGCGGCTCGACATGCTGGGAACGTAGTATTCCTTGCTGTGCTTGAGCTTCAGGCGCTGGATGTTGGCGCTGGCGGTCTTGCGGATCACGTAGAGCTTGCGTTCCAGCGCGTCCTGCACGATCACGTCGTTGCCGCGGCCGATGAAGACCTGGCGCAGCAGCGGCTCTTTTTCGCGCACGGTGGGCGACATGGGCATGTCGCGGTTGACCGGCACGTCGCGCCAGCCGAGCAGCACCTGGCCTTCGGCCTTGATGGCGCGTTCCATCTCTTGTTCGCAGGCCTCGCGCGAGGCGTGTTCCTTCGGCAGGAAGATCATGCCGACGCCGTACTCGCCCGGCGGGGGCAGCGTGACGCCCTGCTTCGCCATTTCTTCGCGGTACAGGTGGTCGGGCAGCTGGATCAGGATGCCGGCGCCGTCGCCCATCAGCTTGTCAGCGCCCACGGCGCCGCGATGGTCGAGGTTTTCGAGGATCTTCAAGCCCTGCAGCACGATGGCATGGCTTTTTTCGCCCTTGATGTGTGCAACGAAGCCGACGCCGCAGGCATCGTGCTCGTCGGCACCGGAATACAGACCGTGTTCTTGGAGATGTTGAATCTCGGCAGCCGTCGTCATGGGCGCGCTCCTTCAGTTTTCGCAGGGAAAGGGAGCATATTGCGATGCACAAAGAATGCCAAACACTTTAATAGGGGTCAGATTCTTATTAAATGTTGAGTTTTCTTATCGGAATTAAATTGGGGACATATCGAAAACAGGAGCACAAAGACCAATCGACGCAATGAATTGGTGCCGCTTTTCAGCTCAGGATGAGCTGTTCGAAGGCGGCCGGCCAGCCTTGGCTTTGACCACCCGGCGGTCGGTGGACTTCTGCAGGCCGTCGAGAAAATCGTCGTCACCGGCAGCCCAGCCCCGCAAGGTGGCTTCAGTCAGCGCGCTTTGGTCAGCCGCGCGTACCCCACCGCGCACCAACTCGACATACGCGGCCTCCCGCGCGAACGGCGTGTTGCCGAGCTCCCAGTACAGCGGATGCGGCGTCAGCAACCGGTCGTGCCGCAGCCCGGCGTAGTGGCCGTGGCTCGACCACGGAAAGTCGCGCGCATCGGCCACCATGCCCGCCCGCACCGGGTTGAGGTCGATGTAGGCCATGCAGGTCAGCAGGTAGCGGTCGGCCTGGATCAGCGTCGACCGGTAGCGCCCCTCCCACAGCGTGCCGCTGCGGCCGTGGCGGTCGTTGAAGTAGCGCACGTAGCTGCGACCCACCGACTGCATGAACTGGGGCAGGCCGGTGGTGCTGTTGGGCGTGGCCAGCAGATGAAAGTGGTTGTCCATCAACACATAGGCATGCAGCGCGATGCCGAAGCGCGTGGCGTTCTCGGCCAGCAGCGCGAGCAGCTTCTCGTGATCCGCGCGATCCACGAAGATCGGCTGGCGGTTGTTGCCGCGCTGAATCACGTGGTGCGGCATGTCGGCCAGCGTGAGACGGGGAAGACGGGCCATCGGGGCAAGCGGACGCGAGTTGCGCGCCAGCCTTCAGGCGAGACGAAAGCGCGTGTCGCCCAGCGTGTCGAGCCCGAACTGCGCCAGCAACTCGCGCAGCCGCGTCGCCGCACTCGCCTTGCGCTGGCCCGTGTAGCGCGCCAGGATCAGTTCGTTTTTCATGCTGTGCTCCCAGCCGACCAGTTCGGTCACCGTAACGCTGTAGCCGTTGGCTTCGAGATACAAGCAGCGCAGCACGTTGGTGAGCTGGCTGCCGATTTCGCGCGTGTGCAGCGGATGGCGCCACAGCTCGGCCAGCGGTGTCCGCGAGAGTGCCAGCGCCTTGGTTTCGCGCAGGCAGGCGGCCACTTCGGCCTGGCAGCAGGGCACGAGCACCATGCAGCGCGCCTTCTTGGCCAGGCCAAAGGCGATGGCGTCGTCGGTGGCGGTGTCGCAGGCGTGCAGCGCGGTGACCACGTCGATCTGCTCCGGCAGTTCGCTTGCCTGCGCCGATTCGGCCACGGTGAGGTTCAGGAACGACATGCGGTCGAAGCCCAGCCGCTGCGCCAGCGCACGCGAGCGCTCGACCAGTTCGCCGCGCGTCTCGATGCCGTAGACATGGCCGCTGCTGCCCTGTCGTGCCCGGAAGAACAGGTCATAGATGATGAAGCCGAGGTACGACTTGCCCGCGCCATGGTCGGCCAGCGTGGCGCCTGCGCCCTCTTCCGGCAGCTCGCGCAGCAGCTGCTCGATGAACTGGAACAGGTGGTAGACCTGCTTGAGCTTGCGCCGCGAGTCCTGGTTGAGCCGCCCCTCGCGGGTGAGGATGTGCAGCTCCTTGAGCAACTCGACGGACTGGCCAGGGCGCAGGGCATCGGCCAGTTCGGCATCAGCCTTGACTGCCTTGTTCGTCTTCGTCACCGGTTTCGATGCGGCTTTGGTGTTCATGGCTTGGCACTCCCGGGGCCGACGTCGAGCGCCGCCCAGCCATCGGACCCCAGCGCTTCGAGCGTGTCGATGTTGCGCTCGAAGATGGCCTCCGCCTCGGGGAACGCCTCGACCGCGCGGCTCACGCTGTCCTCGCGCAGCAGGTGCAGCGTGGGGTATGGCGCGCGGTTGGTGGCGTTGCCGAGGTCGTCGGCTTCGGTGCCGGCGAACTGGAACTGCGGATGAAAGCTCGCCAGCTGGAACACGCCGTCGAAACCGGCGCGCGCGAGCCGGCGTTCGGCACGCGCCGCGAAATCGTTGAAGTCCAGGAAGTCGGCCAAGGTGTTCGGTGCAATCAGAAGT
Source organism: Variovorax multivorans (assembly GCF_051216835.1). Taxonomy (NCBI): domain Bacteria; kingdom Pseudomonadati; phylum Pseudomonadota; class Betaproteobacteria; order Burkholderiales; family Comamonadaceae; genus Variovorax; species Variovorax multivorans. Next base: position 641,188 of record NZ_JBPJZL010000002.1, read on the forward strand.
GTGGTGTCGCGCACGGCGGCGTCGAGCGCTGCGAGGTCTTTGGCTTCGGCCAGTAGCGCATCCATCAGGTCGGCCTCTTCGGTGGGCTCGTACACGGCGTAGTGGATCTGCGCCTTCACGTGCACGGCCTTTGCGAAGGGGCACAGGTTGAGGCCGATCACCGCGCATTCGAGCCAGCGCCGCGTGTCCGCTTCGGCCTGGGCGGCTGCAATTGTCGTCGGATGGGTCATGCCATCTCCGCCGCAGGGCGAATCCGCCCCAGTCGCCGCGCGATCGCCATGCCGGCCAGCGAACAGGCCAGCGTGGCCGTCCAGGTCCAGTGCCAGCCGCCAACGCGGTGGGCCAGCCACGCCACCGCGGGCGGGGCCAGGAACTGGCCGAGCGAGGAAGCCTGCTGCATGAGGCCGACGGTCGTCGACACGGTGGTGGGCCCGGGTGCCAGCCGCACTCCCAGCAAAAACAGCGTGGCCGGCACCATGCCGCCGCCCAGCGAGAAGGCGCAGACGGCGATGTAGCGCAGCGCGGGTGGCAGGCCCAGCGCGTCGGCGCCTTGCCCTGTTTGCGCGAAGGCGGCCACGCCGCCCAGCGCCATCGTCAGGAAGCCGAGTTGCAGCAGGCGTTCGGGCGCCACACCGCGCTGCAGCCAGCGGCCGCCGGCAATGTTGCCGACGATGTTCATGGCAGCCGCGAGCGCGGTGAGCACCGCGTTCCAGGCGGCCGGCACGCCCGCACCCGCATAGATGGCGGGCAGGAAACCGATGACGGCCATCCACTGTGACGAGTACACGGCGAACGTCAGCGCGATCAGCCAGGGTGCACGCGCACCGACAGTGGCGCGCAGGCGCGATGACCAGCCTTCGCTGGGCTGGCCTGCCGCTGCCTGGCGGGTGCGATCAGCAGGCACGACCGTCCACAGCCAGAGCGCAGCACCGGCCGAAACGAGCGACAGCGCCCACCACCAGCCCGTCCAACCGCCCCAGGCGATCAGGGCGGGTCCAAGCAGCAGTGCAAGGGCCACGCCGAGCGGCATGTAGGCGCCCCAGAGGCCCAGCGCCGCCTTGTCCGCGCCCGGCGGGGTCAAGGCGCGGATCAGCCCCGGTCCTGGCATGACCGCCAGCAGGAAGCCAATGCCTTCGACGCCACGCAGCAGAAGCAGCCATTGCACGGCGTGCGCGCCGCCGTCCGCGCTGGTGCCGACCAAGCCACCCAGCAGGCTCGCGACGGTCAAGACGATCAGCCCCGTCAGCATGCTGCGGCGCAGGCCGATGGTGTCGGCAGCAAGCCCGACCAGCAGCCCCAGGGTCATGCTTGCGACCTGCACGAGCGACAAAAGGAATCCCGCCTCGACCAGGCCGATGCCGAGCGATGCCTGCAGCGCCGGCACGGCAGGCGGCAGCTTGCCCAAGTGCAGGGCTCCGCTGACGCCGCCCAGCAGGACGGCAAAGGCGGCGACGGGAACTCGCGGACGTGCTGCGACGGAACTCACGCGATCCCCCGACGGCCTGTGAGCCGCTCGTGTTCACGCATTGCGAAGCGGTCGGTCATGCCTGCGATGTAGTCGGCCACAGCGCGGTGCCTGTCGCCGCGCTCAGCGAAGGAAGTTGGCATTTCGGCACTGCGCTCGAGATAGGCCTCGAACAACTCCCGCACCACGTCGCGTGCTTGGTCGGTGGTCTGGGTGACCTGCGGATGCCGGTAAAGGTTGTGGAAGAGAAAGCGCTTGAGGTCTTCCGACTGGGCCTGCATGGTGCCGCTGAACGCGACAACGGGCGGAGCCTTGCGCACCGCGTCGGCATCGGCCGGAGCGAGGACTTCGAGCGCCGCGCGCGTCGCGTCGATCACGTCGTAGACCTGCGCGCTCAGCATGCGCCGGATGGTTTCGTAGAGCACGCGTCGGCCCTGCAACTGCGGGTGCTCGGCAAGCGCCTCGCGGCGATGGCGCTCGAACAGCTCGACCTCGGACAGTTGCTCGACGCTGATGAGCCCCGAGCGCACGCCGTCGTCGATGTCGTGGGCGTTGTAGGCGATGGCATCGGCGAGGTTGCACAGCTGCGCCTCGAGGGCCGGCTGCGTGCGGTCCAGGAAGCGCCGGGCCACACCCCCGGGCTCAGCCGCCTCGATGCGCTCCGCATTCGCGCGGGAGCAGTGCTTGAGGATGCCCTCGCGGGTCTCGAAGCTGAGATTCAGCCCGTCGTACTGCGGATAGCGATGCTCCAGCGCATCGACCACACGCAGGCTCTGCAGGTTGTGCTCGAAGCCACCATGCCCGGCCATGCAGTCGTTGAGCGCGTCCTGGCCCGCATGGCCGAAGGGCGTGTGGCCCAGGTCATGGGCCAGCGCAATCGCTTCGACCAGGTCTTCGTTGATGCGCAGGGCCCGGGCGATCGAGCGGCCCAGCTGGGCAACTTCGAGCGAGTGCGTGAGCCGGGTACGGAACAGGTCACCCTCGTGGTTCAGGAACACCTGTGTCTTGTAGACCAGTCGGCGAAAAGCCGTGGAATGCACGATGCGGTCGCGATCGCGCTGGAAGGCATCGCGCGTAGGCGCGGGCGGCTCCGCATGCCGACGGCCGCGCGACCGCGCGGGCAGGCAGGCATAGGCCGCGAGGCTCATCCGGCGCAGCACTGCGCGAGCACTTCGCGCACCAGCGCGTCAGGCGCGCTGCGGACCACGGCAGAGCCGGGCCGGTCGATCACCACGAAGCGGATCTCGCCGGCTTCCGATTTCTTGTCGACGCGCATCAGCTCCAGATAGCGCTCGGCTCCCAGCGCGGGGCCGACGATCGGCAGGCCGGCGCGCTCGATCAGGCGCGTGAGCCTCTCGACGAATGCGGCATCGACGCCGCCGAGCCGCTGCGACAGGTGCGCCGCCATGACCATGCCGCAGCCGACGGCCTCACCGTGCAGCCATTCGCCATAGCCGAGGCCCGACTCGATCGCGTGGCCGAAGGTGTGGCCGAAATTGAGGATCGCGCGCAGGCCGGTCTCGCGCTCGTCCTGGCCGACCACCAGCGCCTTGATCTCGCAGCTGCGCTTGACGGCGTAGGCCAGTGCGGCGGGGTCTCTTGCGACGAGGGCGTCGATGTTCGCCTCGATCCAGTCGAAGAAGGCCATGTCGTGGATCGGGCCGTACTTGATGACTTCGGCCAGGCCGGCGCTCAGTTCGCGCGGGGGCAGCGTCTGCAGCGTGGACAGATCGCAAACCACGAGCTGCGGCTGGTAGAACGCGCCAATCATGTTCTTGCCGAGCGGGTGATTGATGGCCGTCTTGCCGCCGACCGAGGAATCAACCTGCGCCAGCAGCGTGGTCGGCACCTGCACGAAAGGCACGCCTCGCATGTAGCTGGCGGCGGCGAAGCCGGTCATATCGCCCACCACGCCGCCGCCCAGGGCGAACAGCACGGTCTTGCGGTCGCTGCCATGGCCCAGCAGGTCGTCGAAGATCAGGTTCAGGGTCTGCAGGTTCTTGTAGACCTCGCCGTCGGGCAACTCGAGCAGGTGAACCGTGCGGAAGCGGTCCGCCAGGGCAGCCTGCAGCGCCTTGGCGTAAAGCGGCGCCACCGTGGTGTTGCTGACGATCAGGGCCGTGGCCGCGGCGGGCGTGACGGCAAAGCTCTTGGGGTCGTCCAGCAGGCCGGCGCCGATCAGGATCGGGTAACTGCGGTCGCCGAGCTGGATGTCGACGCGTTCTGGCGGGGCGGAAAGTACGGGCAGGGACATGGGCAGCGAGTTTAGGCGCTGCGGCCCGGGCGGGCTCAGGCGGGGGGCTCTTCGGGGTGAGCACCTGGCTCGACGACGCCCGCCAGCTCCAGCTGCATCACGATGATGTTCACCAGCATGGCGATCGACGGGCGACCGGTATCGACCACGTCATGGGCTGTTTCCCGATAGAACGGGTCGCGCGCATCGTGCAGTTCGCGCAGCCGACCCAGCGGGTCGGCCACCTGCAGCAGGGGGCGCTTGACGTCGTGGCGCAGGCGCCGAAACAGGTCTTCGGGGGAGGAGCGCAGGTAGATCACGTGGAAGTGATCGCGCAACTGGGTGCGGTTGGCCTCCCGCAGCACCGCGCCGCCTCCAGTCGCCAGAACGCCATGGGCGTTGGCAGCCAGGTCGGCGATCACGGTCTGCTCGATGTCTCGAAAGGCTACTTCGCCCTCTCGCTCGAAGTAATCGCGGATCGAGCAGCCTATGCGCTGCTCGATCACGTGATCGGTGTCGATGAACGGAAGGTCCAGCCGCATCCCCAGGCGCCGGCCCACTGCGGATTTTCCGGCGCCGGGCAAGCCGACGAGTGCGACCGCCACGCGGTGGCTGCTACGCCCGCGCGTCAGCGCGCGGCGTTGCGGTCGGTAATCATCTTCGGGGTGATAAAGACGAGCATTTCGGTCTTGTTGGCAACGCGTTCGCGCTTGCGGAACAGTGCCCCCAGGTAGGGCACTTCACCCAGCACCGGCACGCGCGATTCGTCATTGGTTTCGGTGAGCTCGAAGATACCACCGATGACGACCGTGCCGCCGTTCTCCACCAGCACCTCGGTCTGCACGTGCTTGGTGTTGATCGCCGGGCCCGCCGAGGTATTCACGCCGCGGGCGTCCTTGCTTACGTCCAGCGTCAGGATGATGTTGCCCTCCGGCGTGATCTGCGGCGTGACTTCGAGCTTCAGCACCGCCTTGCGGAACGAGATCGAGGTAGCGCCGCTGGACGTGGCCTGCTGGTACGGGATTTCTTCACCCTGCTCGATCAGCGCCTTGGTCTGGTCGGCTGTGATGACGCGTGGGCTGGACACCAGCTTGCCCTTGCCGTCGGCTTCGAGCGCCGAGATTTCGAGGTTCAGCATGCGCGAGAAGCTCGAATTGAAGAGCGAGATCGCGAAGGTACCTGCCGCGTTACCTGTGCCGCCCGCATCGCCTGCCGGGAGGTTGATGAAGTTGGAATTAGTCCAAGTGGTGGTGGCAGTGCTGGCGCCACCGTTGGTGCCCGCCGTGACGACGGGCATCACGCCAACGTTGCCATAGGCCCGATTCCCAGCGGACGAGGCAAAGCGCTCGCCCGAGATACCGCCGCCCAGCCGCACACCGAGCGACTTGCCGAAGGTATCGGACGCTTCAACGATCCGGGCTTCGATCAGCACCTGGCGAACCGGGATGTCCAGCTTCTGGATCAGGTCGGTGATCTGGGCCAGGCGCGACGGGATATCCGACACGAAGAGCTGGTTGGTGCGCGACTCTGCGATGACGCTGCCGCGGGGACTCAGGATTCGCGTCGTCGTACCTCCACCGCCACCGCCACCGCCACCCGATGCAGCGCTCGTCCCAGTCAGCCCCTGAGCAATGGCAATCGCTTTGGTGTAGTTAAGCTGGAACGATTGGGTCCGCAGTGGCTCCAGGTTCTCGATCGCGGCCTTGGCCTCGAATTCGAGCTTTTCCTTCGCGTTGATTTCATCCTTGGGCGCGATCCACAGCACGCTGCCGTTCTTGCGCATGCCCAGATTCTTCGCCTGCATGATGATGTCGAGCGCCTGGTCCCAGGGCACGTCCTTCAGTCGCAGAGTCAGCGCGCCGCTCACCGAGTCCGAGGTCACGATGTTGAAGTTCGTGAAGTCGGCAATCACCTGCAGCAGCGAACGGATTTCAATGTTCTGGAAGTTCAGCGACAGCTTTTCGCCGTTGTAGCCGACGCCTTGCGTCAGCTTGGTCGGATCGACCTTGCGGGCGCGGACTTCGACCACGAACTGGTTCTCGCTCTGGTAGGCGCTGTGCTCCCAGTCGCCCTTGGCTTCGATCGTCATGCGGACGCGGTCGCCCGATTGCTGCGAAGTGATCAGCTGGACCGGCGTTCCGAAGTCGGCCACGTCGAGGCGGCGGCGCAGCCCCTCGGGCAACGTCGACTTGGTGAACTCCACGACGAGGTTCTTGCCCTGCTGCTTGACGTCGACACCAACCTGGTTGTTCGGAAGATCGACGATGACGCGGCCCGTGCTGTCGGCGCCAAGGCGGAAATCGACGTCGCGCAACGGCAGCATGTCCCGGTTGCGGTTTTCCGCGAAAGTCGTGGCGGCAGACGTGACAAGCGCGGAGCCAGCCACCGGCTCGAGGATGACCAGCAGCGACTTGCCCTGGATCTCGGCCTTGTACGCAGTCGCCTGCTTCAGGTTCAACACCACCCGGCTGCGCTCACCAGCCTGGACCACGTTCACCGAACGCAGGTTGCCCTGGTTCACTTCGATGGCGGAGCGGCCGATGGCATTCGTGACACCCGGAAAATCGAGCGCAATGCGAGCCGGCGTTTGCACGGCAAACCCGGCGGGCACCGCGGTGAGCGGCTGCGCGAGGTCGATGCGGATCACTTCCGCACCGGACTGGGTCGAGCTGGTCACGGCCTCGATGGCGTTTTGCGCATGGGCCACGGCCAATGCACCGAAGGCCAGCAGACCCAGGCCGGCAGCGCGCAGCCACTGTGCCATCGTTGATTTGTTTTGGTTCATTTCGCACTCTCTTGCAGCTGCAGCGTCGCGACGCGTTCGATCCATTCACCGGCGGCGTCTTGCACGATTTCACGCAAGGCGACTTCGGTTTCGTTGATACGGGTAATGCGCCCGTAGTTGAGTCCCAGGTATTCGCCGACGCGCACCTTGTAGAGCAGCTTGTCGACACGGACCAGCGCCACCGGCTGGCCGTTGCGGTTCATGCTGCCGACCATCGCCATCGAGTCGAGCGGGAAGGCTTCGAGCGCCTCCTTGCGGCGCGCCAGTTCGGGCGCGATCAGCTCCGACGTGCTCGGCTGGTTCGACTCGCGGCGCAGCGCCTGCGTCAGTTTCAGGATGTTGAAAGGCTCGAACGACGAGGCTTCGGTATAGGCCTGCGGCGTGAACTTCTTGGGCTCCGAAATGGGTGGCACCGAGGGCTTCACCTGGGCGCGCTGTTCGGCCATCCAGCTTTGCAGGTCGTCCTGGCCCGAGTCGCAGGCACTCAGCCCCAGCGCGGCCATCGTGAGCCACAGTACTTTGGCGGCGATTTTCATTTCTTCGCCTTCGGCGCAGCGGCGCGCTTCTGCGCGGCCCGCTCGTCATCATCGAGGTAGCGGAAGGTGCGTGCGGTGGTGTCCATCGTCAGCACGTCCTTGTCCTTTTGCGGAGTGACGGTGATGTTGTTCAACGTCACGATGCGCGACAGGCCGGCAACGTCGGCTACAAAGGCGCCCATGTCGTGGTAGCGCCCCGTCACGCGAACGGCGATCGGCAGCTCGGCATAGTAGTCCTTGACCGACACCGTGCCAGGACGGAACAACTCGAACTGAAGGCTGCGGCCAAGGCCTGCCTGGTTGATGTCCGACAGCAGAGCGTCCATTTCAGCCTTGCTGGGCAATTGCTTCTCGAGCAGGGTCACGTACTGCTGGACCTGTTCGCGCTGCTTCTTCAGCAGTTCGAGGTTGGCCGCCTGGGCCACCTTCTTCTGGTAGTCGGCCTTGAGCGCGACTTCCTTGGAACGCTCGCTTTCGAGTTCGTCGTTTGAATTGGTCAGCCAGACGAACCACAGGGCAACCAGTACCAGCGCGGTGACCGCCAGGCAGAGCGCGTACCGGGGCACCGGCGGCCACATCGACGGATCGTTCGGGTTGAGCCCGCGGAACTGTTCGCCGAAACGCTGCAACGCAGCGCCGACATCTATTTTTTGGGAGGGGCGATTGCTTGCCATGATCGGTTACCCCTTGGATTGCGCCGTTGCGGCCAAGGCCTTTTCGGCGGCGGCCTTTTGAGCATCGGTGGGGCGTTTCAGGCCAATGCGCATCGTGAAGTTCGCCACGCGGCGTTGGTCCCGCTGAGTCAGGTTCACGTTTGCCGAAGTGATTTCAACCAGCTCCGGCTTCACAAGCCAAGGGCTGTTGTTGCCAAGGTTGCGCAGCAGTTCCGAGACACGCTCGTTCGACTGGGCCATGCCCTGAAGCGTGACCGTCTGGTTGTCCTGCTTCATGCTGGTCAGATAGACACCGTCGGGCAGTTGCCGGACCAGTTCGTTGAGCAGGTGCACAGGCAGATTGCGGTCGCCCTGCAAGTCTTCGACGGCCTGCTGGCGCGCGCGCAGCGCCGCGATTTCTTCCTGCAATGTCGAGATTTCCTTGATCTCGACCTCGAGCTTCTTGATTTCGGCCGAGAGGAAGCTGTTCTTTGATCGCTGCCCTGCGATCTGGGCCTCGAACCAGAGGTAGCCCAGGCCGGCGATCAGAAGACCCAGCACCGCTGCGGCGCCCAAGGTGCCAAAGAAAGCCTCGCGCCGCCGCTTGCGTGCAGCTTCGCGGTGCGGAAGCAGATTGATGAGGATCACTGCAGGAACCTCCGCATGGCCAACCCGCAAGAGGTCAGATAGGACGGCGCCTCACGGCGAACCTTCTTCTCGCGAATGTTCGAGCTGAAGTCCATGCCGTCGAAGGGATTCAGGAGCGAGCAGGCAAACGAAGTCTGTCGCGTCACGGCGTTGGTCAGGCCCGGCAGCGATGCCGATCCACCCGCCAGCAGCACGTAGTCGACACGGTTGTGCGGCGTACTTGTAAAGAAGAACTGGAGCGCACGCGCGATTTCCTGCGCGATGCTTTCCACGAAAGGCTTGAGCACACCGGAACCGTAGTCGTCGGGCAGGTCGCCGCTGCGCTTCTTGGCTTCGGCTTCTTCAGCGGAAAAACCGTACTGGCGCACGATCAGTTGCGTGAGCTGGGCGCCGCCGAATGCCTGGTCGCGGTCGTACAGCACTTCCTGGTTGCGCAGCACCTGCATGCTGGTGGTGAAGGCACCCACTTCGAAGAGCGCCACGATCGAATCCACACCCTTGCCGGGCAACTGCTCGATCAGGCGGGCGGTTGCCAGGCGCGATGCATAGGACTCGACGTCGAGGATCATCGCCTTCAGGCCGGCGGCTTCTGCCAAGCCTTCGCGATCCTGGACCTTTTCCTTGCGGGACGCGGCAATCAGCACTTCCACGTCGCCAGCGGACGTGGCACTCGGCCCCGTGACGCAGAAGTCGAGACTGACTTCGTCCAGCGAGAACGGGATGTACTGGTTGGCTTCGGACTCGACTTGAATCTCGAGCTCCTGCTCGCTCATGCCGCCCGGAAGAATGATCTTCTTGGTGATCACGGCCGATGGCGGCAGTGCAAGCGCCACATTGCGCGTGCGCGTGCCGCTCTTGCGGACGACGCGCCGGACGGCTTCCGCCACCTCGTCGAACTTTTCGACGTTGCCGTCAGTGATCCAGCCACGTTCCAGGGGCTCGATGGCACAGCGTTCCAGAACCAGCTTGCCGCTGGCCTCACGGCCGAGCTCGACCAGCTTGACGCTGGACGAACTGACATCCAGCCCAAGCAGGGGAGCGTTCTGACGACGAAACAATGATCCAAGAGCAGCCAAGTTAGGTCCCTCTCCCCCTGTATTTGTAACCAATAGAAAAATGTGCGTTCGGTTGCATGCTAGCAGCAGGCGTAGCGGCAACCAAGCAGCGCCGGGGGGCAAAACCCTGAAGCGTTGTCAAAACCTGACGTCAAATCCGCATTTTGTAACTTTTGAATTATGGCGATGCAAGGGCAGCAAAGATCGGATCGTGAAAAGAGGACGGCTTTTTATAATGTCCGGTGACTCTCCGGCCCCTCATGCAAGAAACTTCAAGCCCCAAAGGGCCAGCCAAGACCCCTCCCCCCAAGCGCCCGACCTGGCTGAAATGGCTGTTGCGCTTTTTCTTCTGGGGCTTCGGCATTGCCGCGGCCGGTGTGCTGGCGGTACTTTGCGTGGTGGCGGTGGCTCTTGCCGTCGCGTATCCGAACCTGCCGGACATCAGCGAGCTCTCCGACTACCGGCCCAAACTGCCGCTGCGGGTGTTCTCGGCCGAAGGCATCCTGATCGGTGAATTCGGCGAGGAGCGCCGTAATCTCACCCCGATCTCGGCCATTCCGAAGGTCGTGAAAGACGCCGTGCTCGCGGCCGAAGATGCACGCTTCTACGACCACGGCGGCGTCGACTACAAGGGCATGGTGCGCGCGGGCCTGGCCAACATGAATCGCGTGAAAAGCCAAGGCGCATCGACCATCACGATGCAGGTGGCACGCAACGTCTACCTGAGCTCGGAGAAGACGCTCACCCGCAAGATCTACGAGGTGCTGCTGACCTTCAAGCTGGAGCACCTGCTCACCAAGGACCAGATCTTCGAGATCTACTTGAACCAGATCTACCTCGGCAACCGCGCCTACGGCTTCGCCGCCGCCTCCGAAGCGTATTTCGGCAAGCCGTTGCAAGAGCTCACGATCGCACAGGCCGCCATGCTGGCCGGCCTGCCGAAGGCGCCGGGTGCGAACAACCCGGTCAACAACCCACAGCGTGCACGCGGCCGCCAGTTCTACGTAATCGACCGCATGCAGGAAGCCGGCTTCATCACCGCCGAACAGGCCGCCGAAGCCAAGAAGGAAGAACTGCACCTGCGCGATGCCGCCGACCCGAACCGCCTGCACGCCGAATACGTCGCGGAAACCGTGCGCCAGCTGATGTACGCCCAGTACGGCGACAGCACCTATACGCGCGGCCTGAAGGTCTACACCTCGCTGGTCGCGGCCGACCAGGCTGCAGCCTACAAGGCACTGCGCAAGGGCATCATGGACTACGAGCGCCGCCAGATCTATCGCGGCCCCGAGAAGTTCGTCGATCTGCCGAACGACGCCAAGGAACTCGACGAGGCGGTGGACGACGCACTCAGCGACCACCCCGACAACGGCGACGTGATGGCAGCGGTCGTGCTCAAGGCCACGGCCAAGCAGATCGACGCCGTGCGCGGCAACGGCGACCCCGTGCAGATCACCGGCGACGGCCTCAAGCCCGCGCAGTCCGGCCTCTCCGACAAGGCTCCGCCCAACATCAAGATCCGCCGCGGCGCGGTCATCCGTGTGGTGAAGACGCTCAAGAACACCTGGGAAATCACGCAACTGCCCGAGGTGGAAGGCGCTTTCGTCGCCATGGATCCGCGCGACGGTGCCATCAAGGCGCTGGTCGGCGGCTTCGATTTCGGCAAGAACAAGTTCAACCACGTGACGCAGGCCTGGCGCCAGCCGGGTTCGAGCTTCAAGCCATTCATCTATTCCGCGGCGCTTGAAAAGGGCTTCACCCCGGCCACTGTCATCAACGACGGCCCCCTCTTCTTCGACGCCGGCACCACCGGCGGCCAGCCCTGGGAGCCGAAGAACTACGGCGGCGGCTACGACGGTCCGATGTCGATGCGCACCGCGCTGATGAAGTCGAAGAACCTCGTGTCGATCCGCATCCTGCAGTCCATCGGCACGCGCTACGCGCAGGAGTGGATCACCAATTTCGGCTTCGACAAGGACAAGCATCCGGCCTATCTGCCGATGGCGCTCGGCGCAGGCTCGGTCACGCCGATGCAGATGGCGGTGGGCTATTCGGTGTTCGCCAACGGCGGCTACCGCGTCAATCCGTATCTCGTGACCCGCATCACCGACCACAAGGACAAGGTGCTGGTCGACAAGCAACCGCCGCTGCTCAACGAGTCGCTGCGCGCCATTCCCCAGCGCAATGCCTTCATCATGGACACGCTGCTGAATTCCGTGGCCCGCGCCGGCACCGCTGCCAAGGCGCAAGCCATGCTCAAGCGCCCCGACCTGTACGGCAAGACCGGCACCACCAACGACTCGCTGGATGCCTGGTTCGCGGGCTTCCAGCCGACCATGACGGCCATCTCGTGGATCGGCTACGACACACCGCGCAACCTGGGCGACCGCGAAACCGGCGGCGGCCTGAGCCTGCCGATCTGGATCACCTACATGGAAACCGCCATCAAGGGCGTGCCGGTGACTGAGCTATCGGCCAATCCGCCTTCAGGCATCGTGAGCGTCGGCGGCGAGTGGTACTACGACGACTACGCGCCGGGACGCGGCGTGGCAAGCCTGGGTGTGGAGTCCACGCCTGCGGCGCCAGCGGAAGCCCTGACCGGCGCCCCAGTGAGCCCGCCGGCCCCGCCCGAGGAGCGCAATCGCATCCTCGATCTTTTCCGCAACTGACGGCGAAGACGAAGAATCAGGCGGCCGCGAATGCCAGCGGCTGACCTGCCTGCATGGTCGCCTCGCGCGACAGGTTGCCGAAGAATTCCTCCCCGGTCTTGGTATCGACCCAGACTTGGCCGTCATGGCGATAGTGGTAGCCGCCGGAGCGCGCGGCAAGCCAGATTTCCTGCAGGGGCTTTTGCAGATTCACGATCAACTGGCTGCCGTTGGGGAACGAAATCGTGATCATCCCGCCCACCCTCTGGTTGTCTATGTCGGCGTCGGTTGCCTCGTTGATACGGTCGCAGCCTTGCTCGATGGCGGCGAGCGCGGCTTCGGCGCGGTCCATGTACTCGGTGTCGGTCATTACAATTTCGCTATGTTGAACGTTCGCCAAATTCTAGTGAGCACCCGCGCCCGCGCTGCGCTCATGGTCTGCCTCGTCGCAGGCGCTGCCGGTCTGGTTGCTTGCGGACAGCGCGGTGCGCTGTACCTGCCGACCGATCCTGCCGCCGCCGGACGAGCCACGTTGCCGCAGTTGATGACGCCCGAAAGCTTGCGGTCATCGTCCTCCAGCGAGGCGGCGCCCGCACCAGCGGCTGCCGCAAGTGCACCGGCCGCTGCTGCCAGCGCACCGGCCAGCAACAGCACGGAACCGCGCAAGTGAGCTCCGGTATCACATCCCCCGCCCTCCCCGGCCAGCCGCACATTGCCGAGCGCGACGGCGCGCTGCACGTCGAAGGCGTTGCGCTCGACGCACTGGCCCGCGAGCATGGCACCCCTCTTTTCGTCTACTCGAAGCAGTGGATGCTGGACGCCCTGGCGGCCTACCAGCGTGGCTTCGAAGGTCGCGATGCGCTGATTTGCTATGCGATGAAGGCCAATTCGTCGCTCGGCGTGCTGCGCGTTTTCGCGGAGGCAGGCTGCGGCTTCGACATCGTCTCGGGCGGTGAACTGGCTCGCGTGCTGGCCGTCGGCGCCGATCCGAAGAAGATCATCTTCTCCGGCGTCGGCAAGACGCGCGCGGAAATGCGCGAGGCCCTCGCCGCCGGCATCGCCTGCTTCAACGTCGAGAGCGAAGCCGAGCTCGACGTTCTCAACGAAGTGGCGGTGGCCGAAGGCAAGCGCGCGCCCATCAGCATTCGCATCAATCCGAACGTCGACCCGAAGACGCATCCGTACATCTCCACCGGCCTCAAAGGCAACAAGTTCGGTATCGCGCACGACCGCGCGGTCGAGGCCTACCGGCATGCCGCAAGGCTGCCGGGCCTGGAAGTGGTCGGCATCGACTGCCACATCGGCTCGCAGATCACCGAAGCCTCGCCCTACCTCGACGCCTGCGATCGCGTGCTCGACCTGGTCGAGGCAATCGAGGCGGCCGGCGTGCCGATCCATCACCTGGACTTCGGCGGTGGCCTGGGCATCGACTACAACGGCGAAGTCCCGCCCAAGGCCGATGCGCTGTGGCAGCAGTTGCTCGCCAAGCTCGACGCGCGCGGCTTCGGCCAGCGCAAGCTGGTGATCGAGCCCGGCCGCTCGCTGGTCGGCAATGCTGGCGTGTGCGTGACCGAGGTGCTCTACACCAAGCCGGGCGAGGACAAGAACTTCTGCATCGTCGACGCGGCCATGAACGACCTGCCGCGCCCCGCGATGTACCAGGCCTTCCAGCGTATCGTGCCGGTGCGCACGCGCGCCGGCGACGCACCGACCTACGATGTGGTTGGCCCAGTCTGCGAAAGCGGCGACTGGATCGGCCGCGACCGCGCGCTCAACGTGGTGGCGGGCGACCTCCTGGCGGTGCTGTCGGCGGGCGCGTACTGCATGAGCATGTCCAGCAACTACAACACGCGCGGCCGTGCCGCCGAGGTGCTGGTGAGTGGTGCCAGCGCCAGGCTGATCCGCCGTCGCGAGACGATGGAAGACCAGCTGCGCAGCGAGATCGACGGCTGATTACTGCCGTCAGTTGGTGCGCAGCGGCTTCTCGCTGTTGCGCACCGCGCCTGCTGCCCCTGCTGCCGGCTTCGCCCTGCGCTTGCTCGCAAAATTCCACACGCGCCACGCCAGCAGCACCCCGATGATCGCAACGTAGATGAACACTTCGGCGAAGTTGTTCTTGCCCGCGCGCATCCAGAAGAAGTGCAGCAAGCCCAGGCCCGCGATCACGTAGACCAGCTTGTGCAGCATCTGCCAACGCCTGGCACCCATCGCCTTGATCGCGCGATTGAACGACGTGGCCGCCAGCGGCGTCAGCAGCACGAAGGCCGAGAAGCCCACCAGGATGAACGGCCGCTTCGCGATGTCCTTGGCGATGTCGCCCCACTCGAAGCCCATGTCGAACCAGCTGTAGCACAGCAGGTGCAGCACCACGTAGAAGTAGGCGAACAGGCCCAGCATGCGCCGATAGCGCGCAAGCGCGTTCCATTTGCTGATGACGCGCAGCGGCGTCACCGCCAGCACGATGCAGATGAAGCGCAGCGTCCAGTCGCCCGTGGCGCGGATCAGGAACTCGGCGGGGTTGGCGCCGAGTCCGTCCGTGAACGCGCCGTAGGCCAGCCGTGCGAACGGCAGCAGGCACAGCAAAAAGATGACCGGCTTGGTCGCCGGGTGCATGAGCAGCTTGTTCATGGAGCGATGGCCGGGTGCAGAAGCGGGCTCAGAAGTTTTTCTTCAGGTCCATGCCCGCATAGAGCTGGCCGACCTGGGCTTCATAGCCGTTGAACATCTCGGTCTTGCGCCGCTTGGCGAACAGGCCGCCGCCGTCGCCGATGCGGCGCTCGGTGGCCTGGCTCCAGCGCGGGTGATCGACGTTCGGGTTCACGTTCGAATAGAAGCCGTACTCGTTGGCCGCAGCCTTGTTCCAGGCGGTGCTCGGCTCCTTCTCGACAAAGCGGATCTTCACGATCGACTTGGCCGACTTGAAGCCGTACTTCCACGGCACCACCAGGCGCACCGGCGCGCCGTTCTGGTTGGGCAGCACCTCGCCGTACATGCCAAAGGCAAGCAGCGTGAGCGGATGCATCGCCTCGTCCATGCGCAGGCCTTCGGTGTAGGGCCAGTCGAGCACGCGCGAGCCCACGAAGGGCATGGTCTTGGGGTCGGCCAGCGTCACGAACTCGATGAACTTGGCATTGCCCTGCGGCTCGACCTTCTTGATCAGCTCGGCCAGCGAATAGCCGACCCACGGAATGACCATCGACCAGCCTTCGACACAGCGCAGGCGGTAGATGCGCTCTTCCTGCGCGCTGAGCTTGAGCAGGTCTTCGATGCCGTACTTGCCCGGCTTCTTGACCAGCCCTTCGATCTCCACTGTCCACGGCCGCGTCTTCAGCGTTCCGGCGTTCTTGGCCGGATCGGCCTTGTCGGTGCCGAACTCGTAGTAGTTGTTGTAGGTCGATGCGTCCTTGTAGTCGGTGAGCTTTTCCATCGACATGGCGCCCGGCACCGTCGACTTGGCGCCCGGCAGCGGCGCGAGCTTGTTGGGGCGCTCGGCCTGTGCCCAGGCTTCGCGCGAGGCAAAACCGGCCAGCGCCGCCCCTGCCGCGCCACCAGCCATGAGCTTCAGCATGTCGCGCCGGCTTTCGTAGGCGGCGCGCGGCGTGATCTCGCTCGACAGCGGGTGGATGAAGCCGTTGTCGCCTTGGCTGCTGCTGTTGCGACGGATCGGGCGGGAATGGAACGACATGACAGGCCTTTCGCGTGAATCGTTGTGCTCAGGGTAGTTCGTGACCAACCCTGATTTGGTTACGCGCCGTCGCGGCGCGCGGTTTCAATTCTTCGCGAAAGACCGCAAGCTTGCGTCTACAGCGTGCCGTAGCTGTGCAACCCGCTCAGGAACATGTTCACGCCAAGGAAGGCGAAAGTGGTGACCGCCAGCCCGCCCAGTGCCCACCAGGCGGCCACGGTGCCGCGCAGGCCCTTCACGAGCCGCATGTGCAGCCAGGCCGCATAGTTGAGCCAGACGATCAGCGCCCAGGTTTCCTTCGGGTCCCAGCTCCAGTAGCCGCCCCAGGCGTCGGCAGCCCACAGGGCGCCCAGCACGGTGGCGATGGTGAAGAAGGCGAAGCCGACGGTGATCGACTTGTACATGACGTCGTCGAGCACGTCGTTGGCCGGCAGGCGCGCCGCGATGCGCTTGCGCCCGAGCAGGATGCCCGCCGCAATCAGCGCCGAGATGCCCGCATAGACCACCCAGTAGCTGCCGCCGGCTTCCTGCACGCGCTGGCGGAATGCCACCGGCACGAAGCACAGCGCTACGCCCAGCAGCCAGATCGGCGTGAGCTTGTACCAGCGAGTCTCGTTGGCCTGCTCCTTGATGAGATAGGCGAAGGCGACCATGGCCGACAGCGCGAAGGTGCCGTAGCCGATGAAGTTGGCCGGCACGTGCAGCTTCATCCACCAACTCTGCAGCGCAGGCACCAGCGGCTGGATTTCATGCGCCTCGCGCACGATCGTGTACCAGAGCAGGAAGCCGACCGCCGCGCTCACCACCAGCATCACGAAGGCGCCGAGCGCACGCGTGTTGTAGCGCTCTTCGAAGTAGAGGTAGAACGCAGCCGTCAGCCAGCAGAACAGCACGAACACTTCGTACAGATTGCTGACCGGGATGTGGCCGATGTCCGGGCCGAGCAGGTGGCTTTCGTACCAGCGCACCATGGTGCCGATCAGCGCCATCGTGACCGCAGCCCAGGTCAGGCGCGAGCCGATCATGTCGAAGGTGTCCGACTGCTTGCCGCCGAAGAAGCCGAGCCAGTAGAACAGCGTGCCCATGAAGAACAGCATGCTCATCCAGAGGATGGCCGACTGGCTCGACAAAAAGTACTTGAGCCAGAACACCGTGTCGGCGCGCGCCAGGTCGCCCTGGTACGAGGCAATGGCCAGCAGCGACGCCGCGGCCACCACGATAGCCAGCACGCGCAGCGGCCGCCAGAACCAGCCGATGGAGATCATCGCGATCACCGCGGCAATGAGGATCGGCTTCTCGTAGTAGTCCATCGACCCCGCATAGCGCGCGAACGCGAACAGGCCGCCGGCCAGCACCAGCGCCGCGAACACCCAGTCGAACAGGTTGCGGCGCGAGAGCCAGCTTTCATTGAGCGTGAGGGTCGTGGTGTTCATGGTGTCTCGGGTTCTGTCTTGTTCAGGGCGAGCAACTTGCGTTTGAGGTGCTCGAATTCGCGGTCGCTGTCCATGGTCTTGCGATTGACCGAGAACGCCATCGTGGCGGCTGTCTCCAATTTGTCGCCGTCTGTCCCATTGCCATCGGGCGTCAGCCACACCCAGAGGCGCCGCTCACGCACGTACAGCATGGCAAAAATCCCGACGATCAGCAACAGACAGCCCAGATAGACGACGTTCTTGCCAGGGGCGCGCGCCACCTGGAACACGCTGGCCTGCACCTGGGTGAAGTCGGTCATCATCATCGCGACCGGGGCCGGGTAGAAGTGCGCGTCGCTGATGGCCAGCACGGCCTGGGTCAGGTAGGCCTGCGACTTCTCGTCGTTCGGCAGCGCGGCCAGGCCGGCGCCTTCGCGGCTCAAATTGAGCACTTCGAACAGCACATCGTTCAGGATGCGCACCAGCACGCCGCCGGCGCGCTCGCGCTCGGCCTCGGGCACGTTGACTTCCATGAACTCTGCAATCGCCTGCCAGCCGCCTACGGTGGTGGCGTCGGCCTTGGCACGCTCGCTGCCCGAGAACAGCGCCAGCGCGCGCGCGGCCGACACGCGCAGCTGCTCGGCCATTTCGGGGCGCTTGGGGTCGGTCGCCTTGGCGATGTAGCGCTCGATGGCGCGCGCGCGGGTGTCGGCGTCGCCGAGTGCGGCGCGCATGCGCACGAAACCATCCATCGAGCCCTGCTCGTCGGCCGGCACGCGCAGGTAGCGGAACGGGTCTTCGGGCTTCTCGCGCATGCCGAGCAGGAACACCGGCTGGCCGTCGCCGGTGTCGACCGGCACCATGTAGTTTTGATACTCGCGCGCCTGGCCGGCGGCATCGCGTAGCTTGTAGCCGATGCTCGGGCCGATGTTGCGCAGCACCTTCGGCTTGTTGGTCTTGTTGGCGGCGCCCAGGCGCGATTCGATGTCGTGGCGCAGGTCGACCTTGCGCACGTCGGCGCCGCTGCCCATGACGCCGGCGTCGGCGAAGTTCTCGACGTTGATCACGCGCAGCGCGGCGTATTCGAGCGTGAGCTTGTCCTTGCCGTTGGTGATCTCGGTGCTCGGGCCGCCGATGATGCCTTCCACTTCGAAAGACTTGGCAGCGGCCGCCATCGGCACCGCCTTGAGCTTCACCTTGGAGCCGCCATCATCGAAGCTCGACTGGTAGATCTCCACGCCCTTGTAGCTGGCCGGGTGGTTCACCTCGATGCGCGCGGGCACCTGCTCGCCAGTCTCGCGGTCGTGCAGCACCACCTCGCTTGCAAACAGCTTGGGCATGCCGGTCGAGTAGTAGTCGACGATGAACTTCTTCAGCTCGATGGAGAACGGCAGCTCCTGCAGCAGCACGCCGTCGGACTGGTTCAGGATGGCCACACTGCCCTGCCCGCCTTCAGGCACGAGGATGTTGCCGCGGAAGGTCGGGTTGCTGGCGGACAGGCGGTGCTCCGGCGCCACGTCAGCGATCATGCCGCCGCCGGTGAACACGCTCTTGCCGTTGAACCAGGTCTGCGCGCGCACCACGAGATCGCCGTCGAGCAGGCCGCCGATGCACACCAGCACGATCGCGCTGTGGGCCGCGATGTAGCCGAGCTTGTGGGCGCCGCCGGCACGCGCCGCGACCATCCAGCCCGCGGAAGTCGGTCGGCTGCCGTCGACAGCCTCGCGCTGCTGCAGCTTGACCTTCCAGCCGCCGCTCACCAGCAGTTGCCCGATGCGGTTGGCCGCCGCTTCGGGCGTTTCACCGAGCCGGTTCTCTGCGCGCTGGCCGAAGGCCTTCAGGCTCTGCGCACGGATGTCTTCCTTGAAGGTCTTGAGGTCGACCAGGATGCGCGGCGTGTTGCGCGCAATGCACAGCGTGGTGCTGATCACGAGGAACAGCAGGATCAGCAGGAACCACCAGGCGCTGTAGATCGAGTCGAGCCGCGCCGCGCGGAACAGCTCGGCCCAGAACGGCCCGAACTGGTTGATGTAGTTGTTGATCGGCTCGTGCTGTTTGAGCACGGTGCCGATGATCGATGCGATGCAGATGATGGTGAGCAGCGCGATCGCGAAGCGCATCGACGAAAACAGCTCCACCGCAGCACGAAGCATGTGCGGGCCGCGATGAACGCGAAGGCCATGGGTGGAGACGGACATCGGGCGAAGGTAAGGGAAGAAGGGAAAAAAGCAAAAAGGCGGGCCATCCTGCTGGATCGGCCCGCCCTTTGTTTGGGGTTGTTGTCGGCGGTTAGTTCACGCTCTGGAGCGCATCGTCATCAGCGCAAGCCGGCAATGTAGTCCGCCACGGCGGCAATTTCGCGGTCGTTGAGCTTGGCAGCGACGCCGGTCATGGGGCCGCTGTTGGTACGCACCGGGGTGCCGTCGCCACGGAAGGCCTTGAGCTGGGCCACGGTGTAGTCGGCGTTCTGGCCGCCCAGGCGCGGGTATTGAGCGGGCAAGCCGGCGCCGTTGGGGCTGTGGCAGCCGGCGCAGGCGGGGATGGAGCGCTCACCGATACCGCCGCGGTAGATCTTCTCGCCCAAGGCCACGGTGTCCTTGCTCTTCGAGAAGCCGGTCTTGACCTTCTTCGAAGCCACGAACCAGGCGATGTCGCGCATGTCCTGGTCACTGAGGTTCGCAGCCATGGGACTCATGACGCTGTTCTTGCGCTTGCCGGACTTGAAGTCTTCCAGCTGCTTGAGGATGTATTCGGGATGCTGTTGTGCCAGCTTGGGATTGGCCGCGATGGTCGAGTTGCCGTCGGCGTTGTGGCACGAGGCGCAGCTCTGCACTGTTGGAGTGCTCGCATTGAACAGCGTGTCCCCCTTGGCGGGGTCCGGCTTGGCCGGTTTTGCAGGCGCCGCGGCCGGAGCAGCCGCGTGTTCATCGGCTGCAAAACTCGCGCTGGATGCGATGCCCACGAGGGCTGCAAGCAGAATATTGGCAAACAACTTCATATCGGGGGCTTCGAATTTATGGCGCAAAACCTCACGATTCTACAATGTGGGTCTTGTTTCGAAAGTCCGTAGATGCCCTCCCCGCGCGCCAAGCCCGCTGCCTATCCTCCCCGCGCGGCCCCCGCCGCGGACCCCCAGGTCGCTGAACGCGAGCGCGTTGCGCTCGGCTGGCTGCACACCGCCCACTTCCTCACCAGCGCCCCCCAGCTGGAGCATCTGCCCCCCGTCGACCTGCCCGAGATCGCCTTCGTCGGCCGCTCCAACGCCGGCAAGTCGACCGCCATAAACACACTCACGCAGCAGACGCGCCTGGCCTTCGCCTCCAAGACACCCGGCCGCACGCAGCACATCAACCTGTTCGGCATCGGCAAGCAGAAGGTCGACGACGCGGTGCTGGCCGACCTGCCCGGCTACGGCTATGCGGCCGTGCCGCGCGAGGCCAAGCTGCGCTGGCAGCGCGTGATGGGCAACTACCTGATGACGCGCGAAAGCCTGCGCGGCGTGGTGCTGATGTGCGACCCGCGCCACGGCCTGACTGAGCTCGACGAGATCCTGCTCGACGTGATCCGCCCGCGCGTGGAGCAGGGCCTCAAGTTCCTTGTGCTGCTGACCAAGTCCGACAAGCTCACTCGCAGCGAAGCCGCCAAGGTGCTGTCCATTACGCGACTGAACGCCGGCGGCGGCGAGGTGAAACTGTTCTCGGCTTTGAAGAAGCAGGGCGTTGGCGAAGCAGCCGAACTGCTGTGGCGCTGGGTGCATCCGGATGGGGCTGCCGCACCGGCAACGGCACCGGAGCCACCGGCTGAGCCAGAAGAGGCCTGACCACAAAACAGGCTGTACCGACCGTCCCATCTGCGCAGTTCACTATCAAAACAATAGCGACAGTCAACCCAAGGAGACAAGAAGCATGATCGAGACCTTCCAACGCAGCCTGCCCAACGGCACCACCCTGAGCTGCCGCGCCGCCGGCAAGCCGGGCCAGCCGCTGATGGTGTTCCTCCACGGCTTCCCCGAGGCCGCGTTCATCTGGGACGAACTGCTCGAATACTTCGCAGACCCCGCCCATGGCGGCTACCGCTGCGTGGCGCCCAACCTGCGCGGCTTCGAAAAGTCGAGCGCGCCGACGGAAGTAGCGGCCTACAAGGCTCACCTGCTGATCCAGGACATCCAGCAGCTCGTCGCGACCGAAAGCGCCGACGGCACGATGGCCGCGCTGGTGGCCCACGACTGGGGCGGCGCCTTTGCCTGGGGCTATGCCAACGCATTCCCGCAGCAGGTCGGCAAGCTGGTCATCATCAATTCGCCGCACCCAGGCACCTTCACCCGCGAACTGCGCAACAGCCCGGAGCAGCAGCAAGCGAGCGCCTACATGAACTTCCTCGCGCGCCCCGACGCCGAGGGGCTGCTCGCGGCCGACGACTTCAAGCGCATGTGGCCCTTCTTCCTGCTGATGAAGGCCGGCCCCGACGGCTTCGGCTGGCTCACCGAAGAGGTGAAGCAGAAGTACCGCGAGGTCTGGGGCGCGGGCCTCACGGGCGCTTGCAACCTCTACCGCGTGACGCCGATGAAGCCGCCGCTCCCGGGCCAGACCATCGACGGCATTCCCGTGCTGCCACGCGAACGGCTCACGGTGGACGTGCCGACCTTCGTGTTCTGGGCGCTCGACGACGCTGCGCTGCTGCCCGGCCTGCTCGAAGGGCTGGAAGACTACGTGCCGAAGCTCGAAGTGAAGAAGGTGCCGAACGCGACCCACTGGATCGTGCACGAGCAGCCGCAGCTGGTTGCCCGCGAGATCGAGGGCTTCCTGCAGCGCAATCAGTAAATCGGCGGCTCGCCCTCCGGGCGGGTCTTGAACCGGCGATGCACCCAGTAGTACTGGGCAGGCATCGTGTCGATGTAGCCCTGCAGCCGCGTGTTCATGAGCGTCGTGTCGGCCTCGACGTCGTCGGTCGGGAAGTTCTGCCAGGTCGGCAGGATCTCGATCTCGTAGCCCCCGGGCGTGAGCTTCGACACCACCGGCACAACCTTGGCCTTGCCCAGCCGCGCGAATCGCGACAGCGAGGGCACGGTGGCCGCCTGCACGCCGTAGAACGGCACAAAAATGGTCTGGTCACGCCCGAAGTCCATGTCGGGCAGCAGGTACAGCAGGCCGCCCTTGCGCAGGCCCTGCAGCACCGGCTTGATGCCGTCCACCCGGTTGAGCGCCGCCACGTCGCCGAAGCGGGTGCGGCCTTCGCGGATCCAGGCGTCGACCATCGGGTCACGCTGGGTCGTGTAGATGGTGGCCGAAGGGCGCGCCGTGTGCATGGTCAGCGCGGTGGCCGCGGCGTCGAGGCCATAGAAATGCGGTGCGAACAGGATCATTGGCTCATCGCCGTCGGCGATCTCGCGGATCTCCGAAGCGGCCCCGACCACCTTGAGCCGGCTCGACACCACCTTTTCGGGCGCATGCCATAGCCAGCTGCGGTCCAGCCAGGACTGCGCCACGTAGACGAAGGTCTGGCGCGCGATGGCGCGCCGCTCGGCCTCCGATTTCTCGGGGAAGCAGACCGCCAGGTTGGTGTCGACCACGCGCCGCCGCGGCACGGCGACGGTGTGGAGGATGCGGCCGAGGAACGCGCCGAAGCCGCGCACGAGCGGCAACGGCAGCGGCGCGATCACGCGCATGAAGCCGATGCCGAGTCGGGAACCGAGGCTCATGCGGCCTCCCCGGCAGCGGCGGCCACGCGCTCGGCGCGCGGCTCCTTGTAGCGGGCGTAGTCCCAGACGTACTGGCCCGGCAGGCTGTGGATCAGCCGGCCGATGGCGTCGTTCATGGCAGCCGACGCGTCCTCGATGGAAGCCGACGGGTCGGTCAGCGCCGTGCCGACGATGGGTTCGAAGCGGATCACGTAGCCCGCGCCATTCGGCAGGCGCTCGCACACGCTGAGGAAGCAGGCCGCGCCGGTCTGTTGCGCAAGGCGGGGAAGCAGGGTCATGGTGTAGGCCGGACGCCCCAGGAACGGCGCCCACACGCCCTGCCCCAGCGGCGGCACCTGGTCGGGCAGGATGCCGGTGTAGCCCCCGCCGCGCAGCGTGCGGATCAGGCCGCGCACGCCGCTGTTGTTGGTGGGCAGCGTCTGCAGGCCGGGCCGATCGCGCGAACCGGCGGCGATCAGGTCAGCCATCCACTTCTTGCGCGCGGGGCGAAACAGCGCCGTGATCGGCCCATAGGCCGCGAGAAAGCGCTCGCCGATGGCCTGGCCGCACATCTCCCAGCTGCCGAGGTGCGGCGCGACCAGGATCACGCCCTTTTTGGCCTGCATGGCCGCCTCGAAGGCCTCGACGCCCTCCCAGCGCACCACCCGGTGCAGCACGGTCTGGCCCTGCGGGCGCAGCCAGAGCCAGGGGAGCTCGGAAGCCATCTTGCCGGCGGCGGCAATGGCGGGACGGTACTGGTCGGGGACGAAGCCCGCGCTCTCGGCGTTGGCCTTGAAGCGGCGGCGATAGTCCGGCGCGCTCCACCAGACCAGCCAGCCCAGCATGGCGCCGAGTCGATGCATCAACGGCATCGGCACGCGGGCAAGCAGGCGGAACAGGGTGATCATTGAAAACGGGAGGGAGGGGGTCAAAAAACGGACGCGCGCGCATGGTATTGCGCGGCTCGAATAGAATGCAAATTGTCGCCGAGTTACGGAACAACTTGCAGGGCGACAAACACAAGCGCGAAGCGATTGTGCCCCGGCCGATTCATCGGCATCTGCTAAAGCGTTCGCCATGGCTCCGCAGAGTTGGCAACGCGCCAACCACTTCAAGGAGTTTGAACAAATGGCGAACGATTTCCTCTTCACTTCCGAATCGGTTTCCGAAGGCCACCCCGACAAGGTAGCCGACCAGATCTCGGACGCAATCCTTGACGCGATCTTCGAGCAGGACCCCCGCAGCCGCGTGGCCGCCGAGACGCTGACCAACACCGGCCTGGTCGTGCTAGCCGGCGAAATCACGACCAACGCGCATGTCGACTACATCCAGGTGGCGCGCGACACCATCAAGCGTATCGGCTACGACAACACCGAGTACGGCATCGACTACAAGGGTTGCGCCGTGATGGTCTGCTACGACAAGCAGTCCAACGACATCGCCCAGGGCGTGGACCATGCATCGGACGACCACCTGAACACCGGTGCCGGCGACCAGGGCCTGATGTTCGGCTACGCCTGCGACGAAACGCCCGAGCTGATGCCCGCGCCCATCTACTACGCGCACCGCCTCGTCGAGCGCCAGGCCCAGTTGCGCAAGGACGGCCGCCTGCCCTTCCTGCGCCCCGACGCCAAGAGCCAGGTGACGATGCGCTACGTGGACGGCAAGCCGCACAGCATCGACACCGTGGTGCTCTCCACCCAGCACAGCCCCGACCAGAGCGAAACCTCGACCAAGATGAAGGCCTCGTTCAACGAAGCCATCATCGAGGAGATCATCAAGCCGGTACTGCCCAAGGAGTGGCTCAAGGACACGCGCTACCTGATCAACCCGACCGGCCGCTTCGTCATCGGCGGCCCGCAGGGCGACTGCGGCCTCACCGGCCGCAAGATCATCGTCGACACCTACGGCGGCGCCTGCCCGCACGGCGGCGGTGCGTTCTCCGGCAAGGACCCGTCGAAGGTCGACCGCTCGGCCGCCTACGCCGCGCGCTATGTGGCCAAGAACATCGTGGCCGCCGGCATCGCGCGCCAGTGCCAGATCCAGGTGGCATACGCCATCGGCGTGGCCGAGCCGATGAACATCACGGTCTACACCGAAGGCACCGGCGTGATCCCCGACGACAAGATCGCCGAACTCGTGCGCGAGCACTTCGACCTGCGTCCGAAGGGCATCATCCAGATGCTCGACCTGCTGCGGCCGATCTACCAGAAGACCGCCGCCTACGGCCACTTCGGCCGCGAAGAGCCCGAGTTCACCTGGGAAGCGACGACGCAGGCGCCCGCCCTGCGCGCGGCTGCCGGCCTCAAGTAAGAAGCGACAAGTGGCGGTGGGTCAGAAGCGGTAAGCGCCGCTCAAGCCCACCGTCCAGTTACGGCCCGGCGCAGGCTCGTAATAGCGCGCATTGCCCTCGTTGACGATGACCGAGCCCACGTAGCGCCGGTCGAACAGGTTGTCGACACGCGCAAAGGCGTTGAACTCCCAACGCTCCCATTTCGTCAGGTAGCCCGCATACACCGCCGCGACGGCATAGCCCGGCGCGCTCGCGGTGTTGACGTCGTTGGCCTGCATTCGGCCCAGCGCGCGCATCTCGACGCCGGCGCGCCAGCCCTCGGGCGGCACCCAGCCCAGCGATGCGAACAGCGACTGCCGTGCAATGCCCGGAATGCGATTGCCCGCCGCCACGGTGTTCGCAGCTGCGCACGGCGACGGCGAACAGAAGGCATCGCGATACGTCGCGTCCAGCCACGTGTAGGCCAGCTGCGTGCGCCAGTGATTCGCGGTCTCGTGCTGCCACCCCAGCTCGAAGCCATTGCGTCTGGTGCGGCCCGCGTTCTGGAAAGTGGCGCGACCGCCAACGTTGGTGTCCGTGACGATCTCGTCGCGCGTGCGGGTCTGGAACAGCGCCGCCGTCAGCAGGCCACCGGCAAGCCGCGCCTTGGCTCCGATCTCGATGCTGTCGTTCACCGAAGGCCGCAGCGCAAAGTTGAGCCCGCTCGCACCGTTCACCCGATAAGAAAGCTCGTTCAGCGTCGGCGTCTCGAAGCCGCGACCGATGGAGCCGTACAGCGCCAGGTCCTGCGTCGCCTGGTAGCGCAGCGAGGCCACGGGCAAGGTCTTGCTGTAGCGCGCGCTGCCACTGTCGTCGCGGTTCGCCCCGACGATGTAGCGATCCTGCGAGTTGAAATGCACGCTGCTGCGGCGCACGCCGGCCTCGAGCGTCCAACGGTCGGTGAAGCGCCAGCTGGCTTGCGCGTAAGGATCGAGATTCCACGCCTCGTTGAGCTCGTTGCGCCTGAGTCGCCCCTGCACGCCGAGCACCGGCGCCGAGACCGGTCCGAGGTAGTTCTCGTAGCCGCGCCGCTTTTCGCGCAGGCTGTCGTAGGCCAGGCCCGCCACCACGTCGAGTGGTCGGTCGGCCAGCGTGAGCGCGGCGTTCCAGCGCAGGTCAACGCCGCCATACTGCCGCGACAGGTCGATCACGCCGCCCGCATGCAGCGGGTTCTGCTGCGCAGATGGCGGGATCGACTGGAACTGCGTGGTCTTGCGCTCGCCGCCGTAGACCATGAGGCGCAACCCCTGCGTCGCGTCGATGCGGTGCTCATAGAGCAGGCCGGCCTGCGTCTGTTCGACGGTCTTGCGGGTGTTGTACTGCGTGGCCAGCGGGGCGTTGCGCGGCGCCAGCGCGTACTGGTCGGCCGTGAGGCCCAGCGGGTCTTGTGCGTCGATGCGCACGCTGTTGAAGATCAGCGTCAGCTTGTCGCCGTTGTCCAGCGCAATGCCGAGCTTGCCATTGGCGATGTCGCGCCGCGCCGCGCTGTGCTCGCGCCAGCCGTCGGTGTGGAAGCGGCTCGCGTCGAGCAGATAGTCCACCGCCCCCTGCGATCCGCTCAATTGCAGCGACTGCCGCCAGGTGCCAAAGCTGCCACCCGCGAGCGAGTACGCCAGCCGCGGTGCACCCTCGCCCGAAGCAGTGAAGGCCTGCACCACGCCGCCCGACGAATTGCCGTAGAGCGCCGAGAACGGCCCGCGCAGCACTTCGACCCGGTCCAGCGAGCCGATGTCGATGTTCGAAGTCTGCCCCTGGCCGTCGGGCAAGGTCGCGGGAATGCCGTCGACATACAGCCGCACGCCACGCACGCCGAAGGTCGAGCGCGCACCGAAACCGCGGATGGACAGTTGCAGGTCTTGCGCGTAGTTCAACCGGTTCTGCACCTGCAGCCCCGGCACCGCGCCGAGGCTTTCGGAGAGATTGACCTGCAGGCGGCTGCCGCGCATCTCGTCGCCGTCGACGCGGTCGACCGAGCCTGGCACGTTGAAAGGCGCGACTTCGCCGCGTGGCGTGGAGACGGTGATCTCGCGCAGACGCGCGCCGCTGGTGTCAGGATCGGCCGATGGCTCCTGCTGGGCCTGCGCGGCCAGCGGAACACCCAGCAAGAGAAGGCAGGCGGCGGCAACAGGCGCAAGTTTCATCGCGCCGATTCTGCTTCGGCACACCAGCTACGCGTGTCGCGGTGGCGCGACTCTCAGGGAAAACTAGCGCTGCGGCGCCTTGCGCCAGCCATACCAGGCGCCCACCACGCACGGAATGCCCAGTGCGATCCAGGCCAGGATGTCGCCCAGCCCGCCATCGCTGAAAAGTGCCGAGATCAGTCCGAAGGTCGTCAGCAGGCCGAGCACGATCGGCCAGCCCCACATGCGCCAGAAGCTTTGATGGTGTTGATGCGGCTTCATGCCTGAACCTTCATCGCCGGAGCCGGCTCGCCCTGCGGGGCGGCAGGCGCATGCTGCTCATGCGCAGCCGTCTTCTTGCGGGATGCAGGCACGGGGTTGCCCCGCTTGAGCCACAGATACAGCCCGCTGCCCAGCACGATGATCGTCGCAATGTCGAGCAGCGCCCAGATGATCTGCATCGGCATGCCGCCGTAGTCGCCGAAGTGCAGCGGCTGCGACACCAGCAGCGCCCAGAGGTACCAGGGCAGCTTCGGCGACGCGGTCACCTCCGCCGTCTTGGCGTCGACCAGCACCGGCTGGAAGAGCTTCGAGGTGAAGGGCTCGTTGCCGCGCAGGAAGAAAGTGGTGTGATGCGGGCTCGAGAACGATGTGCCCGGGAACGCGATGAACGACAGCTTCGTGCCGGGCGCCTTCTGCATCGCGGCATCCATCGAGCGCTGCACCGAGCCGCGTTCGTTCACCGCCACGATGGGCTCGTTCTTGTAGGGCGTCATGAGCGCGCTGAGCTGGTCGTACTGCCAGTACTTGATGAGCAGGTCGGCCCACGTGTTGATCATGCCGGTGGCGCCCACCACGAACACCCACACCAGCGTGACGATGCCCAGCAGGTTGTGCAGGTCGAGCCACTTCAGGCGCGGCCGCTTCTCGCGCCGCACCGTGCCGAAGTCGAGCTTGCGCATGAACGGCGAATACAGCACCACGCCCGAGACAACGGCCACCAGCAGCAGCAGGCCCATGAGGCCGAGGAACAGCTTGCCCGGCAGTCCCGCGAAGAGGTCGACGTGCAGCTTGAACATCACGTACATGAAGCCTTCGTCGAACTTCGGCTGCGCGAGCACCTCGCCCGTGCGCGCATCGACCGCGACCGACTTGAAGTCGTCCGTGGCTTCCGGCGTGGGCGTGAGCGTGACGAACCACAGGCCGTCGTCGTCCTCGGGCTGCGAGGCGAACTGCACCACGCGGTCGGGGTGCTTCGCCTTCGCAATGTCGAGCACGCGGTCGAGGCTGATGTGCGGCGTGCCCGCCGGCATCTTCGGCGCCTCTACCTCGGTGCCCAGCAGGTGGCCGATCTCGTGGTGGAAGATCAGCGGCAGCCCCGTGATGCACAGCAGCAGCATGAACACCGTGCACACGAGGCTGCTCCACTTGTGCACCCAGGCCCAGGTCTTGATCTTTCGGCTGTTCATGTCGTGGTGGCTCTGATGAAGAAAGGGATTCTAGAAACGGTAGGTGGCGCTTGCGACGATGTTGCGGCGCGAGCCGTACCAGCAATCACCACGCGACAGGCAGGTGCTGAAGTAGACCTTGTCCGTCACGTTGTTGATGTTGAGCGCATAGCGCCAGGCGGCGGTTTCGTAGGCGAACACGAGGTCGGCCAGCGCAACGCCCGGTATGCGCGGGCCCACGCCCGACTGCATGTCGCGGAACGAACTCATCATGCGCAGCCCGGCACCGGCCGAGAAGCCGTTCACGCCGCCAACCGAGAACTTGTACTTGGCCCAGACGCTCGCCTGGTGCTTGGGCAGGCCCTCGATCAGTGCGTCGGCGTCGGTGTAGTTGTAGTGGGCGATGAGGTCGAGGTTCGGGCCGATCGAGCCCTTGGCCTCCAGCTCCACGCCGCGGGTCCTGGTTTCGCCGAGCTGCGTGAACACCTTGAGCTGCGGC
The DNA here is from genome assembly GCF_051216835.1 of Variovorax multivorans. NCBI lineage: Bacteria > Pseudomonadati > Pseudomonadota > Betaproteobacteria > Burkholderiales > Comamonadaceae > Variovorax > Variovorax multivorans. Next base: position 670,384 of record NZ_JBPJZL010000002.1, read on the forward strand.
TCGCTGATCTGGTTCTTCTCGCGCAGGTCGTACACCGCGGCGCTGAAGGCCAGGGCGCGGTCCTTGGGCTCGTACTTCACGCCCACTTCCCACTGCTCGCCGCGCAGCGGCTTGAAGAGGCGGCCCTCGCGCGCGGCCTGGGGCGTGAACGACTCGCTGTAGCTCACATACGGCGACCAGCCCGAGGGCGAGGCATACATCAGGCCCAAGCGCTTGGTGGTGGCGCTGCTTTTCTCGTCGTCGCTGCCCGCAGCGCTGGACACCGCCCTGTCGTGGCGAAGGCCCGCCACGAAGATCCAGTTGTCGAGCTTGATCTGGTCCTGCAGGTAGACACCCGTCTGGCGCTGGCGGGTGCGTGGCCGCGCGTCGCGCACGGGCTCGTCGAGATGGCCGTAGACCGGCGCATAGATGTCGATGGTGTCGAAGGTCGTGCCGACCCAGACGTTCTCGCGCTGGCGTGCGAAGTCCGCGCCCACAAGCAGCGTGTGCTTCAAGGCGCCGGTCTGGAAGTGGCCCTCGACGTGGTTGTCGAGCGTCTGCGTGCGGTTGCGCGTGAGCGAGCTGTCGTAGTAGCGGCCCAGCACGCGCTTGAAGATCGGGTCGGTGGCATCCCAGCTTTCGGCCCCCGCGAACGCGCCGCCGTAGTGGTAGCGGTTGTCGTTTTCGTTGCGCGCGTAGCGGAAGTTCTGGCGCAGCGTCCAGCTGTCGTTGAACTTGTGCTCGAACTGCCAGCCGAAGGTCTTGCGCTCGCTGTCGTAGTAGTCACCCGGCTCGCCGATGAAGCGGCTGGTCGGCACGCGGCCGTTCGGGTTGGGCAGCAGCGTGCCCTGCCACGGCAGGAACTGCGAACTGCTGCCACTCTTGTCCTTCTGCCAGAGACCTTGCAACGTCAGCGAGGTCATGGCGTTGGGCCGCCAAGTGAGCGAAGGCGCGATCACGCTGCGGTCGTCGGGCACGTAGTCGACCTGCGTGTCGGACTTGCGCTGCAGCGCGATCAGGCGGTACGACAGGGTGCCATCAGCGTTGAGCGGACCGGTGAGATCGGCCTGAATCTGCTTGCGGCCGAAGCTGCCGAACTGCACGCCCACTTCGCGCTGGGCCTCCTGCAGCGGGCGCTTGCTGACCATGTTGACCACGCCGGCGGCCGTGCCGGCGCCGAACAGCATGCCCGAGGGACCGCGCAGCACCTCGAGCCGCTCCAGCGTGTAGGGCTCGGTGCGGGTGGTGCTGGTGTAGTAGCCGTAGGCCTGGCGAAGGCCGTCGAGGTAGACGTCGGGGGTGGAGCCTCGCACCCGCACGGAGTCGGTTCGCGAATCGAGGCCGTAGGCGTCGGAGCGCACGCCGGCCGCGTAGTTGAGCGCGTCCTGCACGTTGATCGCGCCCTGGTCGACCATCTGGTCGCGCGTGATCACGGTCACGGACTGGGGCGTTTCCGACAGCGGCGTGTCGGTCTTGGTGGCGGTGACCGCGTTTTTTGCACGATAGCCGATCACCGGCGTAGTCGCCGTCTCGGCTTCGGCATTCGCGTCGACCCGCACTTCGGGCAGCGAGCCCGCATTCGTCGTCTGGGCCAGCACCTGGTGCTGTGTGGAAATCGCCAGGCACCCCATCAGCACCGATGCAGCCTTGCGCCGCGCCACCAACCTCTTCATTCCTGCTCCACTCCTCGAAATTTTGATTAATACGAACGATTCGCATTTTAGTCGTGACAAATTTCCGCTTCCTCCAATCACCGCCCTGAGTGAAGGGCGTTGCGTTGCGAAATTGCGTCTTCGGGTCAGGGGTGAACCGGCTACGATGCCGCCCGCACGCTTCCCGTGCGTTGGCAGCCCTCATGCTCAAGCTCATTGCCTTTCTGTTTCCCGCGCTGCGCGGTCCGGCTTTGCGGCTGATGGTCCTTGCGACTGCCATTGCGCTGACCGGCTGCGCCGGCCTCCCGCCGCGCACGCCCGAACCGCCGACGCTGGCCATTGCGGCCTCGCCCGCCACCGAGCTCGGCCGCGCGGCCGTCAGCCTCAATTCCCCGCCCGACGGCCTGACCAGCATGCGGCCGCTGATCGAAGCCTCCTTCGCGCTCGATGCACGGCTGGAGCTGATGCGGCGCGCCAAGTCGTCGCTCGACATCCAGACCTACCAGCTCGGCAACGACAAGACCGGCCGCCTGCTGCTGCGCGAAATGCGCAATGCCGCCCGGCGCGGTGTGCGCGTGCGGCTGCTGCTCGACGACTTCTACACGGCCGGCATGGACCGCCTGCTGCTGGGCCTTGCCGCCGAGCCCAATGCCGAGATCCGGCTGTTCAACCCCTTCGTGAACGCGCGCGACCATTCGTCGGGGCGCTGGCTGGAGTTCTTCTCCGACTTCCGTCGCCTCAACCACCGCATGCACAACAAGCTGTTCGTGGCCGACGGCGCCATGGCCATCGCGGGCGGCCGCAACCTGGCCGACGAATACTTCCTGCGCAGCGAGAGCGCGAACTTCATCGATTTCGAGGTGCTGCTGGCCGGCCCGGTTGTCCCCGAGTCCGCCGCCATCTTCGACACCTACTGGAATAGCGACGTGGTCTACCCCCTGCAAAGGGTGGCCAGCACCAGCCGCACGCCGCAGCAGCTCAAAACCGACTTCGAGGAAGCGACCTCCCCCACCCACGCGCCGCCGCCCGACCCGCTGGCCGCCACCGACCTGCTCGGCGACCCGCCACTGGCCGCCCAGCTTGCCAACATCGACGAGGCCAAGTGGATGCGCGCCGAGGCCCATGCCTCCGCCGACAGCCCCAACAAGGCGCTGGGCGTCATGGCGCATCCCACGGAGTCGCTGGCGCAGCGCTTTCACGAAATGCTGGCCACGGCCCAGTCGAACGTGGTGGTGATCTCGCCCTACTTCATTCCGGGCGACGAGGGCATGGAGCGCATCCGCATGGGCCGCGACCACGGCGTGAACATCACCGTCATCACCAATTCGCTGGCCGACAGCGACGAGCCGCTGGTCAACATCAACTACAACCGCTACCGCGTCGACATGCTCAAGCTGGGCGTGAACCTGTACGAGGTCAGCACCCAGCAGTTGCGGCGCAGCGGCCAGTTCCGCGACCTGCTCAAGAAGGCGCGCGGCCGCCTGCACGCCAAGCTGGCGCTGGTCGACCGGCAGTGGGTGCTGCTCGGCTCGATGAACCTCGACCCGCGCTCCGCTCGCCTGAACACCGAGTTCGGCGTGCGCGTGCGCAGCTTCGACCTGACGCAGGCGCTGCTCTTCGCCTACCAGCTCGACGACATCGAAGGTGTCTACCGCGTCACGCTCAAGCCCGATGGCCAGAACGTGCAATGGGTCGGCACCGGCGACGTCGACAACGAGGTGCTCGACAGCGAGCCGGACTCGAGCATGCTGACACGGCTGCAGCTGCTGCTGTTCTCGTGGTTCGTGCCCACGGACCAGCTGTAGGCAGCGCCCGGTTCAGAGCAAGCGCTGCAGCAGGCGGTAGCCCTCGGGCCAGTCGCCGAGGCCGCTGGCAGCGTTGATGTGCCCAAGCGCCCCCACCTCGACGAACTCACTGCCCCATGCGCGTGCGCGCTCGCTCGCGTAAGCCGTGCTGCCATACGGATCGTCATTGCTGGCGACCACGATGCTCGGAAACGGCAGCCGGGCAGACGGCAGTGGCTCGAACCCCAACGACGTTTCCGCCGGATAGGCGGCCGACTGCGGGTCAGGCACTGCAACGAGCAATGCGCCTCGAATCCGGGGCGTGCACCGCATCGCCCAATGCACGACGGCCAGGCAGCCCAGGCTGTGCGCCACGACCACGAGATCGTTTCCCAATCCGCCTGCCTGCTGCTCCAGCGCCGAGACCCAGTCGTCGCAAACCGCCCGATCCCAATCATCGACCTGCAACCGGCGCCATTGCGGCCGAGCCGACTGCCACAAGCTCTGCCAATGCGCAGGGCCCGAATTGCCGTGCCCAGGCACGACAAAGACTGGATTTTCCATTCGCGGTTCTCCCGTTGAGCGATGCGCTTCAGTCTATGAAGCGCGACCACCTGGCCGGAAGAGCAAGGCATTCGAAGACGCGGCCGAAAACCTTCAAGTCATCGGCGGGGCGGCCTGCTACACGACAACCACCAGCTTGCCGGCCGCGCTGTTGCTCTCCATCTTCCTGTGCGCTTCGACGATCTCGTCGAAGCCGTACACATGGTCGATAGGCACGCTGAGCTTGCCCGCGCTCACGCCATCCAGATAGTCCTGGAGCACCGAGGCAGGCAGGTCGGAGGCATCGCCGGAGTACGCGCAAAGCCGCACGAGGTTCTTCAGGTAGCCGATCGGATAGAAGTCCTTGACCAGCCACTCGTTCGACAGCATTCCGGTGAAACAGACGACGCCCCTGGGCCGAACCGCCCGCAAGGTGTCGGGCAACGCAGGCGTGCCGACCAACTCCAGTGCGAGATCCACGCCGCCCGGCAGGATCTTCCGGACCTGCGAAGCCACATCGCCGTCATCGACGATCACGTGGTCGACCCCGGCAGCCGTGAGCACATCCCGCTTTGCAGCGTTGCGCGTTGTCGAGAAGACCACGAGGCCGCGCTGCCTGGCCAGAATGGCAGTCGCCAGGCCAACCGACGAAGTCCCGCCCCGCACCAGGATCGATTGGCCAGGTTGCGCGTCGAGCGCGCTGACCAGCGAGCCATAGGCCGTCTGCAGCATCTCGGGCACGGCGCCGAGTGTGCTCCAGGGAAGCGTGCTCCTGAACGGAATCACCTGGCTGGCCGGCACGCAGGTGTATTCGGCATAGCCGCCGTCGTAGGTGCGTCCCATGTTCCCCATCACCGCAACCACCTGCTGGTCGACCGCGAACTCGCCTCCGGGGCATTCGGCGACCTGCCCGCAGGCTTCGATGCCGAGCACCCGGGGAAATGTCACGCCTTCCGCCAGCCCCAGCCGCGTATGAAGCTCTGATCGATTGAGCCCGAACGCGCGGACCTTGATGAGCACCTGCCCCTTGAGCGGCGTCGGTATGGGCAACTCGCGATAGTGCAGCGCTTCGGGCGGCCCGGGCGCATCCAGCACGATGGCTCGCATGGTTCTACTCGCAACTTCGTTCATGGCCTTCTCGCACATCTTAAAAAGTCATTAATGATCCTGGCGCATCATCCGGGCTGTTTCGTTCGGCCACAAGAAATTCCGCTCTCATGCACCTGCTCCTCGTAGAAGACGACGACATGCTGGGTGAAGCCGTGTGCGATGGCGCGCGCCAGAGCGGCTGGTCCATCGACCGTGTCGGCAATGCATCAGCCGCCCGGATCGCCCTGATCGACCATGCCTATGCAGCCGTGCTGCTGGACCTGGGCCTGCCAGGCGGAGAGTCGGGCCTGACGGTGCTGCGGTCGATGCGAAGCCGCTACGACCCGACACCGGTCCTGATTCTCACGGCGCGCGATCAGTTGAGCGAGCGCATCCACGGCCTCGACGCGGGCGCCGACGACTACCTCGTCAAGCCCTTCCAGTTCGACGAACTGTGGGCACGCGTGCGTTCGGTCATCCGCCGCAGCCAGGGTCGCGTGATACCCGTTTTTTCCCGTGGCGACGTCACGGTCGACCGCAGTCGCCGCGTGGTCACCAAGGCCGGCGTCGATGTGCCGTTGAGCGCGCACGAGTACCGCACCCTGCTCGCCTTGCTGGAACGTCCCGGCCACGTCGTCACGCGCGATCAACTGCAGGATGTGGTCTACGGAACGGCCAGCGTCGTCGAGAGCAACACCATTGCCGTGTTCATCCACCAGTTGCGCCGCAAGCTTGGCGACGACCTGATCCGCACCGTCCATGGACACGGCTACGTCGTCGGCCAGCCTCCGCCGTGAAGACCAAGTCGCTGTACGCACGGATGATCCTGATGCTCGGGGCGACCATCGTCCTGGGCTGGATCGTGGCGTTCGCGGTGCTTTTCGCGTATCTCGCGCACAACAAAGCCAGCATCTGGGACGACAAGCTCAAGGTCATTGCCACTCGCATCCTGCTGACAATTCCGGCCGACAAGGACATGGTTGTGACGGGGCCAGGGCTGCAACTGCGGGACCCCGCGCTGGCAGAGAGCGAGCAACTCGTCTTCCAAGTCTGGATCGATCGCAAGCGGTTGTCCGTGCGTACGCCCGGAGCTCCCGAATCGCCGCTGCGGCCAGGCTTCGAGGATGGCATCACCACCACGGTGATCGAGGGAAGACGATGGCGTGTCTATTCGGTCTCGGATTCCAAAGGCCGGATCTATGTACAGGTCGGCAACCTCCACAGCGTGGTGGACGCCGAAATGCAGCACCAGGCCCTGACCGGGCTGGTACTCAGCACCATCCTGCTGCTGATCGTGGGCGCGCTGATGTGGCTGGTGGTACGCAGCTCGCTCAAGCCAGTGGTAGCGCTGGAAGCTGCCATGCGAAGCCGGCGCAGGTTCGACCTCACGCCGCTGTCCTCGGCCACGCTGCCGCGCGAGCTGCATCCGCTGGTCGCGTCGTTCAATCGTCTGCTGGAGCAGCTTTCCGAATCGATCGAAGGCGAGCGTCGCTTCATCGGCGATGCCGCCCACGAGCTGCGCACGCCCCTGGCTGCACTGCAGGCGCAGGCCCAGATCGCGCTGCGCGCGAACACCGCCGCCGACAAGGACGTGGCACTGACCAAGCTGCTTCGGGTCGCACAGAGCAGCTCGCGGTTGTCCGAGCAGTTGCTCGACCTGGCACGACTGAATGCGAGTGCCAATGCTCCGCAGCACATGCGGGCAGACCTGAGCGATCTCGTCCTGCACGTGACCCGCGATTTCGATACCCATGCCCTGCAGCAGGAGCGCTCGATCCTGCTCGATATTCACAAGTGCACCATCCACTGCAACATCGACGAGATGGGCATCCTGCTGCGCAACCTGATCGACAACGCGTTGCGCTACACGCCGAAAGGCGGGCGCGTCCGGATCAGTTGCGGCCATGAGCTGCCGGCCGGACGGGAAGAAACACACCACAAGGTCTACCTCGAAGTAGCGGACGATGGGCCCGGGGTGCCGCTGTCGGAACGAAAGGCGATCTTCGAGCGCTTCCACAGGGCCGCCGGCACCTCCACACGTGGAAGCGGCATCGGCCTGTCGCTGGTGGCTGGAATCGCCCAGCTGCATCATGCGACCATTGAAACCGGGGATGGACTGGAGGGGCGCGGCTTTGCCATCCGGGTGATGTTCCCGGCGGCGGCAGCGCCGCCCCCGTCGACCTCTTCTCAGAACCTGTAGACGTACCCGAGGCGCACGCCGGTCTGGTTCGACCGATTGACCAAAGGGCTGTTCTTGATGCCGCTGCCGAAGCTGGTCGCGCTCACGTCCAGGAAAACTGTCTGCTTCGGCGCCACGGCGTAGTCCACGCGCAGGCCCACTTCGATGTTGGCGGTAGCCTTGCCGGCATATTCGGGCCGGTCGGATCGGGCCTCGGCCGCCGTCACGCCGTAGTAGTAGTCGACGTACTTGCGGTCGACCCAATGCGCGGCCAGGCGCGGCGTGAAGCCGAAGGCACCCGAAGAAAAGCGCCGGTCGATCTGCACCTTGAACCGCGTTCCCTTGCTGTTGCCCGACCCGTCGGCCAGCAGTTCGGCCGACAGGTTGGCAATGTCGTTGCGCCAGATGGCTGCCCCGCCCAGCCACAGGCTGCCCTTGCGCTTTTCCATGCCGCCGAAATAGGGCGAATCGTCGGCCTCATAGCCATCGCCCGCGTAGCGCGCACGCAACCGCAAAGAGACGGGCCCCACGGACGTCAGCTTCAAATCGGCACCAGGGAACGCAACGCTGACCCACTTGTTCTCGTAGGTGAGCATGGGGATGGCCAGGCCCTTGTTGTCGAAGTCGCGGTAGGGCTTGCGCTCCATGCCTGCAGCAATGCCAATGCCCCATTGCGCGCCCCCTTCGGAGAGCTGGTCTTGTGCAACTTGCGCCCACGCCGACGAAACGCATGCCGCAGAGGCGATGCCCGCGGCGATGGTTCTGAAAGGTATGCGCGCGCGGCTGCTCTTTTCTCGGCTCGAAAGACAGTTTGACTTCAGGTGGTTCAGCATGGAGGCTCCAGTACGAATGGTCGGCAACAGACACCATGTCGTCGCCTTCTGGAGCGGATGCTGAAGGGATGGCTTTAATAAGTTTTTAGCGCTTTTAAGATTTGATTAACCGGTTCTCGATGCCATCGAAAGACGGTCTCCGGCTTTCCATCAACGACGCCTGGGCATCAACGTCGGCACACCGCAGGCCAGCAGTTCGCCGCGCCCCCGGTGCGAATGAAAGCTGCTGCCGTCCCACACCACCTCGCCGCGGCTCAGCGTCACACCCGGCCAAGCTTTGAGCCGCATGCCTTCATACGGCGTGTAGTCGACCTCGTGGTGAAGCTGCTCGTTCTTCAACACGAAGTCGCATTCGTCCCAGATCACGATGTCTGCATCGGAACCCACCGCGATTGTTCCCTTGCGCGGATGCAGGCCGTAGGCCTTGGCCGGGCCTGTGGCCGTGAGTTCGACAAAACGGTTGGCCGTCATCCGGCCCGAGAGCACGCCTTCGGACCACAGCAGCGGCATGCGTGTCTCGATGCCCGGAATGCCGTTGGGAATGTGGCGGAACGCGACCTCTTCGCCATCGGGCTTCTTGCCTTCCGGTGCGTCGTATTTGAACGGTGCATGGTCCGACGAGAACACGGTGAAGAGCCCGTCGTTGAGTCCGTCCCAGATCACCTGCTGGTTGGCCTTGTCACGCGGTGGCGGGCTGCACACGCACTTCGCGCCCTTGTAGCTGTCGTCGATGCCCAGGTCTTCGGCGGTGAGGAACAGGTACTGCGGGCAGGTCTCGGCGAACACGTTAAGACCGTGTGCACGCGCCCAGCGAATCTGCTCGACGGCCTCGCGGCCCGACACGTGCACGATCAGGATCGGCACGTCGACCAGTTCAGCCAGCGCGATGGCGCGGTGCGTCGCCTCGCGCTCCACCAGCATGGGCCGCGCATGCGCATGGAAGCGCGGCGCGATGCGGCCTGCGGCCTCGAGCCGCCTGGTCAGCCACTCGATGCAGTCGGAGTTCTCTGCATGCAGCATCGCCATTGCGCCGTGTTCGCGCGCAACCGCCAGCACATCGAGGATCTGGCCGTCGTCGAGCTTCATGTCGTCGTAGGTCATGTAGATCTTGAAGGACGTGAAGCCTTCCTTGATCAGTGCCGGCAGCTCTTCCTTCAGCACCGTGGGCGTCGGGTCGCTCACGATCAGGTGGAAGGCGTAGTCGACGTGCGCCTTGCCGGCAGCGCGTGCGCGGTAGTCCTCGACCGCGGCGCGCAGCGACTGGCCCTTCTGCTGCGCGGCGAACGGAATCACAGTGGTGGTGCCTCCGCAGGCGGCCGAACGCGTGCCGGTGTCGAAGTCGTCTGCATTACGCGTGGGCGGTGGCATCGGCTGGTCGAGATGGCAGTGGGCGTCCACACCGCCCGGCGTTACGGTGCGGCCGGCAGCGTCAATCTCGCGCGCGGCAGCACCAAGCTTCGCCCCGAGCTGCACGATGCGCCCATCGCTGATGCCGATGTCGCAATCGAAGGTGTCGGAAGCCGTGACAACGCGCGCATTGCGCACGACAAGGTCGAAGTCAGAGGTTGAAGTGGACATGGTTCAGATGAATCCGGTTCAGGCCGCGCCACGCGCCGTCGCGTAGCCCCTGCCATAGTGGCGCTCCAGCCGCACCTGCACGCGATCCCAGAGCGTGGTCAGCACCAGGTAGAAGCAGGCCGCAACGCAATAGAGTTCGAGCACTTCGAATTTTTCCTGCATGAGCACCTGGGCGCGGCGCATCAGTTCTTCCATCGAGATCACCGACGCCAGCGAGGTTGCCTTGAGCAGCCCGTTCACCGAGTTGCCCAGCGGCGGAATGATCACGCGCAAAACTTGCGGCAGCGTCACCAGCCGCAAGGTCGCGAAGCGCGAAAGGCTCAACGCCTTGGCCGCTTCGATCTGCCCCTTCGCGATGGCGGAGAACCCGCCGCGAATGGTCTCCGACAGGTACGCCGCTTCGTTCAGGCTCAGCGCCAGCACCGCGGAAGTCAGCACGTCGAAGCGAAGGCCCAGCTGCGGCAGCCCGGTGTAGATGATGACGATCTGCACCAGCAGCGGCGTACCGCGAAACACCCAGATGTAGAAGCGCGCCGGCGCCGACAGAAATCGATGCGAAGACATGCTGCCCAGCGCCAGCGGCAGCGCCAGGGCAAGGCCGATCACGATGGTCGCGATGGTCAGTCCGATCGTGATGCCCACGCCCCCCAGGAGGAACGGGTTGACGAAGTAGGACAGGAAGGCATCGAAATTGAACACGGCCGGGCCCTCTTGCTCGACTCGCTTACTTCGGCGCCGGGCCGGGGCCGCGGATCGCGAACTTGGTGGTGTCCTTCAGGCGCGTCATGCGGAACTTGTCGAACAGCTTGTCGTAGGTGCCGTCTGCCTTCAGGTCGGTCAGGGCCTGCGCAACGGCCTCGGCAACCGCGCGGTCGCGGAACGACAGCGTGATGTCGGTGCCGTAGAGACCGCTCGCGCGGATCTTGACGATGCCGCGCTCTTCAAAGGCAATGGCCGTCTCGTCGATGTTGATGCCCGCTTCGAGCTGGCCGGCGCGCAGCGCGGCCGTGGTTTCGGAAGCCGTTGCAAAGGTGCGGAAGTCGATCGGTGCCATGCCCTTGGCGACCATGGCCGCATTCGATTCACGCGACTTGCGCTCGGCGTAGGTGCCGGTCTCGATGCCGACGACATGCCCCGAGAGGTCTTCGAACTTGGTCAGCGCCAGCTTGCTGTTGGGCACGGTGTAGATGCTCATCGACTGCTGGCCGTACGGCACCTGGAACATGAGCTTGGAGCGCTCTTCGGTCCAGAACAGGCCGGTGTTGATCACGTCGAAGCGGCCGGCCTGCAGCGCGGGCACCATCGGCGGCATGTCCATGCGCACGAAGACGGGTTCGAGGCACAGCTGCTTTGCAACGGCGCGGCCAAGCTCGATGTTCAGCCCCTGCAACTCGCCCTTGCTGTCGACGAACTGCTGCGGCGGCAGCGTGGGGTTGGTGGACATCTGGAGCTTGCCGGGCGCTGTCAGGTGTTCGGCGGAGACCTTGGGCGTACAGGTCTGGGCAAGGGCCGAGCCGCTCAGCACGAGGCCGACGATGAAACCCAGGGATAGTTTGATCATGTGCATGAGATGCTTTCGTTGAAGACAGGGAGGAAAGAAAGAGAAGAACTCGGGCAATCGAAGTCAGGCCGCCTGGGTCGCTTGTCGACATGCAACCAGCGCCACGTGCACGGCTTCGATCACGGGCTCCGCGCGCTGGTTGATGAGCTGCAAGCTCTCGGTCACCACGCCGCGGCCACCGCGCGACGAAAGACGTTTGTCAGTGAAGCGGAACACCACGTGCACCGCATCGCCTGCAACAACAGGTCGCAAGAACCGGACCTGATCCCAACCGAGCGAAGCGATGGAGCTGTTCTCGTAGATCTTCAATGCGGTCTTCAGTCCCTCCATCAGCGAAAGACCGAACAGCCCATGCGCAATGACGCCCGGAAAGCCGCGCGACTGCGCGTAGTCGGCATCGGTGTGCAGCGGATGGTGGTCGTGCGTGAGATCGCAGAAGCGGCCGATGTCTTCTGCACTCACGACGTGGCTTTCGCTGCGCAGTTCTGCGCCAATCACCACGTCTTCGAAATACACGTCACTCATGCCCGCGTTCCTTGCGCCGCGTTGCCTGCGTGGCGCGGTGCCTTCGCAATGAACTCGTCGTGCACGCCCATGGGGCCGTTGCGGAAGATGCGTGCGTCCATGGTGCGCAACTGCTCGCTGACGCGCACCTCGAAGCCGATCTTTTCGAGCACGTCTTCCTTCAGCCGCACGCCTGGTGCGATCTCCGTGAGCACGAGCCCGTCTGCTTCGAGTTCGAACACGGCACGATCAGTGACGAAGCTCACTTGCTGGCCTCGCTCGCGTGCGAGCCGGCCCGAGAAGCTGATCTGGTCGACCGCCGGCACGAACTTCTTGAACGCACCGTCGCGACGAATCTTGAGTTCGCCGTCGGCCACGCCGATGTCGAAGTCGCCGCCGGTAAGCGAGCCGTTGAACACCAGGCGCTGCGTGTTCTGCGTGATGTTGATGAAGCCGCCCGCACCGTCATAGCGCTTGCCGAAGCGCGTAACGTTGACGTTGCCTTGCGGGTCGACCTGCGCGAACGAAAGAAACGCGCAACTCAAACCACCACCGTCGTAGAAGTCGAACTGGTACGACTGGTCGAGGATCGCGCGCGGGTTGACCGAAGTGCCGAACTCGCGCGCATGACCGGGCACGCCGCCGACCACGCCCGACTCGACCGTGAGCGTGATGAGGTCGGCAATGCCCTCTTCCGAGGCCACGTTGGGAATCATCGCGGAGATGCCCACGCCGAGGTTCACCACGTCGCGCGGGCGCAGCTCGAAGGCCGCGCGCCTTGCCACCACGCGGCGCACGTCGAGCGGGTCAGGCGCGATGCTCGAAGCGGGCACCACGATCTCGCCGCAGCGCGCCGGGTCGTAGCGCGTGGTGTAGGTCTGCATCTGCTCGGGCTCGACCACGAAGTGATCGATGAGAAAGCCCGGGATCTTCACCATGTGCGGATGCAGCGTGCCGCGCTTGACGATGCGCTTGACCTGGCAGATGACGATGCCGCCAGCGTTATGCACGGCCTGCGCCATCGAGAGATCTTCGCGCGCGGTGGCTTCGTGCTCCATGCTCACGTAGCCGTCTTCGTCGGCCGAGGTGCCGCGGATCAGCGCCACGTTCGGCACGCCGGGCGCGCGGTAGAACAGCCAGTCGCGATCGGCCACGTGCACGAGCTCGACCAGTTCCTCGGTGGTGCGCGCGTTCATGCGGCCGCCGTCCTGGCGCGGGTCCATGTAGGTTTCGAGGCCCACGTGCGTGAGCACGCCGGGCTGGCGGCCCGCCATGGCGCGGCACAGGTGCGTCATCACGCCCTGCGGGAAGTTGTAGGCCTCCACGTCCTGCGCGAGGATCATCTTCATGAACGGCAGCTGCATGCCGAAGTTGCCACCGATCACGCGGCGCACCAGGCCCGGGTGCGCGAAGTGGCACATGCCCTTTTCGGTGAGCGCGCCCACGCCGGTGACGTGGAACAGCGTGAGGTCGTGCGGGCCGTCGCCGGCCGTGAAGCGCCGTTCGATGGCTTCGAACACGGCTTCGGGCACGCCCGAGCCGCCGTTGCCGCCGGCCAGCACCATGTCGCCATCGCGCAGCAGCGCGGCCGCGGCGTCGGGGGTGATGCAGTCGATCATGGCTGCGCCCTCAAGCCAGTTCTTTCACGACCTGGCGCGAGATGATCAGGCGCTGGATCTGGTTGGTGCCTTCGTAGATCTGCGCCAGGCGCACGTCGCGGAAGATGCGCTCGATGCGATAGTCGCGCGAGTAGCCGTTGCCACCGTGAATCTGCAGTGCGTTCGACACGTGGCGCATCGCCATGTCGGTGGTGAAGAGCTTGGCCTGCGCGCCTTCCTTGGCGATGGAGTGGCCGGCGTCCTGCAGCCGCGCGCCGTGATGGATCAGCAGGCGCGCCGCGGCAATGTCAGTCGCCATGTCGGCCACCATGAACTGGATGGCCTGGAAGTTCATGATCGGCTCGCCGAACTGCTTGCGCGTGGTGGCGTAGGCCACGGCGTCTTCCATCGCGGCCTGCGCCATGCCGAGCGCCATGGACGACATCAGCAGGCGGCTGAAGTTGAAGTTGCCCATGGCCGTCTTGAAAGCCTGGTTCTCGGCGCCAATGAGCGCCGTCCTGGGCACGTGCACGTCCTGCAGCACGATCTGGCAGTCTTCCAGGCCGTGCATGCCGAGCAGCTCTTCGTTCTTGCCGCGGCTCACGCCGGCCTGGTGCGCATCGACCATGAAGCAGCTGATCGACTTGTGGCCGGCCTCCTTGCCGGTGCGCGCGAACACCATGATGCGATCGGCCACGCCGCCGAGCGTGACCCAGGCCTTGGTGCCGTTGAGCACCCAGCCGTCGTCCACGGCGCGCGCGGTGGTGGTGATGCTGGCCACGTCGGAACCGAAGTCGGGCTCCGACATTGCGGTGGCCATGACGACGGAGCCGTCGAGGATGCCGGGGATCAGCGCCTTCTGGCTCTCGTTGCCGTGGTGATGCAGGAACAGCGCCGCCTCGACGGGAATCGCGAAGGCATTGCCGATGGCGCCCGAGCAGCGCGCCAGCTCTTCCATCACGAGGCAGGTGCTGACGGTGTCGAAGCCCGAGCCGCCAGCCGCCTCGGGCAGGCTCACGCCGAACAGCCCGAGCTCTGCCATGCCGCGGTACAGCACGCGATCGAACTTGTCTTCGCGGTCGATGGCCGCGGCGCGCGGCAGCACTTCGCCTTCGGCGAAACGACGCGCGGTGTCGCGCAGCGAGATCTGGTCTTCGGTGAGGAAATGGGTCATGGTCTTCAGGCGGTGTGATCGGGTTGCTGCTCGGCTTCGTCGCTGGCCAGATGGCCGTCGTGCGCGACTTCGTCCTGTTCGCGGTCGAGGAAATAGACGGCCACGTTGTGGCTGCCGGTGGCGAAGCAGGTCGCCAGCGCGGGCGTGATGGCGGTGGCCAGCGCTCGGCGCTGGGCCGGCGTGCGGCGATAGGCGTGCACCTTGACGAACACACGCGTGCCCTCTCCCCCGCCGTCGTGGCCCAGCTGGCCCTCGTGGGCGTAGTCGTGGGGCGCAACGGGCATGAAGTACAGCGTCACGGTCGAGGGCTCGACGCCGAACGACGTGACGACGCCATCGGTCAGCGCGCGGCTGGCGGTGCGCTTGCGGGTTTCGGGGGCGCTGGGCGCCAGGATTTCGAGATAGGGCATGTGGGGAGAAGTTGTTTCAGTTCGGCGCGACGGCGCGGCAGGAGGCGCGCTGGATCAGCCGCGAGCCGACGCGGTATTCACGGCCGCTGTTGGCCACGCCCGAGAGGCGCTGCACCAGCCGGTCGACCGCGAGGTTGGCCATCTCAAAGGCGCCGCTGTCCACCACGCTGATGGCGGGGCGCTGCCACTCGAACCACGGCGAGTCTTCGTAGAACAGCAGCGAGAGGTCGTCGGGAATCAGCAGCCCGCGCTCCGACACCACGCGCAGCACGCCGAGCGATGACTCGTGGTTGGCCACGAACAGGGCCGAAGGCGGCGTGGACATCGACAGCAGCGCGTTGGCAGCCACCACGCCGGTTTCGGGCGCATAGCGGCCGGCCTGGATCAGCGCCGGATCGATGGGCAGGCCCGCTTCCTGCATGGCCCGCTTGTAGCCCGCGAGACGTTCCTTGCCGGAGGTGGTGTCGCTCATGCCCACGATCAGGCCGATGCGGCGGTGCCCGAGGTCCAGCAGGTGCTTGGTGCCGGCGTAGGCGCCGTCGAGGTCGCCCGCGAGCACCGATTCGAGCGTGGCGCCCTCGACGCGGCGCACCGCGCAGATCACCGGGATGTCGGCGTGCTCCATGGCCAGCAGCTGGGCGCCGTTGGCCCCGTTGGGCACGGCGATCAGGCCGTCGACGCTGTGGTCGACCAGGGTCTTGAAGATGTCGCGCTCCTGCTCGGGGTCGTCGGCACTGATGCTCAGGATGACCTGGTAGCCGAGCGCCTGCATGCGCGTCTGCACCACCGAGGCGAGCACCTGGAACGAGGCGTTCTCCAGGTTGTGCACGGTGAGGCCGATGAGCCGCGAGCGCTTGGTTTTCAGCGCCCGGGCGAAGGTGTTGGTGCGGTAGCCGAGGGCGGCGGCGACCTGGATCACGTGCCGCTGCGTCGCGTGGTTGGTGAGGCTGGAGCCGGCCAGCGCACGGGAAGCCGTGGCAATGGAAACGTCGGCGGCACGGGCCACGTCGCGCAGCGTTACCGCCATGGCCTGGCCTCGTGAGAGCAGTTTCTTGTAAACGTTTGCATATTTTTATCGTAGGTTTTCATAAGGCCCGCAGTCAAGAAGAAAACTGCAAGCCATGCGGTCTGGTCGGGATTATTGCAATCGTTTCCAATTTTCTTGCATACTGCCGGCTTCAGCGACCCAACCCAGGATGGCCATGCACATTTCCGGAGTCGGCGGCATCTGGCCCGCCACGCTCACCCCCTTCACCCCGGACGGCCGCGTCGACGACGACGCGCTGGCCGCCCATGTGCGCGACGTGGCCGGCACGCCTGGCGTGCGCGCGGTGGTGGTCAACGGGCATGCGGGCGAGGCGACTTCGCTCGATCGCGCGGAGCGCGCCCAGGTGGTGAGCGTTGCGGTGGCTGCGGCCGGCAGCGTGCCCGTGGTGGCTGGCGTGGTGGCCGACGACACTCGCTACGCCTGCGCGCTGGCACAGGACGCATCGCAGGCCGGAGCCTCGGCCCTGCTGCTGTTTCCGCCCGCGGTGTTCGCGCAAGGCGCGGGCGCACGACCCGACATGGCCCACCGCTTCGTGAACGAAGTGGCCGGTGCGAGCAGCCTGCCCATCGTGCTGTTCCAGCTGTCGCGCGCCTCGGGCCTCGCTTTCTCGACCGAAACGCTGGCGCAGCTCTGCGCGGACGTGCCGGCCATCGTGGCCGTGAAAGAAGGCAGCGACATTCCCGAGCTCTACGAGGACAACCTCCGCGCCCTGCGCGCGCTGCCGCGCCCGGTCACGCTGCTGAGCAGCAGCAACAGTTGGTTGTTCGCCTCGCTGACCTATGGCGCCGACGGCATCCTGTCGGGCCTGGGCAGCGTGGCCGCCCCGCTGCTTGTGGCGCTGCACGAAGCCGTCGCACGCGGCGACCTGGCGGCCGCGCGCGCGGTCAACGATCGGCTGGTGCCGCTGTGCCGGGCCTTCTATCGCGCGCCTTATCTCGACGCCCACAACCGCATGAAGACTGCGCTGCATCTACTCGGTCGGCTGCCCCATCCGGACCCGCGCCCGCCGCTGCTGCCCGTGCCGGCCGACGACACGGCGCGCATTCGCGCGGCACTCGTGGCCTCGGGCCTGCTGCCTTCCTCCACCCATTGACCTACTGAACAACCTGTCCCATGGCTGATTTCCGCGGCACCTACACCATCATGGTCACGCCCTTCGACGCCGACGGCGCGGTCGACGTGCCCACGCTCGAGCGCTATGTCGACTGGCAGATCGAGTCCGGCATTCACGGCCTGATCCCGCTCGGCTCGACGGGCGAATTCATGTCGATGTCCGACGACGAGATCGAGCTTGTCGCCAAGACGGTGATCGACCGCGCCGCCGGCCGCGTGCCGGTGCTGATCGGCACCACCGCCGAAGACACGCGCGCCGCCGTGCGCCTGAGCCGCCGCGCCGAAACGCAGGGCGCCGACGGCGTGATGGTGCTGCCGCCCTTCTACAGCACCCCCACCGACGACGAGCTGTTCCTGCACTACAAGACCATCTCGGACGCCATCGGCATTCCGATCATGGTCTACAACAACCCGGCCGTTGCCAACGTCGACCTGAAGCCGCCGCTGGTGGCGCGGCTCTCGCAGATCGACAACTGCCGCTACATCAAGGAATCGACGCTCGAGGTGACCCGCGTGCGCGACATCATGCGGCTGTCGGACGGCCGCATGGCGGTGTTCGGCGGCATCATGGGCTTCGAGTCGTACGTCGAAGGCGCTGTGGGCTGGGCCGCAGTGCCATCGAACGGCGCTCCGCGCGAAATGGCGCGCCTGTATGACCTCGTCATGGCCGGCCAATTGGCCGAGGCGCGCACGCTGGCGTTCAGGCACTTTCCGATGATCGACTTCGTCGCCGGCCAGTCGTACGTGGCGGGCACCAAGGCCCTGCTCGCGGCCATGGGCCTGCCGGTCGGTGCGCCGCGCCCGCCGCGCCTGCCTCTGGGCGCCGAAGGCATCGCCGCGGCGAAGCGTCTGGTCGACGAACTCGGCCTGAAGATTCAAACCACCACTACCGCCTGAGGAACCCCATGAGCGCTGTGCAACCGGACACGCCCGCGTCGAGCACCGACAGCCGGGCCGAACTCGTCATCCGCATGGTCGGTGTGCAGAAGTGGTACGGCGACTTCCAGGTGCTGCGCGATATCGACCTCGAAGTGCAGCGCGGTGAACGCATCGTGATCTGCGGGCCTTCGGGCTCGGGCAAGTCGACGCTGCTGCGCTGCATCAACCGGCTCGAAGAGCATCAGCAGGGGCAGATCGTGGTGAACCGCACCGAACTCACCGCCGACATGCGTCGCATCGACGCGGTGCGGCGCGACGTCGGCATGGTGTTCCAGCACTTCAACCTGTTCCCGCATCTCACCATCCTCGAGAACTGCACGCTCGCGCCGGTGTGGAGCAAGAAGTACACGCCCAAGCAGGCGAAGGAAGTGGCCATGTCGTACCTGGAACGCGTGCGCATTCCGGAGCAGGCCAACAAATATCCGTCGCAGCTTTCAGGCGGCCAGCAGCAGCGCGTGGCCATTGCGCGCGCGCTGTGCATGGGCCCCAAGGTCATGCTGTTCGACGAACCGACCTCGGCGCTCGACCCCGAGATGGTCAAGGAGGTGCTGGACACCATGGTCTCGCTCGCCGACGATGGCATGACCATGCTGTCGGTCACGCACGAGATGAACTTCGCGCGCCAGGTTGCCAACCGCGTGATCTTCATGGACCAGGGCGCCATCGTCGAGCAGGCCGAGCCGAAGGAGTTCTTCAGCAACCCGAAACACGAACGCACCCGGCTCTTCCTGAGCCAGCTGCTGCACTGACCCAACCTCTCTTACTTTCAATCAATCACTCATGGCAAGAATTGGCATCGAAGCGGCGGGCATGCGCTTCATCGCGGAAACGAACCCCGAAGCACCCAAGACCGTGGAGGCGTTCACCAGGCTGCTGCCCTACAGGCAGAAGATCATCCACGTGCGCTGGAGCGGCGAGGGCTGCTGGATTCCGCTGGGCGACTTCGAACTGGGCGTCGGCTTCGAGAACCACACCAGCCATCCTTCGGTCGGCGACATCCTGTTCTACCCCGGCGGCTACAGCGAGACCGAGATCATCCTGGCCTACGGCAGCTGCAGCTTCGCCAGCAAGATGGGGCCGCTGGCGGGCAACCACTTCCTGACGATCGTGGAAGGCAAGGAGCAGTTGCGCGCGCTCGGCAAGAAGGTGCTGTGGGAAGGCGCGCAGGACATCGCGTTCGAGCTGCTCTGATCTGATTCGGGTTGCGGCGGAGGTCGTCAGATGTGCGCGTCTTCGACCGCATCCCCGTCTTCCGGCACGAACACCATGCCGGTCTTGGCGTTGTAGTCCATCAGGCCCGCGTAGCGGCCCCAGGCGATCATCGTCTCGAAGATCTTCTCCGGGTTGTCGTACGGCAAGGCGCTGCCGATGTCCTTGATGACGCGCTCGGCCTCGACCTCTTCGTATTCCTTGAGCAGCGCGATGATGATGTGGAACAGCCGCAGCTTGAAAACCTGTTCCTCGAAGATCGCGCGCTTTCCGAGCCGGTCGGCAGCGACGAACTTCCGGCCGAGCTCGGTGAAGCGCACCTCTTGCCTCGGCGTATCGATCAACTCGAGGATTTCAGCCGCCTTGAGGATGGCGATCGTCTCGCCGAACTCCTTTCCGATCTCGTCGGAAATGTCGTAGATGTTGGACAGGTCCGGCGAGTCGCTGAGGATGCTCATCAGCCCCAGGATCTGCCCCACGGGCACCAGCGGGATCGATTCCATGCGGGTGCGCGCACGTGAGATGGGCTCTCCCTTCACGGGCGTCTCCGGCGGCAGGTCGGGCAGCGTCATCGTGGTGATGCACTCGTGGATCACGCTGACCAGCCGCTGGAACTCGGGGTCCTTGCTGTCGCGCGGATAGGGCAGCTTGTTCTCCAGCACGAGGCCGATGCGCCCCGGGCGCGGAAACACGACCACGATGCGCGTGGCCATCTCCACAGCCTCTTCGATGTTGTGCGTGACCATGAAGACCGAGCTGAGGTCGCCGCCCGGGTCGCGCCACAGGCTGATCAGCTCCTGCCGGAGGTTCTCCGCCGTCAGCACGTCCAGCGCACTGAAAGCCTCGTCCAGGCACAGCAGCTTGGGCTGTGAAACCAGCGCACGCGCAATGCCCACCCGCTGCCTCATGCCGCCCGACAGCTCGCGCGGAAAGGCCGAGTGGTAGTTGCCCAGGCCGATGAGCTCGATCGCCCGATC
This sequence comes from Variovorax multivorans, assembly GCF_051216835.1. Taxonomy (NCBI): domain Bacteria; kingdom Pseudomonadati; phylum Pseudomonadota; class Betaproteobacteria; order Burkholderiales; family Comamonadaceae; genus Variovorax; species Variovorax multivorans. Next base: position 690,554 of record NZ_JBPJZL010000002.1, read on the forward strand.
GACGGCTGCGTCGCGCTCGGCGCGGCCGATCTTTCTGGCCATCAGGCCCACCGCCACGTTCTGCTCGACGGTGAGCCACGGGTAGAGCGCGAAAGTCTGGAAGACCACCGAGGCATCGGGATTCACGCCGTTGAGCGGCTTGCCGTTGGCCAGCGCCCGGCCCGAGGTCGGCACGATCAGGCCCGTGAGGCAACGCAGGATGGTCGACTTGCCCGAGCCCGACTGCCCCAGCAGCGCAAGGAACTCGCCTTCGCTGACAGCCAGGTCGATGTTGTCGAGCACCTTGAGCTCATGGTTTCCCGCTGTCATGAACGTCTTGGTGACGGCACGGAGCTCGGCCACCGGCACGGGCGGCTCCTTTAATAAGGGCGTGGGAGTGTTCATGTTCAGTCCAATCTGAATCGGCGCTCGGCAAAGGCATACAGCCGGCGCCAGATGAGCTTGTTCATCAGCACGACGAAGATCGACATCACGCCGATGCTCGCGATGATCAATGGCGTATCGCCCGTCTTGGTGACGTTGGCGATGTACGCGCCAAGGCCATCCGCCTGCAGGCTCGTGCCGCCCCATGTCGCGAGTTCGGCCACGATGCTGGCGTTCCATGCGCCGCCGGCGGCCGTGCAGGCGCCCGTCACCCAGAACGGGAAGATCGCCGGCAGGATCAGGGTGCGCCACAGGCTCCAGCGGCGCAGGCCGTAGACGCGCCCGGCTTCCTTCAAATCGTTCGGAATCGCCATGGCGCCGGCGATCACGTTGAACAGGATGTACCACTGCGTGCCCATGGCAATGAGCAGGATGCTGCCCCAGTTGAGGCTGATGTGGCTGGCCACGAAGAAGCCGACGACGATCGGGAACGTCATGTTCACGGGAAACGAAGCACCGATCTGCGCCAGCGGCTGGGCGAATCGCGCAACGCGCGGCTGGAACCCGATCCACACGCCGACCGGCGTCCAGATCAGCGTGGCCAGGACCGTCATGGCGGCGACGCGCAGGGCCGTAAGAAAACCAAGCCAGACGATGTGGCCAAAGTCGGCCAAAGACAGCGCACCGTGCAGCGCGGCAGTGGCCGCCGCCACGGCCCTGAGAAGCTCGATGCCGATCCAGATGGAAAGCACAATGCCCACCACCCGCCAGAGCAGCTTCTTCCACGACGCCTTGAGCCTCACCGGCATCCGCGCCATCGGAGCCCGCGCCTGGAACGCCTTGTCGAGCAACGGGCGCCAGAGGCGTTCGCTGATCCACGTGAACAGGTAGGCGCCGCGCAGCAGGTTGTAGACCCACGAGGTTGCCGGGGTCGTCGACCCCGTCAGCTCGATCTTGAACTTGTCCGCCCACGCCAGCAAAGGGCGCCAGACCAGCTGGTCGCTGGCCAGGATCAACACGATCATGGCCACCACCGCCCACAGCGCGGCCGTTTTGTCGCCGTTCGAGATCGCCTGCACCATGTACGAGCCCAGGCCCGGCAGCTTGATGTCCTTGTTCATCACGCTGATGGCTTCGCTCTGCGCGACGAAGAACCAGCCGCCGCCGAAGGACATCATCGAATTCCAGATCAGGCTGTGCGCCGATGCCGGCAGCTCGACCGTCCTGAAGCGCTGCCAGCGGGTCAGGCCGTAGGTCGACGCGGCCTCCTGCATGTCGGTGGGAACGGTGACCATCGAGTGATAGAAACCGAAGGCCATGTTCCACACCTGCCCGGTGAAGATGGCGAAGATCGCCGCGCACTCGACGCCGAGCAGGCTGCCGGGAAACAGCGCCATGAACCCCGTCACCGTTGCCGACAGGAACCCCAGCACCGGCACCGACTGCAGCACGTCGAGCGCCGGCAGGATGAAGGCGCGCGCAGTCCGGTTCTTTGCCGCGAGGTAGCCCACGGAAATGGCGAAGAACAGCGAGAAGCCGAAGGCGATCCACATGCGCATCAGCGTGCGGCCCGCGTAGTACGGAATCAGGCTCGGCGAGTTGTCGACCTGCGGCACCGCGGCAGGATCGAAATGCACCAGCATGCCCTTGCCGAAGTGCAATGCGCTCCAGAACAAACCCAGCAAGGCCAGCATGACCAGGGCATCGACCCAGCCGAATGCACGGCGTTCTTCAGTGACGGTGAGCTGCGGGGCGGTGCTTTTCATGCAGGGCGGTAACTCTTGTCAGTGAAAGTGTTACCGGCCATTCTCGTGCCTGGGCGACCAAACGGGAATCGGGTCATGAGCGGGAAGCCTATCCCGCAGCGCGCAAAAAGGGCGCAAATTCCTGGAATCGACTCCCTGATCAGCGCGCGGCCGGCGCGCGCGTCGACTTGCGCACCACCAGCTCAGGCCGAAGCACTACGGTCGACGCCGACATTGCGGCCCCGTCGATCTCCGCGAACAGCATCTCGGCCGAGCGCCAGCCAAGTTCGCGGTGCGGCAGGCGGATGGTGGTGAGCGGCGGATCGACCATGTCCACCAGCGGCATGTCGTTGTGGCCGGTGACCGAGATGTCCTGCGGCACGCGCAGTCCCGCCTCGCGCAGCGCGTCGTAGGCGCCCAGCGCGACGAGGTCGTTGCAGCAGACCACCGCCTGCGGTGCGGCGCCGGCCGCGAGCATCTGCTTCATTGCGGCCGCGCCCGCCTCGCGGCTGTAGCTCGCGCACTCGACCACGCGGAACGGCTTCATGCGGTGGTCGCGCAAGGCCTGCTCCACGCCCAGCGAGCGGCCCACGCCGGTGGGAATGTTCTGCGGCCCCGCGAGATGCGCGATGCGCTTGTGGCCCAAGCTGACGAGGTGGTCGACCGCGAGCTTCATCGCGAGCCGGTCGTCGCTGACCACGGCCGGCAGGCGGCCGGTTTCGTCGGCGCGGTTGACCAGCACCGTGGTCATGCCGGCCTTGACGACGAAGTCGACCAGCGGGTCGTCGCGCGTGGCGGTGGCCAGGATCACGCCGTCGACGCGCTGCGCCAGCATGCGTTCGAGCACCGGCCGCGCCAGCGCGGGGTCGACCACGTTGGTGACGAAGACGAAGTAGCCGCGCGCCGCCGCGCTGGCCTCGATGCCTTGGAGGATCGGCGGGAACACCGCGTTCGTGATGTCGGGCACCAGCACGCCGATGGTGTGGGTGCGGCCCGTGCGCAAAGCTGAGGCTGCGCGGTTGGGCCGGTAGCCCAGGCGCTGCGCCGCAGCTTCCACCACGCGCAGCACTTCGTCGCTGATCAACGAACGCTTCTCGGGGCTAAGCGCGCGCGACACGGTCGACACATGCACGCCGGCGGCACGAGCGACGTCGCGAATGGTCACGGGGGAGGAAGTCGGGCTGGTGCTCATGGATTGGTGCAAACGATTGTCGTGCGTGTCAGGCCTTGAGAGCGGCTTTTCCTATTCATGACCTGCGGAATGTGGTCATTTTACTTTTCGACTATCTGGCGTAATATCGTGCAAACGATTGCACGAAATCTATGAGACCCACCATGAACATCGCCACCTCCCCCGACTCGGTGTTGGGCTTCGCGCTCGACGCCATGAAGCGAACGCCCGACCCACGGCTGCGCACCGTGATGGATGCGCTCACTCGCCACCTGCATGCCTTCGTCCAGGAGGTGAAGCTGACCGAGGAAGAGTTCGAGCAAGCGCTCGAATTCATCGTCGCCATCGGCCAGGCCACTGGCGAGACCAAGAACGAAGTGGTGCTGGCGGCCGACATCCTCGGCGTGTCCACCGTGGTGGCGCTGCAGAACAACCAGGATCCGCACGGCGAATCGCCGGCCGCGCTGCTTGGGCCGTTCTGGCGCGCGAACTCGCCGGCCTGCGCGCCGGACGACAACATCGCGCGCTCAGGCACGCCGGGCATTCCGCTCGCGGTGACGGGCACGGTGCGCGACGCCAAGGGCCAGCCCGTGGCCGACGCCACGGTCGACGTGTGGCAGGCCTCGCCCATCGGCCTCTACGAGAACCAGGACCCCGAACAGGAAGACATGAACCTGCGCGGCCGCTTCAGCACCGATGCGCAGGGACGCTTTCACTTCCGCAGCGTGCGGCCGGCCGGCTACCCGGTGCCTACCGATGGGCCCTGCGGCGTGCTGCTGCGCGCGCAGCAGCGCCATCCGAACCGGCCCGCGCACCTGCACTTCATGGTGAGCAAGCCGGGCCACAAGGTGCTGATCACGCAGGTGTTCGCCGATGACGACGAGAACCTGGAGAGCGACCCGACCTTCGGCGTGACGCGCCGGCTGATCGGCCGCTTCGCGTTGGCGCCCGATGGCAAGACCGCCTCGCTGCAGTACGACTTCCAGCTTGAGCCGGGCGAAATGAAGTTCCCCCGTCCACCGATTCCCTGACTCCACAACTCCTCTTCATCCCATGAGCTTCGATCCTGTTTCCAGACTCGACGGCAAGGTCGCCGTCATCACCGGTGGCCTCGGCGCCATCGGCTACGCGACGGCCACCCGCCTCGCAGCGCTCGGCGCTACCTGCTTGCTGCTGCACCGCAAGGGCGACGATGCGGCCGCGCGTGCTGCCGCCCTGCCCTCCGCGCAAGGACAGCGCCACGGCGCCATCCGCGCAGACATCGTCGACACGCCGAGCCTGCAGGCCGCTGCCGCAGAGGTGAAGGCCACGCATGGCCGCTGCGACATCCTGGTCAACAGCGCGGGCCACACGCAGCCCGTGCCGGCTGGCGACCTCGACGCGCTGACCGACGAGCTCATCGACGACATCGTGCGCGCCAACTTCCGCGGCGTGTTCGCGACCATCCGCGCCTTTGCACCGATGCTCAAGGCCAGCGGCGACGGGCTGGTAGTCAACATCTCGTCCATCGCGGGCTTCACCGGCGTGGGCAGCAACCTCGCGTATGTCGCGGCCAAGGCCGGGCTGGACGTGGTCGGCGACGCGCTGGCCAAGGCACTGGCACCGGCGGTGCGCGTGGTGTCGGTGTCGCCGGGCGCGGTCGAGTCGGGTTTCGTGCCCGGCCGTGGCGCAGAGTTCGCGAACAAGATGGCCAGCACCACGCCGCTCGGGCGTATCGGCAAGCCCGACGACGTGGCCGCGACGGTCGAAGCGCTTGCAACGACCATGCGCTTCGTCACCGGCACGCGCATCGTGGTCGATGGAGGGCGCCACCTGTGAGCACCGGCAAGACCCTCATCACCTGCGCCGTCACGGGCAACCTCGTGAAGCCCGAGCAGACGCCGCACCTGCCGATCACGCCGGTGCAGATCGCCGACGAATGCCTGGCCGCGGCAGAGGCCGGCGCGGCGCAGGTGCACATCCACGTGCGCCACCCGGAGACCGGCAAGCCATCGATGGAAGTCGAGCTCTACCGCGAGGTGGTCGATCGCATCCGCCGCGAGAACCGCGAAATCATCATCAACCTGACGACCGGCCCCGGCGGGCGCTTCATTCCGAGCGAGGACGACCCGAAGATCGCCGCGCCAGGCACAACGCTGCTGCCTCCGGAAAAGCGCGTAGAGCACATCGCGCTGATCAAGCCCGACGTGTGCTCGCTCGACCTCAACACCATGAACTCCGGGCCCGACGTGGTGATGAATACGCCGAAGAACGTGCGCCGCATGGCGAAGGTGATCCGCGAGGCGGGCGTCAAGCCCGAGCTGGAGATTTTCGATTCGGGCGACATCAACCTCGCGCTCGACCTCATCGCCGACGGCACGCTCGACGGCCCCGCCATGTGGACCTTCGTGCTCGGCGTGAAGTACGGCTTTGCGCCCACGCCCGAGACGCTGCTGTACGCACGCAACATGCTGCCGCGCGGCGCGTTCTGGAGCGCCTTCGGCATCGGTCGCATGGAGTTTCCGATCGTCGCGCAGTCCTGGCTGCTGGGCGGCCATGTGCGCGTGGGCATGGAGGACAACATCTACCTCGAGAAGAGCGTGCTGGCCGAGAGCAATGCGCAGCTGGTGGCGAAGGCGCGCGACATCCTGCTGAGCCTGGGCGGCGAAGTCGCCAACCCGCGCGAGGCGCGCGACATGCTGGGCTTGCCGGATGCAAGGAGCTGAACGATGAGCATCGCAGCCATGCACCCTGCCCACAGCTCCCGCGCATTGCGTGTGAGTGAGAAGGCCGCGAACCTCGACACGCTGCGGCTCGAGGCCGCGCCGCAGCCGGAACCCACGCCGCCACCCGGCCACGCCGTGGTGCGCATCGCCGCCGCCGCGGTGAACCCGAGCGACGTGAAGGCGACGCTGGGCATCATGCCGCAGGCCGTGTGGCCACGCACTCCTGGCCGCGACTTCGCGGGCACCGTGGTGAGCGGGCCGGTCGAATGGATCGGCCGCGAGGTCTATGGCTCGGGCGGCGATGTCGGCATTACGCGCGACGGCTCGCACGCCCGCTACATGGTGCTGCCCGAAGCTGCGCTGCGCGCCAAGCCCCAGGGCATTTCGATGGACGAGGCCGGCGCGGTGGGCGTGCCTTTCGTCACCGCCTATGAAGGCTTTCGCCGCAGCGGCATGCCGCAGGCGGGCCAGACGGTGCTGGTGCTCGGTGCCAACGGCAAGGTCGGGCAGGCGGCGGTGCAGCTCGCTTCGCAGGCTGGCGCGCGGGTGATCGCAGTGCAGCGGCAGGCCGGGCCCTTCGAGGGATTCGCGAACGGGCCGGTCGACGTGATCGACGCGCGCCAGCACGCCGACGTGGGCGCGCAAGTGCGCGAACTCACCGACGGGCGCGGCGCGCACATCGTCTACAACACCGTGGGGAGCGCCTACTTCGAGGCCGCCAACAAGGCGATGGCCAAGGGCGCGACGCAGATCTTCATTGCCACGCACGACCGCGCAGTGCCCTTCGACATCTTTGCGTTCTACCGCGGCATGCACACCTTCGTGGGCATCGACTCGCTGGCGATGGACTGCATTGCCTCCACCGCGCAGCTCGACGCGATGCGCGAGGGCTTCGAGCGCGGCACGCTGAAGCCCTTTCCCGTGGCGCGCCACTTCGCGCTCGACGAAGCCATCGACGCCTACCGGCTGGTGCTGTCGGGCAGCACCGACCGCGTCGTGCTGCGCCCCTGAAACCACAAGGAACACCCGCCATGCATGTGACCCGTTTCAACGAAGCGCCGCACTACGAGGCGCCCAACCATTTCGACATGCGCTGCCTGCGCCTGCAGGGCAAGGAGGCCGGCCCCTCCACGCAGATGTGGATGGGCATGAGCCAGATCCTGCCCGGCGGCCACACCGGGCTCGACGGTTCGCCGATGGAAAAGCTCTATCTCGTGCTCGAAGGCCAGCTCCATGTGGTCGGCGAGACCGACGGCGCGCACCAGGAAGACGTGCTCGAGCAGTACGACAGCTGCCGCTTCGCGCCCGGCGAGAAACGCCAGCTTGAAAACCGCAGCAACCGGCCGGTGCTGGTGGCGCTGGTGATGCCGAACGCGCCACCGGCCTAGCGCTCGCGCCGCCTTCGGTCATTCATCGCTCATCGAACAAATCAACGGAGACAAGACGCATGAAGAACAAGACTTTCCCCTGGAGCCGCCGCCAGGCGCTCACCGTGGCCGCGGCGCTCGCGGCCTGCACGCTGGACAGCAGCGGCGCGCTGGCGCAGGGCGCATGGCCGGGCACGCAGCCGATCAAGCTGGTGGTGCCGTTTACGGCAGGCAGCGGCACCGACATCGTCGCGCGCCTTGTGGCCGAGAAGCTCGGACCAACGCTGGGCACGAGCGTGATCGTCGACAACAAGCCCGGCGCGGGCGGAACCCTGGGCGCGGCCATCACGGCAAAGTCACCGGCCGACGGGTACACGCTGCTGGTGCATTCAGCGGGGCACCTCGTGAACCCGTGGATCTACAAGGGCCTGTCGTACGACACGATCAAGGACTTCACCGGCATCACGCCGATGGCCAGCCTGCCCAACGTGCTGGTGACCGCGCCCGCGCATTTCACGAACGTGCAGGACCTGGTCGCGAAGGTCAAGGCAAAGCCGGGCAGCTTCAACTACGGATCGGCCGGCAATGGCTCGGCCACGCACATGAACGCCGAGGTGTTCCGCCTCGCAGCCGGGCTCGATGCGCAGCACGTGCCCTTCCGCGGCACGCCCGAGGCGATGACCGAAGTGATGTCGGGCCGCGTCGACTGGTTCTTCGCGCCGATGGTGTCGGCGCTGCCGCTCATCAAGAGCGGCAAGCTGCAGGCGCTGGCCGTGGGAACCGCCCAGCGCTCGCCCGCCTTGCCCGATGCCCCAACCACCGTGGAGGCCGGCGTGCCGGGTTCGGCGTATTTGTTCTGGGTCGGCCTCTTCGCTCCGGCGAAAACGCCGCAGCCCGTGGTGGAGCGGCTTCAGGCCGAGGTCGCGAAGATCATGGTGTCGCCCGAGCTGAAAGAGCGGCTGGAGAAGCTCGGCGCCGAGCCGTTCACGATGCCGTCGGCACAGTTCAACAAGTTCATCGTCGATGAAACCGCCAAGGCGCAGCAAGTGGTCAAGGCTGCGAGCATCAAGGTGGACTGACACGACACAAAGCGGAAGGCCCCGTCCTTCCTGCGCTGCATGAGGTACGCCTCAACTTGTCCGAAACTCCAAGGCCGACAACGAAAGTCTCTCGCCTCAAGAGGAGAGATGACTCGCCTCATCATTTGGTGCTTAGAGCTTGGCAGGATAAAGGTTCGCAGACGCAGTTGGCCCGCCGAAACACATCCTCAGGCACTGCAAACGATGACCGAGGTCGGACGACTCGCCTATCTTTCCATCAAACAGCTCTCCCAGCAGTCTCCGGCTCTTGGCAAGATCCATTTCTCCGGCGGCATATTTCAATGCGAGAGTAGGCAACAGCCTGTGCACCTTAGCTAACAACCCCCAGCCCTCAGATTCAGGGAAACGTGCAATCAAGGCGTGACGGTATCGCCAGCCGGTTGCCGGGTTGAAATTGACCGCCAGAATTTTCCCTCCATGTCCCGACCCGTCGATGAATGCTTCCGGGAAACAGATCAACTCGAAAGGGATCTGTACGTAGGCGGTGTAGTTCGCCATCATGAAGGCTTCGATGCTCGTCATGCGGCCAATGGCATCCTGGCTGTTCGCGGCAAAGACCCTGATCAGTTTTCTGTGTTCTGACTCATACTCAAACAGCAAAATGTCAACTCCGCTGGCCTTTCGAATTAATCGGGCATAAACGCCGGTTTCTTTGCGAAAGTTATAGAGGACCAGGGGATGAAGCCTGTCGGGCTGCTGTAATGCGCGCTCGAAGAGCCGCCGAAAGTTCGCCAGCCTGTAAGGTTTTTCAAAGCGGAAACTTCGGGTCTGTTGCGGGTTGTCGATGGTCGGGGCTGGGATTCTCCGAGATTTATCGAAAACCAACAGCAGCTGGTCTGAATCAATTGAAAATTCTGGCATCCATCGGAGATCCTCCGTGTGCCAAATGTGAATAAGGATTGATCGAACAGCACCGTAGCGCTGCATAAGCCGGAGAACTGGAAGCTCGTCGTTCCAAAAGACATTGCCCAATGCAAAACCGCCGTCCATATAGACATGTATATCGCCGCTGGCTCCCATGCCGAAATACCGGGACACCAGCGCCCACAGAAGCGTCGAAAGCTCCCACGGGACTGCTTTGAACAATGAAAGCTTGTCGAGCAGCTGCCCTATATCGGTTTTTTCCAGAGCGGTAGCTTCGGGCGGTGGTTGGGAGACCTCATATGCTTTCTTGCGGCTCTCCGCACCTGACCAGAACACGCGCGGGCTTTCCGCCTCCAACGGCTTCAACCCCAGAGCTTTGGCGCGCTGCAGGAAAGCATAGGCTTTGTCTATCTTCTTCTCGACGAAGCACTCCACCATCAATTCCCAAAGGCCCAAAGCCTGTTCTTCGCTGATGGAATTCTTTAAGGTCCGAACGCGCTCAACGAACTCTTTTTGCCATATCACCAGATTGTCATTCAACATCTGGAAATTGACGGTATGAGCATCGACAGGGCCTTTTGGCCCATAGTTTCTCTCGAAAAACAAATTGATTTGCTCGATCGATGGTCGCCTTGGTGCGGTCGGCATGAGCCCAAGGACGTGAGCATCGATAGCCTCAGGAAAAGGCCCCTGCATGTAGGTCGCGCAAACTGGGCAGCGAGTGCTGACGGAATATTCGGCCAGCTCGTGCCATCCGCTCTTTCCCTCCCGAGTGCAGGGGATGCATTTCCACCAGGCCATCGATCACTCCCGTTCTCAATCGTTAGAAAAGCTCCGTCACTCTCGATTCATGTCAATTTGTTACGCGAAATATTAAGGGCACGGCGGGGACCGGTCCATCACCCAAATTAGGTATCGCGGCGCGCGCGAGGCGCTCGAAAGCAGCTCTGAAAGATGCTGGGCCCTACGCAAGCCGATGCCCACCCGCGAGATAGCAAGGCGCACAGGCCTGTCTCGCAACACCGCAAAGAGGTACCTGCGAGCGACCGACGAAATGTCGCGCTACACGAAGCGTATGTCGATGCTCGTCCAACTCGAAACTCGGCCTCTTAGAAATCAACGACTTAGCGCACGCTGACTCACCGTGCACGGAATCCCTGTCTCATCCAAGTCGGAACTTTTCGGTATCTTGTTTCACTTGACTCTGAACTTTGCCGAGCTTCATGTACAACTCGACCGCTCGAATTCTGTCTTCGTAATGAATACATGAACTACCTCTTGGTAGTCCAGTTTTTGTCCGCATCCCCAGTGGGTCAAACGAGCGTGGAAATCCACGATCGACAGCCAAGCCAAGGCGAGAAAAAGGGAACTAGAGGAATCCCAAGTGAACGAACGCCAGCACCAGGGAGGCCCCAACGGCACCCCCGAGGCACGCCGACGTCACGATGTGCGCCCCGATCTCGATTCGCACAGTTTGCACCGCCGATCGCAGTCGCGGGACACGGCCAAGTGCGCGCTCGCATTGCCTCATGTGTTGAGCGAGGCTCGCGATGTCACTCTCGACCAAGTCAGTCGTGGTCGACCAGAGACCATTGGGCTTGCAGGCTTCCACGGTGAAGAATCCTTCAGCACTCCCCGGATTCAGTTCTTCCCAAACTTTGTCTTGGCGGCGGCCGCGCAACTTGCCTTGGCATCACCCGACATACTGTCGCACTTCTCGGTAGCGACCTTGTAGTCGGCATCGCGCTTTGCCTGGCTGGCGTCGACCTTGGCCTCGCCGATTTCCTTGCCCATCTTGGCGTTGGCCAGCGCCTTGGTCTTGAGAGCCTTGGCCTCCTGGACGCACACGTCCTTGGCATTGCCCGACTGGTCATCGCACTTTTCCTTGGCGACTGCATAGCCCGCCTCCGCCTTCGCAACCAGCACCTTGTTCCGGTCGCTGGACTTGGCGGTATAGCCGTACTCCAGTTCGGCGCGCGCAACTTTCTCCTTGGCCTTGGCTTCTTCGATGCAGATGTCCTTGGCGTTGTCAGCCAAGGGGACGCACGCCGCCTTGTCGGCCTTGACGTCCGCGCTGATGCGAGTCTTGCCGGCCTGATACTCGGCCTTGGTCATCGTCGCTGCCTGTGCCATTGGCAGTACCAGCATGACGACAACAAGAATCGAAGTCTTGATATTGAAAAGCGTGTTCATATGAACCTTTCTTTGCCCTCAAAATTGGAGGTCGCAATGCATTCACTGCGCGCTTGCCAAAGCGCCCGGCGAAGTGTGCAAGACCTTTTGCGCTCCATATTTGTAGACGGTCGAGTGCGTCTTGTCTGTGCGATACCAAACATGCGCGCCCGCTGCGACTTGGCCCTCCGCCTTGGTCAACGCGCGCTACGGCATAGAACGCATGGCACGCCCCAGTCTTCGTCGGCGACGGCCTCGAGGCAATGCAGGGCAGTGAGAGTAGACGGGTGTCTGGACCAGACCCTGGGCGGTGACGCATAGGCGCGGTATCGAACAGACTTCGACGGCGGGCACTGCTACTGTGGCGTCATGTCCGATAGGTCCGCGCCATGTCACTTTCCTTGTTTGCTGCCGAAACTTTGGTCTTTGACTATCTGAATGGACGCATCCTGCCAAGCACACTGCACCGCGCTGTCGTGCTTGCAGTCGAGACAAGGCTGATGAACGGGTTGATGCCGGTACTGGACGAAACCCTCTGCACCGAGATGGAAGACCATGCCACTGCACCGCCCCCCTTGGTCTCCTGAATCCGTCCTGAGAGCCACACAGGAACGCCTGAGAACTCTCCGCTCGCCATTGGGGAAACACGGGGACGCGCCCTCCGCGTGAGGGTCTTCCTCCGACCTCACTCGTAATCGCGGCCGATGTACAAAGATCACAGTGAAAAGGCGCCAGGAACCGCGCAACATTGGGCCTGTGGAACATCGATCGTCCCCATGGCCGAGTCCGCTCGGCTTCCCGGCAAGAACTTGGCAGTCGACCTGTCGAACCCCTGCGACCGCGCAGCGTGATGCCTTCTTTCAAAAACAGGGGAGCGCAATGGCCGATCCGCCGCCTTACCAACGCTTCCACCAGGGCCGTGCAGCGGCCCAAATAGCGAGAGGGCGGGTGTCTAGTTCGTGATTCATTGCAGGAGCACTGCCGCAAAGTCGTCGGACTTCCACTTCGAGCGCGTGGGCAATGCCGCGGGCATCTCGATCGCCACGGAGTGCGCGTCGGCGCCATTCGGCAGCCTGGGCCGCCAATCCATGTTGATCTGAGTTTTCCAGTTCCATGATGGAGAGGGATTGTTCATTGCTTATGGCAACTGGCTGTAGGCGGACGGAGTGCACCCTTGTACGAAGGGATACAAATAACCATCTGCGCTTGCAGGTGCGACATCAATGCGACCGCCCGTCAATGCTCGGCAGCGCAATAGGCAAGGAACTCATTGACCTCTGCTGCCTTGTCGAAGACCGCATCGGCGCCCAGACGAATGCACTCCGCACGGTTGTCTGGAGAAGCCGCATTGGTCAACGCCACCACGATCCCTCTCTTCCCGCCGAGCGCTGAAAGGGCGGCCAGTACGCCGAGTCCTGTTCCCTGTTTCAGCAACAGATCCACGACGAGAAGCTGCCATGCCTCTTCGTTCGCCTGGAGCCAGGCCACAGCTTCGGCCTCGGAAAGCGCAGTCCCTACGACCTCCGCCCGCAGATAGCCCTCGAGCACGACCTTGAGGCTGTCTTGGATCAACGGCTCGTCTTCCACAATAAAAACGGCAAGCGTCATTTTGGGGAGCCTCCTGCGGATATCGATATCGAATGCGGGGCGCATTGCTAACGTCCTGTAGAAGGTCGTGCTTTCGAGGAGGCCCTGTTGTAGGTAGACACCGCGTCAGCTTGTTGGCGCAGCAGCCAAGCCCGCCGCGTCACCGTGCGTCCGACGCCTCCAGATCGGCAGGGCGCTGTGTCGAGTTCAACAGGGAACAAGCACGCATCTTCAACGCCGCTTCGCCCTTGGCCGTCACCCGTATCACCGTGGCTTGACCGGAGTAAGTTGTTCGCCCCTGGTAGTGCATGAACGGCGGAAGATCTGCCTCTATCAGTCTTGCAGCGCGCAGCAAGTCGCATTTCTCGATGTCCTCATGCACGTCGATGGTCATGGGCATATCTGCGGAGCAAAGCCGCTCGAGCAATTGCATGGGCATTGCAGATCCTCGCATCGATGCAGGTTGACGTCGCCGGTTGATGAACTCGCTTGCACCGCAGTGCCTAGGGAACATCTGATCAAGTCCACGGATGGCCGCTCTGAACGTTGATTACGCATGCTGAATGAAGGAGCGCCAACGATGAGCCAGATCAGTTTTTCGGATGCCGAGCATGCAGGCA